>CAZHBX010000007.1:0-64517 GCA_964530795.1 uncultured Ruminococcus sp. | reverse complement strand
AAACTGAATATTTTTGTTTTTTTCTCTGTCTACTTGACAGGGGGCGGGTCATTTCCGTAGGGTCCGGGTTTTTTAGCTTTTTGAACGAGAAATCTTTGCTTGACGAAAAGCCCGGATCGGTGGCATCCGCAAAAACGACACTCTCGGAATCCAGTTCCCCGTTTGTTTCTGTGTTGGAGATTCGCCCGTCCGATCGATCAGGCCAAACCGTTTCGAGCATCCTCCAGAGAGGACTACCACCGCAGCATCGGCAGCAACTCAGATCGTGCATAGGTGAAGAAGTAGATCGTGGAAAGCGCGACGGCAATAATGCCGAGTACCAGACCCGCGGTCGCGAAACCAGTAGGCTGATTGGCTTCTTTGAGCTTCTTACCGCCTATAATCGCAAGAACCAGACCGACGATCGAAATCGGCAGCGGAAGGATTGAGAGCCACGTACCCTGGAACGAAAGCAAAAACACGATACCGACGATACCGAGGACAAAACCGGCTATCACCTGACCCTTTCCACCCTTTGGATCTTCCATTTCGAATTTCCTTCTCTTCCAAGAAATATGCATGGCAGCTGATCACGATATAATTTTAACGTACCGCTTTCTCTTTGTCAATAGAAATTTCAAAAAAAGTCGAAAATTCATTCAAAAAGTCATAAAAATCGAAAATTCGCAGAAATTCCCTGAACGTTCCAGAAAAAAGCGGACTGGGAACCCTGCTTTCCCCTTGCAATTTTTGGAAAAGATGGTATCATAAGAGCAGAACCAATCGGACGAAAGATGTGTGTCGTGCAGGAAAAGCAGATTCCCTAGGAGGACGAGCAACTGCGTACGCCGGCCGTCAGCGTCAACGCCATGGCACAGGCCACCGCCGAGCAGACCCGTCTATTGCAGGCGGCGGACGGGCAGCAGCTCTAACACACCGTACAGGACGGGAGCTTGCTGCTCGCGGTCGTCGACGAGGGCATCGGTATGAGCGGAACGGAGGTCCACCGATCGACCAAGGCGTTTTGGATGGCGGACGAATCCCGCTATTTCCTCCCGGATGGTCGGAAACACCGCCTACTTCACATTTTCCGACAAGAGCGGCGAGATGACCCTGCTGTGCGGCCCGGCGACACTGGCCGTTTTCGGTGTCAGTCTGCAAACCGCGTAACGCCCGCATTCCTTCCCGTCCGGCTTCGGACTTTACCGCTGTACGGACACCCGCCGAGTCGTCCGCTTCGCTTTCGGACGCGCTCGGGCGGGGATTCGCAAAATTCTTCCCGCAGACCGCCCAGCGTCTGACCGCGTGGGACTGGAGGAAGCGTTCGCGGTTAACAAATCCCCGGACATACCCTCCGTCCTCATTGAATCCGGCTACACGACCAACCCGACGGACGGAGCCAACCTGCAGAAGGAAGCGTGTCAGAACTCTTTCGCCCGGGCCTTCACGGTCGGAATCGGGTTCTTCCTGCTGAACGGCCGACTCCTTTTTTCGCTTCCGTCTTGACAAGCCGGGTAAAATTTGCTATACTACACTCGGTATTTTTGTTTCTGTTCAGGAAGGAAGGATTGCCTTCGCATGGAGGACAAATATATCCTGCGTTTCCTGCCGCTGTACAGCGTATTGCCGATCCTTTGCAGTGTGCTGTTCAACATCCTGGTGTATTTCGGCAACCGCGTCATTACCTCCGGCTGGAAGCATTACGACCTATCCCTGCCGATCGACGACCTCATCCCGTTTGAAAGCTGGGCGATCGTTTTTTATATCGGCTCCTACCTGTTCTGGATTGTCGGATTTCTGTTCATCGCCCGGGAGGAGAAGGCGCTCTGCTACGAGCTGTTCTCCGGCGAACTGATTGGAAAGCTGATCTGTCTGGTCTTTTTTCTGCTGCTCCCGACGTACATGGCTTCCCGCCCGGACGGCTTCGAAGCGCATTCGCTGTTCGACCGGCTCACCCAATTGATCTACGCCATCGACCCGCCGGATAACCTCTTTCCGTCCATCCATTGCATGGAAAGCTGGGTAGTCCTGCGGGCGTCTTTCCGCTGCCGCAGGCTGCGTCACCCGGTGTTCTGGCGCGTGACGTTCACGTTCTGCACGTTCGCGGTGTTCCTCTCGACCCTGCTCGTCAAGCAGCATGTCATTCTGGACGTAATCGGCGGCGTCGCCGTCGCGGAAGCGGGAATGCTCCTCGCGCGCGTCCTCAAGGCGGGGCGCATCTACCCGGCGCTGGAGCGCCTGTTCCGCCGGAACCGTTCTACGTCCTAATGGTATGAAAATTCCAAACGGAAAGGAAGTGCAGCCGATGAAACAAGAGAATCCGCCGCAGCCCCTCCGTGATAAGCAAAAAAACTCCCATCGGGTGCTATGGTTCCTAATTTTCCTACTGCTGGCGGGGCTGACATTCTACGCGATCATCCGCCATTCCGACGATTTCTCCCCGGAACGTCTGGCCGGGATGCTCCGCGGGGCTTCCCCGTTCTGGATCGCCTGCGCCTTCCTGTGTATGCTGGGGTTCGTGCTGTTCGAAGCGCTTAGCCTGCGGCATTTGTGCGCCTTCCTCGGTTACCGGCGCTCTCTCTGGCGCAACACGGTCTATTCCGCCGCCGACATCTATTTTTCCGCCATCACCCCGTCCGCGACCGGCGGACAGCCGGCGAGCGCGGTGCTCATGCTGCGGGACAAGATTCCCGGCGCAGTCACGACCATGTCCTTGCTGCTCAACGTCATGCTCTATACGGTTTCCCTGCTCGTCGTCGGGGCGCTCTGCTTCCTTTTCTGCCCGCGTGCGTTCTTTTCGTTCTCCCTGCCCAGCCGGATCCTCATCCTGCTCGGCGGACTGATCCAGACCCTGCTCGTCGTCGGGCTTTTGCTGCTGATTCTGCGGGAGAAAATCATCCTGCGCATCGCCGATTTCGGGCTTTCCCTGCTGCACCGCCTGCATCTGTTGAAGAACGTAGAAACCAAGCGGGAATCCCTGCACCGCATGGCGGAGGAGTACCGGGTTTGCATCGGGGCGTTCCGCAAGGGCAAGCTGGTCGTGCTGCGGGTGTTCCTGCTGAATCTGCTACAGCGCTTCTGCAACATCGGGGTAACGCTCTGCGTTTTCCTCGCAACCGGCGGAAGCGCGCTGCTTTCGCGGGAGGTGCTGGTCACGCAGGGATTCGTCGTACTCGGTTCAAACGCGATACCGATTCCGGGCGCGGTCGGGGTGTCGGACGGACTGTTCCTCGACGGGTTCGACCGCCTGATTCCGGACACGACCTGTGTCGAGCTGCTTTCGCGGGGAATTTCGTTCTATATTTGTCTAATCCTATGTGGGCTGCTGGTACTGTTCTCGGCGTTCACCGCGTCCATCCGTCGGAGAAAGCGGGAGAAGAACACCGAAAAAGGAACATAAAAATAAAAAAGACGGACGCGCGCCGTCTTTTTCATTTAAAACCGCTTACGACCGTCCATACGGTCCCACAGGCGGCTCTTTACGCCTCGAACAAGTGGAAACCAAGACGTCAAGGGCGCGGGCAATCGAAAACGGCGTTTCCATTGAAACGCCGAAAGCCCGGGTGGGGCCTTCAATCTTGGCGAGGCGCGACCGCGAGATTCCGACCCTCTCCGCGAACGCCTCCTGCGTCATCCCGCGCAGCTTGCGATCGTACTACACTTTCAACCCGAACTTAATCGCCGTGCCGTTGTCAAATTGCAATTGCCTCGTTTTACAGCAATTTCCTTACGTATTCCGCGGACTGGCGGGCCGATCCGAGGGCGGTCTGCCCCGCGGCGGGTTCGTCCTGCTCGACGATGACCCACGAGGCCCCGGCCTCCTTCGCCGCCTCCACCACCGCCGGAATGTTCACGTTGCCGCTCCCGACCGGACAAAAGGCGAATGGCTCCGCGTTCGGCGCGGGGCGGTGCGCAAGGCCGATCTTCTCATAGTAGTCAGCGGGACGGTCGCCAATCGAATCCTTCAGGTGTACCAGCGGCGCACGGCCGACCTGTTTCCGCAGCAGCGCCGCCGGATCCTCCCCGACCAGGCTCGCCCAGCAGACGTCGAGTTCGGTCTGCAACTGCGTCGCCGGTGCGCAGGCGTACAGCGCTTCCAGCGCCGTGCGGCCGTCCGGCAGACGAACGAATTCAAAATCATGGTTATGGTAGAGCAGGGTCAGCCCCTGCTTTTCGCATTCCGCCGCGATGGCGGCGATGTCCGCCATCGTCTGCGCGAAGTGTTCCCCGTTCGGGCGGTCCTCCGGCATCAGATACGGCACAGCGACGTACCGACAGCCGATTGAACGATATGTCGCGACGGTCCCCGGCAGATCGCGCCGGAATTCGGCAAGCCCGACGTGAGCGGAAATGATCTCCAGCCCCGCCGCCTTCGCGAGCTCCCGCACTTCCTCGGCGGGCTTTCCGTACAGTCCCGCCAACTCCACGCCATCGTAGCCCATTTCGGCGACTTCCCGCAGCGTCCCGGCGAGGTTCCGCTCCGCGTCCATGCGGACGGAGAACAGCTGTAACCCAATTTTCATCGCTTAGCCCTCCTGCTTTCCTTCCGAACGGCCCGATTTCTTCCGGCCGAACAGCTTTTTCCCGAGCCAAAGCCCGCCGATCACCGCCCCGCCGAGCAGGAACGGCAGCGCCTTGCGAAGTGTATCCTGTCCGTTGTTCGATCCGGAGCGGTTCTCCTGCTTTTCTTCCGGGGAATCCTCTCGCACTTCCATCGCGTCGACCGCCTCACACAGCCCGGTATAAGCGCCCTGCAAAGTCTCCTCTTCAGCGTCCTCCTTCGCGAGCGCCACCTTCGCGTACGCCACCGCCTGCACCAGCGAGCGATAGCTCTCAAACGTGTACAGCCGATCGTCGAGCAACACGGACGCCGCGTCCGTCAACTCCCGCAGGTCCTCCCGCAATTTCTCCATCTTTATCCCTCCTCTCTCAAATTGCCCAGTCGCCATTAACGAAAATCGGGGTCGCCTTGCCGTCCTTCCAGCCGGTGACCGTCAGATCCGGCGTGCCGACCATGAAGTCCACATGCACCTGCGAATCGTTGACCCCCATCTCGCTCAGCTGCTCCCGCGTCAGGTTTTCAAATCCTTCGACGCAGTTGGTGTATCCCCGCCCGATAGCAACATGGCAGCTCGCGTTTTCATCGAACAGCGTGCAGTAGTACAGCAGTCCCTGCCGGCTGATCGGAGAATTAACCGGCACGAGCGCCAGCTCCCCGAGCATCAGCGACCCTTCGTCGGATCGCAGAATCCCGTCGAGCGCTTCTTTACCGACCCGCGCGTCCCACGAAACCGCCTTGCCATCCTTGTAATCGATATAGAAGTCCTCGATCAGCACCCCCTGGTAGGAGAGCGGCTTGGACGCGACCAAACGCCCCTCACACTTGCCCTTCCACGGCGTGGTGAAGACTTCCTCCGTCGGCAGATTCGGGTTAAAATACACCCCGCCAAGCGTCTCCTCGCCGCCGGCGCACCAGAGCGAGCCGGGCATCAGATGGCATCGAAAATCCGTTCCGAGTCCGTTGTGGTACGCAAGATAGTCGAACCGGTACCCGTTGAGCACCCGGCACTTCTCCGCCATCGCCCGGTTCTTTTCGTTCCACGCGGCGATCGGATCGTTGTCTTCGGTCACGAGGCAGGTTTCGAAGATCGCTTCCCACAGCTTGTCGACCGCCGTTGACGTCCGCTCGCCCGGAAACATCTTCTTCGCCCATGCCTTGCCCGGCACCGCCGCGACCAGCCATTGGTACTTGTTTTCCATCTGCTCCTGATAGGGCCGCAGGATCTGGTAGCGCCTCTGGCGGACCTTCTGAAGTTTCTCCTGATCGATACCCCGCAGACCGTCCGGATCCTCCGAATACAGCCGGATGGCGGCAGGCAGGGTCTCGACCTCCTCCTTACACTTCTCCACCTGCCATGGATGCACCTGCGAAAGAGCCGTCAGGGTACGGTGGCGGTAATTGAGCCGGTTGAGGGTCTGGCTGCTCCATTCAACCTGCACGTCTCCCGCACCCGCTTTGTACGCTTCGTCTGCGAGCAGCTCCACGAACGGGTAGTTCTCCGTCTGGGCACGGACGATGAGCGTTTGCCCCTTTTGCACATTTACACCCACCCGCACGAGCAGCCGAGCATATTTCCTCTGCATGGTCTTCTTCATCGCAAATCTCCTTTTGGATTTTCGACCCGAGAAGCAGAAAACATACAAAGAATGCTTTTCCCGTGCGATTCCCTGTATGCCTGCCTTCGGCTGCACCTTATTTCTTCAGTTTCGGTTTTTCGGATTTCTCCGCGGACTTCTCCACGGAAGCGGTTTCCGCCGTCGGATGCGCCTTTTCCTCGACGCCGCGCACCGCCCAGCGCATGATTTGCAGCCGCGTGCGGTCCGCGCCGGTCTCAATCAGCAGCATATCGTCCTTGATGCGCACAACCACACCGATAATCCCACCGACCGTGGAAATCACGTCGCCAAGCTCGATGGAGTTGCGCATTTCCGTCGTTTCGCGTTCCTGCTTCTTCTGCGGGCGGTAGAGGAAGAAGTAGAACACCACCACCAGCACGACGATCATACCGATCATGCCGATGAACTGTCCATAGCCGGCAGTCGACCGGTCCGCCGCCTCCGCGCCATCCTCCAACGCCCAAAACAGGGAGAATACGTTTCTCATGAAATAAACCCTTTCCTTGTTTGTCTTGTTTCTTTATTCCCGGATCCGCCGTACCGACAGGCACCTCCCGCCGTCCGGCGAAATCTCGAAAACCGCTCCGCAAAGCAACGTTTTGCCCTCCGCCGCCTCGTACCGAGTGCGCACATGCGTGCAGTAATACCGAACGACCTGCTCGGCGCGGGTGCCGATGATGGAATCCTCCACCCCGGTCATGCCGAGGTCGCTGATGAACCCCGTCCCGCCCGACAAAATCCGTTCGTCCGCCGTCTGCACATGGGTATGCGTCCCCCAGATCGCGGAGAGCCGTCCGTCAAAGCAGGCGGCAAACGCCGCTTTTTCGCTGGTCGCCTCCGCGTGGAAGTCGCAGACCGCGAAATCGTATTGCCCCTTGAGCTTTTCCAGCAGCCGCTCCACCGCGTTAAACGGATTGTCGATCGTCGCGTCCAGAAAAAGCTGCCCCTGGGCGTTGAGCACGAGGATGCGAAGCCCCTGCGGCGAGGGCAGGATACACCAGCCCTTCCCCGGGGCGGCGTCCGGAAAGTTCAGCGGACGCAGCACCGCCGGGTGCTCCTCCATCAGCTGAAAAGCACTGCTCTGCCGCAGACTGTGATTGCCGCCGGTCAGCACATCCGCGCCGGCGTCGAGCAAAGCCTTCGCTCCGCGGTAGTCCATCCCGTTGCCGGGAGCGCAGTTCTCCGCGTTGACGATCGTCAGATCCGCCCCCTCCCGGGCGCGGACCGCACGCAGTTTCTCCGCGGCACACGCCACGCCGGCCTTCCCGAACACATCGCCGATAGCCAGTATTTTCAATGCATCCCTCCTGTCGGCAGAAGCGCCCCGCCGTTACTTCGCGTACTCGCTCTGGCGGGTTTCCCGCACGACGTTGATCTTGATCTGCCCCGGATACTCCAGTTCCGCTTCCACCTTCCGCGCGATGTCGCGGGCGAGGAAAATCATTTCGTCGTCCGAAACCTCGTCCGGTTTGACCATGATGCGGATCTCGCGGCCCGCCTGGATCGCGAACGCTTTTTCGATACCCTTAAAGGAATTGGCAATCTCTTCAAGCTTTTGCAGACGCTTGATGTAGTTTTCGAGGTTCTCGCGTCGCGCGCCGGGACGGGCCGCCGAGATCGCGTCCGCCGCCTGTACGATCATCGCAATATACGTATGCGGCTCCACGTCGCCGTGATGCGCCTCGATCGCGTGAATGACCTCCTTCGACTCCTTGTATTTTCTGGCGACGTCCACGCCGATCTGCACGTGCGAACCGTCCACCTCGTGGGTCATGGCCTTGCCGATGTCATGCAGCAGCCCCGCGCGCTTCGCCATCGCAACGTCCACGCCAAGCTCCGAGGCAATCATGCCGGAGATCAGCGAAACCTCGATGGAATGCCGCAGGACGTTCTGCCCGTAGCTCGTGCGGTATTTCAGCCGACCCAGCAGTTTCATGAGTTCCGGGTGCAGGCCGTGAACGCCGGTTTCAAAAGTCGCCTGTTCGCCGGCCTTGCGAATCGCCAAGTCCACTTCCTTACGGCACTTCTCCACGATGTCCTCCACGCGGGACGGATGGATTCTCCCGTCGGACACCAGCTTCTCCAGCGCCAGCCGCGCGACCTCCCGGCGAACCGGGTCGAACGTGGAGATTGCGATCGCCTCCGGCGTGTCGTCGATGATCAGGTCCACCCCGGTCAGCGTCTCGATAGCGCGGATGTTGCGCCCTTCACGGCCGATGATGCGGCCCTTCATCTCGTCGTTGGGCAGGTCCACCACGGATACCGTCTGCTCGGAGACGCTGTCCGCCGCGTAGCGCTGGATCGCCAGCGTGATGATATTTTTCGCCTTTTCCTCGGCGGAATCCTTGTATTCCTGTTCCAGCGCGGACAGCCGCATCGCCATATCGTGGCGGGCCTCCGTCTCGACGCGATCCATGAGCACGTCCCGCGCTTCCTCCATCGTCATCTGGGCGATCTGTTGGAGCAGTTCGCCCTGCTCGGCGAGACTCTTGGCAATTTTTTCGCGTTCCGCTTCGACATCCTTCAGTTTGCGATTGAGCTGCTCCTCCTTGCGCTCCAGATTTTCCAACTTCTTATCAAGGTTTTCCTCCTTCTGGGAAACCCGATGCTCCTGCCGCTGCACTTCGACGCGGCGATCCTTCGCTTCCCGTTCCGCCTCATTGCGAATTCGAATCGCCTCGTCCTTGGCCTCCACGAGGATTTCCTTCTTGGCGGCCTCGGCTTCCTTCTTTCCCTCCTCTAACAAGCGGTTGGATTCCGCCTCGGCGGATCCGATCGCTTTCTCCGCGGAGCGCTTGCGTCCGATGTACCCGATGAAGCATCCGATGATGAAAAATATCACTGCCGCGGCGATGCCGACGACAAGCGTGATTCCCTTAGGGTCATCCATAGATTTGCCTCCTTCACATGTATTTCAAATCCATGCTTCCCCGATTTCCATATTGAAATGTCAGAAATTCCTGCAAACCCGTTCCGGGCGGTCGTACATTTCCCTGTCAAATCTATATAAAATCGAAAAAGCATTCCGATTACGTCTATTATACTCTCTTTTTTGCCGTCTGTAAATAGAAATTTTCAAAACCGGCTACAAAAAAGACCAGAATTTACAAAATGTTAAAGAATAGAATCCTTCTTTCCCGCCCCGCGAGCGGAATTTCTTGTTGACGAAACCGCTTTTTCGCGTTATAATGGACGCAGACGACAAAAGGAGACGAAGAACGTCATGCCCTACCTATATTTTGATTCCGCCGCGACCGCCCCGTCCTGTCCAGGTGCGATATGCGCGGCGGCGAAAGCGTGCGAAGAATACGGCAACCCGTCCTCCCTCCACGCCGCCGGAATGAACGCCCGGCGTATGATCGACGCGGGACGCTCTCAGGTCGCCCGCGCGCTGAAGTGCGAACCCGGGGAGGTTCTGTTCACCTCCGGCGGAACGGAATCCAACAACCAGGCCCTATTCGGACTCGCGAAGCTGCGCGGCAAGCGGGCGAAGGTCATCGTTTCGACGGACAGCGAGCACCCTTCGGTCGAAGAACCGCTGAAAGCGCTCGAACGGCAGGGCTTCACGGTGCACAGGCTTTCGACGAGAAGCGGCGTGCCGGACTACGACGGGCTGCGGCGTATTCTGGAGGAGGAGCCGGTCGCTTTCGTAAGCGTCATGCGGGCAAACAACGAGACCGGGGCGGTCTACGACCTCCCGCACATCCGCCGCATCCTTGACGAATCCAGAAGCGACGCACTGCTGCACTGCGACGACGTGCAGGGTTTCCTGAAGATTCCGCAGGACCGTCTGTCCGCTTGCTGCGACCTCGTGTCCCTCTCGGCGCACAAAATTGGCGGACTCAAAGGGGTCGGGGCGCTGTATATCGGCAGACGGGCGCACCTGCTGCCCGCCCTGCTGCTCGGCGGCGGGCAGGAGAACGGCCTGCGGAGCGGAACCGAGAACGTTGTCGGCGTGGCCGCGTTCGGCGCGGCCTGCGAAGAAGCGCTCGCAAACCGGGAGGGCCTGTCCCGCGTCGAGGCAATGCGTGAAGAGGTTCTTTGCCGATTGCAGGGCAGCGGGCTAATCTTTCACCTGCCGGAAGCGCACCTGCCGAATCTGATACATCTGAGCATTCCCGGCGTGCAGAGTTCGTGGGCGCTCAATTTTCTGTCCGAACGGGGAATCTGCGTCTCCGCCGGCAGCGCCTGTTCCGCGCGGGAGCGCAAGAAGGGCAACCGCGTTCTCAAAGCCTACGGGCTGCCGGACGCGGAAATCGAAACCTCGCTCCGGCTGAGCTTTTCCGAACAGAACACGATGGAGGAATGTGCGGTCCTCTGCGACGCTTTGCTGGACTGCATGAAGCTGAAGAAATGAACGTCAACGAGATCATCCTGCTTAAGTACGGCGAAATCGTCCTGAAAGGACTCAACCGCAATAAATTTAACCAGCTGCTGGAAAAAAACGTTCGCCGCGCGCTTAAAAAAGCGGATGGCGAGTTCCAAACGGAATACGCACAGTCCATCCTGTTCGTGCGCGGGTCGAAGGGCAGCGACATGAACGCCGCTTTCACCCTACTTAAGAAGGTCTTCGGCGTTGTGACCGTCTGCCGGGGGCTCGAATGCGAAAAGGACATAGCCGCCATTCTCGCCGTGCTGCGGGAACACGCGGACGACCTGATCGGCCCCGCCCGCAGCTTCAAATGCGAAGCCAAGCGGAGCGACAAGCGCTTCCCGCTCGGTTCGCCGGAGATCTGCGCCGTCTGCGGTGCGGAACTGCTAGAGGCTTGTCCGCGTCTTCATGTGGACGTGCACAGCCCGGAAGTGACCGTCACGATCGAGATCCGCGACCACGCGGCGGTCATCCATGGCGTGCGCGAGCACGGGGCGGGCGGGATCCCGGTCGGCAGCGAGGACCGCGCGATGCTGCTGCTGTCCGGCGGGATCGATTCCCCCGTCGCCGGGTACATGACCGCCAAGCGCGGGGCGGAGTTGGACGCCGTCTACTTTGAAACGCCCCCGTACACGTCAGAGGCCGCCCGGGAGAAGGTGATTTCCCTCGCCCGCAAGCTCGCCGAGTACGCGGGGACCGTCCGGCTGCACAGCGTCAGCCTGACCGAGGTGCAGCAAACGATCGCGGCGAACTGCGATGAGCGGCTGTTCACCCTGCTGCTGCGGCGGTTCATGATGCGCTGCGCCGAACGGCTCGCGAGGCAGGCGGACGCGGTCGCACTCGTGACCGGCGAATCCATCGGGCAGGTCGCCTCGCAGACCATGCGTTCCATCGCGTCCACCGATGACGCGGCGACGATGCCAATACTCCGTCCATGCATCGGTCTCGACAAGGAGGAGATCGTCGTCCGCGCCCGTCAGATCGGCACGTTCGAAATCTCCACCCTGCCGTACGAGGACTGCTGCGTGCTCTTCACCCCGCGCCACCCGAACACCCGCCCCGCGCTCGACACTGTTCGCGCCGAGGAAGCGAAGTTGGATGTGGACGGGCTGGTTGACCGCGCCGTGCGGACCGACCGCGTCGTCCGGGTGTGGTGAACCTCATTTCAACATTTGTTCCAAATCTTCTAACAGGTCGTCCGGGTGCTCCAGCCCGACCGAGAGCCGCAGCAACCGCGGTGTGATGCCGATGTGCTCGCGCAGGGCGGCGGGAATGGACGCGTGGGTCTGCGTCTGCGGGTAAGTGATCAACGAGGTCGTCCCGCCGAGGCTCTCCGCGAAGCGGATGAGTTTCCCGCCATGCAGTACGCTCTGCACCCGATCGTCCGCAAGCAGGAAGGAGAGCACCCCGCCGGCGCCGCTCGCCTGCTCCATCAGCAGTTCGTATTGCGGGTGAGACGGCAGACCCGGGTAGTTGACCTGCGCCACGCGCGGGTGCGCCGAGAGGTATTTTGCCGCCGCGAGGGCGTTTGCGCTGTGCTTTTCCATGCGCAGCGGGAGGGTCTGGATGCCCCGCAGGGTCAGCCAGCTGTCGAACGGAGAAAGGGCGTTCCCGAGCGTCCGCTGAATCAGCGCGAGCCGGTCCGCCAGTTCCGGGTTTTCCCCGACGACCGCCAATCCGCAGCAGACGTCGTGATGCCCGGAGAGAAATTTCGTCCCGGAATGAACAACGACGTCCGCCCCGTGTGTCAGCGGACGCTGGTAGTACGGGGTCAGAAACGTGTTGTCTACCACGAACAGCGCCCCGTGCGCCTTCGCCAATTCTGAAAGGGCGCGGATTGGCAGGACCTTCATCATTGGATTGGTCGGCGTCTCGGCGAAGAGCATCCGCGTCGGGGTGCGGAGTTCCTCCTCCACCCGGTCTAGGTCCCGCAGGTCGCAAAAGGCGAAGGAAATCCCGAACCCGGACCAGATCTGCTCGATGAGTCGGTATGTACCGCCATACAGATCGTCGGACACCAGCACCCGCTCTCCCCGCTTCAGCAGCGAAAACACCGCGCTGACCGCCGCGAGTCCGGAGGAAAAGGCGAATCCCCGGCTGCCCTGCTCGAGGGACGCCGCCGTCTGTTCGAGTTCATACCGTGTCGGGTTGTCGCAGCGGCTGTAGGAGAAGCGTTCGCTGCCGGAGTAGGTGGAAGTCTGGAAAATCGGTGTGCTGACGGCGCCCTCGTAGTGCGCCGTTTCCGCGCCGTGCGACGCCATGGTTTCGAAATGCAACATGAAAAACCGTTCCTTTCCGTTTGCTTTTTCTCAAAGGCAGTATATGCAAAACGGGAAGAAAACGGTCTTTTTTTCGCGTATCCGCTCGAAAAAACGTTCAAACCGACGGCCAGATCCGCATCGGACGAAAGTTCAGGTGGTCCGCCGCGATCAACTCGGACGACGCCCCGGCGATCTGCCGAACCAAACGGGACGGATCCGCGTTGTGCATATGCCCGTAGAACACCCGTTTCACGCCGCTTTCCAGCAGCAGCTCGCAAATCGGACGGCAGCGCAGGTTTCCATAGGCAGGCGGGTAATGTAAAAACACCAGCAGTTCCTTTTCCGGGTGTGCCGCCTGCAATTCCTTTCCAAGCCGAATGGACGTGCGCAGGCGTTCAGTCTCTCGGTTGACGATCTTCGCGTCCTCATCGCCGTAGACCGATTCGAGCGTCCAGCCCCGCGTGCCGCAGAGGATAAACTGCTCCGCTTCATAGGCGTTGTTAAACAGGAATTCCACCGAGAACGCGCCGATGCGGTCCCGGAATTCCCGCAGTTTTTTCATCGTCTGCCACCAGTAATCGTGGTTGCCTTTCAGGATCAACTTTCGCCCGGGCAGGGACTCAAGGAACCGAAAATCTTCCTCGGCCTCTTCGATGCGCATTCCCCACGAGACGTCCCCCGCGATGACGACGGTGTCGCCGTCGGACACGGTTTCCAGCCAGTTTTCGCGCAAACGCTCGACGTGATTTTCCCAGCGCGGGCCAAAAATATCCATCGGTTTATTCATCGTATGTGCCAAATGCAAATCCGCGATGGCGAAAATAGGCATAAACACCGCTCCTTCTGGGTATCCTATATGCGTCCGAAAAAGACAACATTACAAAAGGGAGAGAACATCATGGACCGTTACGAACGCGACAACAAACGAGTGCCGGACCACATCCGCGGCATCACCTGCAGCGTAAAAAACTGCATTCACAACGATGGCGAGTGCTACTGCACGGCCGAACGCATCAGCGTCGGCCCCTGCACCGCCTGCACCTGCGGCGACACCGTCTGCGCGACCTTCGAAAACAAGCGCACGGATCGGTAAAGCCCCTTCTTTCACAAACCGCCGGGGAAGTCCCCGGCGGTTTTTTCGCATTTCCCGTTACGAGCCAAACGCCAGTACCGACGCTTTCATCTCATCGGGCGAAACCACCTGTGTAAAGCGGTCGTCCAGCTGCTCAAGCGCGAGCAGCCGTTCCGGCACGGGGACACCGGTGCGCTTTTGCAGGGTACGGAGCGCTTCGAACCCATCCGCCGGCGCTTCCTCGCCCAGCGCTTCCAGCACCGCCGGGGAGAATTTGTACGGCGACGCGGTAGACGCAACAAGCATCCGGTTCCTGTCGTCCTCCGACTTGCTCCGGTGCTGCCCCGCCGCCGAAAGGGCCACGGCCGTGTGCGTATCGCAGAGGTAGTGGTAGGTTTCGTAGGAATTCCGCACGGTCGTCCGCGTCAGCGCTTCGTCGCAGAAGTAAGCAGAAAACTCCTGTTGAATCGCCGCGTGCACCTCCTCGTTGACGCGGTAAAATCCATTTTCCCATAGTTGTTCCATATACGTTCGGCAGCGTTCCGGGCCGGCGACCAGCCATAGCAGCCGCTCAAGGTTGCTGGAAACGAGGATGTCCATCGACGGGGAAACCGTCTGATAGAAGGTCCGCCGGCGATCGTACACGCCGGTGTTGATGAAATCCGTCAGGACGTTGTTCTGATTGGACGCGCAGAGCATCCGCCCGATCGGCAGCCCCATCCGCTTCGCGAGACAGCAGGCAAAGATGTTGCCGAAGTTTCCGGTCGGGACGGTTACGTCGATCTGCTCCCCCCGCCTGATGCGCCCGGCACGAAGCAGGTCACAGTAGGCGGACACGTAATAAACGATCTGCGGCACCAGTCGCCCCCAGTTAATCGAGTTCGCCGAAGAGAGGAACAGCCCCCGCCCGTCCAGCGCGGACGCGACTTCCGGGTCGGAGAAGATGCGCTTGACCCCGTTCTGCGCGTCGTCGAAATTGCCGCGAATCGCGGTGACGTTGACGTTCGAGCCGGTCTGCGTCGCCATCTGTTTCTTTTGGATGCGGCTGACGCCGTTTGCGGGGTAGAATACCTGAATTTTTACCCGGGGCACGTCCGCGTAGCCCTCGAGGGCGGCTTTTCCGGTGTCCCCCGAGGTCGCGACAAGGATCAGCGCGTCCCGCGTCTCTCCGGTTTTCTCCAGCGCAAGAGACAACAGGCGAGGCATGATTTGCAGCGCCATATCCTTAAACGCGCTCGTCGGTCCGTGCCAAAGCTCCAGCACCTCCGTCTGCCCGACGGTGCACACCGGCGCGGGCGTCCCCGCCGACGAAACGATCGGGAATCGGTCAGGCCCGTACGCCTCCTCCGCCGCGTGCAGCAACTCGCCGGAAGTGTAATCTGTCAGGAACATCCCCAGCACCGCCGCGGTCCGCGCCGGATAGGACATCTCAGTGATCGCGTCCAGCTGCTCCGGGGTGAAGTGCGGAATTGACGTCGGGACGAACAGTCCGCCGTCCGGCGCAAGCCCCCGCTTGATGACCTCCGCGGACGTATATTCCCGCGCCTCTTCAGTCCGTGCGCGTGTGCTGACGTATTGCATAGCCAATATCCTCGATTCGATTGATTTCCGACGGACTGCCGTCCGCCTGCAGATAGACTTCCACGCCGTCGACCCGTTCATACCGCACCCGGCGCATCCGATATCCGCCGAACAGCCCCGGAACCGGCACCCTGTCGCCCCGCATGTGTACGCGGACGAATTCCTTCGCCGCCCGCTCGACGCACCATAGCTTTTTCAGGTCAATCGCTTCCGCCGGAGCACCCCAGTCGGTCCCGGTGCGGGTCTTGACTTCAAAAAACAGCAATCCTCCGCGGGAAAAGCCGACCAAGTCGAGCTCCCCACCTCGGACGCTGTAGTTCCGCGCGAGGATACGAACCCCGTGCTTTTTCAGGTATTCCGCCGCGAGCTGCTCCCCCAACCGACCGACGTCGCCGCTTTTCACGGATGTTCCTCCCCGAGCAGACGACGCAGGAAACTCCGGCGATGCGCGGGGCAGGGGCCGTAGCGCAGAATCGCCTCGCGGTGCGCCTTGGTCGCGTAGCCCTTGTGCAGGGCAAAGCCGTACTGCGGGTAGAGCCGGTCAAGCGCAAGGCAGTCGCGGTCCCGCTCGACTTTCGCGAGAATGGACGCCGCCGCGATCGACGGACACATCCCGTCCCCGCCGACGACGGGGATCGCGGGCAGGTCGAATCCCCGCGCAATCGGGCCGTCTACCAACACGCCGTTCGGGCGGACCCTAAGTCCGTCGACCGCCCGCCGCATGGCAAGCAGCGCGGCGTTGAGGATGTTGAGACGCTCGATCTCCTCCACCTCAGCGCGGGCGACCGCGAAAGCGAGGGCATGCCCGCAAATCACTCCATACAGCGCTTCCCGCTTCACGGGAGAAAGTTTTTTTGAGTCGTTCAGCCCTTCCGGCAGGAAATCCCGCGGAAGGATCACCGCCGCCGCGTAGACCGGGCCCGCCAAAGGACCCCGTCCCGCCTCGTCGCAGCCGCAGAACACCCGCAGCGATTCCGTGCGGAACCCGTCCTCCACCGACCAATCCAGCGTGCGCACCATAGCGACTCCTTTCAGACGCTGTCCAACGTTATCGGACCAATGACCCCGGCGCGAAACTCGTCGAGCAGGACGGAACACGCCCGCTCTTCGTCCACCACGCCCCCGGCGCGAATCCACCCGCGCTTCCGCGCGATGCGCTCAAACAGCCTGTAATCTGTGTCTTCGTTCGTCCATTCTACCTTATACCGGGCGAAAAGCAGCTCCGGATACTTTTCCCTCAGCAAGTCCAGCAGCGCACACGCCAGCTCGGTCTGGTCAAGGATCCCGTCCCGAATCGAACCGAGCATCGCCAGCTTTCGGGCGACTGATTGGTCTTCAAACTTGGGCCAGAGCAGTCCCGGCGTGTCCAGCAGCTCCACCCCCATCGCGGGGACGGAGATCCACTGATTGCGCCTTGTTACGCCCGGGCGATCCTCAGCCTTTGCCTTTTTCTCCCTGGCGAACGTATTGATCAACGTAGACTTCCCGACGTTCGTGATGCCGACGACCATGGCGCGAAGCGGCTTCTTCATTCCCTTCGCCTCGTACCTCGCCAGCTTCTCCGCCATCAGCTCCCGAATCGCAGGGGCAACCTTCCGCACACCCATGCCGGTCTTGCAGTCGATCGGCAAGACCATGCGATCTTTCCCTTTGAGCAATTTGACGAACCGGCCCGTCTCGTCCCGGTCGGCGAGGCTGCATTTGGTCAGCAGTGTCAGGCTCGGCTTGCCGGCGAACAACTCGGCGAACGACGGGTTGCGGCTGGAAAACGGCGCGCGGGCGTCGAGCAGCTCGATGACCAAATCCACCAGCGGCAGACTTTCCCGGATGAGCCGCCGGGCCCGGTTCATGTGCCCCGGATACCAGACGATTTCGCGGTCCATACGCGTTATACCGTGCCAAATTCGCCGAACGGATAGATGCGCAGCAGCACCTTGCCAAGGATATGATCGACATCCTGTTCGCCGATCAGCCGACTGTCGGAGGAATTGTTACGGTTGTCGCCCATGACAAACACCTTTCCCGGACTAACCGTAAACTCGCACACGCCGTTCTCGTCGATGCCGTAGAACCGGTTCATCAAACCTTCGTCCATCTCCAGACCTTCCTCGCGGTTGATATAGTCCTCGTCCAACAGCACTCCGTCAACACGGACCTCCCACGTCCGGAAGTTGATCCGAACGGTCTGCCCTTCCGTGGCAATGACCCGCTTGATAATCGAATCCGGGGTTTCCACGCCACGGTTTTCCTTGCTGATGACCACAATATCCCCGGTTTTCGGGGTATAAAGGAAATCGGAGATAATCAGTCGGTCGGTGTGCGCCTGTCCGCCGAAGAGGCTGGAATAGGTGTGGTCCTCCGCCCCGCCATGCAGCGTCGGTTCCATCGAGCCGCCGTCCACCGCCACGTAGCGAAACACAAACAGGAACAGCAGGATCATCACCGACAGTGCGAGACAGAACGTTTCGACGTACTCGAACAGCCCCCGGACCCGCCGGAATCGCTGTTCCTCCGGCGAAAGCGATTCAAACGATTTCGCCGGTTCGGTCGGTTCGCCGGATTTTCCGTCAGCCAGTTTGTCCGACAGCTCCGCCGTTTGTTCTGCGGGCTGCTCCCCCGACGGTTCGGTATTATCCCCGTTTGACGGCCCGCCTTTTTGTCCGTTAGCGTTTATCGATTTCGCGGGGGCGGCCTCCTCTGCGCGGAGAAGCGCCGCGGTCTCTTCCTCCGTCGGTTCGTCCGCCGGCTCTTCCGCCATGGATTCCGTCTCCTTCCGGCTGTCGTCCGTCAGCAGTTCCCACGAAAGGGAAGCCTCCTTCTCGTTATTTTCCTTGTGCCGGGACTCCGCCTCTTCCTTTCCCGCCTCGGAAAGGTTCATATACTGAAACTCGTTTTTGCCTTCCTCGGGGGTCTCCCCGCGCTTGGTTTTCGCCGTTTTCATCCCGGCTCACCTCCTTGTTTGAAAGAAAAGCACCTCAAAAGAGGTGCTTTGCACCCCGCAGAGAGGCGCCTTGCATCAAAAGTCAGATTTTTTCCTTTACCTTTGCACTCTTGCCCACTCTGTCGCGCAGGTAGTAAAGCTTGGCTCTGCGAACCTTGCCGGTCCGGACCACTTCCACCTTCTGAACATTCGGAGAGTGCAGCGGGAAAGTCTTCTCCGTCCCGACGCCGAAAGAAACACGGCGGACGGTAAATGTTTCGGAAATACCGCCGTTCTTTCGGGCGATGACGGTCCCTTCGAAAATCTGGGTCCGTTCACGGCTCCCCTCGACGATCCGCTGATGCACTTTTACGGTATCACCCACGCAGAACTGCGGGACTTCCGCTTTCAGCTGTTGGCTGGCAAATGCTTCTAGCGCTGTCATACTCGTTCATCCTTCCTCCTGAATTTATCGTCTTTCCGGAACGTTCGTACCGAGCAGCAGAGGACCGTCCCCACAAAATGACAGGTCATTATACCATACTTTTTTGAAAAATGCAAGATCTTTTTCGGATTTTTTTGCATTTTTTTACGCGAATGGCTCCAAAATCAGCCACAAGTCCCCCTCGTGGGTCGTCACCTCGGCGCCGACCCCGCGAAATTCGTTGCTCACGCCCAGCGGATAGCGTCCAGTCAGAATCCCGCGCTCAAGCGGATAAGCGACCCCGCGGGCCGTCACAACCGCTCGTTCCCCCGCCGCGAACAGCGAGAGAAACCCAGTCTGCTCCGCCGGAAAGCGTACCGTCCGATCCCGCAGAAGCGTCACTTCGCACCCCGGTCCGCAGAGCGTCCCGACGGCGCCCTCGTCCGCCAGCCACCGCAGCAGTTGCAGATTTGCGACCGTGTGGCTGACCCGCGCACCTCCCAGCGCCCCGTACAGCCGGAAACGCCGATATCCGCGGGAGAGCCCCTCCCGGCAGGCGAGCATAAGGTCGGTTTCGTCCTTCCGCGCCGGAAAGACCCGCACCCGCTCCCCTTCCGGGACATAACCGAGCGAATCGAAATCCCCCAGCGTCAGGTCCGGTTCCACGCCGAGCCGACCGGCCAGCAGCAGCCCGCCGTCCGCCGCGACGGCAAAATCCCCGTCACGCAGAGAAACCGGGCCGTCCGCCCCGTCTCCCGCGCCGAATACGTAGCAAATCGGTGTTTTTTCATCCATGCCCCGTTCCTCCCGGCCGTTAGTCCGCTTCGTAGGCCGGAATCTCCACGGCTTCCCCGGTCTCCGTTACGGAGAGACGGGCCTGCACCGTCAGATCCAGCCGTCCGTTATCGTTCCCGCCGCCATAGCCCGGCGTGTAGCCGCTCTGCTCGTAGAGCGTCACGGTCAGCCGGACGTACACCGACCGCAGCGAATCCCCTTCGGTGATCCACGTGCAAGTCACGTCCCCGTAGGATTCCTTTTCCCGGTCCGGCAGGGAGATCCCGGCGAGGGCATAGAGGTCGAGTCCCCAGACATCCTCGAGAAGTTCCTTCTGTCCGGTCCCGCAGACCGTTGTCCAAAGCAGCCCCGTCCCATTCTCCTCCCGGTCCAGTTCTGCAAGCGACGAAAGCGCCGGGAGCGGCGGAAGTCGGTAAGGAAACACCCCGAACAGGGTCTCCGGCTCGGTCGGAGTGGTTGTAGTTTCCTGCTTTTCGACGTGCGTTTTCACCCCGTTCCGGTAAAATTCCTCGGCATCCGCCGTCGCGCCGAGACGAGTCATGCGGAAACGCTGCCACGCGATCTGCTGTGCGGTATCGTACCGCGCCTCACCGTCGATCGCGTACAGCACGCCGCTTTCCCCGATTTCTAAGTCGCGGAAAGACGCTTCCATGGAGAATTCCAACGCACCCCGTGTCACCGCGCCGGCGTTCTCGTAGATCCCGGCGAGTTCTTCATATGCCTGCTCGTCTAAGCCGGCGGAACACCCGCAAACCGCCGCCGCAAGCGTTAGCGCGAAAAGCCGCGACGCGAACCGGAACGCCCCGCGCATGTTCATCGGCCGACTTTCTCCCCGTTAATAAACTGCAGCAACTTGGTCGTCACGTTGCGCAGCGAGTTGAACAGGCAATAGTACTGCCCCTCGCCATCAATGGTGTAGTAGGCCCGGCTGGACGAAACGCGGTAAAACACGAACTCTTTCTCGTCCGATGTGGTCTTGATCTTCACCCGCAGGTACTCCGTCGGGGTCTCCGCACCGTCTTCCGTGTAGGTGTCCCGCATATTTAGCTGCACGATAGAAAGGTAGAGGTATCGGAAGCTCTCCTCGTCGAGTTCCTTGCCGTTCCAGCTGACGGAGGTCAGCGTCGTGCCGTCGGCCCTGACGTTGAAGACGTACTCCGTTCCGTCGTAATCAACGGTCATCTGCTCGATCTCATAGACGAACATCCCCACCAGCGAATGATCGACCAGCTCAAGCGGATCCCACTCCAGCCAAGCCGCCGTATCCGCGGACAGTCGGGCGATAAACCCGGTGCACATCGTGACGTTCTTCCCGTTTCCGAGGGCGTCCCCGGTGACGGTGGAGTAGGCGTAGTAGCAGCCACCCTCCTCATCATAAGCGGACACGTATAGGTCGGTTACGTAGCCGTCGTACAGGTAAGAAACGTGCATCGCCGGACGGTCGAGCCCGTACTCCGCGAGAATTTCCGTGCGGATTATGTCATTTTCGCCCTGCACGCCGCTCCGCACGCTGATGCCCACCTTCGCGACGCTGTCCCCCTGCAGCGTGCCGATGCTGTAGAGAAAGTCCGGGAAGTTGGTGGTGTCCATGTAGCAGTAGTTCTTGCCTTCCGGAATGAATTCTCCTCCCTGCACCATCCGCCACACGCCCGAAAGCGCGTCGTTCGGCACGGCGTCCTCGCCATTGGCGGTGATGACGATGTCGTCCATCACCAGATACCCGATCTTCTTCGGCAGGGTGAAGGTCAGTTCGATCTTCAGCACCGGCTCGTCGCTCCGGATGCGGAAGGAGTAGGTCTTTACCGTGTCCTCCTGCTGGGTCGAGAAATCCAACCCGTGCCCGGACAGCTTGCGATAGTTGATGCCGTCGGAGCTGTAGCGGATGTCGATTGAATCCGGCAGCAGCGCCGGGTAGGTCGCGTTATCGCTGTCAAGTAGCAACCCGAAGCTGCAATCGTACACCCCGTCCTCCGCGGCGTTCGTCACCGCCGCTCTCACCGAGAACGGCTCGCCGTCACTGCTGTTAAGCCCGACGAGGTACGCCTTGTCCCGCTCGCCGGTCCAGTCCTCGTAGGTCAGCCCGGTGGACGCATACGACTTCTTATCCCGCAGCAGATCAGCCGCGTTGGAATCGTTGGAGGTGATATTGTCGGAGAAATCGATGATCGGTAGGTTGAGGATCAGCGCCGAAAAGTCCGGACGCTCCTCGTCATAGTAGAAGTACTCCAGCCGGACCTGATCGAAGGAATAAACGTCCTCCGCCTTGGAGATGCCGCCGACCAGATTCGCGTCGAAAAACGTCTCGACCGGGGCGTTGAGTACCCCATCGACGTTCGACGCCTGGATTCGGAACACCCGCGCACTCGAAAAGCTGTCCGTCACGGTATTGTCCGCGTTCATCCGACCGCCAAAGTAGCGGGCGTAGTAGTACGCCCCGGCGGAATCTTTATTGCCGATCCAGACCTGATGGAACAGACGGTTCCCGTCGCTGTCCGGGAGGGTTATCAAAAGGAAATTGCAGGTCAGTTCCTCTTCCTCGTCGAGGCCGTACACGGAATAGTCAAGCGCCTGATCGACCACGCCCGCCGTGACGACATAGCGGCAGTCCACCAGCAGCGACGCAAACAGGTTCGCGTTATATGTCAGCTGCTCGCAATCCTTGAAATAGAAGTCCCCGTCGTTCTGGTAAACCGTATAGGACCCAGACTGATTCTCCATTTCGAGCAGCTCAATGTTCGAACGGTCCACCATCGGAAACATGACCACACCGCCCGACGCGAGTACGTCGCAGCCATACGCGTCAAATCCGTCGAGCGGACGGACCGCGAGCTCCAACGCCTCCCCGCCGGTCAGCGACAGGATCGCGTTGGTGAACAGCGCCTCCCCGTCGAAGCCCCACGTCTTGCCGTCGGAAGCGCGCGAGAGATAAAAATCCTCGTACGGAATCTCTTTCGTCTGCCCCCCACAAGTCAGCCGGACGCCGTTAAACGTGTCACGGTCGTCGCAGTCGAGCTTCACCTTTCCCGTGCGATCGGCGTAGAGGGAAGCGTAGGTATAGATACGATAGACGTCCGGATCGGACTCCTCGGTCAGCTCCTTTTCGGAACGGTTGCAAAAGAGCACATCCACCCGCTCGTCCAGCCCGTCGAGCATCTGCTCGGTCCGCGCGTCAATCGCGTAGAAATCGGGAAGCGGGTCGTCCTGCTTCAGCGCGAGAAAATACACCCCCAGCAGGATCCCTGCAAGCACGAGGACGCTGCCGACGAGGATCAGCTGGTTGCGTACCGTCAGGCGAAAACCGCCCCGTCTGCGCTTGTTTTCATTGGTTTCGGAGAACACCGAGAGAATTTCCCGTTTCTCCTCCTCGGAAATTTCGTCGTCCGGTTGATTTTCCGGCGAATTTTCCTGTGTGTCCGTCGGCGCGGCCTCCGGGGAGGTCCGTTCCCCGGACAGGTCCCGGTTTTGATTTTCTTCCATGCTCATGTCGGTTCCTTTCCGGTGCTCACAGGTGTCTGCGGCGGATAAAGACCACCAACCCCGTGATCGTGATCGCGGCGGGCAGCACCGCGCAGATGATGATCCCCAGACGGAACGCGGAGGACGTCTCAATCCCCAACGCGACGTCGTTGATGCTCTTGTAATCGATGTCCAGCGAGTAGCGGTCCACGCCCATTGTACGGGCGGCGGACAGCAGGAGGGTGCTGTTGCCATAGGCGACGTTATCGATCGCCCCCGTCCCGGCGAAATCCGTCGAACCGGACAGCAGCACGTACTGGAACTCCCGCACCTGATTGGTGCTGTTTTCATCGTCGAGATCGACGTAATCCGAATTCGAGGACAGCAGCATCAGCGGGAAAACTCCTTCCTCGCTCTCCCCCTCGTAGGTTGAAAGCCCGTCGGCGGACCGCAGCACGGGTTCGACCGTGTATTTATCCTTGGTCGTGGTCGGCGCACTATACAGTTCAACGCTGTTGGGCATGACCGTGCGGATGTTCAGCACGTTCTTCATCACCTGATAGGACGCGCTACTGTCCGGAGTCTCGACGTCGGACACGTACTGGGCCGACAGGTTCAGCGGGTTATTGTTGAGACACCCGCCGACAGAGCTGACCTGATGGTACTCCCGATAGCCGAGTCCCCATTCGGTCAGCAGGTAATCCTGCAAATTCGGCAGGGCCGGGGTGGAATCATCCACCAGAACGATCATGCTGTGGTATCCGTCCATGTAGTCCATCAGCTTATCCACTTCCGACTCGGTAAAGTCGGCCAGCGGATCGGCAACGATCAGAATGCGGGTACGTTCGTCGATGTCGCCAGCGGAAAGGTCGGAAACCTGGATCTCAAAGCCGTTATCCTGCAGCAGCTTGGAGAGCGGGGTTGCAACGGCGCCGGCCTCGCTTAGCTGGGCCGGTTCGCCATGGCCGGACGTGAAGGTCACGACCTGCGGCTCGGACATGCAGCTTTGCAGCAGGGCCGTAGTGAGCCGGAGTTCGCCGTTGAAGCCGACATAGGTGCCGGATTCGCTGTCAACCGTATAGAACGAGTCCAGCGTCAGCACACGGGCGTGATACTTGCCCTCGACGATGATGTTGTTCTGCCCGAGCGTGGTGTTAGCGCGGGCATTGTACTCGGCCGCCCATTCCGGGTCTCTTTGCAGATTGCGGTATTCGACGCGCACACCGTCGTAGGTGCGGGCATACTCCTCGCAAAGGTCCCGCACGAGCGCGGCGGGGTTCAACCCACGCATCCGCTCGCGGTCGGTATCGCCAACGTTGTCGTACGCATCGCGGTCGGCGAGCAAGTAGATGGTCGCGTCGAGGTCGCCGTCAGATTCCAATCCGCCGAGGACGTTGCGCGAGATTTCCCCGATGGAAATAAATTCCTCCGCTGTTAAGTCGATCGTCAGGCTGAACGTCCCGGCGACCGAGGACACGATGAGGTTGAGCGCGATCACGAGCGCCACAAATACGACGGTATAGACAGCGGAAACGCTCCCGCGCTTGATACGGCTGCCGCGTTCCGCCTGATTTTCAGTTTTCTTCCGTTGCTTTTCCATGATGGGCACCCCCGTTCTCTTTCAGGACCAACGGCGCTTGTCATAGACGCGCACCGTCAAGAAGACGAACACCGCCGCAAGCGAGAGGTAGTACACCACCGCCGGAAGGCTCAGGCTCTGGTTCATGAACGGAATGTACCGGTCGAGCACGGAGAACCATTGCAGCACCGAACGCAGCCACGCGTACGGGATCGCGTCGCCGATCACATACAGCAGCAGCATCGCGACGATGACCCCCATAGAGGAGACGGCCGCAATCAGCTGGTTCTGCGTCAGCGACGACAGGAAAAGTCCGATGGCGATGAAGGCAGCGCCGATGAGGAACACGCCGAGGATGTTCGCAAAGATCGCAGCCGTATTTGGATTGCCATAGCGGTACAGCAGCACGAAATTGAACGAGTTGACCAGAAACGTGCAGCCGTAGATCGTCAGCGCGGCAAAATACTTGCCGAGAATCATACCGGTCAGGCTGACCGGAGCGGTCATCAGCAGCTGTTCGGTCTTAGATCGGCGGTCCTCCGCAAGCAGCTTCATCGTCAGAAGCGGGATAAGAATGGCAAAGACACAGATGAGCAGCAGAAAATACTGGTTCAGACTATCCATGCTCTGACGCGCGAGCGTGGACTGGTAGAACAGCAACCCTGACACGAGCAGGAACACCCCGCAAAAGATATACCCGATCGGCGTGATGAAATAGGAACGCAGTTCCCGCTTATAAATTGCAAACATCAGCCCTCGCCCCCTTTCCGGCTCTTCCGCCGGCTTTCGCCCACCAGGCGGATAAAAATATCTTCCAGACTCAGTTCGACCCCTTCCAGACCGACCAGCGGCCAGCCCTTCGTAGAGAGCATGTAGAACAGCGGCTTTCTGGCGTCCACGCGCTCCTCGGACTCAATCAGGTAGCTGATACTGTCCGTGTCGCGCTTTCCAAGCACGTCCACCGTGCGGATGCCAGCGACCGACCTGAGCGCCTTGAGGACGTCCTCCTGCGGGCCGACGATCTTCGCAACCATTTTGCGCGAACCGTCGACCGCCGTGACGAGGTCCTCGGTCTTTTCGTTGGCAACCAGTTTGCCTTTGTTAATGACGACGATGCGGTCGCAGACCGCCTGCACCTCCGGCAAGATATGCGTGGAAAGGATGATCGTGTGCTCCTTGCCGAGCATACGAATGAGGTTACGGATGTCAATAATCTGCTTCGGGTCGAGCCCGACGGTCGGTTCGTCGAAAATCAGCACCCGTGGATTGCCGATGAGTGCCTGCGCGATGCCGACGCGCTGCCGGTAGCCCTTCGACAGGTTGCCGATGAGCCGTCCGTACACGTCGCCGATCTTGACGACGTCGCAAATCTCGCGGATGTGCTGCGCACGCGGAAACGTGCAACCCTTTAGGTCATAGATAAAGTTCAGGTACTCCCTGACCGTCATATCCGTGTACAGCGGGGGAATCTCCGGCAGGAAGCCGATGTTTCGCTTCGCTTCAAGCGGCTGCTCGAGGATGTCGAGACCGTTGACGAGGCAGGTCCCCGACGTCGCGGAGAGATAGCCGGTGAGAATGTTGAGCGTCGTGGACTTTCCGGCGCCGTTTGGGCCGAGAAAGCCCATAATCTCCCCTTCCTCAACGCGAAAGCTGACGTCGTCAACCGCCCGCTTATCGCCGAACACCTTGCAGAGATTCTTGATTTCGATCATATCTGGCGTTTCCTTTCGGTAAATTGCGTCATTGTTTCCGCGGCTCCTCTTCCAGGAGCAAACCGAGGTCGCGCAGCGCCTGATTCGGCACTTCCGCCGGGCAGCCGGTCATCAGTTCCGAGGCGTTCTGCACCTTCGGGAACGCAACCACGTCACGCAGACTGTCCGCGCCCAGCATCTGCATCACCAGCCGGTCAAGACCTATGGCCATCCCGCCGTGGGGCGGCGCACCGTACCGGAACGCATCGAGCAGATAACCGAACTTCGCGCGGGCCTCTTCGTCGGAGATGCCGAGCAGCTCAAAGATTTTTGCCTGCAGCTCCGGGTCGGTGATCCGAATGGACCCGGAGGACAGCTCAATGCCGTTGAGTACCAGGTCGTAACATTTCGCGCGGACGCGCCCCTTATCGGTTTCGAGGTAGGGCAGGCACTCGTCCACGATCGCCGTGAACGGATGATGCATCGCCAGCCACTCCCCGCTTTCACGGTCGTACGCAAAGAACGGAAACTCCACCACCCACAGGAAGGAATATCCCTTCCGCTCGATCCCGAGGCGGTTGGCGGCCTCCAGGCGCAGCTGCCCGAGCTGGGAAAGCAATTTGTCGGTATCCTCGTCCGCCATCGCGAGCAGGATATCCCCCTCCTCGCACCCGGAACGGTCATAGACCCGCTGCATCTCCTCCTCGGTGAGGAATTTCGCAAACGACGAGCTCGTCTGCTCCGCGCGGCGCACCCAGGCGACCCCGGACGCCCCGCAGCCCTTGGCGTATTCGACCAACTTATCGATCTCCTTGCGGGTCATCTTCCCAGCGGCGTCCTTCAGCACGATGGCGCGGACGCTCCCACCCGCCTCCAGCGCACGGCTGAACACCGAAAATCCACACCCCCGCACCGCATCCGACAGGTCGCAGATTTCCATGCCGAAACGCAGGTCCGGCTTGTCCGAGCCGAAACGGTCCATGACCTCGCGGTAGGTGTAGCGCGGGAGCGGAAGCGGAAGCTCCACGCCGAGCGTCTCCCGGAACAGCCGCTGCAAATACCCCTCAGCCATCTTCAGGATATCCTCCATATCGACAAAGCTCATTTCGAGGTCGATCTGGGTGAATTCCGGCTGCCGATCGGCCCGCAGGTCCTCGTCACGGAAGCAGCGGGCGAGCTGGAAGTAACGGTCGAACCCGGCGACCATCGAAAGCTGTTTGTACAGCTGCGGAGATTGCGGCAGGGCGTAAAACGAGCCCGGGTGTACCCGGGACGGCACGAGGTAATCCCGCGCCCCTTCCGGCGTAGATCGAATGAGCATCGGGGTCTCCAACTCGATAAACCCGTTTTCGTCAAAGTAATCCCGCGTCACCTTCGCGACGCGGTGACGGAACAGCAGATTCCGCTGCAATATCGGGCGACGCAGGTCCAAATAGCGGTATTTCAGGCGTAGTTCCTCGCCGGTCTTGCAGTTGTCGGCGATCTCGAACGGCGGGGTATCGCTCTCGCCGAGGATCTTCAGCAAAGTCACGAACACCTCAACTTGTCCGGTCGGCAGGTCGGGGTTGACCGACGCGCGGCGACGCACGATCCCGCGGGCGGCCAGCACGAACTCGCTCCGCACCCCGGACGCTTTTTCAAACGTCGCCGGGTCAGTCCCGCCGTCAAACGCGAGCTGCACCACGCCGCTGCGGTCCCGCAGGTCGATGAACAACAGGTTCCCGAGGTCCCTCCGCTTGCGCACCCAGCCCATCACGCAGACTTCCTGTCCCTCGTGGTCCGTCCGCAGTTCGCCGCAAAGGTGCGTGCGGCGCTCCTCGCCGAGTAATTCCGTCATATATGCAACTTCCTTCCTTATTGTTCCCGCCCACCGGACAGCTTCCTACGCTCTCCACGGTTCTCCAAGAACTCCGCGAAACGGTAACCCTGCGTTTCCGCCTGCGCGAGTTGCTTGCCGATCTTTTTCTTCTTCTGCCAGAGCGTCACGTCGTACCGGTCGTGCAGCGTGCGGGCGTAGCGGATCGCCTCGGCGACCTGCCCCTCGTCGTAGAACAGCACTTCCCGGTCCCGGCCGCCGCCGTCCCCGCCACGCTCCGAAAGCACGGAGAAGATCCGTTCGAATCCGATCGAGAACCCCACCGCGGGCACGTTCCCACCGCAGAACTTGCCGATTAGGTTGTCGTACCGGCCGCCCCCGGCGATCGTTCCGCCAAAGGACGGGCATTCGACCTCGAACACCGTGCCGGTGTAGTAACCCTGTCCGCGCACGAGCGTCGCGTCGAACAGCACTTCATATTTCCCGTCGGAAAGCGCATTGGTCTGCTTCAACATCGTCCGAACCTGTTCCGCTTCCGCCTCGCTTCCGTAGGACGCGATCTGTTCGAGCGTCAGGCCGTTCCGCAGCAGGTTCGTCAGCTTTTCCGCCACCTCCGGCTCGAAATCCTTTTCGAGCAGTTCCGCCCGCACGCCGTCAAAGCCGACCTTGTCCGCCTTGTCGACGGTCACGCAGACGGAATCCGCCGCTTCCGGCGCAAAGCCGCAGCCCACGATCAGATTCCGCAGCAGGGCGCGGTGATTGACCCGTACGCGAAAATCGTCAATGCCAACCGCCAGCAGCGCTTCCGCCGTGACGGAGATCAGCTCGACCTCGCAGTCGATGCTGTCCGAACCGAGGATATCGATGTCGCACTGCACGAATTCCCGCAGCCTGCCCTTCTGCGGACGTTCCGCGCGGTAGACCCGCCCAATCTGGATGCACTTAAACGGGTTTTCCAGCTCGTTGCGGTGAAGCGCGTAATAGCGGGAAAGCGGCAAGGTCAGGTCATAGCGCAGACCGAGGTCGCAAAGGTGAGTGTAATCCCCCGCGTCAAGCGCCTTTTTGAGCTTGTCACCCCGCTTTTCGAGGCGATAGATCAGCCTGAGGTTCTCTCCGCCGTCACTGTTCTCGAGGTTCTCGAGGCTTTCCGGCACTGGGGTCTCAATGGCGCGGAAGCCGTTCGAGCGGTAGACCGCACGGATGCGCCCGAGCAGAAAGTCCCGCAGAGCGTTCTCCCGGGGCAGATAGTCCCGCATCCCCTCGGTTGGTGTCAGTTTCATAGATGAATTTTAAGTTCCTTTCTGTTTTCAGCCGACGAAAGCGGCGTCCTTGTCGATTGTGCGCCAGTTGAGGTCGCCACGGTCGAGCGCGAGGATGAGCGCCTCCGCCGTCGCGATGTTGGTCGCCGCGGGGACGTTATGAATGTCACACTCCCGAATGAGCGGGACTTCCGTTTCGAGATACTCCTGTGGGTCGCCGGTATCGCACAGCAGAATCAGCAGGTCCACCTCGCCGTAGGCGATCTTGGAAGCGATCTGGTTGGAACCGCCATGAAAGCCGGAAAGCAGCTTTTCGATCGCGAGCCCGGTCGCTTCGGCGATGTACTTCGCCGTCGTCGCCGTCGCGCAGATACGGTGGTGGGAAAGCACGCCGCAGTACGCCATGCAGAACTCAGTGATCAGTTCCTTTTTTTTGTCGTTTGCGATAATCGCGATATTCATAACAGGACACACCCTTTCGTTGAGTCAAGTGGAAACGGGAACGACGTGGGACAGTTTCTTTTTCGCCGCCGCGAGACAAACGCACTTCCGACCCGGCGGGGCCACTCCCTCGAGTAGCGGTACCCCCGCGCCGCACAGCCGTAGCGCGATATTAAGGAAAGCCGCTTCGTACGACTTCAGTCTCCGGCGATCCTTCCCGCCGAACGGCGCTTCGCCGCGCTCCTGGTCCGCGGGCAGACTTTCCGAAGCGGGAATCACGCCCAGCAGCGGTACCGACGAACGGCGGATGACCTCCAAAATCGTCGGCAGCTTGCCCGCCGACGCGAGCTGATACCGGTACCCGTTGACGATCAGGCGCACCCGGCGATAACCAATGGCGACGAGATTCGCCGCCGTCTTTTCCGCCGCGCGGACAGAAGTCGATTGGTGCAGGGAGACGACGATGGCCTCGTCCGCCTCCCGCGCAAACAACCTGTAGTAGCCGGACAGTTCCGCAGAGGAATCCACGATGCAGAAGTCATATTCCGCGCGGATCGACGCAAACAACGCGTCCGCCCGGTCACGCGAGAGCTCGGACCCGTCGTAGCGCATCGGCGCGGGCAGAAATTGGAGAAGCCCGTTTTCGCCGACCGGCACGAGCGCGTCCTCGAGCGAGCAGCGCCCGGCGAGCACGTCGCCGCAATCGTACAGTACCCTGTCTTCCAGCCCAAGCACCAGATCCATGCACCGCATCCCGAAATCGGCGTCAACGATGCAGACCCGCTTCCCGAGAAACGCAAGCGCGGCGGCGATGCCCGCGGCGGCGGTCGTTTTTCCGACCCCGCCCTTGAATGCGGTCACAAAAATCACTCTGCCCAAAAATGGTACACTCCTCCAATATAGAGTCGTTTTTATGATACCATTTCAGGTGGGATTTGTCAAGGGGGCAAGCCAAAAAAAGCGCAATTCCCCGCCGTTTTCAGCGCAAAATCACATATTTTTTCTCCCGCACGCATAGGCATAGCAGCGAAAGGAGTTCCGTCTATGTATCATTCCGACACGCCCACACGGGCAGAGGAAATCGGAAAATATGTGTCAGAGACCGGAGCGACCGTCCGCGCTGCCGCAAAAAAATTCGGCGTCAGCAAGAGCACGGTCCACAAAGATCTGACCGCTCGTCTCAAACAGCAGAACCTTTCGCTTTACGAGGAAGTCCAGCAAGTCCTGCGGACCAACAAAGAGGAACGGCACAAACGCGGCGGAAATGCTACGCGGCTGAAATATTTAGCGGCGAAACATTGACAAATGCGGAAAAAAGAGGTAAAATAGATTAGAAAGGGGTATTTTGACGACCCGAATCCGAATTGAAACAAAAAAGAAAGGATGCTGTCATGCCAAGGAAGAGAATGCTTTTCGTCGGCGGTGCGCAGATCCGCTTCGCGGTCGGTGCGTCCCGTCTCCCCGAGCCGGGGGAAGTTTTCCGTTCGGATGCGAATTACACGTTCGCCCCCTGCGGGCGGAGCGTTCTCGGCGCGGTCGCGGCGGCGAAGCTGGGATACGACGCGGCCATCTGCGTGCGCGTCGGCGACGATTACTACGGCGACCGACTGCTGGAGGTCTGCCGGAAGGAAGGGGTGCACACGGCCAACATCACCGTTGACCGCACCCTGCAAACCGGGCTTGCGCTGGAGCTAGTCGAGGAAAGCGGCGTCCGCCGCACCCTGCTCTACTCCGGCGCGAACCGCAGCCTGACCGCCCGCCACGCGGAAAACGCCCTTTCCTGCTATCCCGACGCGATAGTCGCGTCGCTCGACCCGTCCCCGGACGTCGTCTCCCGTCTGTCTGAGCTTGCGGCTTCCCATAAGCTGCCGCTCTTCCTCGACGCTTCCGCCGAGGGCGGGGCGCCGGCGGACTTTCCCTTCGAACGCCTCGCCCGCGCGGAGGTCCTGCTGGTCGATGAAAAGGACGCCTATGCGTTCTCCGGCGTCAACCGCGCCAACGAGGAGGGACAGAAGTTCGCCTGCTACGCGCTCTGCAAGCGGTTCGACGTGAAATACGTCCTGCTGCGAATGGGGAGTCGGGGCTGCTTCCTCTACGACGGCAAATACTTCAGCGCCGTTACCGCGTCCGGCGACGACCCCATCGACCCCGCGGGCGCTTCCGAGGCGTTCACCGCCGCCTTCGTCGGGAAATACCTCAGCACCGGCGACCTGCGCGCTTCCGCCTCGTTTGCCAGCGACGTCTACGCGCTGACCGCGTCCCGTCCGGGCGGCTATCGTTCCCTGCCCCGCCGTTCGGAGATGCCAGACGACGCCTGATTTCCCGTTTTAACCGACGAAATCCTCCTCTTTGAAGCCCCAAATCAGAAAGCTTTTGAGAATTTTCAAGGAACTTTTTCAAAAAGTTCCTTGAATGGGGTTTGGGACTGCGTTTCGCGCAGTCCCAAACCCCAACAAACCCTTTTTCGACAGGTTGCCCGCCGTGGATTCCCGTGGAATCCCGGCGGACTTTTCATGCGTCCCCTTCTGACGAAAGATAGCGTTTCGCCTGCGTCGAGAACAGCGTATAGTATTCGCCCTTTTTCGCCATCAGCTCCGCGTGGGTGCCGGTTTCGGCGATTTCTCCGTCCTTGAGCAGGATAATCTTGTCCGCTGTCGTCGCGCTCGACAGCCGGTGAGACACGAACACCGTGGTTTTCCCCTTGCGAAGCTGATCAAACTGACGGAACAGCTCCTGCTCCGCCATCGGGTCGAGAGACGCGGTCGGCTCGTCGAGAATGAGGATATCGCTGTCCGCGTAAAACGCCCGCGCGACCGACAGCTTTTGCCACTGCCCGATCGAAAGCTCCACGCCGTCCGGCTCGAAATACCGCATCAGCGGCGTGTCGTATCCACGCGGGAGCCGGCGGATGAATTCGTCCGCGGACGCCTGTTCCGCAGCGGTTTTTATCGCTTCCTCAGTCGGTTCGGCGTCGATCTGGCCGAAATAGATGTTGTCCCGGACCGGTTCGGCGTACTTGCCAAAATCCTGGAAAATAATGCCGTAGAGTCGGTAGAGCGCCTCGGGATCGTATTCGCGGATGTCCCGCCCGTCGAGCAAAATAACCCCCTCCGTCGGATCGTAAAGGCGGGTAAGCAATTTGATGAGCGTGGTCTTCCCTGCGCCGTTAAGCCCGACGAGCACGGCCGTATCTCCGGGTTCGAGCGTCAGGTTAATGTTCTTCAGCACCCTGCGGTCACTTCCGGGATAGGCAAACGAGACGTTCCGCAGTTCGATGCGGTGTCCCTGCCGGCGCTCGGGAATCGCCCCTTCCGGCAGGGATGGGCGGATGGTCTTTTTCTCCTTCATAAACAGGATCATGTTGTCGATGAACAGCGTACCCTCGTAGATGGAGCCGAGCGTCGTCAGAACGGACGCGACCGCGGAGGACACCGCATTGAGCGCACCGGTGTAGACCGTGTAATCCTCGATCTGTCCGATGTTGCTCGCGATGATGAAGAACAGCACGCAGTTGACCGCGACCGTTAGAAACCCAAGCGAGAGGTTCCACGTCGTTTCCTTGTATACCAGCTTTTTAAGCCCCTTGAAGTAGCGGGCGAATACCCCCTTGTACCGCCCAATGAACAGGTCGGACAGGTCGAACAGCCGCAGCTCCTTGACGAGGTCCTTGTTGACCATCAGGTCACTGTAGTAGTTCATCTGCCTGCGGTCCTTGCTCCGCCGGCGCATATAGAGGAACCGCTGCCGGCGGAAATAGAATCCCACGAGCGCCGTCGCGACCGACAGCAGGATAAACAGCAGCGCGAACATCGAAGCGTACCACGCCAGCCGGAAAATCAGCCCGCCGAGCACAACGAGATAACTCGCCATCGTGATGAGCTGACTGACCATCCCGAACGTGTTTTCGACGATCGTGACCGGGCGGGTCCCCGCTTCACGGTTCGCGTTCTCCAGCCGCTCGTAAAAATCCGGCTGATCGAAGGACGCCAAATCGACCTCCTTGGCCTTTTCCATGATCTTCACCCGGACGTGGTTGGTGACCAATTCGCCGGAGATGTTCGTGACCAGCCGGCACACGCCGTTGACGAGGAAATACAGAAACGTATACCCGAATTGCAGCAGCAGCGGCGCCCAGAGATCCACCGTCGGGTCGCTCAGCCGGGCAACGATGCGTCCAAGCAGATGGGCGGAGATGAACGTTCCGACCACCGGCATGATCCCGTTGAACAGCGTCATGAAGCTCAGCACGAACAGCAGCAGCCGTCGGGCCTCCCACACCAGCCGGAAGATATACAGCAAACGGGAAAACACCCCGCCGACGACCTTGCGCAGATATTCCGGCACCTCGCGCAGATGTTTTGGCTTCGGGGGTTTCATCTTCTCGTACAGGCCGTCCGGCCCGCCCGGTCCCCTGCCAGAGCCTCCCGGGCCGAATCCCATATTCATTTCCGCACCTCCCTTCGAATTTTTCGTTTGGAAAGCAACAAAGCGTGGGAGTACCCACGCCTTTTGCGGTTATTTCTTCTTAAATTTCGAGAAGAAGGAACTCTTCTTCGCGTAATACCCATCCTCGCACAGCTGCCCGAAAGCGGCGAGGGCGTCCTTCTGCTTCTTGCCGAGTCCGCGCGGGACCTCGACCTCGACCGTCACGAGCAGGTTCCCCCTGCCCTTGCCGTCGAGCGTCTGCGTGCCCTTGCCCTTGATGCTGAAGGTCGTGCCGGACTGCGTACCCTCCGGAATCGCCAGTTCCTCTTGCCCATCGAGCGTCGGCACCGTAACCTTTGCGCCCAGCGCGGCTTCCACGAACGTAATTGGCAAGGTGCAAAGCAGGTCGAATCCATTGCGCGTGAATACCTCGTGCGGCCGAACGGTCACGTCGACGATGACGTCGCCCGCGCTCCCGCCGTTGATCCCCGCGTTCCCCTGTCCGCGCACGGACACCCGCATCCCGTTGTTGATGCCGCCGGGGATGTTGACCTCGAGGATCTTGTTCCTCCGCTGCAAACCGGTCCCGCGGCAGTCCTTGCAGGGGTTCTTGATGACCTTTCCCTTGCCCTTGCAGACGTCGCACACCTGTGTGGACTGCATGTAGCCAAACGGCGTGCGCTGCTGCACGGTGACCTGTCCGCGTCCGCCGCACTTCGAGCAGGTTTCCACGCCCGTCCCGCCGCTGCCGGAGCAGGTCGGACAAGCTTCCACCCGCGCGTAGCGGATCTCCTTCTTGCAGCCGAACGCGGCCTCCTCAAAGGAGATCGTGACCCGGGCGGAAATATCCTCGCCACGGTGCGAACCGCGTGAGCCTCGGCCCCGTCCGCCACCGCCACCGCCGAACATTCCGCCAAACAGGTCGCCAAACAAATCCCCGACGTCAAACCCTTCCGAGAACCCGCCGAAGCCCTCGGATCCACCGCTTCCGGCGGACGGGTCCAGCCCCGCCCAGCCGTACTGGTCGTAGCGGGAACGCTTTTCCGGGTCGGAAAGCACAGAATATGCCTCATTGACCTCCTTGAAGCGGGCCTCCGCAGCCCTGTCGCCGGGATTCGCGTCCGGGTGATACTGCTTGGCGAGTTTATAGAACGCTTTCTTGATTTCGCTGTCCGAAGCGCCCTTCTTTAATCCGAGCACCTCGTAGCAATCTCGTTTCTGTTCTGCCATGATCCTATCCCATTTCCAACGGTTTTTTCACCGGAAAACTGCATACGGAAGGAATGCCTCCCGTATGCAGCCTCCGCTATGCGGTTTTAATTGGATTTATCCGTAAAGTCCGCGTCGTAAACCGTGCCGTCGTCACCCGGATTTCCGCCGGGATTGTCGCTTCCCGGGTTTCCACCCGCGCCCTGGTCACCGCCCGACTGCTGATAGAGCTTGGAGGACAGCGTGTACATCGCCTTTTCGAGCGCGTCCGTATCCGCCTTGATCTGGTCGGACGAGCCGCTCTTGAGGGTTTCCTCGAGCTTTGCGATGGCTTCCTGCACCGGCGCCTTGTCCGCATCGGTCAGCTTGTCGCCCGCATCCTCCATGACCTTGCGGCAGGAGAAGATCGTGTTCTCTGCACGATTACGGGTCTCCGCGGTTTCCTTCTGCCGGCGATCCTCCTCCGCGTGCATTTCCGCGTCCTTGACCGCGCGGTCGATGTCCTCCTTGGACATGTTAGTGGAGGACTGGATCGTGATGTGCTGCTCCTTGCCGGTGCCCTTGTCCTTCGCCGTAACGTTGACAATACCGTTCGCGTCGATGTCAAAGGTGACCTCGATCTGCGGCACACCGCGCGGCGCCGGGGAAATCCCGTCGAGCACGAACCGTCCGAGCGTCGTGTTGTTTGCCGCCATCTCGCGTTCGCCTTGCAGCACATGGATCTCAACCGAGGTCTGCCCGTCCGCGGCGGTGGTGTAGGTTTGGCTCTTGGACACCGGGATGGTGGTGTTGCGCTCGATAATCTTGTTGAACACGCCGCCGAGCGTTTCGATGCCGAGGGACAGCGGCGTCACGTCGAGCAGCAGCAGGTCCTTCACGTCGCCGCCGAGCACACCGCCCTGAATCGCGGCGCCCACCGCGACGCATTCGTCCGGGTTGATGCCCTTGAACGGCTCCGCGCCGGTGAAATCCTTGACCGCGTCAACGACGGCGGGGACACGCGTCGAGCCGCCGACGAGCAGCACCTTGTTAATCTGCTTGACGGTCAGCCCCGCGTCCGCGAGCGCCTTGCGCATCGGTTCGATGGTACGCTTGACGAGGTCGGCGGTCAGTTCGTTGAACCGCGCGCGCGTCAGCGTCGCCGAGAAGTGCTTTGGGCCGGACGCGTCCGCCGTCAGGAACGGCAGGTTGATTTCGGTGCTCATCACGCCGGAAAGTTCGATCTTCGCCTTTTCCGCCGCTTCCTTGAGTCGCTGCATGGCCATGTTGTCGCCGTGGATGTCGATGCCGGTTTCGGACTTGAAGCTGCTCGCAATCCACTCCATGATCCGCTCGTCAAAGTCGTCCCCGCCGAGGTGGGTATCGCCGTTGGTGGCAAGCACTTCGAACACGCCGTCCGAAATCTCCAGCAGCGAAACGTCGAACGTACCGCCGCCGAGGTCGTAGATGAGGATCTTCTGATCCGCCGCGTCCTTATCAAGGCCGTAAGCGAGCGCCGCCGCCGTCGGCTCGTTAATGATGCGCTTGACGTCAAGCCCGGCGATCTTGCCGGCATCCTTGGTCGCCTGACGCTGCGCGTCGGAGAAGTATGCAGGAACCGTGATGACCGCTTCGGTCACCTTCGTGCCAAGGTAGCTCTCCGCGTCCGCCTTAAGCTTCTGGAGAATCATGGCGCTGATTTCCTGCGGGGTATACGACTTCCCGTCAATCTCAATCTTTCTGGTCGTTCCCATTGAACGCTTGATGGAGCTGATTGTGCGTTCCGGATTGGTGATCGCCTGTCGCTTCGCGACCTGACCGACCATCCGCTCACCGTTCTTGGCGAACGCGACGACGGACGGCGTCGTGCGGTTGCCCTCCGCGTTGGTGATAACGGTCGGCTCGCCGCCTTCGTACACCGCGACGCAGCTATTGGTCGTACCGAGGTCAATTCCGATGATTTTTCCCATAACGTAAATTCCTTCTTTCTAAAATTAACAGTTGTCGTTTTTTTTCTTAGAATTCCCGCGTCAATTCGCGACCTTCACCATCGCGTGCCGCAGCACTTTGTCCCCCCGCATATAGCCCTTCTGGAAGGTCTGCACGACGACGTTTTCGCCGACGTCGGGGTTTTCCTCATGCATGATGGCGTTGTGGAAGTTCGGGTCGAACGTCACTCCGTCGCTCTGCATCTCCGTAATGCCAAGTTTTGCGAGGATATCGTTCTGTTGCTTGACAAGCGCCTGAATGCCCTTGTCGTCCGGCGAGAATTGCAGCGCCTGCGCCATGCTGTCGAGCAGCGGCAGAAAGGCCGTCAGGGCGTCCGCGTAGGCGGTGGTGTAGCACTCCGCCTTCTCCTTTTCGCTCCGCTTGCGGAAATTCTCATACTCCGCGTACAGTCGCAGGTACTGGTCGTTCTTTTCGTCCAGTTTCGCCTTGAGCGCTTCTACCTCCTTCTGTTCACGGTGGGAGAGCTTTTTCTCTTTCTCCTTCTTCTCCTTTTCCGCTTTTGCGTCCGGCTGCTCCTGCGACGCGGACGGCTCTGCCGCTTCCGGCTGTTCCTGCGACACGGACGGCTCTGCCGCTTCCGGCTGTTCCTGCGGCGCGGACTGCTCCGCCGCTTCCGGCTGTTCCCGTGACACCGGCTCCTCGGGAATCTGTTTCTCTTTATCCTCCGGTTCCTTTTCCGTCGTCTGCATGTTGACTGTCTCTCCTTTCCTGCAATACGCCGTCCGGCGATTCGGCCGGACCGATCTGCTCCGCCAGGCCGGACGCAAAATAATCCAGCGAGGCGACGACCTTCTTATAATCCATCCGCTGCGGTCCGATGACTCCGATAGCCCCAACGACCTGTCCGTGGACGGTGATCGGATGGAAGACGAACCCGGTGTCCGGCGGGGCGAAATCCCCCTTTTCCTCGTCTCCCAAAATTACGCTCGTCTGTCCGGGAACCGCCCGCTTCATCAGTTCCGCAAACCGCTGCCGCTCCTCAAACAGCGCAAGGATGCTCTGAAACTTCGCCACGTCCATGAACTCGGGGTAGGAAAGCAGCTTGTTAACCCCTTCGATGTGCACCTTTTCCTGGTCGTAGGAACCGAGCATCTCGTGCACCACCCGCAGCACCGTCATCGCGAGCGCGCGGTTCTCGCCCATGTGCTCTTCGAACGCGAGAATGGCGGGAAGGGTGATCTGTTCGGCTGACAACCCGACAAGCGACGCGTTGAGAGACGCTTTGGTCCGCTCGAGCTGCTCCGGCGTGATCGGATTCATCAGCTTGACGTGCCGGTTGCGGATGGATCCGTCCCGGCAAATCATAATCAGCAGAAAACTGCTTTCATCGACAAAAACCGTTTCATACCGGTCTACGACGCTGTTTCCCCCGCCGAGAAAGGCGAAGGTCGCGTAGTTGGTGATGTTCCCGATGGCCCGCGCGGCCTCGTCCATCATTCGTCCAACTTCAACGAGTTTGTTGCTCATGACCTCATTCAGCACTTCGAGCTCCTCCATGCCGAGGAAGTAGCGCTCCATGAGGCTATCAACGTATGTGCGATAGCCCTGCGGGGTCGGCACCCGGCCGGCGGACGTGTGCGGCTGTTCGAGATACCCCATATTTTCGAGGTCGTTCATCTCGCTGCGGATCGTCGCGCTCGACAGGTTGAACTCCGTCAAGGATTTCGAACCGACCGGATCGCCGGTGCGGATGTACGCGTCGATGACGGATTTCAGGATCGCCTTCTTGCGCTCGGAAAGCTCCATGCCGTACCCCTCCTCTCGCCGGCTATCTCCGCCCCAGCCATTAGCACTCAAACACCTCAAGTGCTAATCTTGCATTTATTATACCCCTTTTTTGCGTCTTGTCAAGAGGATTTCCAAAATTATTTTGTAAACAAATTATTTCATTTCTATGAATTTTTGTCAGAAACCCTTGCGGGAAGCGGATTTCGCAGGTTTGCGGGCGCTGGCAAAGGAAAAATTAGATTGCCAAAGAACTTGTCAAACCGCGAAAAAAGAGGTATACTATCAGAAAAGCTCCGCGAAATGAAAGGAGGCGTTCCCCTATTGGAGGAACCGGAAAAGCGGACGACAACGTTCGACCTCATCTACGAGCGGATCAAGCGCATCCCGCGCGGGAAGGTTGCGAGCTACGGGCTGGTCGCCGCCGCGGCGGGAAATCCGCGCTGGGCGCGGGTGGTCGGCTACGCCCTGCACGCCAACCCCTGCCCGGAGGAGATCCCCTGCCATCGCGTCGTCACCAAGACGGGCGCGGTCGCGCCTGGGTATGCGTTCGGCGGCGCGGGGGTGCAACGCCGTCTGCTCGAGGAGGAGGGCGTACTGTTCCTGCCGAACGGCAACGTCGACCTTGCCGCCTGCGGCTGCACGCTGCGCGATCTGCTGCAATTGTGATTTTGCGCAAAAAATACCGCCGCCAACCGTTTCCTCGCGGTTGACGGCGGTATTTTCCACTTTTGGAACAGGCGAACCGGACTCACTCCTTGCCGACGTCCCCCATGCGATTGCCGCCTCCGGTAAAAATCAGCACCACGAGATCCAGCACGGCTTCCACGATCAGCGAGATCGCCGCCACCATCCAAAGCGTCTCGACCGATGCGAACGGGTTGCGCAGCAACAGCACGGCGAATACGATTGCCGCAACCGTCCCGAGCCCGGAGAGAAACCAATAACGGATCCGCATTCGTAACAGATCCACCGTCTGCTGCGCCTTCATGATTCCCGCGACCAGAATCACCAGCCCGTATACCTGCGCCAGCACCGGAAAGAGGTTCTCCACCAGTTTGGTCCAAAAGATCAGGCAGCACCCTACGAGCAGCATCAGCAGACCCTTGAACAGGCTCTGCTCCAGCATCGCCTGCGTCGGGTCCGTGCGGAAGTAGCGCACCACACAGACCGCCCCGCAAAGCAGCAACACGATCCCGATCCCTTTCAGGATCATATTCGTCAGCCCCGTCGGATCGATGAACAGCAGGACCCCGACGACCAGCTCCAGCAATCCGGACAGAATGGTTTTTCCGTTGCGTTTCAGATACTTCATGTTTGTTTCCTCCTTGCTTTTGTTTGTTTTCAACAATGATTATAGCACGTTTTTTCCACCTTTTCAACCCTTCGCGCAAAAAAGGGTTGGAAAAGTCGCGTGGCGCCCCGAAGGCGGAGCAAGCGGCAGGACCCTCCGCCATTTCTCCCCGCCCGCAACATTTTCTCCCAAACTCCTTAAATCTTTTAATAGATTCACACCAACATGACCCAAAAAGTTTATCGGCAGTCTGATAAAAGGCCGAAACGCTGTCACATTTTGTGTTTCCCCTTGAAGACATCCGCGACGTCGCTGATCGTCACGAAGGCTTTCGGGTCGATCTCTAAAATCAGATTCCGCATTTTCGAGATCTGGAACCGGTTCACGACGAAGTAGACAATGGTTTTCTCGGCGTTCGAATACCCGCCGACGGCCGCGATCTTGGTTGTGCCGCAGGCGAACTCCTCTGTCAGCGCACGGCTGATCTCCTGCGGCTTGTCGGTGATGATCATCACTTCCTTGGAACGGTCGAAGCCCTCGACGATGAAATCGATCGTTTTCAGTCCCGCCGCGTAAGTCACGATCGAATACAGCGGCAAAATCCAGCTTTGCATGGCGAACCCGCAGACGATGTACAGCAGCACGTTGTAAATCATCACGAATGTGCCGACCGTGACATTCAACCGTCGGGCGAAAATCACGGCCATGACCTCGATCCCATCGATGGCCCCGCCGTAACGGATCGTCAGCCCGCTCCCCACGCCCGAGATCACCCCGCCGAACAAGGCGCAGAGCAGCAAGTCCTGTCCGGCAAGCGGCGACGCCACGCTCACGTCGATCGGGAGCACGTCGGTGATCAGCCAAGAAACCGCCGAATAAACGGCGACCGCGAAGAGCGAATAGACGGTAAAGACCGTTCCCTGCTTTTTCAGTCCGAAAAGAAAGAGCGGCGTGTTCAAAAGCAGCAGAAACACGGGCAGGGACAGGCTTTCCGGCGTGAGCTGCGAAAGCAGGATGGACGTCCCGGAAATCCCGCTGTCGTACAGGTTCACAGGGGCCAGAAAGACCGTCACGCCGAACGCATTGATGCACCCGGCACAGAACAGAAAGAAGAAGTTTTTCGGTCGCAGCGCTTTCAGGCTGTGAAGAAAGGATTTCTTTTCCTCGCCGCGGGAGACCGTGTCGTTCATTTTCCATCACCGTTGTTCAAATTTTATGGGAAACGTTCCGCATCCCCGGCGGGCAAGGAGAATCCCGTCCGCCAGCTTCCTTTTTCCAGTTTATCACATCCTCCGGCTTCTGTCAACCGGCTCCGCACAAAAATCCCCGTTCCGTCGGTTTTCCCGATAGGAACGGACGTACAGGCAAGTCGAACTTTGCGGGGAAAAGGAGAAGCAAGGGAGTGGGCGGATGGCGCTTTTTTCACAGGCATAAAAAACGCCGACGAAAGCGTCCCTTTGCGCCGACTTGTCAAGAGAGCACGAAAAAGCTTCCTTGGACGCGGAATTCTGATTTCGGACATCTCGCTGTTTCTCCTTGTTTTTGAGGAAGGACGGCGCCTCGATAGCGGTAGCTGCTTGCACCGTCCTCCATGCGGCACCTCTCCTTTCCTTTTTCGGATTCCTCCCATGAGGGGAGCGTCTCCTAATACACGCAAAAAGGGAAAATTCCTTGCGAAAAGGGAACTTTTTTACTTTTTCAGGGAATACCGCACAAATGAAGTGGTCAGAGGGCACCTGCATTTTTGCCAGATGCTCTTTGCAGATTTCGAAGGTTTTCTTGCGGGGAATCAAAAAATCCGCAAGAAGCAGATGGCGGAAAAGGCATTGCCTGACGCGCCGCCGAATTGTGCGGTACTGCCTTAATTCTGCTTGCGGACCGTGCCGTACTCGTCATACTTGCGGAAGTACGGACAGCGTTTGGACGCGTAGAGGCGGCAGAGTTCGTCCTCGTCGAGCGGCAGGGTGCATAGGTCGGCGTCCGCGTCCTCATCATAGCGGAAATAGACGCAGTCCTCACATTCAGGAAAGGTGGATTCGGTTCGCATACGTTGCGTTCCTCCATTCTGTCAAAAAAAGCAAAACCCGCCGCGGGCGTCCCTCGCGACGGGTTTCGAAAAACGGTTTGCTTACGGGGCAATCAGGTTTTCGCCTTGGTGTCCCGCTCGACGGTGATGCGGTCGAGGAAAGCCGCCGGGGTGACCGTGCCGAGGTCGCCATCCTTGCGCGAGCGGACGGAAAGCGTGCCGTTCTGTGCTTCCTCGTCGCCGAGAACAAGCATATACGGAATCTTTTCGAGCTGCGCCTCGCGGATCTTGTAGCCGATCTTCTCGTTGCGGGTGTCGACCTCGACGCGGAAGCCCGCCTTGCGCAGGTTGTCACGGCAGGCGAAAGCGTAGTCGTTGTGACGGTCGGCAATCGGCAGGATACGGACCTGCTCGGGCATGAGCCAGAACGGCAGCGCGCCGGCGTACTTCTCGATCAAATACGCGAGCGTGCGCTCGTAGCAGCCGAGGCTGGTGCGGTGGATGATATACGGGTTCTTGCTGGTGTTATCCGAATCCGTGTACTCCATGCCGAAGCGCTTGGCGAGCAGGAGGTCAATCTGAATGGTAACGAGCGTGTCCTCCTTGCCATAGACGTTGTGGTACTGGATATCCAGCTTCGGACCGTAGAAGGCGGCTTCGTCGATGCCGATGGTGTATTCCACGCCGAGGTGGCCGAGGATGCGGCCCATGATGGCCTGCGCTTCCTCCCACTGCTCAGGAGTGCCTTCGTATTTGTTTTTCGGGTTCGCCGGGTCCCACTGGGAGAAACGGAAAGTGCAGTCCTCGAGCAATCCGACCGTGTCAAGGCAATACTTCGCCAGTTCCAGGCAGCCCTTGAATTCCTCCTCAAGTTGGTCGGGACGCAGGATATAATGCCCCTCGGAGATTGTGAACTGCCGCACGCGGATGAGCCCGTGCATCTCGCCGGAATCCTCGTTGCGGAAGAGGGTGGACGTCTCGGTCAGGCGCATCGGCAGGTCACGGTAAGACCGCTTCTCGTTGAGATAGACCTGATACTGGAACGGACAGGTCATCGGGCGGAGGGCGAAGCACTCCTTGGTCTCGTCGTTCGGGTCGCCGATAACGAACATACCGTCAAGGTAATGGTCCCAATGGCCGGAAATCTGGTAAAGTTCCCGCTTCGCCATCAACGGGGTCTTGGTCAGGATGCAGCCGAGGCTCTGTTCGAGGTCCTCAATCCAGCGCTGCATCAACTGCACGACGCGTGCGCCCTTCGGCAACAGGATTGGCAGGCCCTGCCCGACCACATCGACCGTCGTGAAGTAGCCGAGTTCACGGCCGAGTTTGTTGTGGTCCCGCTTTTTGGCCTCCTCCTGCGCGGCAAGGTAGTTATCAAGTTCCTCTTTTGTGAAGAAAGCGGTGCCGTAGACGCGGGTCAGCATCTTGCGGGAGGAGTCCCCGCGCCAGTACGCGCCGGTCGCGGAGGTCAGCTTAAACGCCTTGACCTTTTTGGTGTAGGAGACGTGCGGTCCGGCGCACAGGTCGGTGAAGTCGCCCTGGCGGTAGAAAGAGATCTCCGCGTCCTCCGGCAGGTCGTTGATCAGTTCGATCTTGTACGGTTCGTCCTTCATCAGTGCAAGCGCCTCGGCGCGGGGCAAAGTGAAGCGTTCGATGCGCAGGTTCGCCTTGACGATCGCCTTCATTTCCGCCTCGATCGCGTCGAAGTCCTCCGCCGTGAAAGGCTTGCCGGCACAGTCGAAGTCGTAGTAGAAGCCATTGTCAATGGCGGGGCCGATGGCCAGTTTGGTGTCCGGGTAAAGATGTTTGACAGCCTGCGCAAGGATATGTGAGCAGGAGTGCCGCATGGTGCGCAGTTCGTCGTAGACAATGTCGCTCATGAGTGGTTGTATCCTTTCTGTAAATATGCGGGGAATTGCACCTCCGCCAGACGCGGCGCGCCGTTTAGCAGCGCCCGCGCGGCCGCCGCGGCGCCGAGATAAGGCTCGCGGTCGGACAACAGCAGTTCCGCCTGCGGCGGGGTTTTTTCCCGCAGCAGCGGGAGGGTCAGCGGGTCGCGGAACAGTCCGCCCGCGAGCGCGGCGCAAAAAGGCTCCCCGCCAAAACAGCGTGCGGCGGTGGAAATGAGTTCGGTGACATAATGCAGGTTTTCGCGCAGGATGGCCATCGCCACCCCGTCGCCGTGCTCCCGCGCCGCCTCGAAGACCAGCGGCGCATAGGAAGCGAATTGGTTCTTGGTGAAATCGTTGATCTCAATGATGTGCGCGTGGCAGTTGCCCCCGAACCGGTCGTGCAGTGTCTGCGCCAGCCAACCGGGTTCATCCCGGCCGTCCATCGTGCGGAACACATGCGCGAACGCGGCGCGGCCAATCTCGTAGCCGTTGCCTTTCAAATCGAACTGCCCACACCCACCGATGCGGTACAGGGAATCCCCCCGACGGACATAACAGGACGACCCGGTGCCGCAGATGACGGAAACGCCGTCCTCCCCGTCCGGGAACGCCGCATACAGGACGTTGATCCCGTCGTGCGAACAATCGACGGCGGCAAGCGGATACGCCTTCCGAAGCGCCGAACGGAACCGGGGCGTGCAGTCGCCTGCGGACAGCCCGGCGACCCCGGCGAACACCGCCGCGATCGCCTCCGATGGAACGCCTGCCTCCCGGCAGACCTCGTCAAAGGCGCCAAGCAGCAATTTTTCAGTCGCATCGTAGCCGATGTCGCCCGGGTTCGAGCGAGGGAAGGCCCTGCAGAGCAGCACATGCAGCTCGAGGTCGGTCAGCACGACGGCGGTCTTGCTCCCGCCGCCGTCCGCGCCGAGCAGGTACCGTCCGGTTTTTGTCATTTCGTGTCCTTCGAGCCGTTCTCCGCAAGCATGTCCTTGATATCTTCAAGCACAGCGAGAGTCTTTTCCTCGACGGTCGGTTCCGGCGGAGCCGCGGGAGCGGCGAGTTCTTCCTCTTCCTTCTTTTTGCGCAGGGAATCCATCTTCTTTTGGAAGGTCATGGAAGCCCGCAGCACAATGAACAGCGTCAGCGCGACGATGAGGAAGTTAATAATAAACGAGATAAACGCACCGTAGCGAATAGCGACCTCAGGGGTGACGACGGTTTCTCCGTCCATGACCGCGGGTGAGATGACCGCTTTGAGGTCGGCAATGTCCTGCGTGTTGCAGATTAGGCCGATGACGGGCATGAGGATGTCATTGACCAGTGACGTGACGATCTGGTTAAACGAGGAGCCGATGATCACGCCGACGGCCATGTCAAGGATGTTCCCCTTGGTAATAAACGCCTTGAAATCATGGAAGAATCCGGATACTTTCTTACCTTTCTTGCCGGCCATATGTACGTCCCTCCCCTCAGGCGACCGCCGCGTTCAGCTTTTCGAGCAGAGCGGCGACGTCGGTTCCGTGCACTTCACAGGCCTCCTCGATGCTCTCCCCGCGGGAATGCGGGCAGCCGAGGCAATGCATACCGATTTCAAAGAAATAGACGGCGAGGTCAGGATACTGATCCAGCACGTCGCCGATCAGCATATCTTTGGTGATTTTCATGATGATAGACTCCTTTTTGGTTTGCGTTTATCTTTTTTTATTTTTCTGTTTTCCTTGTTTCGGGCGGACCAGCAGGAACAACTGCACGCACAGCTGCCAGCCGGCGGCAAATCCGACGGCAAGCAACGCGTCGCGGAGCGTCGGCAGCGTGAATCCCAGCGCGGTATTCAACCCAGGCAAAGCGACCATCGCGAGCGTCAGAAGCGCGACGAACGGGAACAGCACCCAGAAAGGACGATACCCGAACCGCCTGCGTCGAAACGCACCCTCCGGCCACAGGCAGCCACAGGCGAAAAAGAACTGCAAGAGCAGGAAGCAAAGCATCCCGCAAGTCTCGCTTTCAGTCAGGGCGGCGAGCACGGTCAGACAGATCCCGCTGCCTAGTGCGTAAGCAAACGACGGGAGCAGCGCCCGCAGGTTTAGCCGCCCGTCGGACGTCGGGAACGGCTGGGACAACAGTTTACGGTCCACCGGCAGCAGCGAAAGTACGCAGGCGATCAATAAATTGACGAACAGCCCGCCGTACAGAAGCCCCGGCAGCCCGAACGGAAGCGGCGTTCCGGCACAAAGCGACGCAAAAATCGACAGAAACAGCGTTGAAGCTCCGGCGGTCAGATACCGGGCGAGCCAGAGCAGCCGAAAGCAGAGCGCACGGGCGTCGGTGATGCCGTTTGCAATGACATGGAAGCCGTTCTCCAGCAGCAGCACGTCGGCGGACTCCCGCAGCGCGTCGCATACCCCGGCGGGTACGGCGGACACATCCGCTTCCCGCAGCAGCGGAAGCTCCTCCTCGCGGGAGGCGATAGCGGCAACGGTCCGTCCCGCGCTCTTGCGCAATTGCAGGACGTCCTGCCATTGGTCGTCGTCCGGTTCTAAGAACAGTTTATATTTCCCCGCATTCAGCACGAACATTCCCCGTTCCTGCGCCTTGATCTCGCTGGAACTGACGACCTGCCCCTCGCTTTCAATGATGCCGGTGCTGCGGCCGACGCTGACGGCGGTATAGTAGGGATCGGAGGTGGAAACCACCGCCTCGATCCCGGCCCGTGAGCAGCGGAAGACGGCGCTCGCCGGATCGACCTCCATGGAAAGCGAGAAAGCGAGAAAACCCCGGAAGATCAGCCTGCGTTCCTCTTCGGGAGTGCGCAGGGTGTCCTCGTCGGTCGTGCCGGAGGCGATGGCGACAAGGAAAGCGTTCGTTTTCGCGGCGTTCTCCGCGGCAAAAAGGATCTTCCGGCGCGCGGTGTCATCAAGACGATACTCTTTGCCGTCCTGCTCATACCCAACGCAGCGGGAAAGCACATTTTCCGGCGCTCCCTTGACAACGACGGTGTTATGATCGTTATGCAGCGCGAGTACGTCGCAGACCTCGCCATTGCCAGTATAGGCGACGTCGATGCGGAACCAGCGGCCGGTCAGGTCGTCCATCGCGACGCAGGCGTCCTTAAGGTAGTCGTAGGCGGCCTGCTCGAACGGGCGGAGGCTTTGCGGATAGGCGGAACAGACCAGCGAGAGCTTAAGCAGATTCTGCACCGCGGGGACCGGCGGGCCTTCCGTCCGGTACGCTTTGCCGGCAGCGTAAACGCTCTGCAGATGGGTCTTGCGGGGCGGAAACATCAGCTCCTTCGGGCACATGACCGTGTTGACCGACGCGAGCTTGGAGATGCGGTCCATATTGCGGACGATCAGCTTGTCCTTCGCCATTCCGCGCAAGCCCACGCCGAAGGACATCAGCGCAAGCGACAGCGCCGTGTCGCACAGCGACGCCCCGCCGGCGGCGGCCGTCAGCGCGAACAGTACATTCAAGTCCGCCCGGCGAAACGCCCCGAACGCGACGAGCAGCAGGCACGCGAGGATGCAGGCGATCGATGTGCACCGGCAGAATTCCCGCACTTCGCGCAGCAGGGGCGGCAGATATTCCTCCCGCCGGGCGTGGATCTGGCGGGTCAGCGTACTTTCTCCGGTCCGGCAGACCATCGCTTTGCAGCTCCCGCCGGTCAGGATGGTTCCGGCGTAGATCATGTTGGCGGAAACGGATTCATCCTCCCGTCCAACCGCGTAGACGTGCTTACGCACGCTGTTTCGCTCCCCGCTGACCGGGGTTTCCAGCGCCGTCAGATCCCCGGTCGCGTCTACCAGACGGGCGTCGGCCGGGACGAGGCACCCCTTTTGCAGGAGAATCAAATCACCCGGGACCAAAAGCCGGCTGTCCAGCCGTTTCTCCGCCCCGCCCCGCACGGTGCGCACAGAAAGCGAGGCGTACTGACCCGGTATGTTCAGCGCCCCCGCCGCGCGGGACTCGACGAGCGCGCCGAACAGCACCAGCAGCACCGCCGCGCCCGCCCCGATGAGATAAAGCGTCTCCTGCGTGAACAGGAACAGCAGCAACATCGCGACGAGCAGGAACAGGTTGTTGAGTCCCTTGCACTGGTTCTTGAGGCTCTGGGAGAAGCGAATATCGATCTCGTTGCGAATCCGGTTCTTCCCGAACCGCCGCAGACGCGCCCGCGCCGTCTTTTCGCTCAGTCCGGCGGCGAGGTCGCTCCGAAGCTGTTCGGCGACCTCCTCAGGGGTGAGCGTCTGGGGCGGCAGCCCCGCCTGTGCGGCGGAATTGTCGGAAATTCCCTGCATGGCGGGCACGTTCCTTTCCAAATAACTTCTTTATATGAGTCTCCGCTTCAGCGAACCTTCAATACCGGCTTACCGTCCTCCACCGAAACGTCCACGGCAGTCACGGTCTCGCGGTACCTTGCGACCAGCTCCGCGGCGATGGCGTCCTCAAGTTCGGTCTGAATCAGTCGGCGCAGGTTACGGGCGCCGTACTTCTCGGAGAACCCTTTCTCCGCCAGCCAGTCGATAACGCCGTCCGTCCAAGACAGCTTAATGCCCTTCTCTTCGAGCACGCCCGCCAATTCGCCGAGCATGATCCGGCAGATCTGGCCGAAGTGTTCCCGCGTCAGGCGGTTGAACACAACAATCTCATCGACCCGGTTGAGAAATTCCGGTCGCAGGAACGCTTCCAGAGCGGTACGGACCCGCAGTTCGTCGCTCTCGTGCGTCGTGTGGGTAAACCCGGTCGGGGAAGCGGCGGTCGCTCCGGCATTGGTCGTCATGATGATGACCGTATTTTCAAAGTTGACCTCCTTGCCGTGCGAATCCGTGATCCGGCCATCGTCGAGGATTTGCAGGAGGATGTTGAGCACGTCCGGGTGGGCCTTTTCGATCTCGTCGAACAGCACGACCGAATATGGCTTGCGGCGGATTTTCTCGGTCAGCTGCCCCGCGTCGTCGTAGCCGACGTAGCCCGGCGGGGAGCCGATAATCCGGGAGACTGAGTACTTCTCCATATATTCGCTCATATCCAACCGGATCAGCGCGTCCGGCGAATCAAACAGGTACTGTGCGAGGTCCTTGACCAGCTGCGTCTTGCCGACGCCGGTGCTCCCGGCAAAGATGAACGAGACCGGCTTCTTCTTATACGCAATCCCCGCGCGGGAGCGGCGGATGGCGCGGGCGACCTTTTCGATCGCCTCGTCCTGCCCGACAATGTGGGAGCGCAGAGTCGCGGTCAGCCGTTCGAGCTTGCGGAAATCGTTTTCACTGATGCTCGAAGCGGGGATCCCCGTCCAGACCTCGATGACCGAGGCGAGGTCGTCTAGCGTCAGCTGCAAACAGTCCCGCTCGGCGGAAAGCTCGTCGAACCGCTGGTCCTTTTGGAGAAGGGCGGTTTTCAGCTCCGCGAGGCGAGCGTAGTCCGATTCATCCTTGGTTTCCTGCGCTTCGAGATCCGCCTGCGCATCCTGTAACCGCTTAATCTCGTCGGTCAGGGCGGAAAGCTCGTTGATGACCGGAGAGTGCATGGAAACGTTCGCGCACGCTTCGTCCATCAGGTCAATGGCCTTATCCGGCAGGAAGCGGTCGGTGATATACCGCTCCGAAAGCGTGACCATCTGCCGCACGACAGCGTCCGGAATACGGATGCCGTGAAACTTCTCGTAATACGGGCGGATCCCCTGTAGGATGCGCACGGAATCCTCGATGGACGGCTCGTTGATCATGACCGGCTGGAACCGGCGCTCCAGGGCCGCGTCGTGCTCAATATACTTGCGGTACTCGGTCAGCGTCGTCGCTCCGATGATCTGCACTTCCCCGCGGGACAGGGCGGGTTTGAGAATGTTTGCGGCGTTCATCCCGCCCTCGGCGTTGCCTGCGCCGACGATGGAATGGATCTCGTCGATAACGAGGATGATGTTGCCGTTTTCCTTCACCTCGTTAATGAGTCCTTTCATGCGGTTCTCGAATTGCCCGCGGAACTGCGTCCCGGCGACAATGGCGGTCATGTCGACCAGGAAAACCTCCTTGTCGAGCAGCTTGTATGGAACCTTCCCGGCGGCAATGCGCATGGCGAGTGCTTCGGCGACAGCGGTTTTACCCACGCCCGGCTCGCCGATAAGACAGGGGTTGTTCTTCTGCCGTCTGCAAAGAATTTGCGTGACCCGTTCAAGCTCCGCGTCGCGCCCGATGACGCGGTCAAGCTTGCCTTCCCGGGCACGGGAGGTCAGGTCGATGCAGAACGCGTCGAGGCACTTGCGCTTGCGCTTGGGTTCCGCGCCGGGCGCCTTGCGGCGGTCGTCGGCCGGTCCGCGGGGGGCGGGACGATTTTCCCCGCCGTTGAAGACCACGTTGAAATCGATGGCGGGAGCGCGTCCCTCATTCGCATCGTCGTCGCCGTTCTCGCCGTCTTCCCCGGCGACGTCGGGCAGCATAGAATCCAGTTCGGAGGACATGCTGTCGAGGTCCTCATCGCTCAGACCCATCTGCTTAAGGATGTTATCGATCGGCTTGATATCAAGCTCTTTGGCGCACTTGATGCAGTACCCCTCCTGCACGGGCTTCCCGTTAACCTCCTTGTTCATGAAGATGACGGCGGGCCGCACATGGCAACGGCTGCACTTTGGAAATCTTGGAGTCATTCCTTGGTTCTCCTCATATTCTCAATTTTTTTAATTCCGTATTTTCCCCGGAAAATTTTGACGTAATACATGATCAACGCGAACAGAAACGTACACACCAGCAGCGCACACAGAACGGCGCAGAGCGGCAGATTATCCGGGTCCAGGATCAGGACAACGGTGATGATAAAGAAGATGACCGTCGCGAGTTTCCCGTACCAGACGGACGCGACGACGTTATGCTTGACACGCAGGACCACAATCGCACCAACGAGCATCGCCAGCTCCTTGAGCGAAAACAGCACCAGCACGATCAGGGCGATGATCTGGGCAGGCCCTCTGAACGAGCAGGTCAGGCACAGCAGGACGGTGAGCTGCATCAGCTTATCCGCCACCGGGTCGAGAATCTTTCCGACATTGGTGACCCAGTTGTTCCGACGCGCTAAGTACCCATCGGCAACGTCCGTCGCCGACGCAAAGCAGAACACCCCCGCCGAGGCGACGCGGTGCTTCTGCACGAACAGTATGACAAAGACGGGAATGCAGAGCAGACGAATCACAGACAGAATATTCGGGATTTGTTTTTGGAGATTCTTTTTCATGAGACGCTTACCTTATCCTTTTCATGAGACGCTTACCTTATCCTTTTTATTTTATCCTTTTTATTTTTCGCGTCGCGCGGATCGATTCCCGGCGGTCAGACGAACAGCCGAACGAACGGAATTTCCCCGAACAGGCGGAACAGTAGGGTCTTATCCGGGTCGAATCCGGCAAGGGCGCTCCAACCGGAAAGGAAAGATGTATCAAGTAGCACCTGCACCACAGCGCAGAAGATTAGGATGCGGATCAGTGCGAGCGCGACGCCGATCACGACGCCGAGCACGTGGTTTGCTCCTCGCACAAACGGAATGCGCTCCACCACGCCGGTCAGTAGGATGCTCAACAGCCTGAGCGCGAAATACGAGCCGAAGAACAGGATGGCGCTCGAAATCGCCCGCAGCAGCAGCGGGGTAACGTTGCCGGCGATGAAGCCGACTAACTCGTTGTGAAACTGGTCCTTGACCATGTTCTCATGCTCCGTGACCCAGTTCGACAGACTTTCGCGGTCAATGCCGACCCCTTCAAGCAGGGTGTACAGCTTGCTGTCGGGGTCGGATGCGAGAGATTGGCTGTCGCCCGCATCCTGCTCCTCGACAAGCCGATCAACGAAGGAGGCGGTGTTCGTGCGGATAGCCTCAGGAAGCGAGGTGCCCTCCAGCACGTCCGTCAGCGGAGAGGTGAAGAGGAACACGGCCAGCAGAGCGATAATCGTGCTTGCGGCGGAAAGAAAGGTCTTGACAAAGCCCCGTTTAGCGGCGAGAAAGATGGTGACCCCCGCGATCAGCAGCAGGACCAGGTCAAGCAGAAAACTCATTGCGTTTCTCCTTTCGCGGTTATTTCATCAATCAGCCGATAGGCGTCGCTTTTTTCAAACAGAACGAGAGTCCCATTGTCGTCGAGCAATTGTAAGGCGTCCTTCCCGACGGTATACTCGGTCGGGTCGCCGCCGGAAAGCGGAAGGACGGACACCTTCCCGACGGCCAGCACGCATAGCGAATCCCCGAGCATTCGCTTATCCGTGACCGCACCCTCGAAGCGGTACTCCCCCTGCACGTCCGCGTCCGCACCATAAACCCGCAGGACCGTCCCGCCGGAAAGCCCGGCGTCGGAGAAGGTCAGCAACGCCCGTCCTCCGGAAAAACTGCACCCGCGCAGCGACGCGTCCTCAAGCAAAACGGTACCGGCCGGGTTCTCCGAGCCGACGTCGTAGCATCGGAGCGCCCCGTCGGTCAGCACGGCGAAGCGGCTGTCCGAGAGGTAATCCGTCCGCAGTGGCAGTTCCCCGGTGAAAGAAGCGGTGAAGAGGGGCTCCTCGTCGTTCAGCGAATAACGCTGCAGCACGGAGATCAGGTCCCCACCCCGCGCGTAATGCCCGAGCGCGAGGAAGCTTTTCCCGTCCGGGGCCAGGGCAAGCTGGTCGACGTACAGGTCGCTGAGGCGGCGGGTATAGATCCGCTGCGCATACGAATTGTAGACGTAAATGACGCTGCGATAATTCTTTTCAGAAGTCGCGACGGCGAAGTTGCCGGAATCATTGGCGGACAGGGCGTACACCGGATACTCCGTCGTGATGTGCGCATACTCCTCGTAGGAGTTGAACAGCCGCACATCCGGTCTGCCGAGGTCGTAGACGAAAATGCTCTGGGAGGTGACGGTCATCCGCGGGGATTCCAACCGAAAGGAGGCGGAAAAGAGCTGTTCCGCATCCCAGCCGTACAGGGCCAGCCCGTCGGTATTGAGTACGGCGACGTCCCCGCGAAACATTCCGCCGATGTTCCCCGCCGCATAGTCGAACCGGACGGTGTTCGCTTCGACCTCGTCGTCCTTCTCAGTGATGTCGAGGAATTTAAGCATATACCGAAAATTCTCCGCCGTCAGTTCCTCGCCGTGGACGGCAAAACCGTACAGAAGAAATATCGCGCACAGCAGCAGGCAAAGGTACCGCACGCGGGACAGACGCTTGGCGCGATCCCGGTAGTACTGTTCCACCGTGGGAGTTTGCATATTCTTTTTTTGCTTCTTGTGGTCGGAAAAGACGGAAAACGCGGACACGGGGGACCTCCGAAAATTTCAGGTATAAAAAACTTGTTCGAGGCAGAGCCCTTTCGCGGGCATGGTGCGCCCGGCGGCGGCGCGGTCGCGGGCGGAAAGAATCTCCCTCGCCCTCCGCTCGGCGTCCGGCTCCGGCAGCAGATCGAGCACGGTGCCGACAAGGATGCGAACCATACGATATAGGAAGCCGTCGGCCGTCACGATGAAGCGCACGGTTTCGCCGTCACGGCGGCAGGAGAAGTCCGAAACCGTCCGAACCGTGTCCGTCACATCCGAGCCAGCCGCCCGGAAGGAGCGGAAATCCCGCCGACCGCAAAAACACTTGCAAATCTCATCCGCTCGCTTTTCATCGATCTGCGGGAACCACAGCGCCGAAAACTCGTAGTCGAACGGGTCGGACAGGCGACTGTTGCGGACGCGGTAGCTGTACGTCTTGCCCTTCGCGTCGTAGCGCGGGTGAAAAGCTTCCGGGACAACCCACGCCTCCCGCACGGCAATGTCCGGCGGGAGCAGACGCCCGAGCGCTTCCGGCACGCGGTCCGACGGGAGCCGGTCCGGCAATCCCTCCGCCTTGCAAATAAACCCTTTCGCGTGCACTCCGGCATCCGTCCGACTGCACCCGGTGACCGTTCCCCGGGAGCCGAAGGCGGCTTCCATCGCGTCCTGCAAAGTCTGCTGGATACTGCGGGCGTTCTTCTGCACCTGCCAGCCGCAGTAGGCGGTCCCTTTGTAGGCGAGCCGAAGTGCACAGGTCATAGTATGAATCCCCCCACTTCAAACGACAGGTACCGGTTCGCAAACACCACCCCGGCGCAGAGCAGCACCATGACGAGCAGAAACACGTAATCCGACGGGCGGCTGCGCATGACCTTGAGCTTGGTGCGCCCCTCACCGCCGTGGTAGCAGCGGCACTCCATCGCCTCCGCCAGCTCGTCGGCCCGCCGGAACGCAGAGACGAACAGCGGAATCAGGATCGGGACGATCGCCTTCGCCTTGCTAATCAGTCCGCCGGATTCGAAATCCGCGCCCCGCGCTTTCTGGGCGGAGATAATCTTGTCCGTCTCCTCCGTCAACGTCGGAATGAAGCGGAGCGCGATGGTCATCATCATCGCAAACTCGTGGACCGGCACGCGCAGCTTCTTAAGGAAACCAAACAGCGATTCGATCGCGTCGGTCAAATCCAGCGGGCTTGTCGTATAGGACAGCAGCAGACTGCTTCCGCCCACGAGGCAGACCAGCCGCAGCATCATGTAGATCGCCGTGCGCACCCCTTCGGGGTAAATATGGATGAACTTCCATTCCACCAGTGGGGTTTCCCCGGTCGTGAGGAACAGGTTGAGCACCCCGGTGAACAGCAGGATAAAGATCACCGGTCGTAGCGAGCGCACCAGCACCGAAAACCGGATGCGGGACACCGCCGCAAGCGTCAGCATCGTAACCAGCACAAGCCCGAGCGCGCAAGCGGTCTTCGCCATCAGCACGAACACCAGATACACCACCAGCGCCACCAGTTTGACGCGGGGGTCCGCCCGGTGCAGGAAGGAATTCCCCGGGAAATACTGCCCGAGCGTCATGTCTTTGAGCATTCGAGCAGCCTCCTGATTTTTTTTTTCGCGTATGGGACGGTATAGACGTCCGTTTCCGCGCAGAGGGAACGTTTCTTCAGTTCCAGGAACAGTTTGGTAATCTGCGGCAGGTCAAGGGACGCGCCGAACAGCTTTTCCGCCTGCCCGAACACCTCTTTGACCGTTCCGTAAAGGTACACCTTTCCGTCTTTCAAAACCAGAATTCGGTCGGCGTACCGGGCGATTTCCTCCATGCTGTGGGAGATCAGCAGCAGCGTCGCCCCGCGGCGTTCGCGGTACTCCATCAGCCCGCCAAAGATCTCCTCCCGCCCCTTCGGGTCCAGCCCGGCGGCAGGTTCATCCAGCACCAGTACCTCCGGCTCCATGGCGATGATCCCCGCGATGGCGGCCCGACGCTTCTGCCCGCCGGACAGCTCGAACGGGCTTTTTTCCAGTTCCTCCGCGGAAAGCCCGCAGAAAGCGGCCGCGTCCCGCACCCGCCGGGAAATCTCCTCCTCCGGCAGCGCCATATTCCGCGGACCGAAGGCGATATCCGCCCGGACGGTCTCCTCAAACAGCTGATACTCCGGGTACTGAAACACCAGCCCGATCCGACTGCGAATTTTCCGCATCTGCTTGGGGTACTTCCAAAGATCCTCCCCGCCAAACAGCACGGTTCCCTCCGTCGGCTTGCGCAGCCCGTTGAGCAGGGTCGCAAGCGTACTCTTGCCGGAACCGGTGTGCCCGATGATGCCGATGATTTCCCCGCGCGGGAAGCACACCGAAACATGTGAGAGCGCCTCCTTACGGAATGGGGTCTTTTCCCCGTACACGACGGTCACGTCCCGCAGTTCCAGCACCGCGTCCGTCTCCGGCGCGCCGGACGGCTCCGGGGCTTCCGCTTCCGCCGGGATGGCCCGCTTCGGCAGAACCGCTTCGAGCGCGTCCGCCGCCTCCGCGGCGTGTAGCACGCCCTTCGGGAAGGCGTACCCGTCCTTTTCGAGCAGATACAGCAATTCCGTGACCTGCGGAACGGAAAGCGACGCTTTCTGCAGCTCCGCGACGCGGGAAAAAATGTCCCGCGGAGAGCCGTCCATGAGCACTTCCCCGTGGTCAAGCACAAGAACCCGGTCCGCTTCGATGGCCTCGGACATATAGTGGGTGATGGTAACGACCGTGATGTTCTTTTCCCGGTTGAGTTTCTTCATCGCCTCCATGATGTCCCGCCGGCCGGTCGGGTCAAGCATAGCGGTTGCCTCGTCGAACAGGATGCAGTCCGGCAGCATGGCGAGTACGCCGGCGACGGCGACCCGCTGCTTCTGTCCGCCGGACAACTTGGCGGTGGAATGGCGGGCGTATTCGGTCATGCCGACGATTTCAAGCGCCTCGTCCACCCGGCGGCGAATCTCCTCCCGCGGAAGCCCAAGGTTCTCCGGCGCGAACGCCACATCCTCCTCCACCATCCCGGCGACCAGCTGGTTGTCCGGGTTCTGGAAAATCATTCCGCAGGTCTTCCGCAGGCGAAGCGAAACCGTCTCGTCGGACGTATCCATCCCGTCGACGGTGATTTTTCCTTCTGACGGGGTCAGGATGCCGCAAAGCAGTTTCGCCAGCGTGCTTTTTCCGCTGCCGTTATGCCCAAGAACGGCGGTATAGCTGCCCTTTTCGATCGAAAGGGTCAGGTTTTTCAGCACCGGCGCCCCGGTCGGATGGTACCGGAACGACATTTGATCGATCTTAATGAAACTCATGCTTTCTCTTTCTTCACCTTCAGGTTTCGCCGCATACCCAGCGGCTCGAAGCGCCGCAGGGGAGCGGAAGGCCGCTCTCGACGACTGGCAGGCCCAGTTCCCCGCTCTCCAGATACCCACCGAAGCGCCTTAGGTGGCGGGCGAGCAGGTAGCCGTTGGTCGCGGGGGACAGCCCGGTCGTATAGGAATTGAGCAGGACGAACAGCGGCTTCTCCGAAAGCACGCTGCAAACCAGCCCAAGCAGTTCGTCCAGCCCTTCCTCGATGACCCAGCGTTCCCCATTCGGACCACGGCCGAAGGACGGCGGATCGAGGATAATCGCGTCATAGCGGTTCCCCCGGCGGTATTCCCGGGCGACAAACTTGGCACAGTCATCAACGATGTACCGTATGCGGTTCCCGGGGATACCGGAAAGAGTCGCGTTCTGCTTGGCCCGGGCGACCATGCCCTTTGACGCGTCGACGTGGCAGACGAACGCTCCCGCCTTCGCCGCGGCGACCGTCGCGCCGCCGGTATAGGCGAACAGGTTTAACAGCCTCACTTCCCGCGAGCAGGACCGGATGAGGTCGGAAAACCAATCCCAGTTCGCCGCCTGCTCCGGAAACAGTCCGGTGTGCTTAAACCCCATCGGGGAAAGCAGGAAACGCAGTTCCCCGTAGGAAACGGTCCATTCCTCCGGCAGGTTCTTCTTGATCCACTGCCCGCCGCCTTCGCGGCTCCTGCGGTAAATCCCGTCCGCCTTTGCCCATTCCGGCCGGCGCTTCTCCCCGCGCCAGATCACCTGCGGGTCCGGGCGAACGAGGAGGTACTTCCCCCACCTCTCCAGCCGTTCCCCGTTCGCGGCGTCAAGCAGCGCGTACTCCCGCCAGCGGTCCGCGACAAACATCCTTTACCCGTCCTCTCCGGTATCCATCAGCTGCTGCCCGCCAGGTACGTCGCCCGTCAGATCGTCCGGCGGGGTGACCCCCATGTGCCGGTACGCCCCGGCGGTCGCCATCCGCCCGCGCGGCGTGCGGTTGAGGAAGCCGAGCTGCATCAGGTACGGCTCGTAGACGTCCTCAATCGTGACAGCGGCTTCCCCCGTGACAGCGGCAAGCGTCTCGAGCCCGACGGGTCCGCCGCCGAAATGTCGAATGATCGCGTCGAGCATCTTGCGGTCAACCGAATCCAGCCCGAGCTCGTCGATCTCCATCGCGCGGAGCGCAAGGTCGGCGATCTCCTCGGTCACGGTACCGTCCCCCTTGACAATGGCGAAATCCCGCACCCGCTTGAGCCAGCGGTTAGCGATTCGCGGCGTCCCGCGGGAGCGCTTGGCAATTTCGAGGGCCCCGTCCGGCGTGATGGACGTTTCGAGCAGCCCGGCGGAGCGGGTGACGATGCGGGCAAGGTCCTCCGGCGGATACATCTCCAGCCGGAAGGACATCCCAAACCGGTCGCGCAGCGGCGCGGACAGCTGCCCGGCGCGGGTGGTTGCGCCGATAAGCGTGAACGGCTTGAGCGGAATGCGAATGGAACGGGCGGACGGCCCCTTTCCCATCATCAGATCCAGGCAGAAATCCTCCATGGCGGGGTACAAAACTTCCTCGACCTGCTTGGGCAGGCGGTGGATCTCGTCGATAAAGAGAATATCGTTGCGCTCGAGCGTTGTCAGCAGCGCGGCGAGGTCGCCGGCCTTAGCGATGGCGGGTCCGGATGTAACCTTGAGGTTAACCCCGAGCTCCGACGCGACAAGGAAGGAAAGCGTGGTCTTTCCGAGCCCCGGCGGCCCGAACAGCAGCACGTGGTCGAGCGCCTCGTGCCGCGCGGCGGCCGCTTCGATATAGATTCGCAGGTTGCTCTTGATCTTTTCCTGCCCGACGTACTCGTCAAGCGTCCTCGGACGGAGGGACAGCTCGGTTTCGGTGTCCTCCAGCGTGTATTCGGCGGCGGTATAGCGGCTTTCAAAGTCGAAGTCGCCGTCCCTGTACTCCGGAACCTTGGTATTGATCGGCATGAAAGCCCTCCTTTCCCGTTTCGCTTACCGTTTTACCGTTTCGACGCGAGCAACCGCAGCGTATCCGCGATGAGCTCCTCGATCGGACGGTTCATATCCATTCCGCGCACGGCGCTTTGAATCTCCTCTCGGGAGAACCCGTACAGCAGCAAGGTGTCCATGATCTGCGAAAGCGCGCTCCCGCCGGACGGACCGGACGCCCCGGACGCACCCTGCGGCAGGTCGGGTAGACGTCCCTTCAGCTCCAGCACCACCCTCTGCGCCGTCTTCATCCCGACCCCCGGCGCGCGGGCCAGCGCCTTGTAATCCCCGTCGGCGCAGACGCGGATCAGCTCCGCCGGCGTGAGTACGCCGAGGATAGACAAAGCGGCCTTCAGGCCGATGCCGGAAATATCGATTAGCTTCTCGAACAGCTCTAACTCCTCCTCCGACGCGAACCCGCAAAGTTCCATGGCGTTTTCGCGGACGGAAAGGTAAGTATACAGCAGCGCTTCCTTGCCGAGCGACGCGGAAAGCGACGCGAAAGTCGACGCGGAAATCGCCAGCCGGAAGCCGACCCCGCCGCATTCAAGAACCGCGAACCCCTGCCGCAGCACGGTCAAAATCCCACGCAGATAGTAAAACATACCGGTTTCGTGTCCCTTCCTTATCATTCTTGCGGCGTGAAGCGGTGCAGGACGCTGTTACCATGGCAGAGCGCGATGGCGATGGCGTCCGCCGCGTCGTCAGGGCGGGGCGTTTCCCGCAAGTGCAGGTACTGCCGGACCATGTACATGACCTGCTGCTTTTCCGCACGCCCGTAGCCAACAATGGCACTCTTGACCTGTAGCGGGGTATACTCATAGATTGGAAGTCCGCACTGGTCGGCCGCCAGCAGGATCACCCCGCGGGCCTGCGCCACGTCCACGGCGGTTTTCTGGTTATTATTAAAGAACAGTTCCTCCACAGAAACGCAGTCGGGGCGGTGGCGGTCAATGAGATCCTTCATCCCCGCGAAGATCTCCGAGAGCCGATGCTCAAGCAGCTGGTGGGCGGCCGTGGTGATGCAGCCGTATTCCAGACAGCGAAACTGATCTCCCCGGCAATCCACAACGCCGTACCCGACGGTGGCGACGCCCGGGTCGATTCCGAGAATGACCATGCGATCCCTCCCGTATGCACGCGGGGAAAACTCCCCCCTTTTAAGCTGCATTGTAGTATTATAGCATATGAATCCGCTTCCGTCAAGAAGCAGGACGCAAAAATTTTGTTCCCGGCGGAAAAAAGTGCGGGGAAATGCCAAATTTTACTTGATTTTCCGAGCAGAATGCGTTATACTGTAAGCAGGAAATTTTGAACATCGAAGGATCGGCTTATGGAAAAGAGCAAACCGGCCGCGTTTTCCGCATATCGCGCCTTGCTAGCGCTCCTGCCGCCCTTCCCGTTCTCCCTTTCGCCTGTAGCAGGGAGACGGATTACAGGATCTTTTTCCGAACCGCTTCGCGGATAGTTATGAAAATCTTCCGGGATTTGAAAGAAGGAGAAAGGGGAAATCCACATGGAAAAAACCTACTGTGTCATTGGGCTTGGCAACTTCGGTACGAACGTCGCGCGGACGCTTGCGGCCAGCCGCAAGCGGGTGGTGGTCATCGACTGCGACCGGGAACGGGTCGACCGCATCAGCCGGGAGGTGTTTGACCCGGTCTGCGGCGACGCGACGGACGACGAGGTCCTGCGGAACGCGAACGTGCGAGACTGCGAGTGCTGCATCGTCTGTCTGGAAAGCAGCATCGAAAGCAGCGCGATGATCACGCTCAGCCTCAAGGAGATGGGCATCCCGAATATCATCGCCCGGGCGTCCTCGGAGCGGCACGAAAAGTTGCTGCGCAAACTGGGCGCGGACCGCATCATTTTTCCGGAGCGGGACGCCGGCCGCCGTCTGGCGCAGACGGTCACGGTGCGGGACGCGCTGGATTACTTCAAACTGAGCGACGACCTCGTCATCTGCGAACTGCCGGTGCCGAAAAACTGGGTCGGCAAGAGCCCGCTGGAACTGGACATCCGCAAAAATTGGAACGTCAACGTCATCGCCTACAGCAAGCCCGGCACAGACCGATTCCTGCTGACCTCCGATCCCCGCATCCAGTTTTTTCCGGACACGTTTGTCGTGGTCGCCGGGGATGTGAAAGCGGTTCGAAAGCTGACGGAAAAATAGGGAAGGCGGAAACCCCTTCATTTCCCGACAGGCGCCATGTTAAGGAAGCAAAGAAATTTACATAGACAAGAGGAAAAGACATGAAAGCGATTGTAAACGGAAAAATCATTCTCAAGGACCGCATCGTCGAAGGAAAGGCACTGCTGTATACGGACGTCATCGAAGGCATTTCAGACGTCGTTCCGGAGGACGCTGAAATCATCGACGCGAGCGGCAAGTATGTTGCCCCGGGCCTGATCGACCTGCACATCCACGGTTACCTCGGCAAAGACGTCTGCGACGGCGAACCGGAGAGCATCCGCACCATCGCTGGCGGCATTGTGCAGAACGGCGTGACCGGCTTTCTGCCGACGACCATGACGGTGGACAAGAAGGTCATCGTCAAGGCACTCGAGGTCTGCCGTTCGCTCCAGAAGGAAAGCAAGACTTGGAACGGCACGACCATCCTCGGCGTTCACGCGGAAGGTCCGTTCATCAACCCGAAGAAGAAGGGCGCGCAGGCAGAGGAATATATCCTTAAGCCGGACGCGAAGTTCGTCAAGGCGTATGCGGACATCATCAGGATCATCTCCCTCGCCCCGGAAATGGACGAGGATTTCGCTGCGATCAAGGAGATCCGCCGGGACACCGACGTCGTTATCTCCATGGGCCACACGGACGCGGACTACAACACCGCCATGGCGGCGACCACCGTCGGCGTGCGCCATGCGACCCACCTTTTTAACGCCATGTCTGCGCTCGCGCACCGCAACCCCGGCGTCGTCGGCGCCGCGCTCAATTCAGACGTGACAACCGAACTGATCGTGGACACCTTCCACGTCAACCCGGCGCTCTACTCGATCGTACACAAAATCAAGGGTGACCGGCTCTGCTTCATCACTGACTGCCTCCCCGCCGGCGGGCTGCCGGAGGGCGAATACACGCTCGGCGGACAGAAATTCATCTCCAAGGGCATTGAGTGCCGCCTGCCGGACGGGACCATCGCCGGATCGGTGCTGAAGCTCAACAAGGGCGTCTGGAACGTCTATACGCACAGTGACATCCCGCTCTACGAGTGCGTCAACTGCGCGTCGCTGCACCCGGCGAAGACCATCGGCGTAGACAAGTGCAAGGGCTCGCTGGAGGTTGGCAAGGACGCGGACATCATCATCACAGACGCGGAATTCAACGTGGAAAAAACCATCATCGGAGGGACAGTACGTTATGGAGCTTAAGGTCAAGGCCATTTTAGACCCGCAATTCGAACCGATGGCGCTCAAGGTTCGCGAAATGCGCGAAAAGACCAAGGAAAACGGGCAGAACATCGTTATCGCCATCGAGCGCAACAAGGGCGCGATCACGACCTACAAGACCCGCATCTTCCCGGACGGGACCGGACACGACGAGGAAAACTACGCGTTCGTCGAGCGTATCGTAAAGTCCATGCTGTGGGTGGCGGGCGGCTTCCGCATCACCATCGCCGGCTCCGAGACGGTCGCGAAACGCATCCAGCAGGCGTACGTCAACGGCGGCTACCGCGATTTCGACCTGCACTTCATGGAAAACGTGTACGAAACCAAGTTTGAAGTGCTATCCGTTCCGCTGGAGAAGGCACCGAAGGATGTCAGCACGGCGTCCCCGATCGGCCGTCATCTCGACGGCTGCCGCATCGGGTTTGACGCGGGCGGTTCCGACCGCAAGGTGTCCGCGGTCGTCAACGGCGAATCGGTGTATTCCGAGGAAGTCGTCTGGCTGCCGAAGGTTAACCCGGACCCGCAGTACCATTTCGACGGCATCTACACGGCGATGAAGACCGCCGCGGAACATATGCCCCGGGTCGACGCGATCGGCGTTTCTTCCGCCGGTGTATATATCGACAACAAGATTATGGTTGCGTCGCTGTTCCTGAAGGTTTCCCCGGAGGACTTCGAGAAGCGTGTCAAAACCATGTATATGGACGTCGCCAAGAAGCTGAGTGCCGAGCTCGGACATAAGATTCCGATCGAGGTCGCCAACGACGGCGACGTGACGGCGCTCGCGGGCGCAATGGACCTCAACGACGACTCGGTGCTGGGCGTCGCGATGGGCACGTCCGAGGCGGGTGGCTATGTCGATCCGGACGGCAACATCACCGGCTGGCTCAATGAGCTGGCGTTCGTGCCGGTGGACTTCTGCAAGGACGCTATGGTCGATGAGTGGTCGGGCGACTACGGCTGCGGGGTCAAATACTTTTCGCAGGACGGCGTCATCAAGCTCGCTCCCGCCGCGGGAATCGAGCTTGACCCGTCAATGACCCCGGCGGAAAAACTGAAGGTCGTCCAGAAGCTGATGGCGGAGGGCGATGAGCGTGCCGCGAAGATCTACGACACGATCGGCTGCTACTTCGGCTACGCGATCGGCTTCTATGCGGAGTTCTACCAGATGAAGCACGTGCTGATCATGGGCCGCGTGACCTCCGGCAAGGGCGGGGAAATTCTGCTCGCCCGTGCGCAGGAAGTGCTTGACACGGAATTCCCGGAGCTTGCGAGGACCTGCAAGCTGCACATTCCGGACGAATCCAGCCGCCGCGTCGGTCAGTCCGTCGCCGCCGCTTCCCTGCCGGAAATCAGGTAAATGCGTAAAAAAGACCGTCGGCGGTTTGCACTCCCCGCGAGCTGTCGACGGTCGGTCTTTACGCCCGGAAAAGTTCAAGACAACGTCCCTTCAAAACAACGTCCCATAAAAAAGTTCAAAAAGCCCTTGACAAAAAGCAAAAAGTGTGGTATACTGTTCCACGCTGATGGTGTGGCTTGCTGGTGTGGCTTGCTGGTGTGGCTCAATGGCAGAGCAGCTGATTTGTAATCAGCAGGTTGGGGGTTCGACTCCCTTCACCAGCTCCAAAATATGGGAGAATTCCCGAGTGGCCAAAGGGGACAGACTGTAAATCTGCTGGCATCGCCTTCGGTGGTTCGAATCCACCTTCTCCCACCAGAAAGGTTGCATAAAAAAGATGCACCCGCAAAAACCCCGATTTGATCGGGGTTTTTTGCGTTTTCAGACGCAAAAAAGGATAGGTTGATTTGATGGATGAAATCGGTCAAAATCGCCCTTGCTGGGGGACATGAACTCTCGTAAAAAGAATACAAGCCACTATGCCGGCAGACCGTAAGAAAAATCGGCTGCCGTTTTCCCTTTATTACGCCAATCGTTTTTACGGCGCATGAAAACGTCCGAAACGGTTGGCTTTTTTGTTTTCCCAAGAAATTTCTTCAAAAGACAAGGAGGGATGCCCTATGCTTTTTACACAAACCGAATCTCTGCGGCAAATGGAACAGCTCACGCAGACGGTTCCACGGTATATTCCCTGAAATCCTCAAATCCGCGTAAAAATCCAATATACGACAA
>CAZHBX010000006.1:64915-65246 GCA_964530795.1 uncultured Ruminococcus sp. | reverse complement strand
CTTCCGGCGTGGCGAGTCCGAGGGCAACGGCGTAATCGTCGTTGATGAACGGGTCGCCGAGGGCGTCGTTTTTATAGCTGAACTCAAGGATCGGGCAGCGCAGAGCGGCTCCTTCCTCGACGCCCATCCGCTTCGAGAAGGAACCGGCGGCGATGTTGCGCACGATGACCTCCAGCGGCAGAATTCTAACCTTCTTGACGACGGTTTCCCGGTCGTTGAGCTCCTCGACAAAATGGGTCGGAACGCCCGCTTCCTCCAGTTTGCACATAAGGTAGTTGCTCATGCGGTTGTTGATGGCGCCCTTCCCGGCGATGGTCCCTTTCTTGAGCCC
>CAZHBX010000006.1:0-64905 GCA_964530795.1 uncultured Ruminococcus sp. | reverse complement strand
AACGCCGTCGCGTCGTCCTTGTAGGAGACAATATACCGCTCCGGGTCGGAGGTTTTATACACCTTCTTGGCCTTGCCCTCGTAGAGCTGTTCAAGTTTTACAAGTGTTGCAGACATCGCGCTTATCCTTTCTTTTTCGTGTATCCGTACTTGCTTTTGACGTTTTTTACTGGTTTCCACCGAAAAAACGGGCAGAAATTTCAAGGTCTTTTCCAAGGACCATCGCCTGATCGGCACGCCGCTTTTCGAGCAGCTTCTCCGCGAGGGCACGGTCAGTGACAGCGAGAATTTCCACCGCGAGTAGCGCCGCGTTCGCGGCTCCGTCGATGGCGACGGTCGCGACGGGGATGCCGGTTGGCATCTGTACCGTCGAAAGCAGAGCGTCGAGCCCGTCGAGCGTCGAGGACCTGACCGGAATGCCGACGACCGGCAGCGTGGTGTTTGCGGCGATGGCGCCCGCAAGGTGGGCTGCCTTCCCGGCGGCGGCGAGGATGACCCCGAAACGCTTGCTCCGGGCCTGCTCGGCGAACTTTTTCGTTTCCGCGGGCGTTCGGTGCGCGGAAAGCACATGTACCTCAAACGGGACCTCGAATTCCCGTAGTACGGCGACAGCCTTTTCGGCGACCGGCAGATCGCTGTCGGACCCCATGACAATGGCAACTTTCTTCATCCTTAAAAATCCTTTCCCGGCCCTCCCGCCGGTCCAAAATATCGACACGCCGCCTGCGTCGGTCAACAAATGAAAGAAACCGGTTTTTTACGCAAAGGCATGTAAACCGGTCAGATCAGACGGAGATTCGAAACGTTTTTGCCACGATAAAGCGGAAAGACGGCAGGCTGCGCCGGCTTCTGCGCGCTTTTACACGGGAATCGAAAACACACTACTGTGCACTGTCCCTTTTCAATATTGCCTACAGTATAGTCAGTATAACATCTTTTCGTTTTTTTGTCAACGCTTTTGTGGGAAAATATCTAAGTTTTTTCAAATCTGACAGACTTCGGCGGGAGGAAACGCCTTTTTCCGTCCTTTTGCCCGCCGGGCGTCTTGACAAATCCCGGGAAAAGGAGTAAACTGAAAAAAGCGGGAAAAGGGGGCATAGAAAAAGCATGCAAGGGATTCTTGTGGTCAACCACGAGCTGCGGGACGGAAAGTACGCGTCCCAGTTTGGACTGTACCTCCGAGCTGCGGAGAGGCGGAACGTCACCCTGACTGTCCGCAGCAACGCCGAGGAAATTCCGCGGGATGCGGACTTCGTGCTGTTCCTGTCAAAGGACGTGCGACTCGCCCGGCTGCTCGAGCAGGACGGTTGCCGGGTGTTCAATTCTTCGTCGGCGGTCGCATTGTGCGACGACAAGTCGCTGACCTACCTGCGGCTTCGTGAGATGGGAATCCCCATGCCGGAGACCCTGCTCGTCCCGATGGTGTTTTTTCCTTGCGACTGGGCCGGCAATCCATTCGTTGAGACGGCCGTGCGGACGCTCGGATTTCCGATGGTCGTCAAGGAGGCGTGCGGATCCTTCGGACAGCAGGTCTGGCTGGTGCAGGACGAACGGGAACTCGTCGAACGGCTCAATGCTTCCGCCCCCCGGACGACACTTTTGCAGAGGTTCATCGCGTCCTCCGCCGGACGGGACGTGCGCTTGCAGGTGGTCGGCGGGGAAGTCGTGGCGACGATGTATCGCTGGTCGGAGACGGATTTCCGCGCCAACCTTTCCAACGGCGGCTCCATGCGCCCGTACGACGCAACGGAAGCGCAGAGGGTCCTCGCCGTGCGGGCGTGCGAAGCGCTTGGGCTGGACTTCGGCGGGGTGGACCTGCTGTTCGGCGAAGGGGACGAACCCCTGCTGTGCGAAGTCAACTCCAACGCCCACATCCGCAACCTCTGCGACTGCACCGGCGTCGATGTCGCCGATGCCATTCTCGCGCACATTCTGCGCAAAGCGGCAACATGACCGGCTGGCTGTTCTACACGCCGGAGGGGGAAGCGCGCAACCGCGCGTTCATCGGTTTTTGGCGGGAGGAAGCCGCAAAACGGGGTGTGACGATGGAACTCCACCGGACGAGTGAGCCGCTGCCGGAAGAAAATCCGGACTTCGCGGTGGTTCGCGTGATGGACCCGCCCCTCAGCGCCCGCTTGGAGGCGCGGGGTATCCCGATCTTCAACACCGCCTCGGTCAGCGCCTGCTGCAACGACAAGTGGAACACTTACCGTCTCGCCGATTCCCTTGGCGTGTCCTACCCGAAAACCGTCTACGTCCCGGACCCGGCCGTCCTGCCGGACTTTCCGTACCCGTACGTGCTCAAAGCCTGCGCCGGGCACGGCGGAACGCAGGTGTACCTCGTCCGGAACGCCGGGGAAGCGAAAACCGCGTCGGAATCGCTCCGCGGCGTGCCGTCCGTGGCGCAGAAATATGTTTCCGAGCCGGGAAAGGACTTGCGGGTCTATATCCTCGGTGATAAAATCCTTGCGGCGATGCTGCGGGTCTCGGAGACGGATTTCCGCAGCAACTTTTGCCTCGGCGGCCGCGCTTTCCCGTACACCCTTTCCAGCCGGGAAAAGGAGATGGTTTGGGCTTTTCAAAAAGCGCTGCCGTTCGGGCTCGCGGGAATCGACTTCCTGTTTGACCGGGGGCAAACCGTGTTCAACGAAGCGGAGGACGTCGTCGGCTGCCGGATGCTGTATGCGCACACGGACATTCGCCCGGTTGGGCTGTATCTGGATTGGATCCTGCGACGGCTCTCCTAATGGATGAAAAAAATTGTTAAATTATTTTAATTTCTCTTGTTTTTTTGAAAAAATGTGTTAAAATAGATTGGATATGGGCAGACCGGAACCGGATGTTCTGGTGCGAGCAAACAAAGGAGAAATGTCAGGATGAATGAAGCGGATCAACTGCTGCAAAGCATTCTCCGCGCGGACGCGAAGGCGCGGGAGATGACTTCCTCCGCCCTGTCGGAAAAAGCGACGATCGCCGCCTCCCTGACGGAAGAGAAGGCGGCGCTTCGCGCCTCGTACGAGGAGGAAACTAAGGCGCTTATCCAGCATATGCGGGAATCCGAGCGCAAGGCGGCCGACAGCAGACTCGACACGATCGAAGCCGAAAAGAATCAGAAGCTTCGCCGCCTCGACGAGCTTTCCGCTTCTCGCACCGCCGCGTGGGTGGAACAGATTCTCGCGTCGGTCCTGCGCGGATAGAAAACGGGAAAAGCCCTTGCGGAAAGGAGGGGGAACGGTTGTCGGGGAATGCTTCTTTTGCGATCCTCACGCGCGTTCGCGCCCAGTACGGCGCGCGGCTGCGGGAGGCGGATTATCTCGAAATGGCGTCCTGCAAGAGCGTCCCTGACGTCGCGTCTTTTCTGCGCGAGCGGACCGCGTACGGCGCTTCCCTCGCGTGGGGGGACAGCGTTCCGACCCGTGGGCTGCTTGAATACCAGCTCCGCAAGGCGCTGTTCGAGCGCAGCCTCGCTCTCTGCAATGCGGGCGGGGCGGATACCGCAGACCTGCGGGACTATATTCTCCTGCGCAACAGCGTCAACGAGCTCGTCGGCTTTCTGCGTTTCCTCGCCGCCGGGCAGTCGGAGCGGTACGTGTTTTCCGCCATGCTGCTCCCGGAGACAAGGTCGAAGTTCTCCCTGCACGGCCTGGCGCAGGCTCAGACCAAGGAGGACCTGATCGCCTGTCTGCACGGGAGCTTCTTTGAAAAGATTCTAACGCCCGTCCTGCAAAGCCGGGACGGGTTGGATCTGCCGCTTTCCGAAGCGGTTCTGGACCGGTCGGTCTACGAATACATGGAGAAGCGCTTTTCCGAGCGTTCCTCCGGCGCGGAAGCGGACGCACTCAAGGAGATCCTGTTTTTGAAGGCCGAACTCGGCGACGCGGAGCTTCTCTACCGCGCCAAAACCTATTACGGGCTTAGTCCCGCCCTGCTGCGGGCGATGCTCAGCGGCTTTCGGCTTCGGCTGACCGGTGCGGAGCTTGAGGAGATGCTCGCCGCCCCGACCGGGGAAGATGTTCTGCGCGTCTTTCTCGCTGGGCGATACGGCAAGCAGACGACGGGCGGGGAGTTGCTTTCGGGCGGGAACTGGTCGGACCGGTTTCTGCCGGACCTGCTGCGCAAGCGGATCCATTTTTCCGCCTTCCCCTCAGTCGTTCTGTTTGCCTATCTCAATTGGCTGGAGTTGGAGGTCAAGAACCTCGTCTATGTCATCGAAGGAGTCCGTTACAGGCTTCCCCCGGCGCAGATCCGCGAATTGCTGCTGCTCCCGGCGAAGGAACGGGGATAACAGGGCGGAAGGAAGGGAGGAAAGAGATCATGTCAGTCGAAAAGATGAAAATGAAATTGCTGCTCGGCAAGGCGGAACAGCTCAACGACGCGCTCGGCGCGGTCACGTCACTGGGATTTGTGCATCTCGAAAACGCCTCGTCCGTCATGGCGGACACGCGGGACTTCTCCCCGCTCAACGAGCAGAACCAGGCGGCGGTTGTCTGCGCACGCGTGGAGGAGACGGTCAAACTGTGCGGTATTGACCCGGAAACCGTCGAACCGCTGCCCGGCGGGGAAGGGGCGGAGGCGGACCAGGTGCTCAGCGATCTCAACGACGAGCTGCACGCTTTGCAGAACGACTGCGCGGCCCTGAAGGAACGTATCCGGCTGCTCGAGGAGGAGCGCGCGCTGCTGACGCACTTCGCTTCGCTCGACGTGAAGCTGGAGGAGCTGCGAAAGACGGAATTCGTCACGGTCCGGTTCGGGTGCATTCCGGCCGACAGCTATGAAAAGCTTTTACAATACGGGAAAACCGACTCCCTGCAGTACGTGCCCTGCTCGACGGACAAGGAGTTCTGCTGGCTGCTCTACCTTTCCCCGCGTGGGGACGACGATGCGGACCGCATCTTCGCGTCTCTGTTCTTCCGGCAGGCGGATCTGCCCGAAAAGGACGGCACCCCCTCCCGCATCATCGCGTTCGACGCGGAGCAGATCTATGACCTTCACGTCGAGCTGCACGCGGCGAACGACCGGCTCGTCTCCTTTTTCCAGTCCCACCGGGAGGGACTGCTTTCGCTGTACGCCCACCTAAAATACCAAAGCGAGGTCTGCGCCCTGCGCCGGTACGCTTGCCTTTACCGCGGAACCTACGCGGCCCTAGTCTGCTGGGTGCCGGAGGAACAGTGCGAGGAACTGGAAACGGCACTCCGGCAGGTGGACAGCTTCACCGTTTCCGACCTGACCGTCGGCGGCGACGCCGCGGAGGGAACCCCTCCGACCCGGCTTCGCAACTGGCGCATCTTCCGCCCGTTCCAATACTTCGTCGAGATGTACGGTTCGCCCTCCTATCATGAGGTTGACCCGACCCCGTTCGTCGCCCTGACGTACACCCTCCTTTACGGTATCATGTTCGCCGACGTTGGGCAGGGGATCCTGCTTGCAATTGCCGGGTACGTGATGTACCACTTCTTCCATAACCCGGTTGGGAAGATCCTCATCCCCTGCGGGCTGTGCGGGACGGTTTTCGGCTTCCTGTTCGGCAGTGTTTTCGGTTACGAGGATTTGCTCAACCCGCTCTATCACGCCATTGGGCTTTCCGGCAAGCCGTTTTCGGTCATGGATAACGCAAATACCCTGCTTGCGCTCTCTATCGGCATCGGGGTCGTGCTGCTGCTCCTGGCGATGTGCATCGGTATTTGCTCGTCGGTCAAAAAGCGCAACTACGGCAACGCCCTCTTCGGTGCGAACGGTGTGGCGGGAATCTTTTTGTACCTTTCGCTGTTGTGTCTGATTATGCGGGTGTTTGACATTTCTGTTCCGATTCCCGGCGTACTGCTTGTTACCGTCGGTGTGCTGCTCCCGGTCTGCCTCGTGTTCTTCCACGTTCCGCTCAACTCCCTGCTTCGCGGGGAAGGGTTCCGGCTGGGGGAATCTGTCGGGGATTACGTCATTGAAAATCTGTTTGAACTCATCGAAGTGTTCTTAAGTTATTTTACCAACACACTTAGCTTCCTGCGCGTCGGCGCGTTCGTGCTGATCCACGCCGGAATGATGATGGCGTTCTCGGCGCTGGCGGAGATCGTCGGCGGCGGTGCGCTCGGGATCGTGATGATGGTCATCGGAAACGTATTCGTCACTGCGCTTGAGGGTTTGCTCGTCGCGATTCAGGTACTGCGTCTGGAGTTCTACGAGATGTTCAGCCGCTTTTACGACGGCGACGGCAAGCAGTTTGCGCCTGCTGCGTTCCACCACGCCAAACCCGCATCCAAGCTCCGACGGGGAAAGCGTTCCGCTTCGTAACCCTTCGGTTTTACCGTGCTATAAGGCTTATAGAAAGAAAGGATGAATCCCATGCTCACCACAATTCTTGCCGTACTGCTCCCGATCCTCGCGCTTGCCGCCTCGGTCGCCGTCGCGTTCTTCACCATGAAGCGCACGGGGAACGGGAAGTCCGCCTTTCGCCGGCAGTTCCTGTCGTTCGGGGTTGCTCTGGCGCTTTGCCTGACGCTTGTGCTCGCGGTTTCCGCCGCAGAGGAACCGACTCCCGCCCCGCTGGAGAACGGGAACCAGCCTGCCGCGAATGTGCCTGAAGAATCCTCGTCCGGTGCGGGGCTCGCCGCCGGTCTCGGCTTCATCGGCGCCGCTTTGAGCATCGGACTTGCGGCGCTCGGCGCGGGCATCGCGCTTTCCGCGGGCGCCCCTGCCGCCATCGGCGCGGTCGCGGAGGACCCGAAGTCTTTCGGTAAATCCATGATCTTCGTCGCGCTCGGCGAAGCGGTCGCGATCTACGGCTTCATCATTGCCTTCCTGATCATCCTGAAAATGCCGGACCTTTCCGCGCTGACGGCGCTGTAATCATGCGCTTCGTACTGATTGCGGACACGCACGACACGGTCATGGGGATGCGTCTCGCCGGCGTCGCTGGAGCGGAGGCGCATACGCCCGAGGAGGTTCGCGAGGCGCTCGAAAAGGCCATTGATGACCCGGAAGTTGGCATCGTGCTGATTTCCCCACGCCTTGCCGCCATGCAGCAGCAGCTTGTCAATCGTGTCCGGCTGCAAAGCCGCCGTCCGCTCATCGTGGAGGTGCCGGACCGCCATGTCGGGGAAACCGCCTACGCGGACCGTATCACCAGCTATATTCAGGAAGCCATCGGCGTGAAAATCTAAAAAACGCATCAGGAGGGATCGTTATGTCCGAACAGGACCATCTTCATTCCTTTCTTCTCTCCATACACGCGCGTGCGGAACGGGAAAGCGGCGAGATCCGCTCGGAAGCGGAGCAGCTTCGCTCGGAGGAACTCGACGCGGAACGCAGGCGGCTTGCCGCGGAGCGCGCGAGAGCGCTAAGCGCCGCCCGCGCGGAGGCGCAGAAGGACGCGGGACGTCTGGTGTCGGAAGCACTTCGCGCTGCGTCCGCCGCCGTATCCGAAAAGCAGCAGGCGATCCGGGAATCCGTGTTCGCCCGGGTGGAAACTCGGCTGTCGGAGTTCGTTTCCGGTGGGGAGTACCCGGACTATCTGCGCGCGTCCGCCGAGCGGATCTGCCGCGCGCTCCCGGACGGTGTGCCGCATGTGTTCTTACGCGAAAAGGACCTCTCATTCGTGCCGCTGCTTGCGTCGTATTTCCCGGAAGGGACGGCGTTTTCCGGGGATGCCTCCATCCGCGTCGGCGGGCTTCGCGCGCTTTCCGCCGACGGACGGGTGACGGCCGACGATACGCTCGACACGCTTCTTGCGGAACAGAAACGCCGCTTTGCGGAAACGGCGGGATTGGATATTTCATAATGGAAGAACAGAAAAACGTCGTATACGGCGTGAACGGCCCGGTCGTGACTGTTCGCGATACCAAGAGCTTTTTCATGCAGGAAATGGTTCTCGTCGGGCGGGAACATCTGGTCGGCGAGGTGATTCGTGTCACTTCGCGGGAGACGCTCATCCAGGTCTACGAGGAGACGACGGGCGTCCGTCCTGGCGACCCGGTCGAACCCGCCGGCTTGCCGCTTTCTGTTACGCTCGGACCGGGCCTCGTCGGGGACATCCTCGACGGCATTGAGCGTCCGCTGCGCGCCATCGCTGAAAAGGACGGCGTGTTCATCGGGCGGGGCACCCCAGTTGGCGGACTTGACACACACAAGCGTTGGAAGACCCATGTGACGGTTTCGGAAGGGGAGGAACTCTCCGGCGGAAGCGTCTTTGCGGAGGTACAGGAGACCGAGAGCTTTCTGCACCGTTCGATGGTCCCGCCGGACCTCTCCGGCATGGTCGTCTGGACCGCCCCGGACGGAGAGTACACCATTGAGGAACCGATTCTTCGCCTACGGGACGTGAACGGAACCGAACACCCGGTCTGCCTTGCGCAGAAGTGGCCGATCCGGCAGCCTCGCCCGTTCCGGGAACGATTGCCGTTTACCGTCCCGCTGATTACCGGGCAGCGGGTCATCGATTCGGTGTTCCCGATTGCCAAGGGCGGCACGGCTGCGATCCCGGGCGGGTTCGGCACCGGCAAAACCATGACCCAGCACCAGCTCGCCAAGTGGTGCGACGCAGATCTGATCGTCTACGTCGGGTGCGGGGAGCGCGGCAACGAGATGACGCAGGTGCTCGACGAGTTCGGCGAACTCATTGACCCCCGCACCGGCAAGAAGTTGACCGAGCGCACTATTTTGATTGCCAACACCTCAAATATGCCCGTCGCCGCGCGCGAAGCGTCCATTTACACCGGTATCACGCTCGCGGAATACTTCCGTGACATGGGATACGACGTGGCGATGATGGCGGACTCAACCTCCCGCTGGGCGGAGGCGCTGCGGGAGATTTCCGGCCGTCTGGAGGAAATGCCCGCCGAGGAGGGCTTCCCTGCGTACCTGCCGTCCCGTCTGTCCGCGTTCTATGAGCGGGCGGGGAGCGTGAGTACGCTGAGCGGCCGGCGCGGGTCGGTGACGGTCATTGGAGCGGTTTCCCCGCAGGGGAGCGACTTCTCCGAGCCGGTCACGCAAAATACCAAGCGGTTCACCCGCGTTTTCTGGGCGCTCGACAAGTCCCTTGCCTACGCGCGGCATTACCCCTCCATCAACTGGATGGAAAGCTACAGCGAATACGAGCCGGAACTTGCCCCGTACTTTAACGCCCGGGTCGACCCGCACTTCGGCGAATACCGCCGCCGCATCGTTTCGTTGCTGCTGGAGGAAAGCTCGCTCATGGAGATTGTCAAGCTCATCGGTGCGGATGTCCTGCCGGACGACCAGCGGCTAATCATTGACATTGCCCGGGTCATTCGTGTTGGCTTTTTGCAGCAGAACGCCTACCACCCCGAGGACACTTATGTCCCGCTCGAAAAGCAGTTCCACATGATGAAGACCATCCTGCACCTGTATGACGCATCCCGCTCTCTGATCGAAAAAGGCAAGCCCGCGTCTCGCGTCTCGGAGAGTGGACTCTATGAAAAGCTGATTCGCATGAAATTCGACATTCCCAACACGGACTTATCCGGTTTCGACGCGATCGACGCCGAGATCGACCAGACTGTCGAGCGGCTTGCCGCCCAGTAACGACAAAGGAGGCAGAACGGACAGATGATCATCTCCTACCAGGGGTTAAGCGAGGTTTCCGGGTCGCTCATCGCGCTCGATGGCGTGTCCGGCGTCGGTTACGATGAGCAAGCGGAGATCCGCATGCGAGACGGCACGGTCCGGACCGGCAAGATCGCCCGCATCGACGGCGACCGGGTCATTGTGCAGGTGTTTGAGGGCACGGCGGGGTTCTCCCTGGAAAACACGGAAACTGTCTTTTGCGGACACCCCATGTCGATTCCGCTGTCCGCCGGTATTCTCGGACGGGTGTTTGACGGCACCGGCAAGCCCCGCGACGGGCTCGGACCGGTTTTTTCCAACTGCGTGCGGGACATCAACGGTTCGGCCATTAACCCGGTCGAACGGGTCTACCCTCGCAACTATATCTGTACCGGCATCTCCGCTATCGACGCGCTTTCCACGCTGATTCGCGGGCAGAAGCTGCCGATTTTTTCCGGCTACGGCATGAAGCACAACGAGCTCGCCGTCCAGATCGTCAGCCAGGCGAAGATTGCCGGCGAAGAACGGGAGCAGTTCGCCGTCGTGTTCGCCGCGATGGGGGTCAAGAACGACGTCGCGGCGTACTTCCGCCGCTGTTTCGAAGACGCGGGCGTACTCGACCACGTCGCGATGTTCCTCAACACCTCCAATGATCCGATCATTGAACGGACGGTCACTCCCCGCTGTGCGTTGACCGCGGCGGAGTACCTTGCGTTCGACCTTGGGATGCACGTTCTGGTCGTTATGACGGACATGACCTCCTATTGCGAAGCGTTACGGGAGTTTTCCTCGTCGAAAGGGGAAATCCCCGGGCGGAAAGGATACCCGGGCTACCTCTATTCCGATCTCGCGTCGCTGTATGAGCGGGCGGGAATGGTCAAAGGCAAGAGAGGCTCGGTCACACAGATTCCAATCCTGACGATGCCCAACGACGATATCGGTCACCCGATTCCCGACCTGACCGGGTATATTACAGAGGGGCAGATTGTGCTCGACCGCGCCCTGAACGGCAAGGGGATCTACCCGCCGATCAATGTTCTATTAAGTCTATCGCGTCTAATGAAGGACGGCATCGGGGAGGGGTATACCCGCGCCGACCACGCGCCGCTGATGAACCAGCTGTTCTCGTCCTATTCCAAGGTGCAGGACGCCCGCGCGCTCTCCGCGGTTATTGGCGAGGACGAGCTAAGCGAGACCGACCGCCGGTACCTGCAATTCGGGCAGGCGTTCGAAACCCGCTTCATCGCGCAGGGACAGCACGAGAACCGCTCCATCGAAGAGACGCTCGACCTCGGCTGGCAGATGCTGCGGCTGCTGCCCGCGTCCGAAATGGACCGTCTCGACCCGAAATTGCTCGCACAGTATTTCGGGGAGGGTGATTGAACATGGCGGAACAGATCGTCGCGACCAAAAGCAACCTGCTGCGGCTCAAGCGTACGCTCGCGCTCGCGGAGAACGGCTACGAGTTACTTGACCGCAAGCGCAACATCCTCATCCGCGAGACTCTCGGCATGATCGACCGTGCGCAAGACATCCAGATGCGCATCCGGCAGACTTACCAAGAGGCGTACGATGCCCTTCGCCGTTCCAACATCCTGCTCGGCATCGTTGATGAGATCGCCGTATCTGTCCCGCTCGACGATTCGCTTCGCCTGTCCGGGCGAAGCGTCATGGGGGTGGAGATCCCATCGGTGCGGGACGAGTACGTTCCGCCGTCCGCTCCGGGCGGATTTCACCGGACCGACGTCAACCTCGACGTCGCGTACCTGAAATTCAACGAGGCCCGAAAGCTGACGGTGCAGCTCGCAGAGCTTGAAAGCGGGGTCTACCGCCTCGCGGAGGGCATTCGCAAGACGCAGAAGCGCGCAAACGCTCTCAAAAACATCATGATTCCCCGCTACACCGAGGCCATCGCCGTCATTACGGAAACGCTTTCGGAGAAGGAACGGGAGGAATTCGCCCGCCAGAAGGTTATTAAAAAACAGCTCGAAGCGAAAAATCCACAGGAAGAAAACGGAGGTTGACGCCATGGCAAAAAAGACTTCGCGGGAACCCAGGCCCCACGAAGGGCACCGCCGGCGGATGCGGGAGTACATGGCGAAAGTCGGGCCGGACGCGCTGACGGAGTACGAGCTGATGGAGATCCTGCTGTACTACTCGGTCCCTCGCGTGGACACGGCGGACCTCGCGAAGTCGCTCATTGACCATTTTGGCTGTCTCGAGAGCGTCCTGCTTGCGTCGCCGGAAGAGATTCGCTCGGTCGCTAAGCTGTCGGCAGGGACGGAGTGCTTCTTTTCCCTCCTGCAGCACCTGCTCAGTCGTTCGCTTTACCTGTCCGCCCGGATCTTCTTTTCGGATCCCCGCTTCCTCGAAACCTATCTGCCGTCTCAGTTCCGCGGGTTCGGCAACGAGCATCTCATCATCTTTTACCTAGATAAATCCGGCTCCCTGCTTTCCCGGAAATGCATCGTCGGCGACGGGAATTCCGCGCAGTTTCTTCTAGACCCGATCATCGACACGGCGACCCACCTCGGCGCCGTGTCGGTCCTGCTCGCCCACAACCACCCGAACGGCATCCTTGAGCCGTCAGAGGAGGATTGGACTTCGACTGAAAAAGTTCGTCTATCCCTGAAGATGCGGGGGATTAAGCTTCTTGAGCACTACATCGTATCCGGCGAAAAGTGCCGCCCGATGCTGAAGAACGCGGCCTTCCACTGAGGTCAGTTGCCTTGGTTTTTCGGCAAAATGGTATAAAAAACGAATTCTCTTTACGTATAAGATGCGATTTTTCTATAGAATGACCCCTTTTTCATTGACAAACGGAAAAAGGGGTGCTATACTGTACATGCCAGAATACAATGAAGGGAATGGTCATTTCTATGAAAATTATCACCATCGGTCGCGAATACGGCAGTGGCGGGCGAACCATCGGCAAGTTGGTCGCACAAAGGCTTGGGATCCCGTATTACGACCGCGAGCTGGTAGACGAAGCCGCGAAACACTCCGGGCTGGCCGTGGAGGCGATCGAGGAAAACGATCAAATTGTCACCCGCTCCTTCCTTTACGACCTCGCCATCGGCACGAGCTATGGCTATGTCAACCAGACCGGCGCGCCGCTGGACTTGAACACGCAGGTCTTCCTCGCGCAGCGGGACGTAATCCTGAAGTTCGCTGAGTCCCCGTGCGTCATCGTCGGCCGGTGCGCGGACTATATCCTGCGCGGCCGCCCGGACGTCCTGCGCATCTTCATCTACGCGGACAAGAAATCCCGCCTCAAGCGCATCGTCGAGGAGTATGGCGAGGACCCATCAAAGGCGGAAAAGCTGATGACGCAGTCGGATAAGCGCCGTGCTCGCCATTACGAGGAATTCACCGACAGCATCTGGGGCGCACGCCGGAATTACGATATGCTGCTCAACAGCGGCGTACTCGGGACGGAGAAAACGGCGGACATTATCTGCGCGTTCGCCAAAGAGGACTGATTTCGTTTGCGCGAGAGGCGGGTGCAAGGCGTCCGCCTCCGTTTTCTGTAAATCATTAAAAAAGGGAGGAATTTTTCATGCAAACCGTCACCCTCGGGAAAACCGGCATCACCGTGCCGAAAAACGGCTTCGGCGCCCTGCCAATCCAGCGCATTTCGGAGCAGGACGCCTGCGCCTTGCTTCGCAGGGCGTACGAAGCGGGGATTACCTTCTTCGATACCGCCCGTGCCTATTCGGACAGCGAACGCAAGATCGGCCTTGCCCTTGCGGACGCGCGGGAGCATATCTTCATCGCGACCAAGACCGCATCCAAAGACACCGACGGCTTCTGGCGGGACCTGCACGAATCCCTGCGGAACCTGCGCACAGATTATATCGACCTCTACCAGTTCCACAACCCCGTATCCGTCCCCAAACCCGGTGACGGCAGCGGACTGTACGAAGCAATGCTCGAAGCGAAGACGCAGGGAATGATCCGCCACATCGGCATCACCAACCACCGTTTGCGCACGGCGGAGGAGGCGGTCCGTTCCGGACTGTACGAGACGTTGCAATTTCCGTTCTGCCACCTCGCGTCAGAACCGGACCTCGCACTGGTCCGCCTGTGTGCGGAAAAGCAGGTCGGGTTCATCGCGATGAAGGGGCTTTCCGGCGGACTGCTGACGAACGCGAAAGCCGCCTACGCGTGGATGGCGCAGTTCGGAAACGTCCTTCCGATCTGGGGCATCCAGCGAATGAAAGAGCTTGAGGAATTCCTCTCCTACGGCGAAACCCCGCCGGAACTGACGGGCGATCTGAGAGCCGCCATCGAAAGGGACCGCAGGGAACTGCAGGGCGACTTCTGTCGGGCCTGCGGGTACTGTATGCCCTGCCCGCAGGGGATCCAGATCAGTACCTGTGCCCGGATGTCTCAGCTCATTCGCCGCAGTCCGTCCGCCGGCTGGCTGACCCCGGAAAGCCGGGCGATGATGCAAAAGGTCGCAGACTGCGTACATTGTGGACACTGCACGTCGAAGTGCCCTTACGGGCTGGACACGCCCGCCCTTCTGTTGCGGAATTTCGAGGATTATCAGCGCATTCTGGCAGGGAAGGCTTCCGTTTAACCGTATCCCGCAAAAAGTTCATTTGAAACCAAACGTTCCCGCGTCTTTTACAAACGCGGGACTTTTTTTCCGGCAAAAGCCGAAACCGGCAAAAAGAGTGCAAAAGAACAGAAAAACCGTTCCGTCCCTTCGACACACCCCGCCGACCATCCGTCGTATAATCGAACATACCGCCACGGGACAACTCCCGTCGGCAAAAAAAGAATGGAAAAGGGGAAAGACGTTTATGGATTTTTCGGTGGTGAAACGGAAACTCGTGGAAAAAAGGGAGGAGTTGCTCGCCTTTTCCGGCGGCTTTCTGCTCTCCTGCGCGTCGCTGACGGAAGGGATTCACCCGTTCGGCGTCGCGCTGCTCTGCGCTTCGGAGAAGTGCCGCCCGGCGATTCTGCTCGGCTGTGTCGCGGCGACGCCGTTTTGCAGATCGGGGAAGCTGACGCTGCTCGTCTGCCTGCTCGGGTGTTTCCTTGCGCTGTGCGCGGCGGAGAAGCGGGGGAGCGGCAAGAAAGGAAAGGCGAAACTGCGCGAGATGCTTTCGTTTGCAAAAGCGGATAAACCGACGTCGAATCCGCTCCGAATGCTGTTTGCGTCATCGGCGGCGTTATTCACGGCGGTCGGGAGCCTGCTTACCGCGGAGAACCCGGCACAGATCGTCATGACGGCGGGGCTTTCGGTTAGCATTCCCGCATTCTGTTGGTTATTCTGTCAGTTTCTACAGCAGGGGCGGTTCTACGACCTGTCGCTGCTCGGCGGGGCCTTCGCGCTCACGCAGGTACTGCGTCCTTTTTCGGTACTCGGCGCACCGCTTGCCCTGACGGCCGGAGCGTTGTTCACGCTGTGCGGGGCGCGGAACAAGGGGTTCGCGTTCGGCTGCGTGACGGGGTTGCTTTGCGGGCTGACCGCGGGCGGGGCGGCGACGGGTGCGCTCGGAGTGGTCGGCATCACCTATGGACTGCTCGTGCCGGGTTCGGAGGTACTCGCGTTGCTGCTGGCGTACATGATTTCGGTTTCCGGCTACTGGTACCTCGCCGACAGTGCGACGGTCCTGCCGGCGGCGGGATTGCTGCTGCTCGCCTGCGCCTGTTTCCTGCCGTTGCAGAAGTACGTTCCGAAGAAGCTCCCGCCTGCGGCGGCCCCGCTGAAGGTGAAGGATCTTCGACTCGAGAAGTACGCGGCGGCCTTCTCTTCGCTCTCGGGGCTTTTTTACACGGTTTCCGAAAACGCCGCCCCGCAAAGCGTCGATCAGACCGTACAGGGCATTCAGACCGTCGTGCGGGCTTTCTGCCGCAACTGCGAGGGCTGCGATCTCGACGAAAGCGAGATCTGCAACTGCTTTGTCGATCGGATGCGGGAGCAGGGGGTCATCCACATCCCCGACCTGCCGCTACACATCTCCCGCCGATGCCCGAGCATCCGCGCCATGGCGAAAACGGTTAATAACCTGCCGACCCTGCGCGAAAAGGAGAGTGAAAAGGGGATCCGCCGTATGGCCGCGGAGTATGCGAACCTCTCCTCTCTCCTCGATTCCGCCGCGCGGCGGGAGGAAGCGTCGCGGGTGAACGACAAGGCGGCCGCCGTAAAGGTACGAGATTCCCTGCGGGAGATGAAGATTCCCTGCGACGGAGTCCGCGTGACCGGAACCCGCCTGCGGACCGTCGAGGTGTTCGGTGTGCGCCTAAGCGAAGTTTCCGCCTCCCCCGCCCGCATCTCCGCGACGCTGTCGGAGCAGGTCGGGACGAACTTGTCCGAGCCGGAATTTCTGCTTGGCGGGGAGTATGCGGTCATGAAGCTGACCTCGGTGCCGAGATTGCGTGTGGAGTACGCCAAGTGCACAGCCTCGAAGATGGGTGAAAAGGTCAGCGGGGATACGGTGTCCTTCTTTGAGACCGACGACGGCTACTTCTACTGCCTGCTGTCGGACGGGATGGGGTCCGGGCGAGACGCGGCACTCAGTTCCCGTCTCGCGGCAATCATGCTCGAAAAACTGCTGACCGTCGGGGCGGACAAGGCCGACGCTTTGCAGATGGTCAACAAGGCGCTTCAGCAGAAGGAAAAGGAGGTCTTCGCCACGATCGACCTGCTTGAAATCGATCGCTACACCTGCACCGCCACGCTCATCAAGGCAGGCGCCGCGCCGACGCTGCTGTTCCGCGACGGCATCTGCCGCCGGTTCGAATCTAAGACTCCACCCGCCGGCATCATGCGCGACATCATCGCCGAAAAGCGGACCTTCCGCGTCCGTAAGGGGGATATGCTGCTGATTCTTTCGGACGGGGTGCTGCAGGTCGGCGACTCCTCCGCATCGCTCCGCGCAGAGGCGAATCGGTTTCCCATGGCGTCCGCGGGCAATGCCCACGCCGTCGCGTCGGCTGTGCTGACCGCCGCCCGCACGCAGTCCTCCTGTGCAGACGATATGTCCGTCTGCGCCGTGCGGCTGTACTAAAAAATCATCCGAAAAAGCTGCGGAAAGTCCGCAGTTTTTTCGCGTTACCCCCTTGCAATGCATGAAAAAGTATGCTACAATGCACTCGGAAACCTTTGAAAGGGGCGTAAAAAATGTACAGAATCGGAACCGTCAATATCGACACGTCGCACGCGCCATCCTTCGCGGAAATTCTCCTGCAGGGAAACGTCGCCCGCTACACCGCCATCTACAACGACGGCTTTCGCACAGACGAGGAAGTCGACGCTTTCATGGAGAAATTCCACCTCGAAAAGCGCTATACCGACCTTGCGGAAATGGCCAAACATATTGACATCGCCTTCATCCAGAGCTGCAACTGGGACCGTCACATCGAAATGGCGAAGCCCTTTCTCGACGCGGGGGTTCCGGTGTTCATCGATAAGCCCATCGTCGGCAATCTGCGGGACTGTCGCACGCTTGAGTCCCTTGCGGAGAGCGGGAAGGTCATTCTTGGCACCTCCGCGATGCGCTATACTTACGAGAGGGACAGTTTTTTCGCCGTTCCCGCCGAGGAGCGCGGGCAGATTTTGCACGTTTCGACGATGGTCGGCGTGGATGAATTCAACTACGCAATCCATTCCATCGAATCCATCCTTGGCTTCCTGAAGGGGGACCAAGCCGTTTCCTGTCGCTACATCGGCTCCGGTCTTGTCGGGGATGTTCCGACGGACTCTTATTTCGTCCGTTTCGCCTCCGGGGCGACCGCCTGCTACCACATCTGTCTGAAGGGCTGGCAGCCGTCGACGGCGCTGGTGATGACAAATAAGACCAGCTTCGCCTATAAACTCGACGTCAACAAGCTGTATGAGGCGATGCTCAAACACGTCTGCGCGTGGCTGGAGGACAAACCAAACGACCTCGTCTCCGTTCCGGAGATGACGATGGGCGTCAAGATCATGCTCGCCGGGAAGAAGTCGAAGGAGACGGACGGCAAGGAAGCGCTGCTTTCTGATCTGCGCGAGGAGGACCCTGGCTTCGACGGATACGCGTTCGAGCGGTTCTATGCCGACCAGCAGCATTCGAAAAAGTGACCTGTTTTTTCCTGTTTTGACGCAGAAAACGGCGAAAACGGGGTTGACATTTCCTTTCCATGGGGGTATACTGAAGGTAGGATCTGGGAGACCGAATTCTAATCCATACCGTTAGGAGTGCATGTTAGAAATGATGGATACAATTAAAATTTCCAACCACGGCAAGACCAAGATCGTCGCGCACCGCGGGCTTTCCGGCATTGAGCGGGAGAACACCTGTTCCGCCTTTGTTGCGGCGGGCAACCGCAGCTATTTCGGTATCGAGACCGACGTTCGTAAGACCTGCGACGGGCATTTTGTGCTCTGCCACGATGACGACACCGCCCGCAACTGCGTTGACAAGCTCGTCCCCGAGGTCTCGACCTTCCAGTCCCTGCGCCGTTTGCAGTATATGGACAGCGACAACACGTTCGACCGGGGCGATCTGATGATGCCGTCCCTTCAGGAGTACATCAAGATTTGCAAGCGCTACGGCAAGGTTGGCGTGCTGGAATTTAAGGGCGGCTATACCGAGGAGCAGGCGAAGGAAGTGCTCGACGTCATTCGTTCGTTCGAATACGAAAACAACATCATCTTTATCTCCTTCTCGCTCGACAACCTGCTCAACCTGCGCAAGGTCTGGCCGGAGGCGAACGCCCAGTGGCTGACCTGCGACGTCAAGCCGGAAACCATTCAGAAACTGGTGGATCACAAGATCGACCTCGACGTCTACTTCACCTGCCTGACCAAGGAGGTCGTCGAGGATCTGCACGCGAAGGGGATCGTTATCAACTGCTGGACGGTCGATCGCTTGGAGGATGCGCAGAACCTCATTGCCATGGGCGTTGACCAAATCACCTCGAATATCCTTGAGTAGCCGATCCGTATTTTTGCAAGGCAAGTTCCGCGAAAGGGGCTTGCCTTTTTGCGTTTCCTTCACATAACAGACAAAAAATTTAAATTGCAACTTGCTATTGCAATTTGCGAAAATGTTGCGTTTTTGAGTTCAACGCAAAAAACGCCGTTTTATTGGAACTTTGAACGGGGTTTTGATAAAGGGAAAGGGCTTCCGGGAACCCCGGAAAACCCTTGAAAACCCTTGCTACAGCTTACTTTTTCATCGCTTCTTCAACCGCGACGGCACAAGCGACGGTCGCACCGACCATTGGGTTGTTGCCCATGCCGATCAGACCCATCATCTCGACGTGCGCCGGAACCGACGAGGAACCCGCGAACTGCGCGTCGCTGTGCATACGGCCCATCGAGTCGGTCAGACCGTAGGACGCGGGACCTGCTGCAACGTTGTCCGGATGGAGCGTGCGGCCCGTTCCGCCGCCGGACGCGACGGAGAAGTACTTCTTCCCCTGCTCGACGCATTCTTTCTTGTAGGTGCCCGCGACGAGGTGCTGGAAACGGGTCGGGTTGGTGGAGTTGCCGGTGATGGAAACGTCCACGCCCTCGTGCCACATGATCGCTACACCCTCGATCGGGTCGTTCGCGCCGTAGCAGCGAACCTTCGCCTTTTCGCCGTCGGAGTATGCGATTTCGCGCACAATGGTCAGTTCCCCGGTCTTAAAATCGTAATCCGTCTGGACATAGGTGAACCCATTGATGCGGGAGATGATCATCGCCGCATCCTTGCCGAGACCGTTGAGGATGACTCGCAGCGGCTCCTTGCGGACCTTGTTCGCCGTGCGGGCGATGCCGATCGCGCCTTCCGCAGCGGCAAAGGACTCGTGTCCCGCGAGGAACGCGAAGCACTTGGTTTCCTCGCGCAACAGCATCGCGCCGAGGTTGCCGTGTCCAAGCCCGACCTTCCGCGTCTCCGCGACGGAGCCGGGAATGCAGAACGCCTGCAGACCGATGCCGATGGCTTCCGCGGCATTGGAAGCGTTTTTGCAGCCCTTCTGAATGGCGACCGCACAGCCGAGCGTGTACGCCCAGACCGCATTCTCAAAGCAGATCGGCTGCACCCCGCGAACGATGCCGTCCGCATCAACGCCCTTTTTCTCGCACAGCGCCTTGGCCTCTTCCAGAGAGGAAAGCCTGTATTCCTTCAGACAAGCATTGATCTTTTCAATCCGTCTCTCGTATCCTTCAAAAGTTGCCATGTTCCGTTCGCCTCCTTATTCCTTTCTTGGGTCGATATACTTGACCGCTTCGTCATACCGGCCGTAGGTCTTGACGTTTTTTTCATACGCTTCTGCCGGCGCAACGCCGTTGCGGATGGCATCCATCATCTTGCCGAGGTGAACGAACTTGTAACCGATGACCTGGTCGTCCTTATCGACGGCGAGGTTGAGGATATAGCCCTCCGCCATCTCGAGGTAGCGCACGCCCTTCGCGTTGGTCGCGAAGATCGTGCCGACCTGCGAACGCAGCCCCTTGCCGAGGTCGTCGAGGGAAGTGCCGATCGGTAGACCGTCCTCCGAGAAAGCGGTCTGTGAACGGCCGTAGACGATTTGCAGAAACAGCTCGCGCATCGCGACGTTAATTGCATCGCAGACGAGGTCGGTATTAAGCGCTTCAAGGATGGTTTTCCCTTGCAGAATCTCCGCCGCCATCGCTGCGGAATGGGTCATGCCGGAGCAGCCGATGGTTTCGATCAGCGCTTCTTCGATGATGCCCTCCTTGATGTTCAGGGACAGTTTGCAGCAGCCTTGCTGCGGAGCGCACCAGCCAATCCCGTGGGTAAAGCCGGAGATGTCCTTGATTTCATACGCCTTGACCCACTTCCCCTCCTCGGGGATGGGGGCGGGTCCGTGCTTCGGGCCTTTGGCGATCGGACACATCCGTTCAACTTCGCTGGAATACTGTAACATGTTTTTTCTCCTTTCGGAATCTTTTATTATTTTCTTTATTTTACGGGATAATTTCGCCGAACACCTCGCCGGAAAGTCCAGCTGCGTTTGCTTCGTCCGTGTCAAGGTGGACCGCCGGAGCGTACTTGTCGCTGACGCGGACGACGACCTCGCCGAAGGTCAGACCGCGTTCGCCTTCAACCTTAACGGAGACGACCTGCTTGTCCTTCAGCCCCATTTCCTTTGCCGTTGCGGTGTCAAGGTGCAAATGGCGCTTGGCGGCGATGACACCGTGGTCGATGTCTAGTTCGCCGGCGGGGCCGACGATTTTAATGCCTTCGGTGCCCGTGAGGTCGCCGGATTCCCGGATGGGCGCCGTGACGCCGAGCGTGCGAGCGTCGGTGAGCGAAATTTCGACCTGCGTCTCCTTGCGAACCGGCCCGAGAATCAGAACGTTGTTGATCGACCTTTTCGGGCCGACGAGATTGACCCGTTCGTTGCTCGCGAACTGTCCCGGTTGGGAAAGCATCTTCTTGACGGTCAATTCCTTGCCCGGGCCGAGCAGGACTTCCAAGTCCTCCTGCGTCAGGTGGACGTGCCTCGCGGAGGTTTCCACGACGATCTTTTTCATACAAATCCCTGCCTTCCTTTTGACTCTCCCCCGATTATACAACAGTTTGTCAGAAAAGTAAAGAGATTTTTTGCAAAAAATTCCTGTCTCCTGCGTTTCGGCAGGGGCGGGATGTTTTTGCGTTAGCGTTTACCAAATCTCGGTCGGGATCCCGTTCCGCGTCGGGGAGGTAAATCCCTTTGCTCCCTCGTGGTAGCGGATCGTACACGTGACTTGGTCCGACGATTGCGGTGAGCAACCTCGGAAGAGAAATGCCGGAGAGCATATCGCAGTTCTCGAAAGCGCTCGCGTCGATTTCGACAAGCGTGTCCGGCAGATTGACCTCCTTTATTATAATATCCCTGCACGGACTTGACACTATTCAACTGTCTATGCCTGTCTATGGCGAGGTGCTCGGTTAAAGCGTCATTTTCACACTGGACCCAATTGGGGGCGGTTCCTTTTTGCCCGTCTTACGTGGTTTGCTTGGCGAATACTTATGGAAAAGTGTCACAGTGCAAAACTTTTTCAAGACCGTATGTATGAGGAAACTTGCGCACATTACAGGCAAGAAAAAAGAAATGAATAAATATGCAAGGCCTCGTTTTGCGATCCGAAAAGGACGAAACGGTTCTGAAAAGCCCATTTGGATTCCCTTTTTGGAAAATCAAGAACTTTTTGCAAAAAATTTATTGAAATCCATCCGCTTCTATGCTATAATAAACGTATATATTCATCGGATATTTTAGCAAAAAACTCTCGCGAAGGACGGGAAGAAGGAACGGTCAAACGCCATGGAAGAAGCAAGAAAGAAAGTCGTCCTATCCGGCATCCAGCCATCCGGCACGCTTACCCTTGGAAATTACCTCGGCGCTCTGCGCAATTGGACGAAAATGCAGGATGATTTCCTGTGCTACTATATGCTTGCGGACCTGCATACAATCACGGTGCGACAGGTTCCGGCGGAGCTGCGGCAGAACTGCCTGAAGACCGCCGCCATCTATCTCGCCGCGGGTCTTGATCCTGAGAAGATTACGCTGTTTTTGCAGAGCATGGTCCCGGCGCATTCGCAGCTTGCGTGGGTGCTCGACTGCTACACGATGATGGGCGAACTGAACCGTATGACACAGTTCAAGGATAAATCCGCCAGGCATGCGGATAATATCAACGGCGGTCTATACACCTACCCGGTGCTCATGGCTGCGGACATCCTGCTGTACCAAGCGGACTGCGTCCCGGTCGGCAAGGATCAGACGCAGCACGTCGAACTCGCCCGGGACATCGCCAATCGTTTCAACGGGGTCTACGGCGAGACTTTCCGGCTCCCCGAGGCGCTTACGACGCAGAACAGCGCGAGCATCCGCTCCCTCTCCGACCCGACGAAGAAGATGAGCAAGTCCGAAAGCGGGGACGGGACGATCTTCGTGCTGGACCCGAAAGACGTCATCCTGCGGAAAGTGCGCAGGGCGGTGACGGATTCCGATGGTGAAATCCGTCGCGCGGAAGGCAAATACGGCATTAACAATCTGATGAACATCTATTCCGCCGTGACCGGCAAGACCGACGGGGAGATCGAGCGGGAGTTTACCGGGAAGGGATATGGCATGTTCAAACTGGCGGTCGGAGAAGCGGTCGCGGACCTATTCGCCGGGATTCAGAAGGAGTACGAACGGTACATGGCAGACAAGGCGTTCCTCAATCAGGTCCTTGTCGAAGGGGCGGAACGCGCTTCATACGTCGCCAACAAGACGCTTGCGAAGGTTTACCGCAAGGTCGGATTCTACGACCCGCGCAGATGAGGAAACGGGAAAAGGAAAGAGGATATGGTGAAAAAGAAGCAGGAATACGGCAGTCAGAGCATCTCCGTGCTCCGCGGCGCGGACCGGGTACGAAAGCGCCCGGCGGTCATCTTCGGCTCGGACGGTCTGGAGGGGTGCGAACACTCGTTCTTTGAGATTCTTTCCAACGCGGTGGACGAATTCAAGGAAGGGTTTGGGAAGGTCATTAATGTCACGGTAGATGCCGACCGGGTCATGACGGTCGAGGACTTCGGCCGGGGCGTGCCGCTGGACTGGAACGAAAAGGAGCAGCGGTATAACTGGGAACTGGTCTACTGTGAACTGTACGCGGGCGGAAAGTACGAAAACGACGAAGGCGGCGCTTACGAGTATTCGCTCGGGCTCAACGGGCTTGGCGCCTGCGCGACGCAGTACGCGTCAGAATTCATGGAGGTCACCTCCTACCAGAAGGGGACGAAATATTCCATCCGATTTTCGCACGGCGAACCGGTCGGCATACTCGAAAAGACCGACTGTCCGAAGAACAGGACCGGCACGGTCGTGCGCTGGAAGAGCGACCGGGAGGTGTTTACGGACACCGAAATTCCCCTTGAATATTTTTTACGCACCCTGCGAAAGCAGGCGGTCGTCAATGCCGGGCTGACGCTCAACCTTGTCTGGCAAAACAGCGAGGGGGAGAGCGAGGCGCATACGTTCTGCTACGAAAACGGCATCGCCGACTATATGGCGGAAATCGTCGGGAACGCGGGGCTGACCCCGGTGCAGAAGTACAACTGCGAACGGGTCGGGCGCGACCGGCAGGATATGCCGGAGTATAAGCTGAAGATCGAGTTCGCCTTCTGCTTTTCGAACGAGGTCAACCTGCTGGAATACTACCATAATTCCTCCTTTCTCGAGTATGGCGGCTGCCCGGACAAGGCGACTCGGTCCGCGTTCGTCTACGCGGTGGACAAATACTGCTCCGAAAAGAGCAAGTACACGAAAAATGAGTCAAAGATCACGTTCGACGACGTCAAGAACGCACTCGTGTTGGTCGTCAACTCCTTCTCCACCCGCACGTCCTACGAAAACCAGACCAAAAAGGCCATCAACAACGCTTTCATCACCAAGGCGATGACCGAGTTCTTCAAGCAGTCGCTTGACGCGTATTTCGCGGAGAACCCCGCCCTTGCCGATCAGGTCTGCCAGCAGATCCTCGTGAACAAGCGCTCACGGGAATCCGCCGATCAGATGCGGGTGAACATCAAAAAGAAACTCACCCAGCCGGTCGACAGCATCGCGAACTCGGTGGAAAAGTTCGTCAACTGCCGTTCGCGCGACCCGGAGGTGTGCGAGCTGTATATCGTCGAAGGGGATTCCGCCCTGACGAGTTGCAAGCTCGCCCGTGACGCGGAGTTTCAGGCGATTATCCCGGTCCGCGGGAAGACGCTTAACTGCCTGAAGGCCTCGGCGGACAAGGTGATGAGGAACGATATCATCCTTGATTTGATCAAGGTCATCGGCTGCGGGATGGAGCTGAAGGAGCACAAGGGCAAGGACCTTTCCACCTTTGATCTCGGGCTTCTCCGCTGGAATAAAATCATCATCTGCACCGACGCGGACGTCGACGGTTACCAGATTCGCACGCTAATCATGACGCTCTTTTACAGCCTGCTCCCGACGCTCATCCGTGAGGGACGGGTGTATATCGCCGAAACCCCGCTGTACGAAATCACCTGTAAGAACGAAACCTACTTCGCCTACGACGAAAACGAAAAGCAGTCGATTCTTTCGAAGCTGGAAGGACAGAAGTACACCATCCAGCGCTCGAAGGGTTTGGGCGAAAACGACCCGGACATGATGTCCCGCACGACCATGCACCCCGCCACCCGCCGTCTCATCCGGGTCATGCCGGAGGACGAAAAGAAGACCGGTGAGATGTTTGATGTGCTGCTCGGCGACAACTTAGCGGGCCGGAAGGAAATGATTGCCGCATACGGGGCGAAATACTATGAACTTGCCGATTTTTAACGGCGGCGTGAGGTGACGTATGGCGAAAAAGAAACAACCGGCCCCCGTGCCCGTGCAGGCGGCCGAACCGTTGGACGTGCGCATCACGGAGGTGCTTGAAAGCAACTATATGCCCTACGCGATGAGCGTCATCGTGTCCCGCGCGATTCCGGCGATCGACGGCTTCAAGCCCGCCCACCGCAAGCTGCTCTATACGATGTATAAGATGGGTCTGCTGAACGGGCCGAAAGTCAAGAGCGCGAAGGTCGTCGGGCAGACCATGGGGCTTAACCCCCACGGTGACGCTGCTATCTACGAAACGCTCGTCCGTCTGACGACCGGTAAGGGAGCCCTGCTCCACCCGTTCATCGAATCCAAGGGCAGCTTTGGCAAGCAGTATTCGGATATGGCTTGCGCCGCTTCCCGCTATACGGAGTGCAAGCTCGCCAAGATCAGCGAAGAGATTTTCGACGGCATCGACTGCGATGCGGTCGATATGGTGCCGAACTACGACGGCACGACCACTGAGCCGAACCTGCTGCCGACCAGCTTTCCAAACGTCCTCGTTTCCCCGAACAACGGCATCGCCGTTGGCATGACAAGCACGATCTGCTCGTTCAACCTGCGCGAAGTGTGCGAGGCGACCGTACAGCTGATTAAGAACCCGCACATGACCCTCGACGACCTGCTTGACGTGCTCAAGGGCCCGGATTTTTCGACCGGCGGGATCTTGCTGTACCAGCGCGACAAACTGCGCGAAATCTATCGGACCGGTCGCGGATCGTTCGCGGTGCGTTCGCGGTACACATATGACGCGAAGGCGAACCGCATCGAGATTACGGAAATTCCGTACACGACTACCGTCGAAAAAATGAAGAGCGCCATCGTCGAACAGGTCAAGAGCGGAAAAATCAAGGAGATCAGCGATATTCGCGACGAAATCGACATCAGCGGTTTACGCCTCGCCATCGACCTCAAGCGGGGGGCGGACGCGGAGAAGCTGGTCGCCCGACTCAATAAGCAGCACATCCTTGAGGAAAATTTCTCCTGCAACTTTAATGTTCTCGTCGGCGGGGTGCCGCAGACGCTTGGGGTGTTAGAAATTCTCGACGAGTGGCTCGCGTTCCGCACGGAATGCCTGCGCAGAACCTATATTTACGATTTGACCAAGAAAAGCGACAAACTCCACCTGCTTTACGGGCTCAAAGAGATTCTGCTCGACATCGATAAGGCCGTTCGCATCATTCGGGAGACCGAAGGCGAAAAGGAGGTCGTCCCGAATCTGATGAGCGGGTTCGGCATTGACCAAGCGCAGGCGGAATATGTCGCGGAGATTCGGCTTCGCAACCTGAACCGGGAGTATATCATCAATCGCATCGACGAGATCGAGAACCTTGAAAAGGCCATCGAGGAGTTGAACCTGCTCATCGGCAGCGACCGCCGCATCCGCACGGTTATCGCGAAGCAGCTAACGAAAATCGCCGAACAGTACGGGATTCCTCGGAAGACCATGCTTTACGAGTCGGACGGAACGGAGGAGGTCGACCTGTCCGAGCCGGTCGAGGACTACCCGTGCGTGCTGTTTCTCAGCAGGGAGGGGTATTTTAAGAAGTGCATCCCCGCGTCTTTGCGTGGAAGCGACATGCAGAAATTCAAGGAGAACGATTCTCTGCTGTATAAGCAGGAGGTCACGAACGGGTGCGAGGTGCTGTTCTTCACATCGCTTGCGCAGGTGTATAAGTCCCGTATGAGCGATTTCGAGGAATGCAAGGCATCCTCCCTCGGAACCTACCTGCCCGCCGTCCTCTCGTTCGAATCGAACGAGCGCGTCGTCGCGGCGCTCCCGCTCAAATCCTACGAGGGCAGCCTGAACATCTTCTTCGCCAATGGCAAGGCGGTGCGCATTCCGCTCGAAAGCTATCGGACCAAGACCAACCGGCGCAAACTGACCGCGGCGTTCTACGGGGGCAGCCCCGCCGTCGGGGTGTTCCGTTCCGGGAGCGCGCCGGAGTACTTCCTCGTCACGGACGACGGCCGCGCGCTGCTCGTGAAAGAGGAGCAGATCGTCGAAAAGACGACCCGCACCTCCGCCGGAGCTTCTGTGTTTACGCTCAAAAAGGGTAAGAGCGTGCTTTCCGCCGAGCCGTACGACCCGAATCAGCTTCTGCTTGAGCGGCCCGCCCGGTACCGGAAGGCGAACCTCCCGTCGGCCGGCGTACCGTATGAACGCGGAAATGAAACATAAAAACGGACTTGACAGAGCGTCCGCGCTCGTGGTATACTGTCCTGTAGTTCAAACATTCTCTTTATTAAAGGAAAGGTTCTTCGTATGAAAAACGGGGTGCAACGGCTCATCGATGTTTTGGCGGCGCTGCTGCTGCTGATCGCGTCGTCGCTTGTTCTGTTTCGATTTTCCATTCCGCTCGGGCTGCTGTTCAGCGCGCTGACACTGCTGTATGTCGTCTTTTGCTTGGCCCGCCGGACGGAAAAGGGTCCCCGGCTGCACCGCTACGCGGCGGGGGATATGGCGGCGGTGCTGGTGAACGTACTCAAGTCGTTCGACGACCCGGTACTTATCGTCGGCAGCGGAAATAAAATCGTCTGGGCGAACAAGCGCTTCGAGGGACTCCCGCAGGTATCGTCGCACTTGCTGTTGTCCACGACGGAGAAACTGTTTGACGACCGCTTTTCCTTTTCACAGTTGGAAAACGCCTGCGAGGAAGGGAAGGACCTTTTCGAGTTCGAAACCGGGGGAGAGACCTACCGGGTACACATCCTCGCCGTTCCGACGAAGAGCAAGACCTACTACGCCACCGTTTGGACGAACGTGACGGACGAAGCGAAGCTGCGCAAGATGCTCGGCGACGATGCGCCAATGCTCGCGCTGATCGCGGTGGATAATGCGTCTGAGCTTTCCCAGAGCGCCGCCGAGACTTTTCGCCTTGGGTCAGCGAAGATCAGCCTGACGCTGACCGAATGGGCCAAGAATATGCAGGCGGTGCTGCTCGAATACGAGGACGGCAAGTTCCTGCTGTTGTTCAGCCACGACCGCTTACAGGAGATGATAGACAGCAAATTCTCTATCATTGACGAGATCTCCGCTCTGACGTCGGAGAACAACAAGCTCCCGCTGACCATTTCCATCGGCGTTTCGGACGAGACCGGTTCACTTGCGGAGAAGCAGGCGAGCGCGCAGACCGCCCTGCGGACGGCCCTGCAGCGCGGCGGGGCAATCGCGGTCGTTAAGGACAAGGAACGGAACGGCTATATCACCTTTGGCGGCAAGGTCAGGTCCGCTCAGCGGCAAACCAGCATTCGCTCCCGCGTCTGCCGCGATTTGCTTATGGAGCAGATCCGCGTCAGCAGCAACGTACTCGTCATGGGGCATCTGCGCCCGGATTACGATTCCATCGCGTCCAACGTCGGGGTGGCGAAGCTGGTAACCTTCCTCGGCAAGCCGGTGTACATTGTGACCGACCGGGAGGAAAGCATCATCGCCGGGGCGTTCGAAATGCTCTCCCCATTCCCGGAATACGAGACGATGTTCGTCGACACCCGCCGCGCGATGGACCTGATGACCCCGGATACGCTTCTTGTCATTACTGACGCGTCCAACCCGGACCAGTTCTTCTCAAACGACCTCTACCAGACGGCTCCCCGGGTCATCGTCATCGACCACCACACCCTCGCGTCTCACCTAGGGGAGAACGTTCTTACGCCTATGAACATCGACCCGAACGCCTCGAGCGCGTCCGAGCTGGTGTGCGAAATGCTCGAGCTTGCTATCCCGGACGGCCTGCTGCGAACGGAAGAAGCGCAGCTGATGCTGCTCGGCATTCTGCTTGACACGCAGTTCTTCACCCGCGACACCGGTTCGCGCACTTTCCACGCTTGTTCCTACCTGCGTTCAGCAGGCGCGGACCCGGCTAAAGCGAAGATGAAGTTCAAGACCACCCCGGAAGAGTACGAGATGATGGAGGGCTTCGAGCGCAGGCGTTACCGCTTCCGCGACCAGTTCATCATCTCCTATTGCGAGGAGCCTGACGCGCGAAACGTCGTGCTCGCATCGAAGTGCGCGGAGCGGTTTGTCGGCATCGAGGGAATCTGCGCGTCCTTCGTGCTGTACATGCGCGGGGACGGGGTTTCGCTGTCCGCGCGATCGGACGGGACGTACAACGTTCTGCCCGTCGTCGAGTCGCTCGGCGGGGGCGGGCATTTTCAGTCCGCCGGCGCACGGCTGATGCGGCTGGTCTGGAATGAGGAAAAACAGGAAAAAATCAACGTCCCGGTGCTGGACATGGACCAAGCTCGGAAAATACTTGAGCAGACCATCGACCGGTGTTTGCAGGAGCAATAAATACGTGAAGGGAGAAGCGAAGAAATGAAAGTGATTTTACTCGAAGACGTCAAATCGCAGGGGAAGAAGGGGGACCTCGTCAATGTTTCGGACGGGTACGCGAAGAACTTCCTGCTTCCGCGCAAGCTCGCGAAGGTCGCTGACGCGCAGGTGCTGACCGAGTTGAAGAACCGCAAGGAAGCTCTCGCGTTCCGCGAGGCCGAGGAGCGAAAGACGGCCGTTGAGCTGAAAACCAAGCTCGAAGGAATCTGCCTAGTCTTTAAGACGACCGGTGGAACGGACGGGCGGCTGTATGGCGCCGTGACGGCGAAGGACGTTAGCGAAAAGCTCGAACAGGAGCATGGAATCAGAATTGATAAGAAGAAAATTGACGTCGGCACGACCATCAAGACCACTGGTGACTTCACCGCGGAAGTGAAACTCTATCGCGAGATCAGCGCGACCCTGAAAATTTCAGTAAGGGCGTAAGAAAAGATGACAGAGCTGGAGAGCATCCGCAGGATGCCGTATTCCCTTGAGGCGGAAAAAGCCATTCTCGGGACCGTCTTGATGGACCCGGTGCGATTTGACGAAATCTCGTTCCTGCAAGCGGAGGAGTTTTATCTCCCGCAACACCAGCAGATCTATTCTGCGCTCGTCAAAATGATCCTGGACGACCGACAGGTGGACGTCGTTACGCTTATCGACACGCTCACCCGCACGGGTACCTATACCGAGGGGGACGCGGCGAAATACATCAAGACCCTGATTGACCAGGCGACGGAAGCCTCGAACATCGAGGAGTACGCCCGCATCGTGCGGGAAAAGGCGCTGCTGCGCGCTCTCATCGACGCGTCGCAGAAGATTTCCGAGCGGGCGTTCAGCGAAGTCGGCGACGCGGCCGAACAGCTCGCCGAGGCGGAAAACTGTATCGCGAAGATCGCCGACCGGAAGTACGACAAAAATTTTGACCATATCCGCGATGCGATCCTGCGGAATTACGACGAGCTGCTGTTGCTCAAGAACGATCCGAACGCCCTGATTGGACTCCGCACGAATTACGAAAAGCTCGACCGGGTCCTCGCCGGGCTTGGGGGCGGGGAACTCATCATCGTCGGCGCACGGCCGGGCATGGGAAAAACCAGTTTTGCCCTCAACATCGCCTGCAACATTGCCAAGAGCACCCGCAAGGATGTCGCCATTTTCTCTCTGGAGATGCGCACGGAAGAGCTTTCTTCCCGTTTGCTCTGCTCGGAAGCGCTTATCGACAGCTACTGCATGCGGGACGGAAAGCTTTCGGACGACGACTGGCGACGGCTCGGGGACGCGATGTCGGTCCTGAACGAAACCGAGATCTGGATTGACGACACCCCGCAGATCACGGTCACGGCCATGAGGACCAAACTCCGCAAGCTCAAGAACCTCGGGCTTGTCGTTATTGACTATCTGCAAATGATGCATAGTGACGAAAAGGAAAAGAATCGGGAAAACCGCGTGCTGGAGATTCAGAACATTACCAGTTCGCTGAAGATTTTGGCAAAGGAATTCGAGGTGCCGGTCATCCTCTGCTCCCAGCTCTCCCGCGGACCGAAGGACCAGAAGAACCAGAACGAGGAGCATCGCAAGCCCACTATGACCGACCTGCGCGATTCCGGCGCTATCGAGCAGGACGCGGACGTTATCCTGCTGCTGCACCGCGCGGACTACTACCGCGTGGCAGAACAGTCGGCGGATGAGCTGTCTGACCACGAGATGTGCGACTGCATCATCGCGAAGAACCGCCACGGCTCGACCGGTCGGGTGCGCCTTGCATGGTACGGCAAGTATTTTCGCTTCGTGACCTCGGATGAACGGGAGGAGCAAGGTGCGCCGGCGCAGTAAGGTGGAGGAAACGGTCCTAAACTGCCTGCGGGAGAACGGCGCCGGGGAAGGGACGCGCGTGTGCGTTTGCTTTTCCGGAGGACTGGATTCTTCGGTGCTGCTGCGGGTGCTTTCCGTTCTGCGGGAGGAAACCGGGATTTGTTTGTCCGCCGGCCATTTCAATCACCGCATCCGCGGGAAGGAAGCGGATCGGGACGAAGCGTTCTGCGAATCGGTTTGTTCGTCACTCGGCGTGATGCTCTATACCGGGAGCGCGGACGTCCCGGCGGACGCGAAAGCGAGTGGAAAATCGCTCGAGGAAGCGGCGCGGGACGCGCGGTACACGTGGTTCGACACGCTCGGGGAAAAAAAAGGAATCGATTTCTTTGCAACTGCACATCATAAAAATGACCAGACGGAAACCGTGCTGTTCCGCCTTTTGCGCGGGACGACGGTCGACGGGCTGAGCGGGATTCCGTCCCGCCGCGGGAAATATCTCCGGCCGTTCCTGCCGCTGACACGCGCGGAACTGCAAACGTATGCGGCGGAACAGGACATTCCGTTTCGAACGGATTCCAGCAACGCCTGCGAGCGCCATACCCGCAACTACCTGCGACGAACGCTGCTTCCGGCGATGGAGGTGGTCAACCCTGCCGTTGTTGACGCGGTTTCTCGTCTTTCGCGCTGTGCGTCGGAGGACGAAGCGTTCCTGCGTTCGCTTTTGCCGCCGTTTGAAGCGTGCCAGGACGTTTCGGGGCTTCCGCCCGCGCTGTTTCGGCGCGTCGCCGCGCGGAATTACGCAGTCTGCACCGGAAAAAACCTCTGCTATCCGCATCTTGACGCGCTTTGCAACCTAGCGGAAAAGGGAAGGGACGGCGTCGTCGGCTTGCCGAACGGGTACCGTGCCCTGTTCAAGGGCGGTAAGCTGCGGTTCGAGCGGGAAAATCCGCCGCTTCCGCCCTTGGAACCGGGGGAATTGCGGATGAGCGAAACCCTGCTTTGCGGCGGGGCGGTGCGCTTGATCGTAACATCCGGCGGGGCAAAAATGAAAAAAACTTGCGAGGACGGGGAATTTGTTTACAATTTATCAACAGAGTTTCCCTTGTCTTGCGATGGGATTTGTGGCATGATTCAATATAGGTCTCGCCGTCCCGGGGACCGTCTGCGGCTGCGTGGCGTGAACCGGAGCGTGAAAAAGTTATTTTCCGAAAGCGGGCTTCCTGTTTCCGTCCGGGACGCCGTCCCGCTGCTTGTGGATGCGGAGGGGGTTTTATGCGTCCCGTTCGTCGGGGTTGCCGACCGCGTTTATCAGCGGGAAGAAAGTCCTTCGTCTCTCGTGATACAGGTGAAAATTGCCGAAAGAATGCCCGAAAGGTGGTATGAAAGCCGATGAAAAATAATGGAAAATCCATCTTAATATGGATTGTCGTGATCGCACTAGCGGTCCTTTGCGTTAGCGCACTGATGAGCGGCAGCGGGGCGAAGGAAGTTCCGTACAGCCAGGTCCTGCAAATGTTCCGCGCGGAGCAGGTCACCGAATTTGAAGTCAGCTCCCGCAACGTCCTGACTTTCGTCACCAAGGACGGCACCGTTTACGAGCATAAATTGCGGGATATAGGGCTGTTTTACGAGGATCTGGGCGAGGAGATCAGCCGCCAGCTGGAAAACGGCACCCTCACCGTATTCGAATATGAATCCCAGGAAGTTTCCATCTGGGTGCAGCTTCTGCCGTACCTGTTGGTGCTGGTGATGCTCGGATTCTTTTGGTGGTTTTTCATCTCCAAGACATCCAAGGGTGGTTCCGGCGGGCTCGGCGGGCGGATGAACTCGTTTAGCAAGGCCCGCACCAAGCTCGGTTCGGACGAAAAGAACAAGGTGTATTTCCGCGATGTCGCGGGCGCGGACGAGGAAAAGGAGGAACTGCGGGAAGTCGTCGAGTTTCTCAAGCAGCCGGATAAATTTTCCGACCTCGGTGCGCGGATCCCGAAGGGCGTTCTGCTCATCGGTCCTCCGGGCACCGGGAAGACCTTGCTTGCCAAAGCGGTCGCCGGGGAAAGCGGCGTGCCGTTCTATTCGATTTCCGGTTCCGACTTTGTGGAAATGTACGTTGGCGTTGGCGCGTCCCGCGTGCGTGACTTGTTTGAAACCGCGAAGAAAACCGCTCCCTGCATCATTTTCATCGATGAAATCGACGCGGTCGGTCGCCACAGAGGCGCCGGCTGGGGCGGCGGACACGACGAACGGGAACAGACCCTTAACCAGTTGCTGGTTGAAATGGACGGCTTTGGCGTCAACGACGGGGTCATCGTCATGGCGGCGACCAACCGGCCCGACATCCTTGACCCGGCGCTCATGCGCCCTGGCCGCTTTGACCGTCAGGTCACGGTCAACCTGCCCGACCTGAAAGGACGCGCGGCGATTCTGCGGGTACACGCGAAGAATAAACCGATCGGCGAGGACGTCGATCTGGACGTCGTGGCGAAATCCACTGTTGGCATGACCGGCGCGGACCTCGCGAATGTACTCAACGAGGCAGCGCTGCTCGCGGCGCGTCGGAAGAAAGCGGTCATCAACATGTCCGACATCGAGGACGCGACGCTGAAGGTTATCGTTGGTCCGCAGAAGCGCTCGCTGGTCATCACCGAGGACGAAAAGCGCAAGACCGCCTACCACGAAGCGGGCCACGCCATTGTCGGGCATCTCCTGCCGACGCACGACCCGATTCATCAGATCTCCATCATTCCGAGCGGACGCGCGCTCGGCTATACGCTCGCTCTGCCGACGACGGATAAGACTAGCGTTTTCCGCAAGGAGCTGCAGGAGGAAATCACGAGTCTGCTTGCCGGGCGCGCGGCGGAGCTGCTGATCCTCGGCGACGTTTCCGGCGGCGCTTCGAACGACATCGAGCGCGCCAGCGAGATCGCCCGGAAGATGGTCACCCGTTACGGGATGAGCGATCGGCTCGGCCCAATCACCTATGGTTCTTCGAACGATGAGGTATTCCTCGGCAAGGACTTTAACCATACCCAGAACTACTCCGAAAAGATTGCGTCCGAAATCGACGAAGAGGTACACCGCATCATCGACGAGGCGTCGAAGCTCGCCGAAAAGATCCTGCGGGAGAATATGCGGGTGCTGCACTTCGTCGCCGACTACCTTGTCAAGCACGAAACCATGGACGCCGAGCAGTTTCTGCTCTGCTTTAACGAGGACGTGACCGAGGAACAGCTCCAAGCGGTCACCGCCCGCAAAAAGGACGCCAACCGGGCGGAAAACACCGCTCGCCGGGCGGTTCGGGATAAGGGAAAGCAAGGAGAGCTCCCCTCCGAAACCGAACATTCCGCCCAAGACGGCGACTTCTCCTCCTAAAATCGAAAAAGCGGGAGCAGGTACTGTTTGCCTCCCGCTTTTTGTATCATTTTTGCATCGTTCGGCGATACTCTTTATAAAGAAAAAGCAGATACGGAAGGGGATTGCGATGATGGAAGAAGAAAAAACCTATCGGCTGTTCGACTGTGAGGATGAACAGGAGGTGCAGGAACCGGCGGAAGAGTCCGTCCCGCTCGACGACGACGGGGAAACCGAGTCGGCGAAACGTCCGGAACGTCCGGTCGGTCCGATGGTGCTGCTCGCGGTTCTCGCGTTGCTCGTGGTCGTGAGCGGCATATTCGCGGTCAGTCTTTTCCTGCGTCGGAGCGGGGAAGAACCGACGGAGCCGATTTCGGACACCGAGAGTGGGCAAACCGTTTCACAGGAAACGTCGGACGAAAGCATGGATGAGATTTCGATTCCGTTCGTGGAGCCGGCCGAAAGCGAACCGTCCAACCCGGAAACCTCCGAACCGGAAACCTCCGGGCTGGAGGAACCCGCTCACGGCTGGGTCATCAACGCGATGGGGTACACCTATCTCTACCACGGCGTCGGCGTCGAGCAGTTCAACTATAGCTCCGCAACGCTGGAAAAATACTTGAACGGCATCCGCACGCTCGCGCAGAACGTTCCGGAGGGTACGGCCGTCTACTGTATGCCTGTCCCAACCCGGATCGGTTTCCTCTATGAGGAAATCAGCGACGACATCAAGCGGGAGGACAATTTTTTCAATTCCTGGCAGGAGGGATTCCTCGGCACGGTCGAGGAGCATCTCAAGCCGGACGTTTCAGTCATTAATCTGTTTGAATCCTTTCAAAGCGCCTATCAGGAGGACGCCGAACTGTTCTTCAAAACCGACCGCAACTGGACGTCGGACGCCGCCTACCTTGCGTATCAGCAGTACTGCGAAGCGAGCGGGCTTGCGCCGGTTTCGCTTGACGTCTATGAGGAGCAGAAGATTGAGGGCTTCCTCGGTTCGTTCTATACCGCGACCCAGTCCGAATCCCTGCGGCAGAACGCCGACACCTTCCGCTATTATCGCAACGCGGACACGGACGCCTGCAAGGTGACTGTCTACAGCAACGGAAACATTTACCGAACCGCTACGCTCGCCGGGAATGCGACCGGGGACGTTTCCGGGGCGTACAACGTCTACCTCGGCGGAGGCGGGCAGAATTTCCGCATCCAGTCTCCCTGCACCTCCGGGCGCAGGCTGCTGATGGTCGGGGACGGCTGCGCGGCCGCGATGCTCCCGTTCTTAATTGAAAATTATACGGAGATCCAGTACGTTGACGTCGCGTCCTATCCGGGTGACTTCGCCGGACTGTTCGCGGACGGTTCGTTTCATGATGTGCTGTTCCTGTCCTACGTGACCAACACCGTAAAAGGAGAGTACCCGCCGCACCTTTCCGCTCTGGCGGGCATTGAAACGGAAGATGGAGAAACAAACGGTTAGTGGCTTTGTGTCTGTCAAGAGTATCCTGATGGCGAGGAGTCGGGAAGTCTATCGGATTTTGCTCGAACGGGAGCGCTACGAGACGGTCTCCCGTTCCGACTTTCACACGACGGAGAAACGGCAGTACGCGTGGCTGTTTTCCACCGGGGTCCCGGTGGAGTACATAGAGAAAGAAACCTTTTCCGCCTTGGTCGGCAGCGGAAGCGCGGGCGGCATCGCGGCGGAAGTCGGAGAGCGGAAATTCTCTTCGCCGGAGGAACTGCTGCAAAAGAAAAACGGCTATTTCACCGTGCTTGATGGGATCGAGGACCCGTTCAACTTTGGCTACGCTTTGCGGGCGCTGTATGCGGCGGGGGTGGACGGGGTATTCCTGTCCGAGCGGAACTTTTTTACAGCGTCTGAGGCGGTCGTGCGCTCCTCGGCGGGGGCGTCGGAACTTTTGCCCTGCTGCGCCGTGCCGGACCTGCGCGAGGCGTGCGAACGAATGAAGGCGCAGGGAATTCGCCTGGTCGCGACGGCGAAGTCCGACCGTGCGCGGGATCTGTACCGAATGTCCTTTCGCCGTCCGCTCTGCGTCATTTACGGCGGGGAAAAGCGCGGAATCTCCGCGGGAGTACTCGAGCTTTGCGACGCGGTCGTGAAGATCCGCTATCCGCGGAACTGCCACTATTCGCTGCCGGCTTGCGGGGCGATCTCGATCATCTCGTTCGAGATCGGCCGGCAGCTTTCGGAAAACCGTCGTCATGAATGAAACAGGATCGGCACCTCGCCGACAACCAGCGTCTCCGCGATGAGCACGTCGAAGGAGAGCGTGTCCATATAGGATTCCAGCGGAGCTAAATAGTTGACGGTTACGGTGAAATGCAGGGCGACCCGATGCAGGGTTTGGTTGATACCGGCGCTTTCAAGCGTACTGCGCAGTTCGCTCGCGACGTTGCCGGTCGAAACCGGACGGACGGGGATCACCGGACCCCGCCCGGAAAGCAGAGCGGAGCCGGTCAGGTTGCCGAGCGGCACGCCGAAGCTGTCGCTCCGGTAATCCTGCAAGGTCTCCAACAGCACGATGGTCAGCTCCGACGCGAGCAGGGAGAGGGCGTCGGAATGCACACGAACAGCTGTAATGCGTCCGGATGTGTCCTGCTCGACGGCCACATATTCTTCCGTCCGCTTGCTGATCTCGTCGTAGAGCGCCTGCTGCAGCGCGAGAGACAGCATGGCGCTGCCGGATGACTGCGCGAAGATCTTCATTGCCGTTTCCAACCGGCGAGTGAATCCCATGCAGCCGCAGACCAGCAGCGTCAGGACGAGGAACAGCAGAAGGAGGCGTTTCCATTTCTTCATTTGCGGTCGGGAGACTCCGTTTCCGAGGGAAATCTTATTTGCATTGTATGCAATGCCTGTCCGCGTTATGCGGCGCGAAACGCGTCGAAAGAAGGAGGTTTTCATGGGTATCAAAAGGGCTTTGACGGTGCTGCTCGCGCTCTGCACGGTAACTGCGCTCTTTGCCTGCGCGCCGCTGGAGGACTCGCTGTCCACCGGCACATCGGTTCCGAGCGGGGTTTTAAGTGTCACCGAAAGTATTGAAGCGAGCGGCACAGAGGTCGATTTCTTACCGTCCAATATCGAACCGGCACCGAACGGGGAACTCGCGGTACATTATTTAGATGTCGGGCAAGGAGATTCCATCTTTATCGAGCTTCCGGACGGAAAGTGCATGCTCATCGACGCTTCAATTTCGGAATACGGGGACCGGATCGTTGACGCCATCCGTGCGCTCTCCTACGACCGCATTGACTACGTCGTTGCCACGCACCCGCACGCCGACCACATCGGCGGGATGGAACAGGTGCTGAAATCCTTTGAGATCGGCTGCATTTACCTGCCAGACGTCAGCGCCGACACGGCAACTTACGTCGGCATGGCGGAGACTATCCTCGAGCGGGACATCCCCGCGGAAGCCGCGGAGACGGGCGTTACGCTGCTGTCCGGGGACGTGCAGGCGAAATTCCTTGCCCCGTCGGTCATCGACGAGGACGATCAAAACCGCAACTCGGCGGTCCTGCTCCTGACCTACGGGGAACGAACGTTCCTGTTCATGGGCGACGCGGATACGTCGATCGAGGATTCGCTGCAGGGTGACATTAACTGCGACGTACTCAAGGTCGGCCATCACGGTAGCCGCACCGCTTCGGGCAGCGACTTTCTCCGCCGGGCGACCCCGACGTACGCCATCATCTCCTGCGGGGAAGGGAACTCCTACGGACATCCGCACGAGGAAGCGCTCTCCCGCCTGCAAGCTTGCGGGGCAGAGATCCTGCGGACCGACCTCGTCGGCACGGTGACCGTGCGTACGGATGGCAAAACGCTGACCGTCGAGACACAAAGAGGGCAGGGAGGGGACCCGTCGGAAAGCGGGGCGGAGAGCACATCCCAAGCCGAAAGCGAATCGGAGAACACATCCCAGACCGAAAGCGAACCGGAAGCGGGCGGACAAACATGGGTACTCAACACCTCCAACCATAAGATCCATCGCCCGGACTGCCAGTACGTTGATTCGATTGCCCCGCAGAATCGCACGGAATCCGATAAGACCGTTTCCGAACTTGAGGCGGAAGGCTACACCCCCTGTAGCTCCTGCAAACCGTCGGACGCGGGTTGACGAAATCAGGGAAAGGAAGGGTTACTCACATGCGGCTGATCATTGACCGATTCGAAGGCGACTTTGCGGTCTGCGAATACGAAAAGGGGAAGACGCTCGACCTCCCGGCCGGCCTGCTCCCGGCGGACGCGAAAGAAGGCGACGTGCTGCGCCTGACCGTCGATCACGAAGCAACCGAACGGCGGAAAAGTGACGCGGAATCCCTGCGCAAGCGACTTTTCCACCGTGAAACGAAGGATTGCTGAAAAGCGTCGAACGACCCAGAAAACCGGCGGATGCACGCACATCCGCCGGCTTTTTGTTTTTCGTCCGAAAATTCGACAGGGTTCGCCGGGGCAACTTGCACAAACAACATCTTGCAGTTTTAACCTCCCGTGGCACAATATCCTGTTCTTTTCTTCACTGGTTTCGTAGGTTTACATAATTCGGTTTCCATAATTCGCTCAAATAATCTTACATTTTTTACGAAATTGGGGAATTTCTCGATACCCCCTTGAATTTTCCGGCAAAAAGAGGTATGATAAAAGTGCTTTCGGTTCTTTTGGACAGAATCGGCGGAAAGGAGGGGGAACGCTGATGAACAAATGGGAAAGCAACGGCGGCCGGTGCGCATTCATCGGTGGCGGAAACATGGGCGGCGCGATGATTCGCGGGCTGGTTTTCTCCGGTGCGCTTGCGCCGGACCGGATTTCGGTTTGCTGCAAACATCCGGACAAGTACCCTTCGTATCGGTCCATCGGCGTTCGAACCGCCGGGTCGATCGCGGAGACGCTGGATAATGCCGACTTTCTTTTTCTTTGCGTCAAGCCTGGGACCGTGCGGGAAGTCGTCGCGGAATGCGTGCGCGCAAGCGGATATCGCAAGGAAATGGTGTTTGTTTCTGTTGCCGCTTGCGTTCCGTGCGCGCTGATCTGTGAGACTGCCGGCGGGGAAGTCCCGGTCATTCGTATGATGCCGAGTACGCCAATCCAGGTTGGCGAAGGGACGGTCGCCCTGTGCGGGAATGGTTGCGTCCCCAAGTGGGCGTTTGAAACGGTCTGTCGGCTTTTCTCCTCGATCGCGACGGTCGTTGTACTGGAGGAAGCACAGCTTAACCCAATTATCTCGGTTAACGGCTCCTCGCCCGCCTATGTCTATCTGTTTGTGAAGGCGATGCTCGATGGCGCTGTGCAGCAGGGGATCCCCGCTGAGCAGGCGCTCCCGCTGATTCTGCGCACCGTCACGGGCGCCGTGAAGATGATTTCGCAGGCGGACTGCCCGATCGACGAGCTGATCCGCCGGGTTTGCAGCCCGGGCGGAACGACGCTTGCCGCTATGCAGGTCTTTTCGGACGCCGATTTTGCCGGCACCGTCGCCCGCGCGATGGATGCCTGCACGAAGCGGGCCGATGAGATTTCCGCTTCCCTGTAGCATATGCGAGGGGACAAGCAGCATATGGTGTTCCGAGGTGATTTTCATGACGCTTTCGGATACGCCTGTCCGTGCGCTCGTCCCGTATGTCCCGCCGGAGCCGAAGCATCCGGTTTCCGCTTTGCGCCGATGCCTGCGCAGGCTTTCCCGGGCTATGGACGCCCTGTTCGTCCGGCGGAAGCGGTACTACCTTTTCGCGCTGCTGCTCGCCGCCTTCGGCATTCTGCTTGGGTGCTATTTTGCGTCGGTACAGGGGACGTCCGTCGGGTTTCTGTCCGCGATCCGCTCGTTGCAGGTGCTTCTGCCCGCGATGCTGCTTTGCGGCGTGACGCTGTTCGGCGTGGTGGTCGTGCCGGGGGGACTCGTCTGGTTTTCTTTCCTGTTCGGCTGCGCGGCGGGGTCGTTTGCACTCTCCACGGTGCGCGAAACGCTTTGCCTGTGCCTGCTGCTCACGCTGTACTTAGGTGTCCTACTCTTCTCGGTCGAAGCGTTTCTGACCTCCCGCCGGTCCTATTCCGGCTGGAAATTTGTCTTTCGTTGCAAGTCCTTTCTCGCGTTCTGCCTGCTGTTTTTGGTTACGTACCTGTTGAGTCGAGCGGCGGAGTTTTTGTTTCTGCCTTTTTCGACCCTATCTTAACATGGGGGATTCAAAATGCTGAACGATTCCGGACAATTGACCCTACAATTGCATCATTATCTGGAATACCTGTCTGGCGTCAGGCATTCCCCCGACAACACAGTACAGGCGTACCGTCGTGACCTCGAAAAGTTCTTCGATTTCGCGGACGTTCATGGGGTGGACAGCTTCGCCGACTTGACGCCGGAGGACGTCGAGCAGTATAAGCAGTACCTCGCGTCGACTGGACTTTCCGCGTCATCCGTCAGCCGTTCGCTGTCCGCGCTGCGCGGGATGTTCCAGTACCTTGTCGCCGTTGGACAGATGCAAAGCAACCCTGCCCGCAGCGTCCACAACGACAAGGCGACGAAGAAGGAGCTGAGCGTCTTGACCTCCGCCGAGGTGGAGACCCTGCTGTCTCAACCGGACATCAGCGACGTGAAGGGAATGCGGGACAAGGCGATGCTCGAATTGCTGTACGCGACCGGGATTAAGGTTTCCGAGTTGGTCGGCCTGAACCTGACCGATGTCAACCTCGTTCTTTCCTGTGTGCGCTGCGGCGGAAACGAAAACGAGCGGCTCATCCCGCTCTATCCGGTTGCGCTCCACGCGCTGGAGGTCTACCTTCGTCGCTCCCGTCCGATCCTGACGGCGGGGCAGAGCGAAGAAGCGCTGTTTGTCAACATTTCCGGCGAGCGAATGACCCGGCAGGGCTTTTGGAAGATTCTCAAAGGCTACGTGCGGGCGGCGAACATTCAAAAGGACATTACTCCGCACACGCTCCGTCATTCCTTTGCGGCGCACCTGCTTGAAAACGGGGCGGATATCCACGAAATCCAGGAGATCCTCGGCCACCGCGACCTCGCTTCCACGCAGAAATATACGCAATACCTCAAAGGCAAGATGCAGAAAAGCTATATGAAGTTTCATCCGAGGGCATAACCGATGGGCAAAGGCAGAATTTACAACTTTTTTTCCGGGACAAACAATCGCAGCGGCAAGGGCGTGACGAAGCAGCAGGTCGAGCGGGACAAGAAAATGGGGCTCGGATTCTTTTTCCGGCTCTTTAAGAATCGGCTGGGCGATATTTCCTCTACCAGCATCGTCTTTTCGCTTTGCAATTTTCCGATCCTGCTGTTCCTGTTCGGACTTTCCGGCAACCTCGACAGCAGCGTCCCCGCGCCGATGTCGCCGCTTTATGCGACGCTTTACGGGATGGAGCTGGCAGGGGAACGGGACCCGATGCTCTCCATGCTGTACGGGCTTTTCGGCATTGGCACGACCGTGCAGATCGTTTCGACCGCCTCAAGGGTGCTGATGTATTGCGCCTTCCTGCTGATATTGACCTTCGGGCTTTCCACGCTCGGCGCGGTGTACAACATGCGGAGTATCGTGCGTTGCGAGCCGCTTTCCCCGTGGAGCGAGTTCTTTTCGGCGATCCGAAGGAACCTGCGGCAGGGACTTCCGATCGCAATCCTCGACGCGCTGATGATCCTGTTTCTCGGCTACGATTTGATCGCTTACTACGCCAACGCCAATAGTTTCTTCATGCAGATGGCGTTCTACGTCGTGCTGTTCTCCGCGCTCGTCTATTTCGTCATGCGGAGCTATATCTACCTCATTCTCGTCACGTTTGATCTCAAGTTCACAAAACTACTCAAAAATTCGCTGTTCCTCGTTTTCCTCGGCTGGAAGCGGAACCTGATGTGCCTGCTTGGGTCCGCTTTGACCATTTTTATAAATCTGTATCTGTACGTGATGTTCCCGGTCTTCGGAACCTTCCTGCCGATCGTTTTTACGTTCGGGATCTTGCAATATATCGGCGTCTACGCGGCCTATCCGGTTATCGAAACCTATATGATTGAGCCGTACTACCGGGATCACCCGGAAGAACGTCCGCAGGAAGAGGAGATCGAGCCGGTCTTTACGGACCGTGGATAAACGAAAATAAAACAACACCCACATATTTCTTGTGGGTGTTTGTTTGAAAGGCGGTCTATGTGATGAAGAAAACCGAACAAAGTCCGGTCATCCGCCCGCTGGTGGTCTATCTGCGTCCGTTCCTTTGGAGATGTATCGCGGGACCGCTTTTCAAGCTGTTCGAAGCAATTTTGGAATTGTATATGCCCCTGCGGCTGGCAGGCGTCATCGACCGCGTTCTGGAAATGCAGGAAGCGGGGGAGCCGTACCGGGATTACGTGCTGCGAGAAGGGGCAATCCTTGTCGGCATCGTCGCGCTCGGGCTGTGTTCGGCGATTCTCTGCCAGTATTGGGCAAGCCAGGTCTCGCAGGGGTACGGCACGAAACTGCGGAGTGTGCTGTACCGCAAGATTCAGTCTCTTTCCCACCGGGAATTGGATGCGTTCGGCACGCCGTCGCTGATCAACCGCCTGACCGCGGACGTGAACGCTTTGCAGAACGCCGTCGCCATGCTGATCCGTTTGGTCATCCGCGCGCCATTCCTGTGCGTTGGCGGGATTGTGATGGCGTTCTGGATGCAGGCACGGCTGGCGCTTGTGATTCTCTTCGTCGTGCCGCTTTTACTGCTCGCGATGGTGCTTGTGACCCGCAGGAGCGTGCCGCTGCACACCGAAACACAAAAGAAAAATGATCGACTGACGGCCATTCTGCGAGAAAACCTGTCCGGGGTGCGGGTTGTCCGCGCTTTTACCCGCACGAAGGAGCAGGAAAATCGCTATCGTGAAAATGCAGACGACTGGATGCGTTCCGCCGTTCGGGCGAACCGGGCCGGTATCCTGCTTAGCCCGCTGACGCAGCTGATCCTCAACGTCGCGGTCATCCTGATCCTAGCTATCAGCGGTTGGCGGTATAACGGGTACGGCGACGTCAGCAGCGGGGACATCATCGCTTTAATCAATTATGTTAATCAAATCCTCGCGGCCGTCCTCGTGGTTTCCAACCTCGTCGTGATGTATTCAAAGGCATACGTCAGCGCCAAGCGGGTTTGCGAGGTGTTGCGAACAGAACCGGCGCTGCGGGACGGGAAAGAGACCGAGGGAGTTCCGGGCGCCCCCACCGTGTGCTTCCGGGATGTGTCTTTTTCCTATCATGAAAAGAACGTGCTTGAGCACATCTCGTTTACCGTCGAGCGCGGGATGACCGTCGGTCTTATTGGAGGGACTGGATCCGGCAAGAGCACGCTGACCCATCTGCTCTCCCGCCTGTACGATTGCACGGATGGGGAAGTGCTTGTCGACGGCGTGAACGTGCGGGATTACACGCTCGAAGCGCTCCGAAAGAAGGTCGCTGTCGTCCCACAGGAAGTGCAGCTCTTTTCCGGCACGGTGGCGGAAAACCTGTCGCTCGGCAACCCGAAGGCGACGCGGGAAACGCTCGAACACGCGGCGCAAATCGCGCAGGCGGATGCGTTCATTCGCGAAAAGGAAAACGGCTACGATGCTTCCGTCGCGCGGGGCGGACGAAACTTCAGCGGCGGGCAACGGCAGCGCCTCGCCATCGCTCGTGCCATCGCGACGGAAAGCGAAATTCTCGTGCTAGACGACGCGACCAGCGCGCTCGACTACGCGACAGATGCGGCGGTGCGCGAGGGTATCCGCAAGGAACTGCACGGGGTGACTCTGTTCATGATTTCTCAGCGGGTCAGCACGGTTCGGCACGCGGACCTGATTCTCGTGCTCGACGATGGGCGGCTCGCCGGGGCGGGAAAGCACGACGACCTGTATCGCATGTGTGAGGCTTACCGGGAAATTTGCCGCTCTCAGAACGTGAAAGGGGAGGGGGAGAACGTATGAAGAGGGAGCATACCCTTCGCCGGCTGCTTCGGTTGCTCGGCAGAGCAAAAAAAACGTTGTTTTGGGTGTTCGTGTTCGTGATACTCGGAAACATCGCCTTGCTCCTTGCACCGAAGCGCATCGGTTCGACGATCGACGCAATCTTCGCGGGAGAGCCGTGGCTGTCCTTATTGCTTTCTTTGCTGCTTTTTTACGGAATCGGTGTACTGTTCCAATGGCTCAGCGCACGGTTGGCGGTCCGTGTTGCGCAGGAAGCGGCGAACGCGCTCCGCAAAGGCCTTTTTGAGAAGCTGTCGCGCCTCCCGCTTTCCTATTTTGACCATACCCCGCATGGAGATATTATTAGCCGCTTTACCAACGACGTCGAGGCGGTCAGCGACGGGCTCAACAGCAGCATCGTACAGCTAATCTCTGGGGTGTCGTCCATCCTAATTTCGCTGGGGTTTATGCTCTACCTCGATGTGCGGGTGACCGCCGTCGTACTGGTCGCGACGCCGCTGTGTTTCTTCGTCGGGCGTGCCATCACGAAGTACGGCAAAAAGCGCTTTCGTGAACAGGCGAAAATCCTTGGCGACGTGAACGCTTACGCCGAGGAATTCATTAGCTCCGCCCACACGGTCAAACTCTTCCGTTACGAGGTCCGCTCGGCGGAGCGGTTCGACCGGCTCAATCAGACGCTGTACGACGCGGGGTACCGCGCGCAGTTCGCGTCTGCGCTCGTCAATCCGACGACCCGGTTCGTCAACAACACGGCATACGTACTTGTCGGAATTTTCGCCCTGCTTGTGCATATGTCGCCGGGCAGCATCGCCGCATTCCTCAGTTATATGTCGCAGTTTTCCAAGCCGTTCAATGAGATCACCTCGCTGACGATGCAACTCCAAAGTGCCATGGCGTCCGCGCGGCGGCTATTCGCCCTGTTTGACGAGCCGGAAATGTCTCCGGACGGCACGCTTTCTTTACCGGAAAAGCCAAACGGGGAGATCAACTTTGAACAGGTCAACTTTTCCTATGATGGCAAAACTCCGCTGATTCGCTCCTGCACCATGAACATTCCTGCCGGGACACAGGTTGCCATCGTCGGTCCCACCGGCGCGGGGAAGACCACGATGATCAACCTGCTGATGCGATTTTACGAGTTGGACGGCGGAAAAATCACCATAGATGGTGTTGATATAGCTAATATACCACGAGAAGAGCTTCGAAGACAGTTCGGGATGGTCCTTCAGGAAAGCTGGCTGTTTGCTGGGACGGTGCGGGAAAACCTGCTGTTTGCAAAGCCGGACGCGACCGACGACGAAATGGTCGCCGCGGCGAAAGCGGCCAACGCGCATGCTTTTATTGAGCGCCTGCCGAACGGATACGACACCCGCATTGAGGAGGAGGGAAGCAATCTGTCTGCCGGGCAGCGGCAGCTGCTGGCGATCGCGCGGATGATGCTGGTGAATCGCCCGATGCTGATTCTCGACGAGGCGACCAGCAACGTCGACATCGTGACAGAGATGCGCATCTCGAAGACCTTCCGGGAGATCATGCGAGGAAAGACGACGTTTCTGATTGCGCACCGTCTTTCGACTATCCGGGAATGCGGAATGATTCTCGTCATGGAGCACGGTGACATCGTCGAATACGGCACGCACGAGGAACTGCTCGCGAAGCACGGCGTGTATGAACGCCTATACCAGTCGCAGTTTCGCCATGACACGACGTAAGACGTAATAATAAGACGTAAAAGGAATCTAGGGGACACGTTTCCGCACCCGCCTTTTTATGTCCTCCTAAAAACACATTCCATAAAACACATTCCATTGTACAAAATGCAAATTTTGTACAATGGAATAGGGATAACGAAAGAAAGCGCGTCGGAACGTTTCCGACACGCTTTCGGTTTTATTCTTCTTCCTTTTTTGGCGCGTTCAACAGACGCAGCAAATCAAAAATGCTCTGCAAACGAACGATCCCCATTCCGTATGCGTTTTTCATCCGCTCCGCGTTGTGGTGTGGGATCGCTGCGCGTTTGAACCCAAGCCGTGCGGCGTTGCTCAGCCGTTGGTCCAATACGTTGATGGAACGGCATTCGCCGGCCAGCCCGATTTCGCCCATGACGATCAGGTCCTCCGGTACCGGGATTTCCTTATAACTCGAAAGCAGCGCCATCGCGGCGGCGGCGTCACACGCAGGTTCGTCAATGCGCAGTCCGCCGGCAATGTTTAGGTATACATCCTGCGTTGAAAAGCGCAGCCCAAGGCGTTTTTCAAGAACCGCGAGCAGCAAAGCAAGCCGGTTATAATCAAAACCTGAAGACATTCTGCGAGGCGATGGAAACGTTGTATTGGAGGAAAGCGCCTGTATCTCGGTGATCATCGGACGGCTGCCCTCCATGACCGCCGCCGCACAGCTTCCGGGAACGTCCTTCGGGCGCTGCTGGAGGATGTGCTCGGATGGCTTTTCAATCTCCGTCAGCCCGTTGTCCGACATCTCGAACATTCCGATCTCGTTGGTTGAGCCGTAGCGGTTTTTGACCGCGCGGATGATGCGGTAAGCGTGCTGCTTGTCCCCTTCGAAATAGAGCACCGCGTCGACCATATGTTCGAGTACCTTTGGCCCGGCAATCGCTCCGTCTTTATTGACGTGTCCGACGATCAGGATGGATATCCGGTCCTCTTTCGCCTTGGCAATCAACTGCATGGTCGCTTGCTTGACCTGCGTGATCGTACCGGGCGAGGACGGAAAGTTCTCGTCATACATGGTCTGAATAGAGTCAATAATTACCACATCCGGTTGTACCGTGTTGATTTCCGGAATGATCTTGTTGACCGAAGTCTCGCTCAGGACGAGCAGGTTCGCCGTATCGACACCGATGCGGGTCGCCCGCAGTTTGATCTGCGAAATGGATTCCTCGCCGGTGACATATAAAAGTCTCGCGTTTTTCCCCACGAATTGACAAATTTGGAGTAGTAAAGTGGATTTTCCAATGCCCGGTTCGCCGGAAATCAGCACAACCGATCCTTCGACCAGTCCGCCTCCGAGGACTCGGTCGAATTCGCCGAGCCCGGTCAAAAAGCGAATGTCGTTTTGGAAAAGAATTTCATCAATGCGAAGCGCCTTGGAATGCTCGACCGTCTGGGTATTGTGGAGCGGGGCGCGGCGCGCCTTCGTCGGCGGCGCCGGTTCCGGGACGGTTTCCTGCTCCGTCATTGTGTTCCACGCGCCGCAGGACGGACATTTTCCGAACCATTTTGCGGTCACATTTCCGCAGTTTTCGCAAATATAGCTGGTTTTCAACGTCTTTTTCCTCCCGCTTCATTGGGATACGGAGTCGTTTTCCTTCACCGTTTCACAGTAACGCCCGATTCCGGACGCGAGGGCAAGCGCGAGTTTGTCCTGATAGGTTTCGTTCGCGAGATTTTCCGCGTCAGTCGCGTTTGAAAGGAAACCGCATTCGACGATGACGGCGGGCATTTGCAGATTCTTGAGCAAAAAGATGGTTCGGTTATCCGGCTTAATGGTCCGCCGGTTATCAGGCATGACGAGCGTCGACGACGCCTGAAGCGCTTCCGCGAGCAGCGCGCTGCGCGGGTCGTTCATGGAATAAAAGGTCTGCAAGCCCTGACAGTTCTCCATCGGGAATTTGTTCATATGGATGCTGACGAAAATCGCGTCCGAGTATTTCTCTGCGAACTGCAGACGGTTGTACAGATCGTAATACTTTTTCCGATTCTCCTCGCCGCTGTTGTACAACAAGCGGTCCTCCGAGCGCGTCAGAACGACGTTGCAACCGGAAAGCCGCAGGAAATCCGCCGTTTTCAGGGTAATCTGAAGGTTCAGATCTTTCTCATTTAGCCCGTTTGCGACCGCACCGGGGTCTTCCCCGCCGTGTCCTGCATCGAGGATGATCGTAAAGCATGATTCCCCTGCCGGACTTGCGTCCGCCTCCGCGAAGGCATGGTATCCGACCGACGTCACCATGGACGTCACGAAATAGAACACCAGCACGACGGCCAACACGACGCCGAGCAGTACCAGAAAAATCCGCGGCTCCCGAAACTCAGAGGACGAAGGAGTTTCCATATACACACATCCTTTACACCTTGCATTTTGTTATTTTGTTACAAGGTATGAGGGGTTGTCTTGTGATATGACTCCCCTGCCGGTCACTTTTCCTTCTTGCCGTAGCGGATGCCGACGAATGTGCGCAGCGGGCGGTCCTTCGAACCGAGCAAATAACCAAGCCCGGCGAACAGAATCTCCGGCAGCAGGAACAACAGGCAGACCACCCACCCGAGCGGACCGCCCAGCCAGCCAACCGTCCCTTCTACCGAAAGGAAGGTCAGCGGATAAAGGTAACTGCCGTGCAGGGCGATGTGAATCAGCATAAAAATCACCTGCACATTGTCCGACGCAAAAGCGGATGCCAAAAGTCCAAGCAAAATTACCAGCAGCAGCGGACAGGATCCGAGCAGAGAAATCTTCAGTCCGAGCGTTTTCGCGGGTCGATAGGCGTCTGCCGGGCGAAAATGGTGCTTTTCCCCGAGTTGAAACAGATTGTCGTATTGTAAAAAGCAGAGCACGGCGATGCAGAAAGCGCTCCCGAGCGCCGACACAACGTCGATCTTCAGCGCGATCGTCGCAAGTCCGACGCTGATGCCGAGAAAGGACATCACGAGCTGATTGGTCCAGAAATGGATAATATACCGGGAATAAGCCGACCAAAATTCACGCAGACGGTTCATGCCAACCTCTTCTTTCTGAAAATCAGGAATCCCGTGACGGCGGCGCCGAGCACGACAATCGAAGCGGCAACAGCGAGCACGATTTTCCAAGTGCTTCCTTCCGACTGATTCGGCAGCTGGAGGTCTTTCGCCGTTACAGGCACGCCGTCCATCTCATAGCTCACGATGACCCGACAGCTGTCCGAATCCAACTCGTTCGCTTCGTCGTCGGTTAGGTGAATTTGCTCAATTTGGAAAATACTCTGGTCAAAATCCGTTCCATTATAGGTAAATTCTACCAGAAATCCGAGGGCCCCATCCTCCTTTGCTCCGTTCCCGGCGTCGCGATTGATGACCGACAGGGTCATTTGTCCCCTTTCCGGTTCGGTCGAAAGGTCCTCCGAGTTGGCCCAATTTTCTGGCGTGATGCAAGTGTGGGAGACGTATTGCAGGAAGCTCCTGTTGTATTTCAGCCGCAGGGAGAACCCGGAAACCCCATCGTCATCCCGGACGTCCGCAATTGAAACGGAGACCGTAATGCGATGCGCGCTTTCCTCGCTTGCCACCGGCAAATACACGGACGTTTCGCCCGGAACAGACTGCACGCCGGAGGACGTACCGCCCTGCGAGGACAGGCCGCCGGAGGGTTTGCTGCTCTCCGTCGATTCGCTCACGGTCGCAGAACTTTCCGAAACGGCAGGTTCGCTGCTCTCCACCGGAACGGCTGACGTGCTCGCGTTGCCGTGCAGGCCGATTTCGCAGGTCTGATCCGGCAGTTTGCATGGATTTAACAGGGATTCATTGGACACGTCGGCAAACTGGATGTTCCGCACGGTGACGGACGCAGACTTCGCCGTATCCGACAGCACCTGAAAGGTCATGTCGGTGTAGAGCTCCCCGTTTCGTTTGACGCCTCCCGCCGTTCCCGTGTTCATGATAATATAGGAAAGATAGGGCTCCGGGTCTTCCTTGACCTCCGTCCAGTCCTCTGCCGTTTCGTCGTCGAAGTTCCAACCAGCAGGTTTGGAGTTTTCCCAGGAAATCAATTTTAAAATGGATGGGTCATAGTATATTTTATATTCTGCGCAGAAAATCCCGCTCTGGCAGGTGATCTGTTCAACGGAAACCCGTACCGTCACCGTTCCCGCGTTCGTATCCTCCGCGGTCCGCTCAATTTTCATCGCAGCGGTCCAGCCGGTTTCCGCGTTCGCCGGGACGACCGCTGCAACGCCGGCACAAAGCACCGCCAAAAGCACACAGAACGCTCCAAATCGTTTGCATGTCATGAGAACTTGCCTCTGTTTCTCCTGTTTACTGCCTCTTGCTCTTCTTGTTCAGGTCGTCAATGGACTTCGCCACCGTATGTTGGATCGGCTTCCAGTCAACTTTCTTGAACAGTGCGATCACCGCGATCGGCAGGTACGTCGCCATGTAGACTGGGAACGTGAAGATCGACCAGATCTTCCTCTTGCGGGAGCACCCGCTGATGTTCTCCCCTTCGGTCAGAACAGTTAAAAGCCCCATAAAGAACATCAAAAGATAATAAAACACCAAAAATATAATTAAAATGGTGATCGCCCTTTGCAAACTGTTGCTTTCCGGATAGAGCGCCCAGAAGATGAGGTCGGCGATTGAACAGACGGCGGTAACGCCAAATCCGAGGATGCCGGGCAGGATGGTCACCAACATGTCGTAACAGGCGAAGCTCCCATGAAGGATTCCTTTGAACAGCTTCCCGGCGTATTGTCCAAAGACCTGATAGAATCCCTTTGCCCAGCGCAGGCGCTGGTTCCACGACTGCGAGAACTTAACCGGCTGCTCGTCATAGAGTATCGCTTTGCCGCAGTATCCGATTTTTCCGCCGTTGACGATGGTGTCGATCGTGAATTCCATATCTTCCGTCAGAAGGTGGAACGGCCAGCCGCCGTTCTTTTCAATCAGTTCCCGGCTGACGCAGAAGCCGGTCCCGGAAATGGCACAGCTGGTGTTGAGCTGCATACGGGCGTTGTTCAGGTACTTCGCCTCGCGCAAAAACCAGAGGGAATACCCGGCGGAGATCCAGTTTGTGCCGTAGTTTTTGGAGTTGCGATAGGAGGTCAGCGCCTGGTATCCGCGGTTGAGCCCATTGTTCATTTCCTCAATGAAGTGCTCGTCGAGGAGGTTGTCCGCGTCGAAGACGAGGTACGCGTCGCAGTCGTCGCCGTGCTCGCGCAGATGCTTGAAAAAGTAGTCGAGCGCATATCCTTTGCCGATGAGCTCCTGATCCTGTCGTTCGAGCACATAGGCGCCCTTCTGCCGCCCGATTTCCGCCGTGTCGTCCGTGCAATTGTCCGCAATGACGAAGATGCGGATCAGATCGGCCGGGTAGGTCTGCTTGCGGATGCTGTCGATGAGTTGTCCGATGACCTGCTGCTCGTTGCGGGCGGGAATGATCACCCCGAAGCGGTTTTGCTTGTTTCGGAGCAGTGGCTTTTCCTCCCCGTGGGAGAAGAGAACGTAGAACGTATAAAAAAATTGATAGACAAACAGCAGGGCGAAGAAGACGGTCAGAACAATTTCGATAATGGTGATTACCATTCTTGCGGTCTGCATAGGAACCTCCAAAAGAAATTGACGATGGTTAGACGATGGAGTATACGATCTTTATAAAAATTTCTATGCATCAGTATACCATTCTTTTCCGGAAAAGTCAATCTTTTTTTAGAAAAAGCAGAAAAAGCGTTCCCGCGGCGGGAAAACTTGCGCAAAAACTTTGCTTTTTTCGGAAAAAACTTGCTTTTCTCCTAGAAACTGTGTATAATGTGTGTATAATAAAGTATTGAAACAATTGGAAAGGAAAAGTTTTGGACAGATGAAAGCAGTTATCACGGTTACCGGGAAGGACGGCATGGGCATCATCTCGGTGGTATCCGCGCTCTGCACCGAGTACGGAGCGAACATCGTTGACATCTCGCAGTCGGTCATGCAGGAGTATTTCGCGATGATGATGCTTGTGGACCTCGACCGGCTGAAGACCCCATTCGGCGAATTCGCGGACGAGCTCGAAAAGCTCGCGGACCGAAATGGGCTGAAGATCCACGCCATGCACGAGGACGTTTTCAACTCCATGCACCGCATTTGAACGGAAAGGAATTTCCATATGCTGAATACCAACGACATCCTTGAAACCGTCCGCATGATCGAAACCGAGCACCTTGACATCCGCACCGTCACGATGGGGATTTCCCTTCTGCGCTGTGCGGGTGGCGACCCGGCGGGTCTTGCGGATCGAATTTACGATACCGTCACCACCCGGGCCGAACACCTCGTCCAGGTCAGCGAGGAGCTCGAGCGGGAATACGGCATTCCGATCGTCAACAAGCGGGTGTCCGTTACGCCGATTTCGCTCGTCGGCGCCGGGCAGAGTGCCGAGGGATTTCTGCGGATCGCCCGCGCGCTGGACCATGCGGCGGATACGCTTGGAATTCATTTTATCGGCGGGTATACCGCACTGGTGCCGAAGGGAGCAACGGAATCCGAGTGCATCCTGCTTGACACGATCCCCGAGGCGCTCTCGTCCACCGAGCGGGTCTGCGCGTCCGTCAACGCGGCGACGACCAAGGCGGGGCTGAATATGGACGTGGTCGCCCGTATGGGGCATATCATTCGTCGGACAGCGGAGCTGACGCAGGACCGGCAATGCATCGGTGCGGCGAAGCTGGTCGTATTCGCCAACGCGCCGGAGGACAACCCGTTCATGGCGGGTGCGTTCCATGGCGTCGGCGAGGGCGATTGCGTCATCAACATTGGTGTTTCCGGCCCAGGCGTGGTGTGCGCGGCGATTGAAAAATGCCCGGATGCGCCGTTCGAGGAACTTTTCGAGGTCATCAAGAAGACCGCCTTCAAAATTACCCGCATGGGACAGCTGATCGCGGGGGAAGCGAGCAAGCGGCTCGGCGTCCCCTTCGGCATCGTCGACTTGTCCCTCGCGCCCACGCCCGCTGTCGGCGATTCAGTCGCACGGATTTTAGAAGCGATGGGCGTCGGCTGCTGCGGCGGCTGTGGGACGACAGCGGCGCTCGCGCTGCTCAACGACGCGGTCAAGAAAGGCGGCGTCATGGCGTCCTCGCGAGTCGGCGGGCTTTCTGGGGCGTTCATCCCGGTTTCTGAGGACGAGGGCATGATCGACGCCGCGAAGAGCGGCTGTCTGACCATCGAAAAGCTCGAAGCGATGACGGCGGTCTGCTCGGTGGGGCTTGACATGATCGCGATTCCCGGCGACACGTCCGCCGCGGTCATTTCCGCGCTGATTGCTGACGAACTGTCCATTGGCGTGGCGAATACCAAGACGACGGCCGTCCGCGTGATCCCCGCCATCGGTAAGAAGGAGGGCGAGTCCCTGTCCTTCGGTGGTCTTTTAGGTGACGCACCAATCATGCGCATCAACCAAACCGACCCGGTCCGGTTCATCGCCCGCGGCGGCTTGATCCCCGCCCCGATCCATTCGCTGAAAAACTGAAAAACGAAAATTGCTGTGTAGACTTTTTTGTCCACAAAGCAATTTTTGACATGGTCTAAAGCCGTGACGCGATCTCCCGCAGGAATTCGGTCGTGTTGACGGCTTTCTTGTGTTCCAACGAAGAAATCAGGTATAGGTCCTTCGTCATAACCCCGCTTTCAATCGTGTCGATTGACGCTTTTTCCAGTCGATCCGCGAAGGCGCAGAGGTCCGGCAGCCCGTCCAGCTCGCCCCGCTTGCGGAGCGCCCCGCTCCACGCGAAGATGGTCGCGATGGAGTTCGTCGAGGTTTCCTCCCCGGCGAGGTGCTTGTAATAGTGACGCTGCACGGTGCCGTGCGCGGCCTCGTACTCGTAAACGCCGTCCGGAGATACCAGCACCGACGTCATCATTGCGAGCGATCCGAACCCGGTCGCGAGCATATCGGACATCACATCCCCGTCGTAGTTCTTGCAGGCCCAGATGAATCCGCCCTCCGAGCGGATTACCCGCGCCACCGCGTCGTCGATAAGCGTATAGAAGTATGTGATCCCCGCTTTCTCAAAATCTGCGCGATAGTTCTGTTCATAAATTTCGGCAAAAATGTCTTTGAAATGGTGGTCATAGGTCTTGCTAATCGTATCCTTTGCCGAGAACCACAAGTTCATCTTCTGTTCGAGCGCGTATCGGAAGCAGGCGTGGGCGAACGAAGTGATGCTGCTGTCGAGGTTATGTATCCCCTGCACGACGCCGTCGCCCTGAAAGTCGTGGATCAGCGTCCGCATCTCTTTGCCATCGCGGTCGGTGACGAGAATCTCCGCCTTCGCGCCCGCCGGAACGCGCACTTCGGACGCCTTGTAGATGTCCCCATAGGCATGCCGAGCGATGGAAATCGGCTTTCTCCAGGATTTGACGTAGGGCTCAATGCCCTTAACGACGATCGGCGTGCGGAATACCGTCCCGTCAAGCAGGGCGCGTATCGTCCCGTTTGGGCTTTTCCACATTTTTTTAAGATGGTATTCGTTCATGCGGGCCGCGTTCGGCGTGATGGTGGCGCACTTGACGGCGACGCCGTATTGCTTGGTCGCCATCGCCGCGTCGACTGTCACTTGGTCGTCGGTTTCGTTGCGGTTGACAAGTCCGAGGTCAAAATATTCCGTTTTCAAATCGATGAACGGAAAGAGCAATGTTTCCTTAATTTGCTGCCAGATGACGCGGGTCATCTCGTCGCCGTCCATCTCGACGAGCGGGGTTTTCATTTGGATTTTGGACATGATAGTTCAGGCTCCTTTCGTGTTGTTGAGTAGTCCGCCCGCAAGCAGGATGCGGCGCTGCCGCTCGGAAAATTCCACTTTCAGCGGAATTTTTTCCCCATTCGTCAGGTTTTCGAGCGTCGCGTTCGACCCGTGCGCGATTGATTCGCGAATGCCGGCGAGTCGGAGCGAATCCCCCTGTGAGATTTTTTCGTAATCCGCCGGGTTCGCAAGGGTCAGCGGCAGGATGCCGGCGTTGATCAGATTTGCAGCGTGGATGCGGGCAAACGACTTGACGACAACTGCCTTGACCCCGAGGTAAAGTGGCACGAGCGCTGCGTGTTCCCGCGAGGAGCCTTGTCCATAATTCTCCCCGCCGACGACGATGCCGCTCCCCTTCTGCTTGGAACGCTCCGCAAATCCCTCGTCGCAGGCGGCGAAGCAGAACTTTGAAAGGTACGGAATGTTTGACCGATAGGGCAGGATCTTTGCCCCGGCAGGCATGATGTGGTCGGTCGTAATATTGTCGCCGACCTTTAGTGTGCATTCGCAGGAAATATCCTCTGCGAGGGGACCGCTGACTGGAAACGGCTTGATATTCGGCCCGCGCAGGATTTCCAGCTTCTCCGCCTCCTCCGGGGGGGCGGGGGGAATGATCATATTGTCGTTGATAAGAAATTGTTCCGGCAAACGGATTTCCGGCTGCTCGCCGAGTTCCCGCGGGTCGGAAAGCACGCCGCGGAGCGCGGAATAGGCCGCCGTCTCCGGGCTGACGAGGTAGATCTTCGCGTCCTTCGTGCCGCTGCGTCCCTCGAAATTGCGGTTAAACGTCCGCAGAGAAACCCCGGCGCTGTTCGGCGACTGGCCCATGCCGATACACGGGCCGCAGGCACACTCGAGCACGCGGGCCCCGGCGGCGATGATGTCTGAAAGCGCACCGCAGGCGGCGAGCATGTTGTATACCTGCCTCGAGCCGGGCGTGATGGACAGGCTGACATGCTCGTCGACCGTCCTGCCCTTCAGGATCGACGCGACCTTCAGCATGTCCGAAAGCGAGGAATTCGTGCAGGACCCGATGCAAACCTGATCCACCTTTATCGGCCCGAGCTCGCGGACGGTTTTGACGTTATCCGGGCTGTGCGGGCAGGCGGCGGACGGCTCGAGCGAGGACAAATTGATTGTGATTTCCTCGTCGTAGACGGCGTCCGGGTCGGCGGAAAGCGGTATCCAATCCCCTTCCCTTCCCTGCGCTTTCAGGAACGCCTTGGTCACCTCGTCGGACGGGAAAATGGAAGTCGAGGCCCCAAGTTCCGCGCCCATATTGGTGATCGTCGCACGTTCCGGCACCGAAAGGGAGCTGACGCCCTCCCCGGCGTATTCGATGATTTTTCCAACGCCGCCCCTGACCGTCAGGCGGCGCAGGACCTCGAGGATGATGTCTTTTGCTGACACCCACGGACGCAGGCGACCGGTCAGGTTGATTCGCAGCATCTTCGGCATCGTGATGTAGTAGGTTCCCCCGCCCATCGCGACCGCGACGTCCATTCCGCCCGCGCCGAACGCCAGCATCCCGATCCCGCCGCCGGTGGGCGTGTGGCTGTCCGAACCGATCAGCGTCTTCCCCGGCACGCCGAAACGCTCCAAATGCACTTGATGGCAGATCCCGTTGCCGGGGCGGGAGAAGTACAGTCCGTGCTTCTTTGCGACCGACTGGATATAGCGGTGGTCGTCGGCGTTTTCAAACCCACTTTGCAGGGTGTTGTGATCGATATATGCGACGGAAAGCTCCGTGCGGACGCGTGGAATTCCGATCGCCTCAAATTCGAGGTATGCCATGGTTCCGGTCGCGTCCTGTGTGAGCGTCTGGTCGATTCGCAGGCCGATTTCCTGCCCGACGCGCATCTCCCCTTCGAGAAGATGCGTACGGATGATTTTTTGCGCAAGTGTGCTTCCCATCGTCAAAAATCCTTTCTGTCGTTCAATATATTCTTTCCTTTCGCTCTGCGAGCGGCACGTACGGAAGCTGGTCGAGGTTGGCGCGGTAGGCGGGGCGGATAATCCTGTGGCAGGTCGCCAGCTCTTCCATCCGGTGCGCGCACCACCCGGCCGAGCGGGACACCGCGAACAGCGGGGTGAACAGTTCCGGCGGAATGTGCAGCATCCGATACACCAGACCAGAATACAGGTCCACGTTCGCGCAGACCGTGTCCTTGTTCCGTTTGGATGCGAGGACCGCTGGGGCGAGCCGCTCGATCGCGTCGAGCAGCAGGAAATCTTCCCCGAACCCCCGTTTCTCCGCCATTTTTCCGGCCTCCGCCTTAAGAATCTTCGCACGCGGGTCGCTCATCGTATAGACCGCATGCCCCATGCCGTAGATCCTCCCGCTGCCGTCGCCGGCCTCCTTATGAAAGATTTTGAGCAGATACGCGCTGATCTCCTCGTCGTCGTGTGGATCGCGGACGTTCGCCCGAATTTCGTCAAGCATCTTGTTGACGCTGATGTTTGCCCCGCCGTGCCATGAACCTTTTAGCGAGCCGATGCCCGCCGCGAGCGCCGAATAGGTGTCCGTCCGGGAGGAGGTAAGCAATCGGACGGAGAACGTCGAGTTGTTCCCACCGCCGTGTTCGGCGTGTAAAATCAGGCATTTGTCCAGTAGCAGCGCTTCCTCGCGGGTGTACGCGCGGTCGACGCGGAGCATGGACAGGATGTTTTCCGCCGTGCTTAACCCGTGCAGCGGGGCATAGATAAAATAATCCTGCGTGTCGTAGATGTGCTTCTTTGCCTGATACCCGGCCGTCATAATGCTTGGAAGGCGGGCAATGATCGAAAGCGACTGCCGCAGGACGTTCTCCATCGAAAGGTCGTCCGGGTTGTCGTCGTAACTGTATAGAGCAAGTACACTCCGGGCCATCTTGTTCATGATGTTTGGGCTTGCCGCCTTGAGGATCATGTCCTCAATGAAGTCATGCGGAAGCACCTGGTACTCCTCCATGAGCGAATGAAAGGCGACGATCTCCTGCTGCGCCGGAAGATAGCCGAACAGCAGCAGCCAGACCGTCTCCTCAAACCCGAACCGATCGTCCCGCAGGCATCCGTCTACAATGTCCCGCACGTCGATCCCACGGTAGCGCAGTTCACCCTCACACGGGACGCGTTCATACTCGTTGATGATATAGCCGTGCACGTTGCTAATGCGCGTGATACCGGCGACAACGCCGGAGCCGTCCTGATTGCGCAGCCCGCGGCGCACGCCGTATTTGGTATAGAGGGACTCGTCAAACGGCTCATTCTTGCGCATCTTGCAGAAGAGCGTTTGCAGGTTCATTTTCTGGTCCGTATTTTGATCCGTCATCGGAATTCCATTCCTTTCCGTATTCTGATAGAAACAGTATAACACAACGGCACGCCGCTGTCAACGAAAAATGAATGGAAAAATTTCAGAACTTTCATTTTATTAAGAATAAGACAAATTAATCCATATAAACTAATTCTTGTATGGCGGATTTTGCAATAAATTTTCTTCGAGGATGCAAATTAGAGGCCTTTACGAAGCCGCTCCACGGCGATTTCGGTGTTTTCCCGGCTGCCAAACCCGGTCAGACGGAAGTACCCTTCCCCGTTTCTGCCGAATCCGCTGCCCGGCGTGCCGACGATTTGAAGTTTTTCCAACAGTCCGTCGAAGAAGTCCCAGCTCTTCTTCCCGCCCGGGGCCTGCATCCAGACATAGGGCGAGTTCTTTCCACCTGTGTAGAAGATCCCCTTTTCCTCCAGCACGCCCGCGAGCAGGCGGGTGTTTTCCTTATAGTAGGCGATATTTTTCCGGCATTGCGCGAGTCCTTCCGGCGTGAAGACCGCCGCAGCGCCCTGCTGGATGATGTAGGAAACTCCGTTGTGCTTGGTGGATTGTCGGCGCAGCCAGAGGCGGTTGAGGCATTCGCCGTCTCGCTCGAGTTCCTCGGGGATGACCGTGTAGCCGCAACGGACGCCCGTAAAGCCAGCTGTCTTGGAAAGCGAACAGATTTCAATTGCGCAGGTCCGCGCACCCTTGATTTCAAAAATGGAATGCGGGCAATCGGGATTCTCGATAAACGCCTCATAGGCGGCATCAAACAGGATGAGTGCCTGCCGCTCGTTGGCGTAATCCACCCACGCCTTCAGACCGTCCCGGGTGTAGACCGCGCCGGTCGGGTTGTTCGGCGAGCAGATGTAGATCAGGTCCGCGTCGATGGACGTGTCCGGTGCGGGCGTGAAGCTGTTTCCGGCGTTGCCGTCGATATAGACCACCTTCCGCCCCGCCATGACGTTCGTATCGACGTACACCGGATAGACAGGGTCCGGCACGAGTACGGTGTTCTCCTGCGCGAACAGGTCGAGCAGGTTTGCTACGTCGTTCTTCGCCCCGTCGGAGATGAACACGTCGTTCGGCCTCAGCTCCACACCGAAGGAGCGGTAATATCCCCGCACGGCTTCCCGCAGAAACGGGTAGCCCGGGTAGTCGCCGTAGCCTTTGAAGGTCTCCTTGACCCCCATTTCCCGGCTCGCTTTTACCATTGCGTCAACACAGACTTGCGGTAACGGGAGGGTGACGTCGCCGATGCCCATCTTGATGATCGTGGCGTCCGGGTGAGCGGCGAGGTAGCTGTTGAGGCGGTTCGCGATTGTGGCGAACAGGTAATTGTCCTGCAAATTCTTAAAGTTTCCGTTAATTTTCATAGGTTCCTCATTTCGTTTCGTTGAATGGGTAAATCCCGCGATAAACCGTCACGGCCGGCCCCTGCATCCGAACCTGCTCGTCGGTATAGGTGATCCGCAATTCCCCGCCGAGCAAAGAGACGGTGACCGGCTCCCCTTTCGGGCAATAGCCGTTTTCCGCCGCGGCGACGACGGAGGCACAGGCACCGGTCCCGCAGGCGAGGGTTTCTCCGCTCCCTCGCTCCCAGACCCGCATGCGCAGGTGCGTCCGATCGACCGCCCGCACGAATTCCGCATTGACGCGTTCCGGGAAAAACGGCGCATGCTCCAGCGCTGGGCCGATCTGCGCAAGCGGCAACGCCGACGGATCGTCGACGAACACCACGCAGTGCGGGTTACCCATGCTGACGCAGGTGATGCGGTACGTCGTCCCGCCGACTTCCACCGAACGGTCGATGACCGACGGGCCGTCGAGCAGAACCGGGATCTTCAACGGCTCAAGGACCGCTTGTCCCATTTCCACCTGCGCCCCAACGACTTCGTCATTCGCGAACTGCAAGCGGACGTCCTTCACCCCGGAAAGGGTCTCGATCCGCAGGACTTCTTTCCGGGCGATTCCCTCGTCGTACAGGAATTTCGCGACGCAGCGGATGCCGTTGCCGCACATCTGCGCTTCGCTTCCGTCGGCGTTGAAAATGCGCATCTTTGCGTCCGCACAGTCGGAAGGACCGATGAAGATTGCCCCGTCTCCGCCGACGCCGAACCGACGGTCGGAGACCCGGCGGGCGAGCGTCGCGCGGTCCGGCAAAATCTGTGAGAACTCGGAAAAATAGACGTAATCGTTCCCGCAGCCGTGCATTTTGGTAAACCGAAGCTCCATCTGCTCTCTCCTATGCCTTCGCAGGGGCTTGCAGCGCTTCCCGCAGCAGGTCCTCCATCGTATAAAAGCCGCTCTGCTTCCCTTTGAGGAATTCCGCCGCGCGGAGCGCCCCCTGCGCGAACAGGCTCCGCCCGATGGCTGTGTGCTTGATGGAAACTACCTCGTCACCGCAGCAGAACAGAACCTCGTGCTCCCCGACGATGTTCCCGCCGCGAATGGAGCTGACGCCGATTTCCGCCTTCGGGCGGGCGATTCTCCGGCCGGTTCGGTCGAACACCAGCTCGGTTTCCTCCGGGAAAAAATCGCGGATCGCGTGGGCGATCATCAACGCCGTGCCGCTCGGGGCGTCGAGCTTTTGGTTGTGGTGCTTTTCAATGATTTCGACGTCTGCTTTCCCACCGAGGACGGCAGCCGCCTGACGGCAGAGCAAAATGAGAAGATGAACCCCGAGCGACATATTTCCGGAATGCAGCACGGCGCACCGCTCGGAAGCACGATGTAAAGCGTCGAGCTCCTCTGGCGTATGCCCGGTCGTCGCGATGACCATCGGGGTTCCGGTTCGTTCCGCGAATCGCAGCAGATCAGGGGTGGAAGTATGTACCGTGAAATCCACTAGAACGTCCGCGCATTCGGTCACGTCGTCGAGCGAGCGATACAGCGGGAAATCACAGGGCTTTTCAAAAGGGTCGACGCCCGCGACGATGCGGACGCCGGCGGAAGCCGCAGCCTCCGCGACCGCCCGACCCATCCTGCCGCAGGCGCCGTTAAGAATTAGATCCATCATGTTTTTCATCCTTTCTTTTGCACGTCACGCCGGTTTCAAAGCAACCCGGCGTCCCGCATGAGCGAAAAGAGTTTTTCGTTGTCCGCGTCGTCCATTTCGCAAAGCGGCATGCGCATCTCCCCGGTGCAGTAGCCCATCTGCGCCATCGCGGCCTTGACCGGGATCGGGTTGACCTGCATGAACAGCCCGTTGATCAGCGGGAGGTACTGTAACTGTCGCTTCGCCGCTTCCCGGAAGTTTCCATCGAGGCAGAGCTGCGTCAGGTCGTGCGTCTCCCGCGGCATGACGTTTGAAAGCACGGAGATCACACCCAGCGCGCCCATCGCCATGAGTGGAACGATCTGGTCGTCGTTGCCGCTGTAGATCGCGAGGTCGTCCCCACAGGTTTCCAAAACCTGCATGATAGCGGACAGGTTGCCGCTTGCCTCTTTTGTCGCGACGATGTTCGGGTGCTTGGATAGCTCCCGATAGGCGTTGACGGAGATATTCAGCCCCGTCCGGGACGGGACGTTGTAAAGAATATTGGGGATGTCCGCCGCGTCGGCGATCATCTGAAAGTGCCGCACGAGGCTCTTTTGACTCGCCTTATTATAGTACGGCGTGACCAGCAGCACCGCGTCCGCCCCGGCATCCTTCGAGAAGCGAGTTAGCTCGATGGCGTAGTCGGTGTGGTTTGATCCCGCCCCGGCAATGACCGGGACACGGTGGTTGACCTTTTCGACGCTGAAGGAGATAATCTCTTTGTGTTCCTTATCGGTCAGCGTCGCAGCCTCGGCGGTGGTCCCGCAGACGATGATAGCGTCGGTGCCGCCCGAGATCTGCTGTTCAAGAATGCGTTCCAAAGCGGGATAATCGACTTCCCCGTCCCGGAACGGTGTGATCAGTGCGACCCCCGCACCGGTGAAAACCTTCTTTTTCTGTGTCATCTCTTACTCATTCCTTTGAAATACGAATCAAAAATGCATTTATTTGACCAATCTTACCATATACTACCATGATTTATCGAAAAAGTCAAATCTTTTTTACACGCAAATCCATAAAAACTGCGTGTCCCGCTTTCAGAATATGACGTGTCCGCGCAAGTGTGCAGGGGGCGAAACGTTCGTGTTTCCCCCACTTCTGTTCCATCATACCACACCGGACGCGAAAAAGCAACCCTTTCCCAAAAGAAAAACCCCGCCTTTTCCGGGGTGCGGAAAGGGCGGGAACACGGAAAAATCAGATTCTTCCGCTCACTTGCAGCGTCACGCTGCCGGGTGTGACCGACCATTCGCCGGTCCGCGTGTTCTGCAGGGCGGTCGCGGCGGGTACGGTAATCTGCCCGGGAACCGTTTGGAAAAGCCCGGTCGCTTCGTTATAGGTGTACTGCGACGGGGCGGAAAGCGCTTCGCCGTCGAGCGTGACCGTGACGTCGTGCAGAATCGGGGAAAACAGGTCGTTGATCGTGACGCGTTCCCCCGCATCCGCGTCGGTGGGGCCGGTGTTGAGCAGGACGAACGTATAGGTCAGCCTGCCGTTCTCTAAAACGGGAACCGGGATAATCGATTTCGCGATGGCGAGCACCGGTTCGGACGCGACCGAAACCGTTTCGCTCGCCGACAGCGTTTGCGTGAGGGAAGCGCCCGTGAGGGAGACGGTGTTGAGGATTTTTCCGCCCGAGGCGGGCGGAGCATACGAGTTGACCGTCGCACGGTAGACAAGTTGCAGGATCCCGCCGGCGGGAACAGTCAGCTCCGTTACGGTCAGCGGGCGAACCCCGGAAACCGTTGGCGCAGGTTGCAGAACCCCGCGGTCCCAAAGCATCGCAGAATCGGTCTGGTAGGTCAGCGGATAGAGTATCCCCTGCCCAAACGCGTAAGCGCCCAGCGAATCCGTCAAAGTCAACCCGGAAAGGTCACTCTCTCCCTCGTTCGCGACGGTTACCAAATACACCACTGTGCCGCCGATGCGGTAGTCGCCACTCAAAGCGGTTTTGCTAATCGTCAGGGCGGGGCGCACCTCGCCAATGGCGAGATTGGATTGCAGGGTCGTCGCATCGTAGGAGAGTTTTGCCTGATTGGTGAAAAGTGCCATGGTTGTTCCTCCCAATCGGATGATACAGTATCATTCTATGAAGGAGGAAACACCGGGGTGAATGCTTTCCCGATGAGTTTCAGCCGTGCAGGAAGTTCTTATTCCGTGGTTCGGACCGAACTCGTTCGCCGCTTTGCACGGCGGCGCTCCTTTCGGGAAAGGGAAAAGAAATACCCTTCCGCCATTTGCAGCATTCTGCAACGCTCATACAGTTCGCCGTGCGCGCGGACGACAAAACGGAGCGAGTACGGTTCGGTCAGGGAGAACTCCTGAAAATCGACGGTTTCCGGTCGCTCGCGCAGAGCTTGCTTTCGGCGGTAAGCCCGAAACGGGGAGAACCTACGGAAAGGATGTCCGCTTCGGTAAAGCGTGACTGTCGCAAAGGACGGAAAAAACCGCCACGGATGAAACCGAACCTTCCGCACGTTCTCCCAGCGAAATCTGTCAACCCGTTCCGACTGGCAGCGGAAGTAAAGGTAGACGGCTTTCTGCGATACGACGAGCAGATTGGCGCACGCCGAGCGGAGCAGGAAAGCTCTTACCACGAAAATGCCGCCCCAGGAAAGCCAGAACAGTATCGGGACCCGCCAGACGAGCGGAAGAAGAAACGGAATGATAAACAGCGAGAAATACGCGAGTGCGGCGAGCAGCGTCAACGGGCAGAAGAAGTAGAAGCGGGACAGCCATTGCCGGAAGACACAATCCTCCCCGTCGCGGAACAGGGTCTGCACAAAGGAAAAAGCGTCTTCTTTCGGACGTACTGCAGGTTCGATCCAGATGCTTTTGCGCACGCTTTCCCCATTCTTTCGTCGAAAATTGCCATTCTTTGGGAAAAGTATAGCACACGTTTGGCAAAAATGCAAGGGAAAAGTGAGAAAAAAGTTCCCCGCACTGTCTTCTGAATAGCACCGACAAAAGCGGGGATAACGCATAGTGATATTCTTTCGCCTTACCCTCTGCGGATAATTCCGCAGGCAATTTTGGTTCCGGCGTTTCCGGATGGCTGTGTTTTGAAATCATCCGGGTTACTGTGGACCACGACCGTCCTGCCTATGACATCCCGTACCGCAAAACGGTTTGTTATGACCGCAAGGTTTGCCCTTCCGTTTGCTGACAGCAGCGGCGGAAGGTCTCCCGCGTGATTTGGGTGTTCCTTTCCGTAGGGATTATAGTGGCTTCCTGTATTCGGAAAGCCCGCCCCACCGCAATCTTTTCCCTCGTGAATATGAAAAGCAAAAAAGCCTGTTTCCGAATCCGGCAGACCGTGGATATCCGCGACTATCAGGACGCCGTCATCTCTTTGAAAAAACTTGACCGTGCCGGAAATTCTCGGATTGAAATCTCCGCCGCTTATATAGGCAATGGCAGTTGAATTGTTATTTCGTATCATGATTGTTCACTCCCTACTATAAAAATATGCAGCAATGTATCAACAGGACATTTTACTTTTGAAAATTTCAAAAAGAAAGACAGCACGGAAAGCACTTCTGCTTTCTATGCTGTTCTTTCCCTTCGCAATCTACAACTTTTGTTTTTGATGGGTGTCGCCCCGACTCCCAAAAAAAGCCCTCCCACCTAACGGCAGGGTTACACCTCGGAATTTTCCTCCATCGCTTTCAATGTTTTTCCTTCCGCTGTTTTCCAACTTGTCAGCCCATTAGCACTTTTTCCGATAACAAACATCGCAGCGTAGGAAGGACTGGTAAAAAGCATATCCTCCTGCAGAACGCCATGTTCATCTATTGGC
>CAZHBX010000005.1:0-68077 GCA_964530795.1 uncultured Ruminococcus sp. | reverse complement strand
TTGTCGTATATTGGATTTTTACGCGGATTTGAGGATTTCAGGGAATATACCGTGGGGCGGGACCGCGCCGTAGATCGCCCGCAGACCGGCGCAGAAGGCCTCGCGCTGCTTGTCGGGCACATATTTCGTGCTGTTTCGGACCAGATGGACCATGCGCCGGCAGACGGTGGCTGCAGGGAAGGTGTTCGTGATCGCTTCTTCCAGCCCGGGAAGGCCGTCGATGCAGACAAATCCCAACCGCTCCACGCCGCGCGACCGCAACTCGCCAAAGATGGAGAGCACCGGTGCGTCCCCTCGCTTTCGCTGATCCAAAAGCCGAAACAGTCCTTTTTTCCGTCACAATTCACTTCAATTATGCTGTAAACGGCGTATTTTCCGGCTCTTTTGTCGGATTTCATGTTCACCGTCAGCGCGTCCATGTAGACGAACGGATAGACCCTGTCCAGCCGTCGGTTCTGCCATTCGATGACCCGGGGCTGCACGCGGTCGACGATGTTGGAGATGGTTTCGTGGCTGAGACTAAATCCGTAAATTTCGTTGACCACATCGGAAATATCCCGATCGCTGGTCCCCTTGGTGTGCAGGGACAATACCTTTTCCCCCAACGCGCTGACGTCCCGACCAGCTCCGGCTCATACGCTCCCATGCGGTTTTCTTTTCTGGAAATACTCTGTGTAATGTTGTGCTTGGATAACAGTCGTTGGTATTCGGCGTGCTGATATTGCCATCCTTGATCGGAATTATTCTTCGCCCGCCAACGTTAAGAACTTTTCGAGGATATCCCGTTCCCGCTCATTCTGCTCTTTCATGCAACGGACGATGGAATCCAGTAATGCGGTGGACTTGGTGAGGTTAAATTTGATTGTGGCGTTGACCAGCCATTTTGTCGTTTTCTCCGTTTGGCTGTTCGCTTCGGCAACCTCCGGAAAAATGATTCCGTTTTGCTCGCAGAGTTTTCGGATGCGCCACATCATCAACCGCTTGTGTTCCCCATAGCTATACATGGCGACCTGTGAAATTTTACCTGTATGCATCGTCTGCTTCTCGATTTTCTCGGTGAAATGCAGACCGGCCGCATATTGAACCGACTGCCCTGCGACATTCTTGGCAAACCGATGGTATCCGATATGCGGAACGGAATGCAGGTAATCGCGTAAGGACGCGCAGACGTCACGGAACGAATACGAAATCGTTTCTCCCGCGTGTATCTTGAAAAGTGTGACATGGTGAAACAGCGACGTTTTACAAGCGTTCGCGAGACATTCGACCGGCACGAGGATCTGCTCATAGATTTCCCGTTTATTATACGAATACGAAAGGAACTGCCGGTTCTCCGACAAGGACAGCGCGACGGCGGCCGAGCAATTCGCACACGTAAATCTGTGGTTGGCTATCGCCGCTTTCTTCCCCAATTTCTTGAGCAACCGTTATGCCCTTCAACTTACTAAAAAGGAAGCAAGAAGCAGCTGGCGGAAAAGGCGTCGCCTGACGTGCCGCTGAATTGTGCAGGGGGCGCCTATTGAGAACGTGAGGGATCTTTCCGGCACCCGTTTAAAAAATTTGCACAAAATCATGTCTGCTTTCTTGCCTATGGTTCAAGTAAAAAAATCCTCACTGCCGGATCGGCGGTGAGGATTTTTGACATCTATTTCCTCATTAGACCGGCGCCGCTATGCCACGCCTGACCGATCTTTTCACCCACGGCGTAATAACCGCTTTGCATTTGGTCAAAGAGAAAAGCGTTCAGTTTGCCGGCGTCAATATTGCCCTTTTCATCCAGCACCTTCTCATCCGCCAGCACATTCACAATACGGCCAAGCACACGCAAGCCGTATGGCTCGTTTTCCATCTTCTCAACAGTGCATTCCAGCGTAATGGGATATTCCTCAATGATGGGCGCATCCACACGGCCGCTCTTGACCGCATGCAGCCCGGTTCGTTTAAATTTGTCTGCCATCTTATTCGCCGTCGCGATACCAAGAAAGTCCGACGCCTCCAATGTGTCCGTTCCCGGAATGGCGAGGGTGAACGCTCCCCGCGCCCGGAGATTGGCAACGGTCTTGTGGTCGGCTTCCAGATTCAGCGCCACCATGTCCTCGGCGCAGATACCGCCCCACGCCATCATCATCAAGTCCACCGTGTCGTCCTCATTGTATGTGCCGATCATATAAGTCGGCATGGGGAACAGGTACGGCTTTACTCCAAAATCTTTCTTCATAGCTTCCACTGCTCCTTTGATTTTTCAACCCTGCTTTGCAGGGGCAATTTTTCCGTAGCCGTTCCACGCGAACAGTGCTTCTTCGGATTCATTCCCATAAACCTGCTCCACATTGCAGATATACAGATAATGGTCTCCCACCTCGTGATACTCCTTTAAGCTGCACTGGATCGCCACGCGGCTGTGTACAGGGATTTTAATGGCGCTTCCCTCAACTTCGGCAAGCGCAATGCCAAACTGCTGTACCTTATCCGTGCTCCGGCCCGTAGTGCTGCCGCAGTCAAGAACGGTTTCTGCAATCTCCGCTCCGGGTATGGTCAAAATAACTTTTCCGCTGCTCCGCACCCTCTCGCCGCTGTAGGAGGTCTTTGCCATCGCATAGGCGATCATGCCCGGATTGTAGGAAAGATAGGTCCACCACGAAACAGTGGCAAGGTTCGTGGTTCCGTCCGGCTTTTCCGTACAGACCAGCGTAACCGGATTGGGGGAGGTCAGGCTTGATGCCTGCGGTAGATTGATTTTTTCCATTGTGATTGTCTCCTTGCTTCTGCAATATTGACTTTTGCAAGTCTTTGTACTATAATTATACATAGGGCGGGCCCGTAAACTGGAAAGCGTATCCGCAGATCCCGCCGAAGGTGAAATATAGCCTGGCCGAGAAGGGAAAATCGCTAATTCCCATTTTAGATCAAATGTGCGATTAGGGAAGCAGGCGTCGCAACAGCATGTATTGACAGAGTATGGTATGATGGCAAAAAACAATTTCCATACGGTTGGATGGGGGAACGGAAACCACGATGGATAAGAAATCTCTGCGGGAGCAGGTCTTTCAATATGTAAAGAAAAAATATGGCAGCGAGATTGAGTATCTCTGGTCTAAATTTCCGAATTACGCCGTATTCCGCCATGAGGACAACAAAAAATGGTACGGTCTTGTGATGAATGTGCCGGAAAACAAACTCGGTCTGGATGGCGAGGACGATGTTGATCTTCTGAATGTCAAGCTGGACGACTGGCTTTTGCGGGATCTGTTGATTCAGCAGGACGGTTATTTTATCGGCTATCATATCGGCAAGGGAAACTGGATGTCAGTTTTGCTGGACGGCACTGTTCCTTTCCCGGAGATTTGCAGATGGATCGACACCAGTTATCGGGTAACGGCGTCCGGAGCAAAGCGGAAAAAGCTGCGTCCGCCGAAAGAATGGCTCATTCCAGCAAATCCGAAATATTACGACATTGAGCACGCCTTTGACGACAACGATACGATTGACTGGAAACAGGGGAATGGCGTTAAAACCGGCGATACGGTGTTCCTGTATGTTGCCGCGCCGGTATCCGCTATCCTGTATAAATGTAAAGTGACGGAAACGGATATTCCTTATCAATACGAAGATGGAAAATTGAGCATAAAGGCCTTGATGAAGGTGAAGCTTCAAAAACGATATATGCCTGACAGATTTACATTTGATATCCTGAAGGAAAAGTATGGTGTTTTTGCCGTCCGGGGTCCGAGAGGCGTGCCGCATAATTTAAGCGTAGCATTGAAAAAATGACTTGTTATGCAAAAAAGGGCGATTCTCATGACAGGACGGATGAATTCAGTCTCGGCGATACGGCGTTCCTTGCGAAATCGAACCGCTTTGCCCGGGTCGTGAAAATCATCAGGATGGGCGGCTTTTTCACCGTCCGTTTCTCTGACGGTAACGGAGGCATTAAGGAAAGGAGCGCATAGACTTTTTGTCACGAAGGAAGATTCCGATGCAAGCCTTTCAAAAAAGGAAACGAATCCATCGGGCGGTCCGCTTTTCATTTCCCTGTGACATTTTCCCTTGCAGAAAGTCCTTTTACAAGCCGTTGAAACAACTCGGCCGCCTGCCATTCTCCGAAAGATATTCGTTCAAAGGTAACTTTCAAGGTGTTTCGGCCTTCCGGCGAGGCTGAAAGGCGCAAGATTCGTGAAAGCGCTGTTCGAAAAAGACAAGCCCGACGACTTTGCCGTCGGGCGCAGGCGCGGGGCTTTGGGATGCCGGCATCCCAAACGTACCCCCCAACGTACCCTTTTATTGAACGGCTATACCTCGACCCACTCGCCGGGGGTCTTGAGCGCACGGTTGCCCGCCTCGATGACCGCCATAATGCCGACGGTTTCCTCGTGGGCCGCGTAGATCCTGCCGGTGCGGAAGAAGTCGAGCAGGGCGGCGATAAAATTCGGGAAAGTGTTGGACATGGACGGCACCTTGACGTTGGTCCCGTCCTCGTAGCTGACCGTGAATTCAAAGTCGATCCCGCCGTTCCAGCCGTAATGCGACATGACCGCGCTGCGGCCGTTCGAGAATTGCAGCACAAGCGACTCGTACTTCCCGCTGCCGATCGACATGACCCGCTTGACGTCGCTGCCCATGAGCATGAGCATCGGCTCGAGCTGATGAATGGCATAGGTGTCAAAGTTGCCCGGTCCGCGGGAGTTGATGAACACGATGCCGTCCTTGCGGAGCGGGATGAGCTCGTCTGCGAAGCGCAGGGAGGAACTGGAGAAGAACGGGGTGTTGTTGGATTCGCCCAAATCGACGAGATCCTGCGCAACTTTCTTGGAGAGCGCGAAGGTCTTATCGACGTAGACCGGTTTTCCGCTGCGCAGCGGGAGCTGGCAGAGGTCCCAATGGCGTTCGGGGTTGTCCGGACTCATGACGATCAGGCAATCGCACTTTTCGACGACCTCCTCAATGCTGTTCGCCCGCTGCACGCCGAACTTGGCGCACCACTCGTCGGTGGTCAGTCCGCCTTCCTTGTCCTTCTCGGCGTAGGCATAAGCGACGACGAACTCTCCGTCCGGATCCGCGTTGCGGATGAACGCCGGATAGTTGTTGGCGTGCCACTCGTCGAGGAAGTAGTCGATGAAGCCGATCTTCTTGACCTTCGGGTTGCCGATCTTGCTCTTGAGGAAGCTGACGGCCTTCTGGATGTCCGCGTACGGATCCGCGCCGCATTCGCGCTCGACGGTCAGGAATCCGCGATAACCGACGTCCTCGAGCGCCTTGAGGTAGGCGTCGAACGGCACGTCGCCCTCGCCAAGCGGGACTTCAAGGAAATAGTCGGAAAGCCGCAGGTCTTCGATGCCGCCTTCCGCGAAGAAGGTGTACACCCTGCGCGGGTCGATCTTGAAGCCCTTGCCGTCCTTGGCATGGGTGTGCACAATGTACTTGCCGAGCGTGTAGACCGCCTGCACCGGGTCAACGCCGGTGCACATAACGAGATTCGCCGGGTCCATATTCACGCCGAAACCAGCGCTGCCGACGTCGTCAAGAAACGCTTTGAGCCGTTCGGCCGGCTCCGGGCCGGTCTCGATCGCGAAGGTCACGCCCTTAGAGGCGGCGTAATCGCCGATTTCGCGGCAGGCGTTCTTCATGTTCTGATAGGTTTCGGACGCCGTGTCCGGTCTGAGCGGGTCTCCCGACAGTTCCGGAACGACGCCGATGTGCGTGGTGACGACCTTCGTGCCGAGCTTGACCGCAAGGTCCGCGATCGCTTTGGACGCGGGAATCTTCCACGCGTTCTCGTCCGTCCGCTCGAATCCGTGACCGCCTAGGTCCCCGCAGACGGCGGAGATGACCAGCCCGTGCTGCTCGAGCAGCGAACGCACGTGCGCAACCTTCGCGTCGTCGAACGTGTCATACTTCATTTCGCCATCGACAACGTAAAGTTGAATACCCTGCGCGCCAACCTCGGCGGCCTTGGCAAGCCCCTGCTCAAACGGGAGCTTGAACGAGTCGGTCATAACGCCGATTTTGAAAGTTGCCATGTGTAACACCTCACAGTTTATGATCTTTGTTTTTAGATGCCAAAGAAGGAAAAAAACAGATCCGGCAGAAAGTAGAACAGCGTCAGGATAATCGCTCCGGAGCAGAGTACCCCGAGCGCGATCGGCAGAAACGCCTGCTTCATGTTTCTTTGCAGCGTAATTGCCACAAGCGAACCGGTCCACGCCCCTGTCCCGGGAAGCGGAATCGCCACGAACAGGAACAGTCCCCAGAACAGGGTCTTGTTCATTTTCGCGACCTTTTTTTCGCCAAACTTGAGAATCCAGCGAAACGGCCTGCCCAGCCGGGGAAACTTCGCGAACCAGCGCAGCACCATTCCGCCGAACAGAATGAGAAACGGCACCGGCAGCAAATTGCCGATGACGGAAAGCAGCACCACCGGCCAGATCGGCAGGTCAAATACGTAATATCCGATTGGGATTGCCCCGCGCAGCTCGATGATCGGGAGCATACTGATGAAAAAGGTCGCTAAATAATACATACAAACTCGTTTCCGTAACGCCCGGGAACTTACGCCCCGACGTACTTTTTAATTTTGGCGAGCGCCGCCTTTTCGATGCGGGAGACATAGGAGCGGGAAATCCCCATCCGTGCGGCGACTTCCCGCTGGGCATAGACCCGTCCGTCCTCGGTCAGCCCGTAGCGCAGGGCGATGACCGTCCGCTCCCGGTCGTCGAGTACCTCGCGCACGGCCCGGTAGATGCGGGAATGCTTCATCTTCGCGTCAAGCGTTTCGACGATATCCTCGTCATCGGAAAGGATATCAAGGTAAGTCAGGAGATTGCCCTCCTTATCGACGTCCACCGGCTCGTTGATGGAGGTCTCCATGGCGTGTTTCTTTTGGGAGCGGAAGTACATGAGAATTTCGTTTTGCAGGCACTTGCCCGCGTAAGTGGCAAACCGTGCGCCGTTTTCGACGTCAAAGCTGTCAATGGCCTTGATCAGCCCGACCGTGCCGACCGAGATCAGATCCTCCTGGTCTTTATAGGACAGGTAATACTTTTTGACGATGTGGGCAACCAAACGCAGATTGTGTTCGATCAGCCGGTTGCGGGCGTCCTGATCCCCTGCGTGCGCACGCAGGAACAATTCGTGCTCCTCCTCGCGGGAAAGCGGCGGCGGAAAGGAATTCGCCCCAGAAACCCGCAGGAACAGCCCGAACAGCCGGGAAAACGTACCGAGAAACAGTTCTAACATCAAGCATCACCCGCAAGCAGTCTATGCGGGGGTGCTTGTACGGTATGCGGCGCGTCAGATGCGGACCTGTCCGTCGCCGTAGGCGATATACTTGACCGTTGTCAGCGCCGAAAGTCCCATCGGACCCCGGGCGTGCAGCTTCTGCGTGGAGATGCCAATCTCCGCGCCGAAACCGAACTCCCCACCGTCCGTGAAGCGGGTGGAGGCGTTGACGTAGACGGCAGCCGCATCGATGCCGGCGGTAAAGCGCTCGGCATTGCGCAGGTCCCGCGTCAGAATCGCTTCGGAATGTCCAGTGTTGTGGGCATTGATGAAGGAAACCGCCTCTTCGATGTCCCCGACGATTTTACAATGCAGTATCAGATCATTGTATTCTGTGTAGAAATCGTCCTCCGTCGCCGGGACGCAACCGGGCAGCAAGGCGCAGGTCTCCGCGCACCCGCGAAACTCCACGTCCGGCATCCGCTCCCGCAACAGCGGCAGGAACACCGGCGCGATCGCCCGGTGCAGAACCAACCCCTCCGCCGCGTTGCAGACGGACGGGCGCTGCCGTTTGGCGTTGTCCACGACGGAAAGCGCCATCTCCAGGTCGGCGCTCTCATCGACATAGACGTGGCAGTTGCCGGCGCCGGTCTCGATAACCGGGACCGTCGCGTTCTCCACGACCGAGCGGATCAGGTTTTTTCCGCCACGCGGGATCAGCAGATCCACCGTTCCCCGCAACCGCATCAATTTCTGCACCGTCTCGCGGGAAGGGCTCTCCGGCATGAGCACGCAGTCCGCGGGCAGGCCCGCCGCCTGTACCGCACGGCGGAGATCGTACACCATCGCGCGGTTGGTCCGGAAAGCTTCCTTTCCGCCGCGCAGCAACGCGCAGTTGCCAGATTTAATGCAGAGCGCCGCCGCGTCCGCCGTGACATTCGGGCGCGCCTCGTAGATCATCGCGACCAGTCCCAACGGCACGGCGCACCGCCGGATCCGCAGCCCGTTCGGGCGAACCCATTCCTCCCCGGTCCCAAGCGGGTCGGGCAGGGACGCGACCTGCCGCAGGGCGTCCGCGATCCCGCGCAGGCGTTCCTCCGTCAGAGTCAGCCGGTCCCGCATCTGCGGCGGGACGCCGTTTTGCTCCGCCGACGCGAGGTCAAGGGCGTTTTCCGCGAGAATTTCCTTCGCACCGTCCAGCAGGAAATCCGCCATCGCGCGGACCGCGCGGTTGCGCACGTCCCCGCTCGCGCTTTGCAGCGCCGGGATCGCCGCACGTCCCCGGGCGCACAGTTCCTCCAGCGAAAGTCCGCTCATACGGACGTTTCCCCCTTCCGCGCCTCAAAATATGTACCAATAAACAGCCCGTCGAGAATGGAATACAGCATCGCCGGGTCGTCGCCGTTGCAGATGATCATCGGGATCCCGGCTTCCGTCACCATCTTCGCGCTTTGCAGCTTGGCAACCATTCCGCCGGTGCCCCGCGCCGAACCCGCCCCGCCCGCGAACGCCTCGATTTCCGGCGTGATCTCGGAAACGCAGTCGAGCAGCTTCGCGTCCGGGTCCTTGCGAGGGTCGGCCGTGTAAAGCCCGTTAATATCGGACAGATTGACCAGCAGGTCCGCGCGCGAAAGCAGGGCGACGATAGCGGCCAGCGTGTCGTTGCTGCCGAAACGGATCTGCTCGTCGGAAACCGTGTCGTTCTCGTTGACAATCGGCAGCACCCCCGCGTCCAGCAGGGTCTCGAGCGTGTTCTTTGCCTTTTCGCAGCGGGATGTGTCGTCAAGGACGTCCTTCGTCAGCAGAATCTGCGCGACGATGTGCCCGTAGAGGGCGAACTCCCGCGCGTACATTCCGAGCAGATCGCACTGCCCGACGGCCGCCGCCGCTTGCTTCTGGCGAATGGTCAGCGTTTCGCGGTCGAACCGCAGCTTTGCCAGCCCGCAGCCGATCGCGCCGGACGATACGAGGATGACCTGCTTGCCGGTATTCTTAATTTCCGCCAGACAGCGGACCAGTTTTTCGATTTTCCGCAGATTCATAGTCCCGTTCGGGTGGGTAAGCGTGGAGGTGCCGACCTTGACCACGATGCGGCGGATGTCTTCCGTTTGGATTTTCATGGAGAAACCGTACCTTCGGCATTTTTCTGATGGATCGGGGCGGTGGTGCCCTCTTGCTTTTTCCTGTCTTTTCCATTATAATGGAAATGAACGGATTTTTCAATAGGGTTTGGAAAGAATTCTCCCGGAAAATCGAAAAGAAATTGCAAAAACGAAAGAGGTCATGCGTTCTATGGAACATCCGCCGCTTCTGCTCGCTTCCGCTTCCCCCCGCCGCGCCGAGCTGCTCAGGACCGCGGGGATCCCGTTTGTCTGCGAACCTTCGCAAGCCGAGGAACTGCCGGCCGGCTCCTGTCCGCCGGAAGCGCTCGCCGTCGAAAACGCCTGCCGCAAAGCGCGGGAGGTCTCCACACGCTTTCCCGGGCGGTTGGTGCTTGGGGCGGACACGATCGTCGTGCTCGACGGGCAGACGCTCGGCAAGCCGTCCGACCGCGCCGACGCCGCGCGGATGCTGCGCATCCTCTCCGGGCGGACGCATAAGGTGATGACCGGCGTCTGCCTGACGGACGGAAAAAGAACACGAACCGACCTCTGCGTCACCCGCGTGCGCTTCCGCGCGCTCGACGACGACCGCATCGCCCGCTACGTCGCGACCGGCGAATGCGACGACAAGGCGGGCGCCTACGGCATTCAAGGACTCGGCAGCGTCCTCGTCGAGGGCATCAAGGGGGATTTCTTCAACGTAGTCGGCCTGCCGTTGTGTAGAATCGACAAAATGCTGGGTAATTTTCTGTTCTTCTAACCCAATTGACAATTCATGCGGGAATCGTTATAATAGTTACAATAAATGTGAAGGTTTTCAGCGCCCGGGAAAATGCGCGGAAAACCGGCCTAAAAAAATTGAAAAGAGTGGTTTCCTATGAAAAAACGGTCCCGAAACTGGTTTTCCGCGCTCCTTGCGGTTCTGCTGCTGTTCCCGGCGAGCGGACTGCCCGCCTTCGCCGACGACGGGGCCTATCCGCCTTCTCCAGACGGGGTGGACTTTCATTCCCTTGTCATTTCGGGAGAAAACGGCATGAGCCACCATCTGTTCACACTCGAATTTGACCCGATCCGCGGCGACATCCTGCCGATGGCGTTTTCGGCCCGCAACGGATACGGCGCGACGGTCTACGACTCCGCGAAGAAGGCGGAGGAACTCGGCTACGACGTCAAAGCGGCAGTCAACGCCTCCTTCTTTAGTATGTCCTACCCGCACACCAGTTCCAATCCCTACGGCGGGGTCAACATTTCCGACGGCCGCATCATGCAGGGCGACAACGACTTTTCGCCCCAGTGGGAATTGGTCTTTCACAGCGACGGTCGGACCTCGGTCCAATACTCGAAGATCGAATACACCGTCGTCGCCGGGGACGGCTCGTGGCACGCGCCGCTTGCGCACGTCAACATCTGCCCGACTACATCGGCCGAAACGGACAGCGGAATTTACTATTTTGACAGCTTCTGCGGGGAAACCAGCGACGCGAAGGCCCCGGGCGTCGAGGTCCTGTTTGAAAAGCTCGACGGAACCGAGCTTACCGTGGGCGGCACGCTGTGCGGGAAGGTCATCGAGGTCCGCGATATCACGTCCGCGGGCGGGGAGATCGGCGAAGACCAGTTTGTTCTCTACGCCTCCGACGTCTGCTCCCAGCGGGACCTGTTCCGTTCGCTTTCCGCCGGGGACGTCGTCGCGGTCCGGGCGGAGGAAACCATAGAGGAATCCGCGGAAGCAATGGAGACTTGCAACAGCGCCTTGGTCATCTACGGCTACACCATCGTTAAGGACCGGCAGAACGTCACCGATTACGACGACCTTGGCTGGGATTTCAACACGGCGCGTGCCCAGCGAACCTGCATCGGCGTCAAATCGGACGGCTCGCTGCTCATCGTCGCGTCCGAGGGGCGCAAGCCGGAAAACTACCCGGGCATGACCGTCTATGAACTGGCGGATTACATGATTTCGCAGGACTGCGTGACCGCCATCAACCTCGACGGCGGCGGTTCAACACAGGTCACGCTCGAGAACGCATCGGGCGGACTGGAGTGCGTCTTCGACACCGAAAGCCGCCCGGTCGCCAACAGCCTGCTGCTCGTCGCCCGCCCGGAACCGGACGCGGAAGACCGCTCGGAACTGGTTTCCCTGCTTGCACAGGCGACGGCGGACGCCGCGAATCAGAACTTCGGGGGCGACGCCGGTCTGCTCGAGCTCGCCATCGAGGACGCAAAGACTGTCCGGGATTCGCGGACATCGATGCCGGGGGATTACCGTCGGGCGATCCAGCGCCTGTACGAAGCGACCGATGCGACGCGCACGCTCGACAGCGCACTGCTCAAAGTCGGTTCGCTCGATGTACGGCAATACAACGAATACGCCCTGCGAAGCATCCGCAAGTCCTATCACGAGGCACTCAATGTGCGGAATGACGCGGACTCCACGCCATCCGACCGCTTCCTCGCCGCGAGCAATCTGCAATTCCTACTTGGCAGGACCGGCTCCTTCTCCGCGCAGAACCAGACTTTCGATCCGCTCCAGAGCGCCATCCGGCTGACCGGCTTTAATAAGTTCATCTGTACCGACGACGCGTCGCTCTACACCCCGGGAACCAGCATCCTCGGCAAGAACCTCTCCTACACACAGATGCTGCTCTTTCGCAGGGCGGAACCAGGCGGTTCCTACCGGCTCGTACTTACGGCACGGGGTGGGGAGGAAGGCGGCGATCCTGCGACCGTCGCAACGCTCCAGTTTGACACCGTCCCGGAGGACTGTCTGCTGCTCGCGGTCCACGGCGACGACGGAGAAGGCCGAATCAACCGTTCCAACGCGGAGGCGGCGTCGCTTGGGCAGACGCTCTTCCTGTGCGGGGTAGATGTGGAAACCCAAACGTTCGACGTGTGCTCCTGCTGCATCATTGCCGACAGCGGCAAAAACCTCATTCCGGACGCCCCGAACGCCCGACCGAAAGGGGACGTCAGCGGAGACGGCAAGGTGGATTCCGCCGATTACCTGCTGCTCAAGCGCTACGTGCTCGGCACGTTCCGGCTCGAGGGAGAGGCTCTCGACGCGGCGGATATCGATGGAGACGGAATCGTTGGAGCCTATGATTACCTGCTGCTCAAGCGATATTGCCTCGGGACCTACCGGATCGGCGGGGAAGGAGTTTATTGAAAGTGCCCAAAAATTTTACGAATTTTTGGGAGATGACGCACCTTGACAATCCCTCCGGTTTGCCGTATAATGAAGGGTGCCAATATCTTATGAAAGGGAGAAAATTATGAAGTTCAAAAGTAAGTTCCTCTGTTTGGTCCTGTCCGCGCTCATGGTGCTGACCGTCTGCGGGTCCTTCGCGGTCTCGGCGGCGGAATCCCATGAAGTGGACACCGGCGCGACGTACAAAGAGGAAACCTACAACAGCAGCACGGTTCACACGCTGACGTTCAGCACGGACGATTACGTCGTCATTCCGTTCGCGGGCTACGCGGGCGGGACCAATACGCTGAACAACCACTTCACCAAAGCGTCGGAATTCGGATTTGATCCGGTCGGCGCCATCAACGGCGACTTCTTCTCGTTGTCGAACGGCTATCTGAACGATTACCTCGTCACCAACGGCGAAGTCATCGTCGGTGACACCGGCCTCCACGCGGACGACGGCATGACCTGCATCATGCCCGACGGTTCCTTTACGACCGTCGCCGCTTCGAGGCTGAAGTTCGTCACCTATTTCAACGGCGCAGAGATTCCCGGCGGGATCGGCTACGTCAATCGCCGCCCGAACCGCAACAAAGCTGACGGTTGGACGGACGCCATTTACTACTTCGACGCCTACGCCGCGTCCGACAAATGCCCGCTGCCGGGCGTCGCGGTCCTCTGCGAGAAGCTCGACGGCACGATCCTCTCCATCGGCGGCACGCTCAATGCGAAGGTGCTCTCCGTCGAGGAAAGGGAAAATGCCAACGGCATCGAACTCGAAAAGAACCAGTTCCTGCTTTACGTCCGCGGCACGTCTCCGAATGCCAAGTATCTGTCCTCGCTGAAAGCCGACGACCCGGTGGTCATCGCGACCATCGAAACGGTTGCGGAATCCGCCGAAACCGTTTCCCGGGCGACCTCCATCCTCGCCAACATCGGCTACATCGTCAAGGACGGCGTGAACATCGCCGAGAGCGACGCCTTCAACTCCACCGACCCGCACGGCAACACGTACCATGCGCAGTGGAGCGTATTCGGCACCAAGGATGACGGCACATGGGTGTTCTTCTCTTCCGAAGGGGACAGCGGCTCTAAAGGTCTGACGCTGCCGGAGGTCGCCGATTACATGATGGACCTCGGCTGCACGAACGTCATCCGTCTGGATGGCGGCGGATCGACTTCCATGTACCTCAGCAAAACCGGCAGCGGCAGCGCGGGTTGGGCGATGGAATCCACGCGGAACCTCCCGGACTGCCTGATGGTCGTCAAGCGTTCCAGCACGGCGCTGCAAACGTCTGCGGACGCCAAGTCCAATCTCGAAGCCCTCGTCAAGGAGGCGGAGACGGCGTCCGGCGATTTCGTGAAGTCGGCTCTGGCGTATGCGCAGAGCGTCCTCAGCAACAAAAAGGCCGTTTCCGGCGACTACGCGTCCGCAACGATGCAGCTACGGAACGCGCTGTCCGGCAAGGGCGAGCTGCTCGACCTGATCGGCACGGCCTCCGGCATCCAGTTCTCCGACTACAGCGAATACGCTCTCGATCAGCTTCGCGCCGCCTACGAAAAGGCTTCCTCGCTGTTCGGCAATCCCGCCGCAGCGCCGGAGGAAATCTCCGTCGCGTACGCGGAGCTGGAGAAGTGGTACAAAGCCACCGGTGACATCACGGTTGACGGCAAGACCTACAAGCAGCTTTCTGCCACGGAGGCCTTCCCGCTTAAGCACTTCAACACTTCGATCGCGTCGGACGACCTCAATGCCTTTACGCCCGGCATGAGCATCGCGAAAACATCGGCGAACCTGACGTGGGCCCTGACGATCCTGTTCCGAAAGAACGAAACAGGGCAGTACCTCGTTGAGAAGGTCTTCTTCCCCAACGGCAACGACCAGATGGTCTACGACCAGCTCGGCTTCGAGGACAACATCGTCCCGGAGGATTGCCTCGTGTTCGGCGCGCACGGCGCGAGCCATAACCTGATAAAGAATTCCGTCGAAGTCGGGCAGGCGCTCGGTCTGCACGGCATCGACATTGAAACGCAGACCATCGGCATCGGCGGGTACTTCACGCTGGACGTCCCGATTTCCGGCAAGCCCGGCGACGCGGACGGCGACAATGACGTCGATTCGTTCGACTACCTGCTTGTCAAACGTTCGGTGCTCGGCACGTTCAAGCTGACCGACGACGCGACGATCCTTGCGGACGTTGACCGGGATAACGACGTCGATTTGTTCGACTACCTGCTCATCAAACGTTCGGTGCTCGGCACCTACAAGCTTCCGGAAACCCTCGTGTAAACACGAGTTTCCTCCAATGGATAAATACGCCGCGGGGGAGTTCCTCCGCGGCGTTTCCGCAAGCAAACGTCAGCAAGAAGGGAGGAAATTTGCCATGCAGTTACAGGAATCCGGGGAAATGTATCTCGAAACCATTCTCGTCCTGACGCAGCGGGGGGTTCCGTTCCGTTCCATCGACATCTGCGAGGAGATGGGGTATTCCAAACCCAGCGTTAGCCGCGCCATGGGCATCCTGCGGCAGGGAGGGCTCATCACGGTGGACGCCGGCGGATACATCACGCTGACCGAGGCCGGGCGAGAGATCGCGGAAAAGATCTACGAACGGCACAAGGTGCTTTCCGCTTTCCTTATGAAGCTCGGCGTGGACGAGGAGACCGCCGCGGCGGACGCCTGCCGCATGGAGCATGTCATCAGCGACCGCTCGTTTGCGGCTTTGCGGGCGTACCTGCACGAGCAGGACCCCGACTCCCCTCCCGTTTGACCTGAAAATTCATGCAAACACCCCGGAAACGACCGCTTCCGGGGTGTTTTTCGTCTCTTTATTCGCCTTTTGGGAACTGCTTGCGGTCAACAGCCGGATTCGTCACCGGATCCTCCGGCGGATTTCCCATTGCGGTCGGCGGCGGAATTGCCGTCCGGGCTTTCGTCCTTGGGTTCGGTCTTTTCGCGGCGGGAATGCCTGCCGTCGGCCTGACGGGTCTTCAAATAGGCGTCAAGCGTTTCCTGCCATTGGTGCGGGGCGTGCATGACGAAAAAGAAGTTGACTTTCTCCCGCCTCTGTTCCGCCCGCTCGTACAGCATATCCTTGAATCGCTCGTAGCGCACGACGATACCTGACTTCGCCGCCCAGCTGCGCAGTTTCGTCGCCAACTGGAAGGCGCTGGCGACGTCGACGAGCAGCACGCCGTAAAAAATTCCAAGAAAGAAGCCGTAGAACATATGCTCCGCAAGCCAATCGGTACAGCGCAGGACAAGCCCGTGCAGGAAGAACCGATACCCCACCCCGCAGAGCGCCCACAGAAACGAATACAATGGGCAGATAATGCCCTGCACGTTGCCGAAACTTCCGGTGTAATCCCACAATCGCAGGTTCATCCCCTTGAGCAGAGCGAGCCCGGTCAGGTATTCCAGCGCCGTCATCGCCAGCGCGATGAGCAGGACCGGCAAAATTGCGTTAAGCCACGCGTACCCTGTATCCACCCGCTCGCAGAACTGACAGATCAGGTACATTAGCACCAGTCCCGTCCCGTACAGCGGAAGCACCGGCCCGGTCAGAAAGCCCGGATTGCACCAATTCCCATGATTCAGCCGCCTCACGACGAGTTCGATGCACCACCCCAAAAAGCTGCCGACGCTGAACAGAAATGCAAGAGACAAGAACAGTTTCATACGGACCCCGCTCCTTTCCCGTCCGTCCGGACGCGCACCGTATTAAACGCGGAAATCCATGTCCGGGGTTTGCAACACGACCGGCTCCCGGCGGGGATGGACGACCTCCAGCAGAACCGCAAACGTAATGAGCGCGCAGAGCAGAGACGACAACGTGCCCAGCACCGGAATAACGCTCAGCACGGAAAGCCCGGCGCTGAGCAGCAGCGACGCGGGAATCGCGTTCCACCGCGGCAGCAACACCCGCGCAAGCAGCAGCGACGTGACCGCCTTCGACACCGCGATCGCCAGGAAATACGCGAGCAGCAGCACTACGCTGATCGGCATCGTCACAAGCGGCATCAACAGCAGCACCCCCACGATCGGGAGCAGCAGCAGCGGCGCGAGTCCGCGCAGGCAAAACCCGAACGGACGGGCCCGCAACATCCCGGCGATGCGGTCCGACCGTTTCGCGAACAGCAGCGCACAAAGCAACGTCAGCACTATCCCGGAAAGCAGACTGACCGGCAGGGCCATCAGGCTGGACAGCAGCGCACCCGGCTGCTTTTCAAACGTCACGCGCTCCTCGAACGCAGACCCGGCGAGCGGACGGGTGTTCGCGTCTAAAGAGGATGCGACGACCGGTTCGGACGGCGAGAGGATTCGCGCAGAGGCGAATTCCGCCCCGTCAAGCAGGACGACCCGCTCCGCTTCGCAGGAGAGTTCCCCGGTGACCGTGCCGGCGATATAGACGGTGCCCGCCTCGATTTGCAGGTTTCGGCAGACGCCGTCGAAGACGACGGTTTCCCCGGCGATGAGTACGTCGTTCGCCGAAAACGTATCGGCGCACTCCACAGACGCCCCGGCAACCGTCACGTTCCGGTCAACCGTGCCTTGCAGCAGCAGGTCAGACGCGAGGGCACGGATACTGCCCCGCACTTCCCCGCGTACGTCCATCTCGACGGCGAAAGCGAGCAGGTCCCCGGTGACCGTGTCGTCGACCGTCAGGCTCATCCCGGACCGATAGCTGTCCTCGCCGACCTCCCTGTTCTCCGCGGCGGACGCCGGGAGCAAGGTCAAAGCCGTCAACAGCAGGATGGCAAGCAGAAGAGAAAGCGCTTTCCCATAACGTTTCATAATAATACCCAACCTTTTCGCAGTTTGTCGCGGGGAATCCCCGCCGTTTTTCTTCTCCCCTCTATTATACAGGAAAGTCAACCGTTTTACAAGTATTTTTTGCAAATCTGTTTCATATGATGGGAACAAAAAAGTGTTGGAGGGTACTCTCTTGCCAAAGGAATCGCAAAAAGCCGTCCCGTCCCTGCTGAAGGGGGCGGCGGTCATGACCGTGTTCTCCTTGTGCGGCAAGCTGCTCGGGGTGCTGCTGCGGCTGTACCTGACCTCGCGCATCGGCAGCGAGGGAATCGGGCTGTACCAGCTGGTCATGAGCGTGTACGGGCTGTTCTCGACGGTCGCGACAGCGGGACTGACCGTGGCGGTTTCCCGGCTGGTGGCGGAGAAGGCGGCGGACAATCTGTCAAACGCGTCGTTGCTGCTCAAAGCGTCTATCGTCGCAGGGCTGGCCGTCAGCCTGCTTGCGACGGCGGCACTACTCGGCACGGCGGATTTCTTCGCCCGAGTGGTCGTGCAGGACGTCCGGACGGCGTCCTCCCTGCGCATCCTCGCGCTCTCTATGCCGTTCATGGCGGTTGCAGCCTGCTTTAAAGGGTGGTTCATCGCCCGGCGACAGGTGCTGCGCAGTTCCTCCGCGTCCCTGTTCGAGCAATGCGTCAAGTTTGCCGTCATGGCGCTTTTCCTCAATGGCGTCATGGCGCACACGAACGACCTTGGGATACTCTGCACCGGAATTGTGCTGGGTGTGACAATCGGGGAATGCAGCTCCTTCTGCTACCTCTGGATCGCCTACCGTTTCCTGCGCGGACGAGTCGCAAAACGGGACTATCACCCGACCGAACGCTTCAGAGACAGTCTGCGCACCCTCTGCAAAGTCGCCTCTCCCATCGGGCTTTCCATCATCATCACCTCCCTGCTGCATACGGCGGAGAATCTGCTGCTCCCGTCCGTTTTCGAGCGCTACAGCGGGAACCGGGCGGAGGCGCTTTCACAGTTCGGTGTCATTCGCGGGATGGTCATTCCGCTGCTGTTTTTCCCGTTTGCGTTCCTGCAAAGCCTGGTTTCCGTCATGATTCCGGAGATTTCTCGCCTCGGGGTCTCGGACGGAAAAGAAGCGCGGGACAGGCAGATCGGACGCATCCTGACCGTCGCGTTCCTGTTCGGCGTGGCCGCAGGGGGGCTGTTCTTCTTCCTGCCGGAGGAGATCGGTCAGACTTTCTACCCCGGGCAAGACGTGACCCACGCACTCCGTCTGCTTGCGCTCGTCAATCCGTTCATGTATGTACAAACCATCTGCGACGGACTGCTCAAGGCGGTCGATGGGCAGAAGTACACCCTGCGCTACAGCGTCTATAACTCCCTGCTCCGACTCGTGGTCATTTACACGCTCATCCCGCTGTCCGGGGCGGAGGGATACCTGCTTCTTCTAATGCTTTCAAACACGTTTGAATTCGCCCTTTGCTACTGGCGGCTGAAAAAATATGCGAATTTCTCGGTCGGCTTCCTGCGTGGCGTGCTCGCGCCGGTCGGAAGCGCTCTGCTCGGCGGACTGCTCGCCCGCGGGGTGCTCTGCCTGCCGATGTTCGCGCAGTCGTCGGCGGTGTCCGCGGCGATGGCGGGCACGGCAGTATATTTAGGAGTGTTCCTGCTGCTGACCCTGCCGCTGTATCGCCCGTTCCTGCCGACCTACAAACGCCGGGAGCGTGCCGCCGCATGAGCTGGATGCACTACCTCCCGCCCCGCTTCCTGCCGGCGGTGCAGTCGTTGCCGGAACCGTTGCGCGGGCAGATCACGGAGGTTCGGCTGCGATTAGGCAAGCCGTTTTCCATCACGGCGGGCGGAAAAAACCTCCTGCCGGACGACGACGGGAAACTGCGTACGACTGCGGATGCACTCCGGGCGACCGGGGACGACATCGGCGAGATGCTCGCCCGGCTGACCGAAGGCTCACTCTACGCCTTTGAGGATTGCATGGCGAACGGCTACCTGCCCTTGCCGGATGGCTGCCGGGCCGGCGTCGCGGGGGACGCGGTGATGTCCCCGGACGGGAAGTTGCACTTCCGGGCGGTCACATCTGTCTGCCTGCGTGTCTCGCGCTTCCTGCCGTCGTTCGCCCGTCCGCTGACGGACCGTCTGCGGAGCGGTCCGCCCGCCGGAGCGCTGGTGATCTCCCCGCCCGCCGGGGGTAAAACCACCTTCCTGCGCTCCGCCGCCTACCTGCTTTCAACCGGCCCGCGGCCCTACCGGGTCGGTGTCGCGGACGAACGCGGGGAACTCGACCTTCCGGACGGCCTGTGCGATCGGCTGACCGGCTGCGCGAAGGGCAAAGCGATCGAGCTGCTGACCCGCACCCTCTCGCCGGAATATCTGCTCTGCGACGAACTGGGCGTCGGCGAGGAGACTCCGCTGCTCGCCGCGCAGAACACCGGGGTTAAACTGATTGCGTCGGTGCATGGCGGGAATGTGGAGGAGGCGCGGAAGCGCCCGTGCGCCCGGACCCTGCTGGAAGCGGGACTGTTCGGGTATCTGGTCGTTCTGGAGCCGGGATACCGGGTAAAGGTGCTGACGGCAAAGGGGGAAGCGCTGTGCGGCTGATCGGCGGATTGCTGCTCGTCGGAGCATCCGCGGCATGCGGAATTTTGCTGACCGGCGAAGCGAAAACCGAGATTCGGGCGCTCGAGGCGCTTCTGGAACTGCTGCGGACAATTTCCCGACGGCTAACGTGGGGGCACGACCCGTTGCGAACGCTGTTTGCCGACTACCGCGACCCGTATCTGGAGCGCACCGGGTTTCTCCCCGCCCTGCGAAACGCCGACGGGCGCGCCTACCCCGTCGCCTGGTCGCAGGCGCTGCACACCCTGCCGCTCTCGCCAGACGCGATGAAGGAGGCCGAGTCCCTCGGGCCCTCCCTCGGTCGGCTGTCGCTGGAAGCGCAACTCGAACAGCTCGCCCTCTGCATCGACGCGCTGAGCGCCTGCCGGGACACAGCGAAGCAAAACGCCGAGAAAAACCGCCGCAGCACCGTCGCGCTCTGGACGCTCGCCGGACTGCTCGTCGCGCTGCTGCTGCTTTGAAAGGAAGGACTTACATTTGAACATCACACTCATCATCCGCATCGCCGGGGTCGGGCTGCTCGTGGCGGTCATCTGCCAGATCCTGCAAAAGAACGGGCGGGAGGAACAGGCGACGTTCGTTTCGGTCGCGGGCGTGGTGGTCGTCGCGCTGCTGCTGCTGACTGAAATCGCCTCCCTGGTTTCGGCGGTGCGGAGCGCCTTTGGGATATGAGCGCGGAACGATATGAATCTATTTTCTGTATGCGGTTTTCTGCTGGTCGCCCTATGCGTCAATTTGCTGCTGCGTCGGTTCGCCCCGGAGTTCGCGCCGCTGACCGTCGCCGCTTCCGGGCTCTTGCTTGCCGTCTATTTCCTGCGGGAAGCGGCAAACACCGTGCAGACGCTGATCGGAATTGCCTCGCAGAACGGGTTGGGGGATTGGTTCAACCTGCTGCTCAAGGCGCTCGCCGTCGCCGTCGCCTGCCAGCTAACGTCCTCGCTCTGCCGGGACTGCGGGGAAAGCGCGCTGGCGGAAAAGGCAGAGCTGGCGGGCAAGCTCGCCATTCTCGCCCTGACTCTGCCGGTGGTCCGGCAGTTGCTGGAGCTGCTCTGAAGCGAATTCTGCTGCTCGCCCTGCTGCCGGTTCTGCTGCTCACGCTCTGCGGGTTTACCGACGACGAGCAGTCCATCGCGGACGAGGTCGGCACGGACACGCTCTCCCACCCGGCGCTGACTGAGGACGAGCTGAACGGCGACACGCCGATCGTGCTCTGGGACAAAGTTGGTGACCTGCTGCGCGGCGGGACCGGCGAAGCGCTGCAAAGCGTCGGCGTCAGCTTCGTTTCCCTGCTCGGCATTCTCGTGCTCTGCTCCCTGCTGCACGCCCTGCGCAGGCTCTCGACTTCGTCCACCCTATCCGAAGCGTGCGCATTTGTGACGGCGCTTGCACTCTCCGGCGTGTCTTACAGCCTGCTGTCCGACCTGTTCGAATCGACCGGACAAGCCCTAACCGCCTTCACCGAGTACCTTTCGTCGCTCCTGCCGGTTTCCGCGTCGCTGCTGCTCGCCGGTGGGAACGCGTCCGCGGCGGCCGCCTCATCGGCGGGGTTCTCTCTGTTCCTGTCGGTCGTCAGCCTGCTGTGTTCGTCGGTGCTGTTCCCGTTTCTGCAAATTTCGTTCGCGCTTTCCTTCGCGTCCGCCCTGCCCGGAACCGTGACGCTATCCCCAATTTCCTCCCTGCTTCGCAATACCTCCGGGCTGCTGCTTGCCTTCCTGTTCTCGCTTCTTGGGTTCCTGCTGACCATGCAGACCTCCATCGCGTCCGCGGCGGACAGCGCGGTTTTCCGCACCGTGCGGTTCGCTTCCGGGGTATTCATTCCAGTCATCGGCACCGCGCTCGGCGACGCCGCGCGGACCATCGCGGGAAGCGTATCCGTCATCAAGGGCACCGTCGGCGCGGCGGGAGTCGTGGTAACGCTCGCCATCCTGCTCCCGCCGCTACTGCGGCTGTTCGCGCACCGGCTGCTGCTTTCCCTCTGCGGGGCGCTCGCGAAAATGCTCGGCTGCGAAAAGGAAGGGCAACTATTAAACGAACTGGGCAGCACTTTAAGCGTCCTGCTTGGACTGCTCGCCGGCGCGGAAGCCGTCGCGCTGCTTTACCTTTCGGTATTTATTAAAATAGGAGCGTCCGTATGAAACTTCCCTTGCAAGGTTATTTTTCCATGCTGCTGACCGCCTCGGTACTTGGGGCGCTGTGCGCCGCGTTTGCCGGGAGTTCGTTCGAAAAATACCTGCGCTATCTCGCGTCGCTCATCTGCATTCTGCTCGTGCTCGCCCCGTTCCGTTCGTTTGACGCGTCCGACCTGTTCCAAACCGACTTCACCTCCCCGGACGTCTCCCTGCCGGACGGGAAACCCCTCGCGGAACGCGCGGGCGAACAGGCGGAGGACGAAATTTGCGCGTGGATTTCCCAAAGCCTTTCCGAGCAAATAGGTATAACCCCTAAGGAGGTCCGCATAGATATTGACTGGACGGCCGACGAACCGGTCATCCGTTCCGTCGCCGTCCGGCTGCCGCCGGAGCTCGCCGACCGGGCGGAGGAAGCTGCCGCGTGGATCGAAACGACCTACGGCGTGCCCGGCGACGTAACCGTCGAATGAGTCAAAGGGAAAGGAGGCCGTGCGCAGGAATGCCCGTGGAATCCGGGTCAACCGGCGGATTTCTTGCCAAATTCAAGCGCATCAAGGGAATGCCGTACCTGCTTTTGGCGCTCGCCGCAGGGCTGATCCTCCTGCTGCTCCCGTCCGGAAAGAACAAAACGCAAACAGCGGAAAGTACATCAGACGCTGAATCCTACCGCCTCGCGCTGGAACAGGAGGTGCAATCCCTGCTTTGCGAACTGGAGGGCGTCAAAGACTGTACGGTCGTGTTGACCCTCTCGAGCGGGTACGAATACACCTACGCCACCGACCAAAAGGTCCGCGAGCAGTCCGACGGCAAGGAAACCGAAAAGACGATCGTCCTCGCCGAGCAGGACGGCGAAGAAAGGGCGCTCCCGCTGCGGGAGAAGCAGCCGGTGGTCTGCGGGGCCGCCGTGGTCTGCCCGGGGGCGGACGAGGTGCTGCGGAGCCGCATCGCGGAACTGCTGCGCGCACTGTTTTCGCTGGAAAACTCCGCCATCAGCATCCAAAGCTAATTCATACCATCAACCTACAGGAGGCAGTATCATGAAGATCAAGCAGAAATTCTCGTCCGGCGTCAAAAAAGTCCGCGAGAAGCTCAAAAGCATCAATGTCAAGCGCCTGCTCGGGTCCCGCACGTTCCTCGTGTGCAGCTGCGTCGTACTCATCGCCGCGGCCGTCGGCATCAGTGCGCTGGTAGGCCGAACGACAACGGAACCGGGCGGGGAATCCGAAAGCGGCAAGCTGCTCGGCAACTCGGTGCTGGTCAACGAGGAACTTTCCAACGTGCAGGAGGCGGAACAGAGCACACCGAACGACAATGACACGCTCGGCGACTCCGACGACCTGCTCGCCGTCACCATACTCAACCGCTCGGCGGTCCGTGAGGACGCGATGGCGGTGCTGAAGGGCATCGCGGATAATCCCGACGCCCTGCCCGATGAACGGGAGGATGCCCTCGCGCAGATCTCCGAAATCATGGACGACATGGCGGCGGAAGCGAGCATCGAGACGGTCGCCCTCGCCAGGGGCATCCCGCAGTGCGTCGCCGTCATCTCCGGCGAGAATTGCAGTGTGATCGTTGACAGCGCGGAGATCAGCGAAGCCGAACGAGCCCAGATCGTCGAGATCGTCTACGAACAGAGCGGAATCCTGCCGATCGGCATCAAGGTCATCCTCACCCAGCAGCAGGACGCTGCGACGTAAATTCCGCGCGATCCGCGAAAACGGAAGTCCCGTCCGACGGGGCTTCCGTTTTTTGCATTTTTTTGTAAAAAATGCGGAACGGGCGGAAATTCCCCTTGCATTCCGGCCTCTTTTCTGGTAAAATATATAAGTAGGGAAATTTGCCGAAAAAAGGGGAAGTCGAATCGATGAAACAGCAAAACCGGACGCAGGTGAGTAAGGGCGCGTGGATAACGTCCCTTGTCGTTTTCTGCGTCCTGCTCGTTTTTCTCGCCATCGCCTGCGTGTCCAGCGCGAAGGATACGCTCGCCCGGCGGCAGTCCACCGTCTCGCTTCCACCGGTCACGGACGCGTCCGAGCCGCCGCAATCGCCGCCCGCCGTTTCGGTCCCGCCGGAAAACGCCGTGTCCGGGCCGGAGCTGTCCGCCGACTCGTCCCAGACGTCTACGGAATCCGGCGAACCCTCTGAATCCGACCCCATCGTCATTGAGCCGGTTTTCCGCACGCTCCTCAAGGAGGAGACGGTCCTCGGATCATATCAACAGAACGGCGTAAACCTGCGCGTCTCCAAGATCGTGCGGGAGGAACTAAATATGTTTGTCTGCGAATTTTTCCTTGATTCGCCGGACCTGCTGCACACGGCGTTCGCCGGTGGGAAGATCACCGGACGGCAGTACACCTCCAAGATCGCCCGTAGCGTCAACGCGGTCCTCGCGGTCAACGGCGACTTCTGCGGCTACCGCTCGAACGGCATCATCATTCGCGAGGGTGAAATTGTGCGGGACGTCCCCGCCGATTGGGACCTGCTCTACGTCGACCGGGACGGTAACCTGCAATACGGGATCTCGAGCGCTTTCGACGCGGAAGAACTCATCGCGAACGGGGCGCGGCAAAGCTGGTGCTTCGGCCCGGTGCTGGTGGCCAACGGACAGAAGATTGCGGAAATGAATAGCCCCGGTCTCTCCTTACGCCACCGCGAACCTCGCACCGCCATCGGTCAGCTCGGCGACCTGCATTACCTCCTGTTCGTCGTGGACGCTATCCGAACCGACAACAACGTCATCGGTGGGATGACCTTCTCGACGCTCGCCGATATGCTTGTCGAGCTCGGCTGCGTCACCGCCTATAACCTTGACGGCGGCGGCTCAACGACGCTCTACTTCAACGGCGAAATCATCAACGAACCCTGCGTCAACGGGGAACGCGCCGTCAGCGACATCATCTACCTGCGATAAGCGGGAAGGAGGTCCTTCGCATGGATTCCGTCGCACTCATTCCGGCGTACAAGCCGGAGGAAGCGATGCTGCCGTTCCTGCAAGCGCTACGGGAGCGGTTTGAGGTCATCGTCGTCGTTGATGACGGAAGCGGTGGGGATTACAAAGCCCTGTTCGACCGCGTCCGCGAACTGGGAGCTGACGTGCTCACCCACGTGGTCAACCTCGGCAAGGGCCGTGCGCTTAAGACCGGGATCAACCACATCCTGTGCACCTACCCGGACTGCGAAGGGGTCATCACCGCCGACTGCGACGGGCAGCACGCCGTCGAGGACATCCTTGCCGTGCGGGACGCCCTGCGGGAGCACCCGGACCGCCTCGTCCTTGGCGAACGGCGATTCACCGGCAAGGTTCCGGTCCGTTCCCGCCTCGGCAACAGCTCCATGCGCTTCCTATTCGCTCTCTCGACCGGCACAAGATTGCACGACACGCAGACCGGCCTGCGAGGGATTCCGCGCTCCCTCCTGCCGGAGCTGCTGCGCGTGCCCGGCGAACGGTACGAGTACGAGATCAATATGCTCCTCCGGCTCCCGGAATGGCACGTTAGCCCGCTTGAAATTCCGATTCAAACCATCTATTTGCAGGGAAACCAGAGTTCCCATTACAACCCGCTGCGGGATTCCGCCCGGATTGCCGCCCGGATGCTGCTCTTTTCGATAGGCAGTCTGCTTTCCTATCTTGTGGATTACGGATCGTTCCTGCTGTTCCTGTCCCTCGATCTGCCGGAATGGGTATGCTTCGGGAGCGCACGGGTGATCAGCTGCACGCTCAACTACCTCATTAACTCCCGCGTGGTCTTCCGCGGCCGGCGGACCAAACGCACCGTGCTTCGGTACTATGCCCTTGCTCTGTTTGTGCTGCTGATGGGCATGGCCGTCCTGCACTTGACGGAGGCGCTGCACGCCCCCCTTCTTATCAAGGTCGCCTACGACCTCGTTATGTATGTGTTCAACTACTTCGCCCAGCGGGACTTTGTGTTCCGGGAAAAACCATAGGAGGTCGCTATGCCATCCACAAGCCTATTCGGGCTAACCGCAAACGGGTTTCTTGTCGCGCTCGCATCCGCGCTCGCGCTGCTTGCCGCCTGTTTATTTGCATTGAAGACCCGCTTGGTCGATTGGCGGCTGCTGCTGTTCGTCTCCCCCTTCGCACTCGCATTCGGCTTTCTCGGAGCCCGGCTGTTCTACGTGGTGTTTAACCGCGCGTTGTACCGCTCATGGAAGGACGTGTTCGCCTTCACGGACGGCGGGTATTCGCTGTTCGGGGCGATGATCGGGGTCGGACTCGCCGTCACCGCCGTCTTTCTGCTCCGCCGGGAACGCAAATTTCTTCTGCCGGCGCTGGACGCCGTGGCGTTCGGCGGGGCGCTCGGCATCGCGGTCGGGCGGTGGGGCAACCTGATCAACCAGGAGTGCTATGGGGATTTCCTGCAATCCCCCGCCCTGCGGCGGTTCCCGTTCGCCGTCTATATCGACCTATACGACGATTACTGCGTCTCGCTTTTCCTGCCGGAGAGCCTGCTTTGCCTGTTCCTCTTCCTCGCCCTGCTGCCGACTCGCTCGCGGAACGTTCGCCCCGGAAGCACGCTGTTCTGGTTCCTGACTTGGTACTGCGGCGCCCGGGTGGTGACCGAAAGCATGCGGCAGGACAGCATGTACATCGGGTTCGTGCGGATCTCGCAGGTGATCGCGGCATTGACGCTGATCGTGCTGTTCGTCGTGCTCATCGTGCGCAAGGCGCGGTTTATGGGGTTCCGCGCGGTCGATCTGGGCGCATGCGTGGCGTTCCTCGCCAGCGTCGGAACGGGGTTCTGGGCGGAATTCTATATGGGCTCGGATTCGCGGGTCGGGAACCTGCTGCTGCTCGCCGGCGCGGCGCTCGCGATGAGCGGGATCCTGACGGCGGAATACCTCGCTTTGCAGCACGGGCGTCGTCACCGCTTCCCAGACCCGGTCTGACGGGCTTCAGGCAGCAAAAAGGTAGTACAAACACGTACTGCCTTTGTTTTTATGTCGTCCTCGTCACGGTCAGGGAGAGCCGCCGCGTCTTTGCATCGTACACGACGGCGAGTAGACGCTCCCCGTCTAACTGCACAACGTAAGGCGAATCACCGCCCGACGGAATCCCAAGCGCTTGCAGATAGCCGTCCAGCCCGTCCGCCGGAAATTCCCCGAGGTAGACTGTCAGCGCCGATTCCGTCTGCCGAACGGACAGCACCTCGCCCTGTTCAGGCGAAGCGACTCCGGCAAGCAGTTCGTCGTCCGGCCAACCAGAAAGCGTCCCGCTGTCCCTGCTGCCGCGAATCAGCAGCACCACGATCGCGACAACGACCACCAGCGCGGCCGCGCAGGCGCATAGCCCGACACGGCCCCCGCCGGTCCGAAGAAACTTCCTCAGCCGTCTCAGCCGGGAAAGCAAAGGGGATGCGGGTGGCTCCGACGGCTTTGCTACCGTTTCCGCCGGTTCTCTTTCTGCGGGTGGATCAATCACCGGGGTACTCGTTTGCTCCGCCATCGCCTCAGAACTTCTCCTGCCGCCACTTGACGATGAACAGCGCAGCCGCGCCGCCGACCGCCACGAACGCGATGACCAGCGCGACAATCAGCCCGGCATACGAATGCCCCTCGGACGTGCTCACGTCAGACGAATCCACGTCGCTAAACACCGGAAGAGATTCCCCGACGCCGCTGCCGCTCACATCGGAGGAGGTTTCCAAATACAATTCCGACGCGTGGACGATGACCGCTTGTAAGTTGGACTTCTGATACTCCATCGGAACCGTCCAGCCGTTCGACTGGATGCCGCTGCGGCCGACGGACTGCAATTGCTGGTCGTTTCCGACCGTCTTGCTGATCATCAGCTCGGTCACACGTCCGACGTACTCCGTCCCGAGGTTCTTCATGTCAAAGGAGATGATCGACCCCGCCGGAAAGCCGAGCGTGTCGGGCACGGTAAAGCAGAGAAAGTTCTCATTGTCGGGAATGCTGTCGGATCGGAGAGAATTCTTGATCGCGTCATAAGTAGCACCGCTGGTGACCGCCGTGGCGTCGAGCAGGACGAAATCCCGGTCTGTCGGGAAGTTCGTGACCTTTTGCCCGGCCGGGATGTACCAGCGGACAAACGTGGCCTCCAGCACGACGTACTTGCAGTCGGCGGTCGTCAGGGTATTGATTTTGTCGAAAACGCTCTTGTCGATCCTTTTTCCCTGCACGTTGATCATAATGTTGCCGTCCGCGCCGGCCGTCCAGTTGATGTCGCCGGAAGTTAACGTATTGGACGTGGCAGTCTTCTGCTTGAACGAGATGCTGACGGTCATGTCCTTCGCGACGTTCTGCAATTCATAGTTCCCGCCGGAGACATTGACCGCGCTGCCGTCCACGAGGAACGCGTCGAGCTCGTAATCCGCCGTCGGGGTGATCCAGAAAGTCAGGGAATTCCCGGCGTTGACCTCGATGGACTGCTGCTGGCCGGCGGCAATCTCCGTCCCGCCGACGCTCACGGACCCGCCTTCAGACACGCTGACGGACACATGGAACGCGCCCGGCATCTGCGCGTTCGGGACGAACGTGACCTCCATCGTCGTCAGCGCCGTGACCCGCAGCTGGAAGCTCGTCGACGTATACCGCGGGCTGCCGTCCTGAATCAATTCTTTAATCGCGAACCCGGCCGCCGGAGAAATATTGAACTGCACCCGCTGTCCGGATTGGTCGGTATTCGAAACCCAGACCGACTGCGTGACCGTATTATCGGCAGTCCCCGTCACGGCGGTCCCGTTGACGGTGACCGTGCCGGCTCCGTGTACCGTAACCCGCACCTCGACCTGGTCATACGAGCTGGTCGTTGTGTCGGACGACGTATCGGACGACGAACTGCTGGGCAGATCGTCGACCGCGATCACTACGGTATAATCGGAAGTAATACGGCTGATGGAATAATTTCCCGCGCTCCCGGGAATAGGCAAACCGTCTACCGTCGAAACGCTGCGCACCTGATATCCCTCGTCAGCGACCACGCGGAACGTCACGGACTGGCCGTCGTCCACCTCGATCGATGTCGCGGGCGTGTCAGAGCCGTTGAAATAGACCTGCACATGCTCCCCCTGGATCCGAACCGTATGTTTTCCGATCGGTTCTTCCGAGGAGCTGTCGGAGGACTCCGACGGGACTTCCAAGGAGTCGGTATTCTCCGAAGGCGCCGTGCTTTCGCCGGACGAATTGTCCGACGAGATATCCGACGATTCCGAAGTGCCCGGGTCCATCGGTTCCGCCAGAACGGCCGCCGTAACCGTGAACAGCAGCAACGTCGCCAGCAGAAGGGACAAGCACAGCTTGACATGACGGGTCATGGAATTTCCCTCCAAACCTTTCGCAATGGATTTTTCGAAAAAATGGTTGTCCAGAATAGTTCCTTTTATTTTAACACGTTTTTCAAGCGATTCAAAGGTATAAATTGAAAACAAATTATGAACGGCCGCCTACCGCAGGACGAAATACTCGCGGTACCACACTAAGAACATAAACACGCACCAGATCTGCTTCCAGTTGTCCTTCTTGCCGCGCTGATGCTCGTCGAGCAATTTCAGCAATCGGTCGGTGCGGAAAAATTTCGCCGCGTAGTCCGAGGAGAACGCCTCGCGCACTTCCTCCGCGTAGCGGTCCTCCCGCAGCCATGCCCGCACCGGCACCGGAAAGCCCAGTTTCTTCTTGCGGGCGACCGCGCCCGGAATGTGCCTTTCCGCCGCACGCCGCATGGCGACCTTGGTTTCCCCGCCGTACACCCGATACTTCGCTGGGATCCGCGACGCAAGGGCGAACACCTCGCGGTCCAGAAACGGCACGCGCAGTTCGAGACTGTTGGCCATGCTCATCTTGTCTGCCTTTAGCAGGATATCTCCCATCAGCCATGTGTGCATGTCGATGTACTGCATCTTGGTCACCGGGTCCATCCCGCGCAGCTTTTCGCGGTAGGGCAGCGTCAGCGACGACGGGTCACCGCTCTTGCCGTCGTAGTGCAGCAGCAGACGCTTCTTGTAGGCTTCACTCATCAGATTGGTGTTGCCGATGTACCGCTCCTCGATCGGGCGGGACCGCCGGATGAGAAAATTCGCCCCTCGCATCCGCGGAAAGCATTCGCCGATCTTCCCGAGCCCCCTGCGCAGGAACGCGGGCAATTTGTCGTACCACGAAACCGTGTACGGCTCCTTATACACGTTGTATCCGCCGAAAAACTCGTCCGCCCCCTCGCCGGACAGGCAGACCTTCACGTCCCGCACCGCGTCCCGATTTAGAAAGTACAGCGCGGCGCCCGCCGCGTCCGCGAGCGGCTCGTCCATATGGTACTGGATTTTCGGCAGGGCCTCCCAGTACTCCTCCGGGGTAATCTCGCACACCCGGTTTTTAACTCCGATCTCCGCCGAGAACGCCTTAGCGTACTCCGCCTCGTTGTAGCTGCGGTCGGCAAAGCCCACCGTAAAGGTCTTGTCCACCTGCGCGATGCAGGCGACGTAGCTGGAATCCACGCCGGAGGACAGGAAAGACCCGACCTCCACGTCGCTGATCTTATGGGCCCGGACCGAATCCGCCATGACGCGGTCGATCTCCGCCACCCAATCCTGCTCCGACGGCGCTTCGTCCGGCGAAAACACCGGCTCAAAGTACCGCTCAATGGTCAGTTCCCCGCCTTTCCAGCGCAGACGGTGCCCGCCGAGCAGCTTGTAAACCCCGCGAAAGAACGTCTCGCTCCCCGGCGAATACTGGCACGACAGGTAGAGCGGCAGCTGCTTCTCGTTGCATTCCTTGCGGAAACCCGGGTGCGGAAGGAACGCCTTGATCTCGCTTGCGAACAAAAACTGTCCGTCCCGGTCGTAATAGTAAAACGGCTTGATGCCGAAAGGGTCCCGGGCGGCGAACAGCGTCTGTTCCTCCCGGTCCCAGATCGCGAACGCAAACATCCCGCGCAAGTGCTCCGGCAGCGACTCTCCCCACGCCTCGTAGCCGTGCAGCAGCACTTCGCTGTCCGAACGGGTACGGAAAACGTGCCCCGCGCCGACGAGCTCCTCCCGCAACTCCCGAAAATTATAGATTTCCCCGTTAAACACCAACGCCAGCCGCTCGTCCTCATTATACAGCGGCTGCGCGCCGCCCGCAAGGTCGATGATGGAGAGCCGACGGTGTCCAAGCGCGATCCCTTCATCGCAGAAATAGCCCTCGCCGTCCGGCCCGCGATGCGCTATGGCGTCCGCCATAGCGCGGATTACCGCTTCCCGGTCCCCGCCGTCCGGAAGCGCACCCGTAAATCCGACGATTCCGCACATGTCCTTTTTCCTTTCCCTTTCACGTTTTTGCGTCGTACCAACGCTTTCCCACTCCCTCCGAAACCAGCAGCGGGACCGCGAGCGTCGCCGCTCCCGCCATCTCCCGTTCAAGAATCTCTCGCACTTCCGCGACTTCGGATTCCGGGGATTCGACGATGAGTTCGTCGTGAATCTGCAAGATTAACTTCGCTTTCAGCCCGGCTCTTGCGAGCGCGTCGGACACGCGGATCATCGCGACCTTAATCAGATCCGCCGCCGTCCCCTGAATCGGGGTATTGCGGGCAACCCGCTCCCCGAAAGCCCGGCGAACTCGGCTCTTTTCGGACAGTTCCGGGACCTCCCGACGCCGTCCGTAGAGCGTTTCGACGTAGCCGTGCTCCCGTGCGAAAGCCTCCATCTGTTCCATAAAGCAACGGATCGACGGATATTTCGCAAAATAATTCTGGATATACGTCCGCGCCTGGCTGACCGTGATGCCGAGGTCCTTGGAGAGGGAAAACTCCCCGATGCCGTACAGGATACCGAAATTGACCGCCTTCGCGGATTTTCGCATTTCCGGCGTGACCTCCTCGGGCGGAACGCCGAACACCTGCGACGCCGTCGCCGTGTGAATGTCCGCGCCGGACCGGAACGCCTGGATCAGCGCCTTGTCGCCCGAGACGTGCGCTAAAATGCGCAGCTCGATCTGCGAGTAGTCCGCGTCCACCAGCACGCACCCCTCCTCGGCGATGAAGAACTTCCGCAGCTCCCGCCCCTTCTCCGTGCGGACCGGAATGTTCTGCAAATTCGGTTCGGCGGACGACAGCCGCCCGGTCAGGGTCATCGTTTGCTTGAATGTCGTGTGGACCCGTCCGTCCGGGGAGAGCACCTTGAGCAGGCCGTCCCCGTAGGTACTCTTGAGCTTGGCGGCCTTGCGGTATTCAAGGATCTTTTCAACCAGCGGATCGTAAACGGCGAGGCTTTCGAGCGTTTCGGCGTCCGTCGAATAGCCGGAACGGATCTTCCGGCGATGCGGCAGCCCGCGCTCCTCGAACAGCACCTCCCCCAATTGCTTGGGTGAACGGATGTTGAACGAATGTCCCGCGAGGGTGTAAATCTCCTGCTCAAGCGCCTCGACCTCCCGGCCGAGGGACTTGTTGAACTGCTCCAGCCCTTCCTTATCCAGCCGGAACCCGGTGCGCTCCATATTCGCGAGCACCCGCGCCAGCGGAAGCTCCACCTCGTCGTACAGCTTTTCCAGTTGCGGCGTAAGGACCGCCCGAAGCCGCTCCCGCATCGGCAGAAACCACTCCGGCGACGGCTCGTTCGGCACAGATGTCCCGACCGGCAGGCAGCGCGCCGCCGCGCCGGCGAACGAAATGCCGTTATCCGCGGGAGCCGCGAGGTAGGCGAGCAGGGAAACGTCCTCCGGCTTCGCTTGCAACTCCAGCCCGTGCGCCCAGAACAGGTGCAAAGCGTCCTTGACCGACCAAAACACCGGCGTCTGCCCATCCTCCAGCAGCGGGGAAACGTCCTCCCAGCGGCAGACATACCTGTGTTCGCCGTCGCAAATCCGCACGTCCCGCTCCGTCGGAAGCAGCGCGAGCGGGCGGCCGCAGAGCGAACGGACGGTATCCGCGTCGATCGGCTCGTAGGTCAGAGCCGGACGGGACTCCTCCTCCCTCTTTCGCGGGGGCAGATCGGACGGCAGTTGCTCGAGCAGACGGCGAAATTCCAGCTCGGTATACAGTTTCCGCAGCGCGGGAACGTCCGGGCCGCGAAACACGTACGCTTCCGGCGAGCAGTCAACCGGCGCGTCGAGCCGGATCTCCGCAAGGAACCGCGACGTATAGGCGGACTCCTTCCCTGCGATCAGCTTGTTCCGTAGCGCCCCGCGAACCTCATCAAGGTGGGCGTACACGCCATCCAGGTCGCCGTAAGCGGCAATCAGCTGCCGCGCTCCCTTTTCACCGATTCCGGGCACACCGGGGATGTTGTCCGACGCGTCTCCCTGGATCGCCTTGACGTCGATCAGCTGCCGGGGGGTGATCCCGTCCCGTTCGAAAATCTCCTGCACGCCGAACACCTGCGTGCCGTCATTCGTCGCAAGGTGCACCCGCACCCGCTCCCCGATCAATTGGAAGCTGTCCCGGTCGCCGGTAACGAGCACAACGTCCGTTCCCCGTCCGGAAAAGGCGGCGGAAAGCGTTCCGAGCAGGTCGTCCGCCTCGAATCCGGGGCATTCGAGCACATGCAGCCCCATCGCCTCGGCGACCCGCTTGGCATATGGCAGCTGCAATGCCAAGTCCTCCGGCATCCCCTTACGCTGGGCCTTGTAGAAGGCACACGCCTTGTGGCGGAAGGTCGGTTCCCTGCGGTCGAACGCCACGGCCGCATAGGCGGGCGGTTCGGGCAGTTCCGCGAGCGCCCTGCGCAGAATGTTGACGAACCCGAACACAGCGTTTGTCGGCAGTCCCGCCCGGTTCGTCAACGGCCGCACGCCGTAGTACGCCCGGTTGAGAATGCTGTTTCCGTCAAATACGATCAACGTCTCCATGCCTGTACGCCCTTTCCGTCCGGTCTTGCCGGCAAACGCATTACAAGAATGGCTGCATCCCGCAAATCCGGCCCGCAGGACCGAATTTACGGGATTGTGCGGCGGAATGCCGCGCAAATAAATCGTAAAACGATTTATTCAGCAGATAGTATTGTAGCACAAACACCCCCGTCGTGTCAAGGGGACAGTGAAAAAACACCGCACGGCGCTCCCTCGTTGGGAACCCGTACGGCGTTCGTTCGGTTTCGGAAAATTTTTCAGCGTTCCTCGCGGAAGTAGGAGAGTCCGAGCGCAGCGGGGCCCTGATCCCCTTTATGCCTGCGCAGATTGACCGCGATGAGCACGAGGATCGTGATGATATACGGCAGCATCCGCATCAGGTCGGTCGAAACCGTGATCCCAAGCAGTTGCGGCAGGTAGACATACGCCCAATAGCAGAACCCAAAAATCAACGAACCCCAAAGCAGGTTCAGCGGCTTCCAGAGCGCGAAGATGACCAACGCGACCGCCAGCCAGCCGAATGCCTCGAGCGTGTACACGTCCGCCGTCGACCACGCCCCGCTCTTGAATTCCATCACGCAAAACAGCCCGGCTACACCGACCAACCCCGCCCCGATCGAGGACGCGAGGTAGCGGTATTTCGTTACGCTGATTCCGGCGGCGTCCGCGGTGCCGGGGTTTTCGCCGACGGCGCGAAGATGCAGCCCCGCGCGGGTTCGGTAGAAGAACAGCGACATCAGGATGACCGCCCCGATGGTCACGTAGAGCATGAATCCGTAATGGAAGAACAGGTCGGAAAACCAACCGAGTTTTTCCGACAGAAACGGGATCCTCGCGGTGAACACGCGAAAGGCGGCGTCGCAGCGGACATTTCCGCTTTCGGACTTAATGAAATAATAGGAAAGGAATTCCGCCAGCCCGCATCCGAAGATGGTCAGCACCAGCCCGACGACGTTCTGGTTGATGCGCAGGCTGACTGTGAAGAAGCTAAAAATCAGCCCGACCAGCATCGCCGCGAGGAAGGAGCTCCCGAGCGAAATGAGCAGAATCAGTGCCGCCGACGGCTCCTCTACCGCGTTACAATAGGAATAGACCGTAATGAACCCCGCCGAAGCGCCGACGCACATGGCTCCGGGCGTACCGAGGTTGAGCGAACCGGCCTTTTCGGTCAGCAGCTCGCCGAGAGCTGCGAGCGCGAGGAACGCAGCGAATGGGACCGCCTGCTGCACCCAGCCAAGAATGTTGGTCCAGATCATACCGTTTCCTCCTTTCCGGCGTGCGAGCGCAGGATCCGATACTGAATGAAAAACTCACTGCCAATGACAACCAGCAGCATCACCCCGACCATCACGTCGGCCGCCGGTGCGGAGAAGCCAAGCGAACCATACGTGTTCGACATCAGAGCGGCGCCCTTTTCGAGCGCGACAATCAGCAGCGCCACGCCCGCCATGGTAAATGTGTTGAACTTGGAAAGCCACGCGACGATGATGGCGGTAAAACCGTACCCGCCCGCCATCTCCGAGGAGATGGTGTGGCTTTGAGAGGAGACCGTCAGGAATCCGCAGAACCCGCAGATCGCCCCGGACAGAATCATGGTTCTCAGCAGGACCTTGTTGACGCTGATGCCCGCGTACCGGGCGGTATTGCGGGATTCGCCGACGACGGCAATCTCGTAGCCATGCTTGGTCGAGCGCAGGTAAAAGTACATCAATCCCGTCAACACCACAACGATGGCGATGAACCAGAAGTCCTCGTTCTGCAGCAGGCTTCCATCGGACGTGCCGCCCCAGAGCGAGCTGAACCAGCCGATCTTTGTCGAACTGTTGAGCATCCCCAGCGCGGAACGGATGCCCCGCCACTCGTTGTAAAAGTAAAGCACAATCTGCGTGGCGATATAGTTCATCATAAGCGTAAAAAGCGTCTCGTTCGTGTTCAACTTCGCCTTGAAGAACGCGGGAATGAGCCCCCAGATCCCGCCGGCGATCAGGCTGCAAATTATCATCAACAGGAACAGCACCGGCGTCGGGAGCGAGGTATAATGGTACATAACGAACGCGGCCGCCATGCCGCCGATAAGCACTTGCCCCTCCGCCCCGATGTTCCAGAAGCGCATCTTGAAAGCGGGCGCGAGCGCCACGGCGATGCAGAGCAGTTTCGCCGTTGCCTTGAACGTCGCCCACAGGTAGCTCGACGAGCCGAACGCCCCCCGCAGCATCGTGCGGTAGAAGGTCAGCGGATTCACCCGGACCACACACCAGACGAACAGCGCGTTGAGCAGCAGCGCGAGCACAAACGCCCCGACACGCACGCCCCACGCGGCCACCGGATGCATCCGATCCCGCTTTGCAATGTGAAAGAGCGGCGTCCGCCGCGAAGAATCCCGCTTCATACCGCGTCCGCCTCCGTCCCATTCTGTTTGGTCATCAAATACCCGATCTCCTCTTTGGTCGTCCCCGCGGCGTCCACAACGCCGGTAACCCGCCCGCCGCAGAGCACCAAAATCCGGTCGCACAGTGCCAGCAGTACGTCGAGGTCCTCCCCGACGTACAGCACGGCGACGCCCTTCCGTTTCTGCTCATTTAACAGACGGTAGATCGTGTAGGACGTGTTGATGTCCAGCCCGCGAACCGCATAGGCGGTCATCAGCACCGCCGGCTCCGAAGCGATTTCCCGGCCAACCAGCACCTTCTGTACGTTGCCGCCGGACAGCCTGCGGACCGGCGTGCGCAGCGAAGGGGTCACGACCTCCAGCTCCGTTCGTACCTTTTCGGCGAGCTGCCGAGAGGAACGAGTTTCCGTCAGCAGGGAATGGCCCTCCGCGTAATGCCGCAGAAGCATATTTTCCGTCATGCCCATCCCGCCGACCAGACCCATGCCCAGCCGGTCCTCCGGCACGAACGAAAGCGACACCCCGAGCGAGCGGATCTGCTTTGCGGACTTTTCGACCAGCGATTCGGTCTTTCCATTTCGCCCAGTATACAAAATCTCGCTTCCCGGCTCCGTCCGCTGCAAACCGGCAATCGCCTCGAGCAATTCCTTTTGCCCGCAGCCGGAGATGCCGGCGATTCCGAGAATTTCCCCGCCGTAAGCTTCAAACGAGACGTCCGAGAGCATCTGCGTCCCGTCCCGGCCGCGGCAGGATAGGTGCGAGACTTGCAGCCGTTTCTCCCGGTGTTCCACCGGCGGGCGTTCGATGTTCAGTTCGACCCGTTTGCCGACCATCATCTCGGTCAGCGACTGCTCGGTCGCCTCGGCGGTTTCGACCGTGTCGATGTACTCCCCCTTACGCAGGATGGCAACCCGGTCGGAGACCGAAAGCACCTCGTGCAGCTTGTGGGTGATGATCACCACCGCTTTCCCGTCCCGCCGCATGTTCCGCAGGACCTCGAAGAGCCTATCCGCCTCCTGCGGGGTCAGCACGGCGGTTGGCTCATCAAGGATGAGGATCTCCGCGCCCCGGTAAAGCGCCTTGACGATCTCGAGCGTCTGCTTCTGAGAGACGCTCATGTCCCGAACCCGGCACTTTAGGTCAAGCGAGAAGCCGTAGGTCCGGCAGATCTCCGCGATCTTCCTTTCCGCGACGGCCGGATTGTACGGCTCATGCAGACCGAGGACAACGTTCTCCACCGGCGTGAACACCTCAACGAGCTTGAAATGCTGGTGGATCATGCCGATCCCGAGCCGGTGCGCGTCCTGCGGCGACCGGATGGACACCCGCTCCCCGCGAACAAAAATATCCCCGCGGTCCGGGTAGTAGATCCCCGCGAGCAGGTTCATCAGAGTGGTCTTCCCGCTGCCGTTCTCTCCGAGCAGGGAAAGGATCTCCCCGCTGCGGATCTCCATGGTAATGTTGTGATTGGCGACGACGTCGCCGAAAGTTTTGGTGACATTCTGCAGCCGGATAACGGCACAGTTCGGTTCGGACAACTCGGCTCCTCCGTTTCTGTCTGGTGCGGAAAACAGGACGGGGAGACCGCGAAGCGGCGCTCCCCGTCTCCTGCAACACGGTTAGTCGACACTGTTGTTGATTTGGCGAATTCCGTCGATCTCCAGCAGGAAGCTCGGAGCGCTCTGGAGGTAGGACTCGTGATAGTACCCATCGGCGACGACGTTGTTCTTATCATAGGTGAAGTCGCCGTCGCTGTCCGTCCCGTAGCACCACGTGATCGTCTTGCCGTTGACAGTGAATTTGGACGTGTCGAACACATGCAGCTCGCCGTTCTTGATGGCATTGACGGTCTCGTCGACCTTCGCCTGCGTACCCTCCGCACAGTTCTTGCCGAGGTCGGTAATGGCGACGGCACCTTCGGCGTAGCCGGCGGCCCAGTTGGTCGTGATGTTTCCACCGTTGATCGCGGTCGCGAGCGCATACTGGTAATACGACTGCCAAACGTTGGTCGCGGAAGTCAGCGCAGCGTCGGGTGCGACGTCGAGCATAGAGACGTTGTAACCAATCGAGTAGGCAACCTTGCCGGATTCAAACGCTTCCTGCGCGGCCGTCGGAGCGCCGGCGGAGTCCGCATGCTGCCCGATGATGACGCAACCGCTGTCGATCAGAGCCTTGCCAGCAGCCTTTTCGCCGTCAAGGTCATACCAGGAATTGGTGAAGCGGACGTCCATGACAACGTTGTTCACAATAGAGCGGACGCCGAGGAAGAACGCGGTATAACCGGAGATGACTTCCGCGAACGGATGGGCACCGACGTAGCCAATCTTGACGTTGTCGCCGTCGTAATTGCTTTCGTCCAGCTTTCCTTCGTTGATCAGCTCCTTCAGCTTCATTCCGGCGACGACGCCGGAGACATAGCGGGACTCGTACACGTTCGTGAACGCATTCGAGAAGTTCTCGAGCCCCGCGGTCGCGGCGGTATCACCCGTCACGGCGACGAAGCGGATGTCCTTATGCTGACCTGCGAGCTCCTGCATATAGGACTGGTGGCCGTAGGAATTCGAGAAGATGTAGGTGCAGCCGTCGGCGATGAGCTGTTCGCCCGCCGTAGTGACCGCTTCGGATTCCGGGGTCTTCTTCTTCCAAATGATCTGACTTTCGGAAATGCCGAGGGCGGCAGCCGCGGCGGTAATGCCATCCATATGAGCCTTGGTGTAGCCCTCGGTCTCGTCGCCGATAAGAATGACGCCGATCTTCAGGGCGGCGGGGTCACCGGTAACGGCGGGCGGCGTGAGCGCTTGGACGCCCGCTTCGGCAAGATCCTTCGTGCCGTCGTCGCCGTAGAACGAAGCACCTTCGACGTCGTCCTTGCCGCAGGATGCGCAGAAGAGCACCGCCGACGCAAGCAGGACGCACACGAGAAGCATGGAAAGGATTCGTTTCATATTGGTTCCTCTTTTCTTTATTTCTGGTTTTCCCTTTTTCTAATCCGTACAGAACGTGATGCCCTTTTCATGGCTCATGGACGCGATGCGGGCGAGCGACTCAATGCGGAAGCCCTGCGCACGCAGTTCCGTCCCGCCCGGCTGAAACGCCTTTTCGACGACGATTCCCGCCCCGATCGGGATCGCGCCCGCGTCCCGCACCAGCCGCAGCAGCGACCGCAGCGCGCTGCCCATGGCGAGAAAATCGTCGATGATGAGGATATGTTCCCCTTCGTGCAGGAACTCCTTGGAGACAATGACCTCGTACGACTGACCGTGGGTATAGGAATACACCTCAGAACGGTACACATCCGCGTAGATGTTGATGGTCTTGGTCTTCTTCGCGAAGACAACCGGACAGCCGAACTGCTCCGCCGTCAGGCAGGCGATGCCGATCCCGGACGCTTCAATGGTCAGAATCTTGTCCACCCGCTCCCCCGCGTACCGCCGGCGGAACTCCGCGCCGAGCAGCGAAAGGAACCGCACGTCGATTTGATGGTTGAGAAAGCTGTCCACCTTCAGGACCTCCCCCTCGCCGAGCTTCCCGTCCCGCAGAATTCGATCCTCAAGCAGCTTCAACGCCTTCCTCCTCCTCCGCGAAAATCTACCTTTCTTAGGGCAATACTTCCAAGAATATCCCTTGGAAAAGCCAATCCCAAATGCTAATATTACCTTCATTATATCGCATTTTTTCGCGTTTGTAAAGAGTTAAGCTAAACTTTTCGAACAAAATATGACAATCTTTTCCCGTCCGATCCCTGAAAACGGGAAAAGAGGAGCGGAACGCTCCCCTCATTTTTCCTCGTGGTATTCCTTTTCGGTATTGACGTTCCAGACCGCCGTACGGTCGGTCGAGCCGTTCTTAATGCAGTTGACCGCCTCGAACGCCGTGATCATCGAATGATCCATATTATTGTAGCGGTGCTGTCCGTTGCGGCCGATGCAGAACAGGTTTTCAAACCCGTCAAGGAAGTTTTTCACATCCCCAAAACGCTCATAAGCGCCAAAGTACGCCGGGTACGCCTTTTTGACCCGCACCCGCGTCGCGTCGAGCACGTCCTCCTTTTTGATGATCCCAATGTGTTCAAGCTCGTTCTCCGCGAACGCAATGAAGTCCCCATCCGCCATCTCCCACAGTTCATCCCCCTCGGTGCAGAAGTACTCCAGCCCGATCCAGACCGTATGCTCCGGATCGCCGACCATATAGGGGGACCAGTTGTTGAAAATTTGCAGTCGCCCGAGCTTCACGTCCCGCTCCTGCACGTAGATCCAGCAGTCCGGCACGATATTTGAGAGGGTTTTGGTCTTGGTATGGTTTTCAATTTGCAGTTTCTTTACCAACAGGCCGACCGTAATGAAATCCCGGTACGGCAGGGCCGTCGCCGTTTCGTACACGTCCGCCGGGACCGCGTCCCGCCCCATGCCCGCCACCAGATCCTTGACCGGCATGGAGGAGAGAAAGTAATCCCCGGTCACCTCGGACCCGTCCGCAAGCAGCACCGCTTCGACCCGGTTTTCTCCGGTGCGAACCCCGCGCACCTCCGCGTTCAGCCGGATCTCTCCGCCGAGGTCGCGCACCTCGTCCGCGAGCGCTTCCCACAGCTGTCCCGGACCCTTTTTCGGGTAGAGGTACTGCTCGATGAGCGAGGTTTCCACCCTCGCGTCCCTACGGCGGAACGGCTTTCTGATCGCGTCCGCGAGCGCCTTCCAAAGCGAAAGCCCCTTGACCCGCTGGGCGCCCCAGTCGGCCGACAATTCCCGCGGATTGACCCCCCAGAGCTTCTCGGTGTAGTCCTCGAAAAACATCTCGTAGAGCGGCTTACCGAAGCGGTTGATATAGAAGTTGGCGAGGTTGTCCTCCGGGCGCTTATGGAAGCAGGAGGCGAGGTAGCCGAATCCCGCCCGCACGGTGTTGCGGAAGCCCATGTCGCGCAGGGTCTCCGCCCGCAGGGAGATCGGGTAGGCGAAAAATTTTTTTAGAAAGTAGATCCGGGAAACCCGGTCCCGCACGAGCATAACCCGATCGGTCTGCTCCGGGTCCGGTCCGCCTTCCGCGAGCGGCTTTTCCCGCCCCAGCAGCTTGTCGTCCATCGACGGCGCGCCCTGCGTCGGCAGGATGTGCGCCCAGAGTTCGTTAACCGACGCGTCCTTCGAAAAAAACCGGTGCCCGCCGATGTCCATGCGGTTGCCGTGATAGGCGACGGTCCGGGAAATTCCGCCGATCTCCCCGCTCGCCTCTAAAATGATAGGCTTCACGTCGGTCTCCGTCAGCAGCTTGTAAGCGGCGGTCAGTCCGGCCGGGCCCGCGCCAATGAGAATCGCCTGTTTCCCCATATTCGGGTGCTTCCCTTCTTCCTAAAATCGAAAATTGATCAGAAATTTTGCCCGTCAGCCCTTGCCGACAAACAGCCTGCGTCCGATATAATTCCAGGCCGTAACCGGGACCGCAATCACAATATTGTAGATCCATTCCTTCGTTTCTCCCTCGCCAAACAGCCAGATGCACAGCTGGTTCCCGCCGAGGCTCAGAAAAAGTCCGATGACCCCGACCACGCTGAACACCAGCGCCGCCCGGGCGGAACGTCCCTTTTTCTTCTGGGATTCCGCAGTGAAAACAAGATACATGGAGATCAAGTTGTTAATCAGTAGTCCGACTAGGAATCCCGCCATGACCGCCAGCAGATTCCGCACGTCTAACCCCCGCCACGTCAGCGCCGGCAGGAAATGGTTGCACAGCGGCGTGACAACCAGCTTGTCGAACACGAACGCCGTTCCGCCGGCAAACAGATAGCGGACTAACTCCACTGCCCACAACTTTTTGAACCATCCGAACACGGAAATCCCCCCTTTTATGACCCAAACAACATAAGTATACACGGTTTTTGCCCGAAAGTCAAGTCTCCGCTCCTTTTTTTAGAAAAAGCGGACGGGGTAGATGAAAAAAAGCCCGCGGGCGGCTTGCCCGCGGAAGATCACATAGAATTTTTGACCGGTTACTGTCGCGTCGGGTCAAACGCCGCCTTGCGGCGCAGATGCACCGCCGTGAACATCCCAAGCAGCGCGCCCGTGCCGAGCAGGTACGGGAAAGCACTCGCCGCGTCGCCGGTCGCTGGCGCGGAGGAGGCCGCGGAAGTCGCGGAAGATGTGCTTTCCGCCGACGAATCCGTCGAGATCACCGATGAGGTGTCCGTTCCGTCGGAGGACGTGACGGACGACGTGTCCGTCGTGCCGCTCGCGTTGCCGGCATCGGCCGCGTCCGATCCGTCCGCCGGCGCAACCTGTCCGTCACCGGCGTCACCGGCGCCTGTCCCGGCGTCCGTCCCGGCATCCGTCCCGGCCGCGCCTGCGCCACCGGGGTTCGCGCCCTGCTGTACGCCATCGGCCGCTTCCGCGCCGCCGACCGCGTCGGCGCCGGCCCCGCCGGTTGCGCCCGCACCCGCGTTCACGCCCGCGCCGTTCCCTGCGCCGTCAGCGGCAATACCGACCTCCGCCATACACCAAACGGCGCATAACGAGACCGCGACCAGCAGCGCGCAGATCACGGCGCACAGCCGGCAAACAGAAGAATCATGCTTCGTATTCATGGGTTTTCAGTTCCTTTCCAAACAGATTAAGCGACCGAAAAGGAACACGACGGCGAAAGCGGGCCCGTCAGGGCAATTGCCAATCAATCGCCCGCTCCCCGAGGAAGCGGTTGCAGGCGGAGAAATGCCGACAGCCGAAGAACCCTCTGGAAGCCGAAAGCGGACTAGGATGCGGGGCCTCGAGCACGAGATGAGCGGGGTTGGTGATCAGCTGCTTCTTCGCCCGGGCATAGCCGCCCCAGAGAAGGAAACAGACCGGCTCTTTTCGCTCGTTAAGCAGCTCGATGGCCCGGTCGGTGAACTGTTCCCAGCCCTTCCCGCGATGGCTGCCCGCCTGCCCTTCGCGGACGGTCAGGACGCTGTTGAGCAGCAGGACGCCCCGCTTTGCCCAAAGCGTCAGATCCCCGTCCTTCGGCGGCGTACAGCCAAGGTCGCTTTGCAGTTCCCTAAAGATATTCGCCAGCGACGGCGGAATCTCCACCCCTTTGCGGACGGAAAAGCACAGCCCGTGCGCCTGTCCATACTCATGATAGGGATCCTGCCCCAAAATGACCGCCCGAACGTCGTCGTATGCCGTTTCCCGAAAGGCCGCGAACAGGTCCTCCATCGGTGGAAAGACCCGCACGTCCCGCCGGAAATACTCCTGCTTGAGAAACGCACGCAATTGCTGGTAATACGGTTTGTCGTACTCCGGCGCCAACCGTTCGTCCCAACTGTTGCCGAATCGAAACATCTTCGTCGCCTCCGATTTTGTGGGTTTTGAACTTCGGAAAGCAGCCGCTTTTCACGAAGCCAACTTCAGTATAACACAAAACCGGTCCCGTTTGCAAGAGCAAATCGGCCGCCGCGATCAAGAAATCGCAGAGTTAGTTTGCCCGCCCGCAAAAAAATGTATCCGGCGGACAAAAAAATGTCCGCAGAAAAAAATTGTCTGCGCGCAAAAAAATTGCCCGCAATGAGTTGACAAAGTCTCACGGAAAGGGTAAAATAATAAAAGAAATTGACAAATGAGAGGAAGGGAACATCGAATGGACGCGGGACGAAGTAACGGCATAAATCCGCCGAGACGGACAGACCCCATTCGCGTCTCCCTTTTCGAGCTTCCGTCCTAACCGCAGAAGCGCTTTTGCGAGGTTTGCCCATTTCAAGGCGGGTTTACGCCATTTTTCGTGCGCATACGACCGAAGAATGGAGGATACCGCAAATGAATTTTGAACAGATGCTCCGCGAGGAGCTTCCCGACCGGGTCCGGGAACTGCTGGGAGCCCGAAAATTCCACGAATTGCAGGAAACCCTCTCCGTGCTCGAACCGCAGGACATCGCCCTCGTTTCGGAGCAGCTCGGGGAGCGGGACGTGCTCTTGCTGTTCCGTCTGCTCCCGCGGGAGACGGCAGCGAGGGTATTCGTTGAGATGTCGCCGGAGCTACAGGAAGCGCTCATCGGCATGTTCAGCGACACGAAGCTGCGTGAAGTGCTAGCCGAACTGTATATTGACGACACGGTGGACCTGATCGAGGAGATGCCCGCGGGCGTCGTCAAACGCATTTTGCGCAACACCGACGGCGAATCCCGCGACGCCATCAACGAGATTCTGCGCTACCCGAAGGACAGCGCGGGCAGCATCATGACGACCGAATATGTCCGGCTCGACCGGGGCCTCACGGTTGCCGACGCGTTCGCCCGCATTCGCCGGACCGGCGTGGACAAGGAAACCATCTACACCTGCTATGTCACCGAATCCGACCGGCGGCTTATCGGCCTCGTCACCGTCAAGGACCTGCTGCTGGCGGACGCGGAAACCGTCATCGGGGACATCATGACAACCAACATTATTTACGTCAATACCCACGAGGACAAGGAAGTCGTCGCCCAGACCATGAGCAAATACGATTTCCTCGCCATCCCGGTAGCGGACCAAGGCGGACGGCTGGTCGGCATCGTAACCTACGACGACGCGGCGGACGTCATTCGGGACGAGGCGACCGAGGATATTCAGAAGATGGCCGCCATCGTCCCGTCGGAAAAGCCCTACCTCAAGATCGGGGTGTTCGAGACTTGGCGGAAGCGGATTCCGTGGCTGCTGGTGCTGTTGATTTCGGCGACGTTCACCGGCAAGATTCTCGGCCATTACGAGTCGGCACTCGGAGCGGTGCCGCTGCTGACCGTTTTCATTCCGATGCTCATGGACACCGGCGGCAATGCGGGCAGCCAAGCGTCGGTGACGGTCATCCGCGGGCTCTCCCTCGGCGAACTGCAATTACGGGACGTTCTGCGAGTGCTCTGGAAAGAGTTCCGGGTCGCCCTGCTCTGCGGAGTCTCGCTCGCACTCGTCGGCTTCCTCAAGGCGCTGTTCATCGACCGCGCCGACCTGCGGACCGCCATGGTCGTCAGCGTGACGCTCGCGCTGGCCGTTCTGCTCGCAAAGCTGATCGGGAGCGCCCTGCCGATGCTCGCCAAACGCATCGGGTTCGACCCGGCGGTCATGGCGAGCCCGTTCATCACAACCATCGTCGACGCGCTGTCGCTTCTGGTGTATTTTGCCGTCGCATCCGCGCTGCTCCCGGCGCTTGCCGGTTAAAAAGGTTAACCATCTTTTCGGAGGTATCTATGAGTATCTGCTTTGACCCGCGAACCCTGCAATTTCAACTTAACACCCGCACGTCGAGTTACGTCATGCAGGTCCGCAACGGCTTTCTGCTCCACCTCTATTGGGGCGCCCGCCTGCAAAACGGCGACCATTCCTACTTCTTCCGCGAGCAGGGCCGCGCCGCCTTCTCCCCGCGCATGGAGAACGGCGAAGGCTTTATCCTCGACGACGTCCCGCTGGAGTACCCCTGCTGGGGCCGCGGCGATCTGCGGACCCCGGCGCTGGAAGTGCGCAACCCCGACGGCTCGAACATTATCGACCTGCGCTACGAAGGCCATGAGATTCTTCCCGGCAAGCCCCGCATTCCCGGTCTGCCGGCGGTCTATACGGAAAACGACAGCGAATGCGAGACGCTCGTCGTTCACCTGCGCGACGGCGTCAGCGGCGTGGAAACCGAACTGTACTACTGCGTGCTGGAGGACTACGACGTCCTGACCCGCTACGTCCGCGTCCGCAACGGCGGATCAAACGCGGTGCAGCTGCTGCGCGCAATGAGCGCGAGCGTGGATTTCGACCACACGCGGTATGATATTCTGTCCAATTACGGTACGCATTGCCGAGAACGTCAGATCGAACGCCACCCGTTACAGCACGGTCGATTCACAATGTCGAGCCGCCGCGGCGCTTCTTCGCACGTCCATAACCCCTTTCTGCTGCTCGCGTCGCCGACGGCGGACGAAACGTCTGGCGAAGTGTACGCGTCGGTTCTGGTCTATTCCGGCTCCTTCGCGGCGGAGGCGTCCGGCGGGCAATTCGATTCCGCCCGCGCGATGATCGGATTAAACCCGGAGGAATTTTCTTGGAAGCTGGAACCGGGCGAGGACTTCTTTACGCCTGAGGCGGTCATGACCTATTCCGGCGAAGGGCTTGGCCGCATGTCCCAAACCCTGCACCGCCTGTTTCGCACCCGGCTCTGCCGTGGGAAATACCGCGATACCCGCCGTCCAGTGCTGCTAAATATGTGGGAAGCCTGCTATTTCAACTTCGACGAGGAGAAAATCAAACGCATCGCGGACAGCTGCGCGGATCTGGGAGTCGAGCTGCTGGTCATCGACGACGGGTGGTTCGGCGAGCGCAACAGCGGCAACAGCTCCCTCGGCGACTGGTACGTCAACCGCAAGAAGCTGCCGCACGGCCTCGAGGGCCTCAAGGAATACCTTAAGCCGCTTGGTCTGGACCTCGGCATCTGGTTCGAGCCGGAAATGATCTCCCCGAACAGCGAACTCTACCGTGCGCACCCGGATTGGTGCCTGCACATCGACGGCCGCCCCCGCTCAGAAGGCCGCAACCAGCTGATTCTTGACCTGTGCCGCCCCGAGGTGCGGGATTACCTGTATGAATGCGTCTCCGCCGTGCTTAAGGACGGCGGGATTAAGTACATCAAGTGGGATTTCAACCGCAACATGACCGAAATCGGCAGCCCCACTCTCCCTGCGGACCGGCAGGGCGAGGTCACGCACCGCTACTACCTCGGACTGTACGAGCTGCTCGAACGGCTGGTCAGCGATTACCCGGACGTGCTGTTCGAATCCTGCTCCGGCGGGGGCGGGCGGTTCGACGCCGGGATGCTCTACTACATGCCGCAGGTCTGGACGTCGGATAATTCGGACGCCGTCGAGCGCCTGCGCATCCAGTACGGCACGTCGCTGGTCTACCCCCTTTCGGCCATGAGCGCCCATGTGTCCGCCAGCCCGAATCACCAGACCGGACACGTCACCCCGTTCGAGACCCGCGTCTGCGTCGCGCTGACCGGCTCGTTCGGCTATGAGCTGGATCCGACCGTGCTTTCCGACGCGGAGCGCGAACAGGTCCGCCAGGCAGCCGCCCTCCACAAGGAGTTCGGCGAAGTTCTCGCGACCGGTAATTACTACCGCCTGCGTAACCCGTTCGAAGAGAACTGCTCAGCGTGGTGTACGGTGTCCGCCGACCGCTCGACCTGCGTCGCGGGCTATGTGCTGACCCACGTGCGTATGTACGGCAACAACGAGCGCATCACCCTGCGCGGACTCAAGCCGGACGCCCTCTACCGGGAGCGCCTCTCCGGCAAGACCTACCGCGGGGATGAACTGATGGGGTTCGGGCTGCACGCCTCCACCACGCTCGAGTACCACAGCATGCTCTGGGTGCTGGAGGAAATTTCAGAGAAATAAGCGCAAACAAGCGCAAAATACAAAGGAGGAAATCGCTATGCAATTTCTGAAAACTTTATGGCCTTTACCGTTCAAGGTCCGTCCGAAGGACGTTACATCCCTCGTGGTACAGTTAATCATCGCCGTTGTGGCCTGCGTCGTCATCGGGCTGGTGTTCGGGCTGCTCTCGTGGATCCCGTTTCTGGGCGTCCTGCTCAAGATCGTTGGCACGCTGGTCGAGCTATATGGATTGATCGACATCGTGCTTTGCGTTCTGGTTTTCTTTGACGTTCTGAAGTAAGCCTCTTTTGTACCCCGCTGGGACGGACGGGCCGGCGGGGTCCTGGCTTTTTTACCCGGTTTCCCGTTTGAAAACGTGCCCGGCGGGGTATACTTCCAAAGAGAACCTCCCGCCACGCAGAAAGGAAGGACCCCCGTATGCACACCGTCTTTGTTCCCCGCCGCGTCATCACGCTGCTTTTGCTGTTCGCGCTGCTCTTGGCATTCGCCGCCTGCGAGCCGGACCGCACGGAACCCTTTTCGACCTCCGCGCCGTCCGCCGCCGGATCCGCCCTCCCGCCGGAGGACGCGCCGAGCGATGTTTCGTCGAGTGAGCCGCCCGTTTCGGCCCTCCCGCCCGCGAGCGAGCCGGAACAGAGCCAGCAAGTCGATCCCCTGCCGGGTGAAAGTCTGCCGGGCGAAGCGCCGGTGCAGGAGGTCTTCGGACGGAACTTCTGCTACGTCGCCCTCGGCGATTCCATCTGTCGCGGATACGGGCTGAGCGATCCGGCAACCCAGCGCTATTCGTCAATCATCGGGCGGGAAACCGGCTGCACAGTCTACAATTACGGCGTCGACGGGCAGACCGGAGAGGAACTGCTGACCTTCCTGCGCGAGGGGAAAGCGGAAGCGCTACCGGAAGCGGACGTCGTTTCGGTCTGTATCGGAGCGAACAACCTGCTGCATGCCCTCTCCGATTTAATTCGCTCCCTGCTCAGCAGCAACGCGTCGATTTCGCAGGCGGAGTCCACAGTCGACGCGGGCGCGCTGCTCGACGCGGCGAACGAGGCGCTCACCTCCTTCCGGGAGGAACTGCCCGCCATTCTCGAACAGATTTCAGAAGCGAACCCGGACGCGACGGTCCTGCTGCAAACGGTGTACAATCCCTACCGCGGCTTCACGCAGATCTCCCTGCGCGTCAACGGTGAAAAGACCACCTTTGCCGACGTCGCCGACCTGTGCGTCACCCAGCTCAATGACATCCTGCGCGACGGCGCGAAGACCTACGGCTGCACGCTCTGCGACGTGTACGACGCGTTCGAGCAGACATCCGGGCAGCTAGTCAACGCGTCTCTCGGGCGGCTGAACTTCGACCCGCACCCGACCGCCGACGGGCACCTCATCATCGCCGAGGTCCTCCGTAAAAATTTACCCGTGAGCGACTGATTATTGTGTCAAAAAAACGCCGCGTTGCGCCGGACCGCCGCACGGCGTTTTTCGTTTTTTCGTGAGACGGACGAAAATAGCCACCCGTCGCCTGTAAAATCTTCGTATCCGCCGAATCATTCGCGTTTGGCGGATACAACTTTTTTACAATTCCAGTTGACGCATCAACGCTTCGACCTGCTTCTGTCCGCCCGTATCCTCGCGCAGGCTGCGCAGTTCCGATGCGGTGCGATGCATGCGGCCGTCCGTCACCATCTTGACCCACCGGCGCACCTGCATAACGGGCGTCAGCCACTTATGCTTCTTCAGAACCGGATACTGGTTCTTGATGCTGTCGTACGGCAAAAACAGCCTGTAACGGATATACCGCAGCTTCCCGCCGTTCTTCGTCTGCTGCACCGCGACCATGTTCGAAATATTGCCGTACATCCCGCCGTGCAGGATATAGCGCTCCAAGGCGGCCGTCAGCTCCGTGTGCGGCTCGTCCTCCAGCCACACTCTCGCAAGTACACTACACGTCTGCGCGAACTTTAAAAGCCCGCTTTTCCGCAGCAGCTCAGCCGCCCTTTCCCGCTCCATTCGCAATTTTTTGTCCAGCAGCCACAGGTCGAGAAACGGGCGCACGCCGCAGCCGCCGACCTCGAAATGCTTCGCCATGTGCGCGATATGATACAGGTAGAACGTCTCCCCGTCCAGCGCATACCGCATCCCGCCCGACACGCTGTGCGCATGAACCCAGATGTCCTGCAAGACCTCACCCGCCTTCCCGCTACGGTTCTGCTCGAACCCGCGGTAGTGCAGCTCGATGTGGACCCCGCCGGCCGTTTCAATCGACACGTCATGCGGCGTACGTCCGCACGGTTTCGCCTGCAATGCGGGGAGCAGCAAGGTGATGGCACGGTCGAGGTCGTCCTCATGCAGCATCACGTCGATATCGCACCCGGTCCGCATCCAAGGTTCCGGGTAGTAGCTCCGTATCTCCACACCCTTCAGCGGCAGATACGGAATTTTCGCCTGCTCCAGCACGTCGGAAAGGCGCTCGAACTCGTAACTTTGCTGTTCGCAGCGCATAAAAGCTTTCAGTTTTGCTTTTTCGAATGCCGCCGTTTCGCCATGCAGTTCCGGCAAGGCGCAGGCGACGAGATGCGCCACGTCGTATCGCGAAGAAAGGTGCAGAATGTTCTGCAGAACGTCGTCGGTCAGCAACTCGGTCATGCCGTCCGGAAGATCCGCGCCAGTCAATGCTTTGCGCAGCAGGGTACGCGTCAAAGACCAGATATCGATCGGTTTTTCCATGACACGTCCCCTCCCTTTTGCTTTCACCGTATCCGTTCCGCAGCCTTCAGCGCCTCCGCGATGACGCGATCCATATCGTAATACCTGTATTCCGCCAACCTCCCGCCAAACAGCACGTTCGGTTCCGATTCCGCCAGCTCCCTGTACTGCCCGTAAAGTCCGTTGTTCCGCTCATCGTTGACCGGGTAGTACGGCTCGTCGCCGGGCTTCCACCTCCTGCTGTACTCCCGGCTAATGACCGTCTTCGGCAGGTCGTTCCCGTCCTCGTCCTTTCCGAATGTGAACCATTTATGCTCGATAATCCGCGTCCACGGGGTGTCCCGGTCGGTATAATTTACCGCCGCGTTCCCCTGAAAGTTCGGGACTTCCAACAGCTCCGTTTCGAAGCGAACCGATCGGTATTCAAGGGTTCCCAGCTTATACCCGAAATAGGCGTCGATTGGTCCGGTGTAAACGACGGTATGCGCCAGCCTGTCCAGTTCGTCCTTGTGCGCGAGGTAATCCGTGTTCAGCCGCACCTCCACCCCGTCCAGCAGGGTCTCGACCAGCTTCGTGTACCCCTTTACGGGAATTCCCTGATATTTCGCATTAAAATAGTTGTTGTCAAATGTGAACCGTACCGGCAGTCGTTTAATGATGAACGCGGGAAGGTCCTTGCAATCCCTTCCCCATTGCTTTTCGGTATAGCCCTTGACCAGTTTTTCGTAAATATCCGTTCCGACCAGCGAAATCGCCTGCTCTTCGAGGTTTCTTGGTTCGACAATCCCGGCGTCCCGTCGCTGCTCGTCGATTTTCCGCTTTGCCTCTTCCGGCGTGACCACACCCCACATTTTGTTAAACGTGTACATATTGAACGGCAGAGAGTACAGTTCTCCCTTGTAGTTTGCCACGGGGGAATTCGTGAACCGATTAAACGCTGTGAAGCGGTTGACGTACTTCCACACGGTTTCGTCGTTCGTATGAAAAATGTGCGCTCCGTAACGGTGTACCTCGATCCCTTCGACTTTTTCGGTGTACACGTTCCCGGCGATCTGCGGACGTTTGTCCACTGCGAGGACGGTTTTCCCGCGTTCCCTCGCCTGCTGCGCGAACACCGCGCCGTACAGCCCGGTCCCGACGATCAGATAGTCATACTCCATTTTTACGCATCCCTCCCAGCCGCCTCTGCGACGATGGATTCCATTAGCGGCAGTTTCTCCAACATGTCCGCCGCCAGTTTCAACTGGCTCCGCGTCCGCACCAGATTCTGCCCCGCGTACACCGTGCGGAAGTACTTGTCCCCGGTCAGGTAGTCGTCGAGGAACCGTGACGCCAGCTCCACCGTCAGCGTCAATGCGCCCAGCGCCAGCACGTCGATTTCGCACTTTGCCAGCCCGCCATTCGCCGATGCAAGGTATCCTTCTGCCAGCGCGCGGAACTTCTCTGTATCCAGATACACCTTCCTCACGTCCGGCTCGTCCTCCGCCGCGCTCGACGCCGCGAACCGCGCCGCGTCCCCAAAATCATAGGCGGAAAGCCCCGGCATAACCGTGTCGAGGTCGATGACCACCAACGGTTCAAGCGTTCTGCGGTCGAACAGCACGTTGTTGACCTTCGTGTCGTTGTGCGTCACCCGCAGCGGCAGCGCCCCGTCCTCCCGCATCCGGCAAAGCTCCGTCGCCTTCTCTCGCAGGGAATCGAGAAAGCATAGCTCCTCGCCGACCTCCCTTGCCCGGTCGTACGGGTCCTCTTTCGCGCTTTGGAACAGCCTGTCCAGTCGTTTCTCCGTATTGTGAAAGTCCGGAATCGTCTCATACAGCGTGTCCGCGTCGAAGTCAGACAGCATTGTCTGGAACCGGCCAAACGCCTTACCCGTGCCGCGCAGAATCGCGAGGTCGGCGCAGGTATCGAACGTAACCGAATCGATGAAGTTGCTCAGCCGCCAGAATGCGCCGCTGCCGGGGGCGTAGTAATTCTTCCCATCCGCCGTGTGGTGAAAATGCAGCTGCACCGTGCCGGGGGCTTTCTCCCGGATGTGCGTCGTCACGCGGTCGATATTCCGCATGATTTCCTTCGGATTCCTAAACACATAGGCATTGACCTTCTGCACAAGGTAGGACTTGTGGATTTCGTCGGGTTGACCGTTCGGATTGTAAAAGCAGACCCGATAGGTCATATTGATATTGCCCCGGGTAATGGTTTCCCAGTTCTCCAGTTCGCCGGGGATGCGGAAGGCCTTACATACCTCCTGCAAGGTCGCTTTCATCTGCTCGGCGGTGGGTTCGTAATTCATGGTATCCTTCTCCGTTATACTTTTTTGAAAGGAATCTTACATTTTTCGTTTCTTCCAGACCCACCGCACAACCGCCGCGACCATCAGCACCGGCACACATCCGCACGCATACCCCGCGATGTCGATCCAGATGTCCGTCACCGACGGTCCACGGCTGTCACTGAACAGCTGAATCGTCTCGTCCATCAGCGGCACCAACAGCGCAAACAGACACAAATACAGCGCCTTGTCCTTCCGGCTAATGCCTTTAAGCGTGAAAAACAGCCCGAGCACCGCGCCAAGCAGCAGAAACTCCGTAAAGTGCCCGGCCTTCCGAACCGCGTAGTCGGAGGATTCCCATCCAAAGAACTCTTTGACTGCGTGGCTGATTGCTGACGAAATTCTCCCTGGCAGGATTGAGTTTCCCCAAATAAATGCGAGGATACACACGAGTACCAGCCCGATAACAAACAAGATTCGTTTCATCCGTTTTGATTCCATCAGATTTCCGCCTGTATCTTCAGCCCCCAAGCCGCTCCCCGTACATTTTTTCATAGTAATGTACGTACTCTCCGGAGAGGATCGTCTCCCACCAGTCACGGTTATCGAGGTACCAGCGAATCGTCTTCTTGATCCCGTCGGCGAACTTCGTCTCCGGCAGCCAGCCGAGTTCGGTATGAATTTTTGTGGGGTCGATGGCGTAGCGCATATCGTGCCCCTTGCGATCAGTCACGTAAGTGATCAGCGTCTCCGGCTTGCCCAATTCCTTGCAAATCAGCTTGACGATGTCGATGTTACGCATCTCGTTATGCCCGCCAATATTGTAAATTTCTCCGACCTTGCCCTTCTGCAAGATAAGATCAATTGCCTTGCAGTGGTCCTCCACATACAGCCAATCACGGACGTTTTCTCCCTTCCCATAGACCGGGAGCGGTCTGTCATGCAGGCAATTCACGATCATCAGCGGGATCAGCTTCTCCGGGAAATGGTAAGGTCCATAGTTGTTCGAGCAACGGGAAATAGTCACAGGCAGCCCATAGGTTCGGTGATACGCCAGCACCAGCAGATCCGCCGCGGCCTTGGAAGCGCTGTACGGGCTTGACGCATGGAGCGGCGTTTCCTCCGTGAAGAACAGGTCCGGCCGGTCCAGCGGCAGATCTCCGTAAACCTCGTCGGTGGAAACCTGATGGTACCGGGCGATCCCGTGCTTGCGGCAGGCGTCCATCAAAGTCTGTGTGCCGAGGATGTTCGTTTGCAGGAATACGCCGGGGTCCTCGATAGATCGATCCACGTGGCTTTCCGCCGCAAAATTCACGACGACGTCGGGATGCTCCTCTTCGAACAGCCGATCCACCGCCTCCCGGTCACAGATATCCGCGCGGACAAAGCGGAAATTCGGCTTCCCCATCACGGACGCGAGCGTTGAAAGGTTGCCGGCATAGGTCAATTTGTCCAGACAGACGACGCGGTCGTCCGGGTGTTCCTTTAGCAGGTGGAACACGAAATTACTCCCGATGAATCCGGCTCCGCCGGTCACGATAATGATCATGGTTATAAACTGCCTTTCCGCGAAAGGCACCGATGAGGTTATGAAATCGAAACGGTGCAGCTTTCGCCTTTTTGTTAATCTGTGGAATAATGGTTCCGTGGGGCCGGAAAACTACGGAACCCATGAAGGTGAGCGGAGGAATGTTCCCCACATTTGATCCGCTCCGTACCCGGTTTTTCCGCCAATCTTTACTGTTTCAACTTGGCGTCCTTAGCGAGTGAAAGCAGATACTGCCCGTAGTCGGTCATCTTGAGTTCTTCCCCGCATTTACGCAGTTGTTCATCGTCAATGAATCCCTGACGCCACGCGATCTCCTCAATGCAGGAGATATAGAAGCCCTGCATCTCCTGCACAGTTTTCACAAATCCGCTGGCCTTGTGCATCCCCTTTGGAGAGCCGGTATCCAGCCATACCATACCTCGCCCCATCAGCATCACCTGAAGCTGCCTGCGACGCAAATACTCGTTGTTGACCGATGTGATCTCGATTTCCCCACGCGCTGACGGCTTGACGTTCTTCGCAATCTCCACGACGTCATTGTTATAGAAATAAAGTCCGGGTACGGCATAGTTGGATTTCGGATGTACCGGCTTTTCTTCGATGGAAAGCACGTGATTGTCCTTGTCAAACTCCACCACGCCGAAAGTCTCGGGATCTTTTACCGGGTAGCCGAAAATTGTCGCACCATAGGTTTCGGCCTGCTTTTGCGCCTTTTGGAGGAAGCTCGTAAAATATTGCCCGTAAAACACATTGTCACCGAGGACAAGACACACGCTGTCGCTTCCGATAAAATTCTCGCCGATGATAAAAGCGTCTGCCAAGCCTCGGGGACTTTCCTGCACAGCGTATGCAATCTGTACGCCGAACCTCGCTCCATTTCCCAGCAGCTGCTCGTATCTGTCAATATCCTGCGGCGTTGAGATGATGAGCATCTCTCTGATTCCCGCCAAAAGAAGCGTTGACAACGAGTAATAGATAAGCGGCTTATCGTAAATGGGAAGAAGCTGCTTGGACACAGAAATCGTATTCGGGTACAGCCGCGTGCCTTTTCCTCCCGCTAAAATGATCCCTTTCATCGGTTCTTCTCCAATCGTTTTTTTATGCCCTCGAATTTTTGGAAGGCGTGTTCTATGCAGACGTCCATGTTGTAATACTGAAACTCGGCAAGCCGCCCGCACAGGACGATATTCCCGTATTGCTCTGCCTCGACGAGATACTGCCGGTATTTTTTCTGGCTTTCATCCGTCAGCACGGGATAATACGGAATATTGGCGTTTTCCGAGTCCGGGTCATATTCCAACGGATACTCCGTCGCAATCATCGAGACGGGAATGTCCTGATCGAGTCCAAAGGTAAACTTTTTATATTCGGTACTTCTTGTGTATCCCGGCGCCTGCGGATAGGAAACAATCTCTTCCGGAAGGATGCTCTTTCTGTTCTCGTAGGTGTATCGAATGTCTAGCGAACGATAAGGCAAGCGCCCGTATTTTAGGCCGAACAGCTCGTCGATGTTGCCCGTAAAAATAAGCAATTCCACATCTTCTTCGTCATAGGTGATGACGTGTTTTGCGCCGTCAAACCGGATATGGGTAAGTGCGTCGGTGTTCAGCGTAACCGTAATGTTTTCGTGATTAAGCAGATTGCAGAATATTTCCGTGAACCCCCCCCTTGGAAGATATTGGAAATCCTTGTTCAGATACCGCGTGTCAAAGTTCATCGCCATCGGGACGCGTTCGAGCACGCTTCGGTCGATCTCCTCCGGCGGGATTCCCCACTGTTTCGCGGTATAGGTGCGGTATGCCTTTTCAAACAGGAGATTGCCATATTCGCGGATATCTTCGTCGTCACTATCCACAAGCTCGAAAATCGGCACGCGGTCACGGCCTCCAAAATACTCCCGCAGTTTGGCGAGCAATAACTCAGACTTCTTCGCCCCAACAAGCTGCTGTAGTGTGCGGAAATTAAACGGGAGTTGCACATATTCTCCGTCGATGAAACTGAGCAGATGCGTGTCGTGCTGAAAAAGCTTCGCGTACTGCGACAGGTACTCGATGATCCAATATTTGTTTGTATTCAGGAAATGCGGACCGTACCGCTGAACGAGGATGCCGTACTGATCGTACTCGTCATACATGTTCCCGCCGACGTGTGGGCGCTTTTCGATTACTTCTACCTTTCTGTCACATTCCTCGGCAATCTTCCGGGCTAAAATGCTGCCCGAAAAGCCTGTCCCGACAACGATTATCCTTCCCATTTTACTCCTCTTTTCATAAGTTTTCTCTGATCCACCCTGCAGTCTTCAATATACTTTCTTTGAAGTCCGCCCGACATTCAAAATCGGCGTCATTATATAAGGCGTCAAGGTCAAATTTTGAATAATCCGTATATGACGGATCAAAATATGCTCCGAAATTCAGAACGCCTTCCGGGTACAAAATGTCTCTTACTTTTATAAGAATTTCTTTAAAAGTGGGGATCGTTCTTGAACCTATATAATACTGTTTCCCATTTACTCCCTTTTCGCCTACTGCGATAAGTCCGGATACAGCGTCGTCAATATATGTCCAATCATACGGGTGGTTACCTGTAATCAGGCTGAGCGGTTCCTTGTTTAAAAGTTTTCCAATAAAGAAGTTTGCGGTTCTCTGTGAAAAATCGCCCGGTCCATAAACGTTCGTAAAAGCTGTAGCGTTAAACTCCATCCTATCTTTTAACAGAACCTGCGTGAGCTTTCTTGCGCACAGTTTACAGATCCCGTAAACACTAGATTCTGTTACGGTGCCATCTACAAGGCACTCAGAAACCAGATACTCCTGATTCGTTCCTGAAAAAACAAATTTACGGCAGCCGATTGCAGAAGCTAACTCGGCAGCGGCAATTGACATCTGTATATTGCCCTTTTGCACATTTATGTCTTTATATGCTGCTGAAGATATACCGCCCCACGCAAGATGATAAAAAACGTCAATGTCCAAAACATCCCTTAATTGATCCTTTATATCCTTCCAACGATTCAAATCTCCGACAATCGGGATGACATTTGGGTTTCGAACCAGCCTCGATTTTTCAGATTCGTTATATGCTATTGCATATACGGTGCAGTCCTTTGAAAGGGCACGGGTCAGCGCGCCGCCTATGAAGCCTCCCGCTCCGGTAACAATGACTTTTTTCATCATGCCGCCGCCTTTCCGGCAGCAGGCATAATGACTACTTGGTAATTATACCCCCCCCCGCATTATTTGCGGGATCTGCAGATTTGAGCCAGCTTGCGGTTTTCAAAATGCTTTCTTTAAAATCCGTCTGACATTCAAAACCGGTGTCGCGCCAAAGCGCATCCGTGTCGATGTTTTTGTAGTCAACTCCCGATTTCGCGTCCGGATAGGTCCCGAACAGCAACGGGCAGTCCGGATTCAGAACCTCTGCAATTTTTTCTATGATTTCCCTAAACGTTCCAACATTCCGGTGCCCGACATAGTAGCTTTTCATATTGACGCCGCGCTCGCCGATGGCGTAAAACGCGCGGACAATATCGCCTATGTATACCATGTCGTACAGGTTGTTCCCCTCCACAAGTTTACATGGCGTACCTGCCAGCAGATTCTTCATCACCACGTTGGGCACCATCATGGAGCGGTTGCGTTCGCCGTATGCCATCGCGACGCGCCCGCAGTTGTATGCAATGCCGAGATTGTACGCCAACGTTTTGCAGACAGCTTCCGCAGCCTGCTTGGCGACCGAATAAATATAGGTGTATCTCGGCTCGAAAGAATCGGCTTTGATATATTCATTCATCTCGTACTCGTTCATCGTACCCGCGAACACGAACCTTTTACAGCCGATTTTCACTGCCTCGGTAATCGCGTCGCCGGCGCTCGCCGCGTTTGAAAGCTGCAGTCGGTAGTCCCTGAACGGTTCGCCGAACACCCCCTGCCACGCGAAATGATAGAAGACGTCGATATCATCGCGAATAAGCTCATGAAGCTGTCCGTATTTTGTGAAATCGGCAACAATCGGAACAAAGGTTTCTTTGCCTTTATGCCGCTCCAGCGCCTTTTCGGAAACGTCCACCCCGTAAACGGTAATTCCTTTCTCAAGGAAAAACTCGGTCAGCGCCCCGCCTATGAAACCTCCCGCGCCCGTAACAATGACTTTTTTCATCACGCCGCCGCCTTTCCGGCAGCGGGCATAAAGATTACTTGGTAATACCCCCCCCCGCACTGTTTGCGGAATCTGCAGATTTGAGCCAGCTTGCGGTTTTCAAAATGCTTTCTTTAAAATCCGTCTGACATTCAAAACCGGTGTCGCGCCAAAGCGCATCCGTGTCGATGTTTTTGTAGTCAACTCCCGATTTCGCGTCCGGATAGGTCCCGAACAGCAACGGGCAGTCCGGATTCAGAACCTCTGCAATTTTTTCTATGATTTCCCTAAACGTTCCAACATTCCGGTGCCCGACATAGTAGCTTTTCATATTTTCTCCGCTTTCGCCGATCAGATAAAAAGCGTTCACTATATCATCAATATAAATCATGTCATATAAATCCTTTCCCTCGACAAGTTTACAAGGCATGTTCGCCATGAGGTTTCTCATGACAACATTTGGCAAAGAGGTCATTGATTGAAAGCCCTCGCCATATGCCATAGCTATTCTTCCGGCGCAATATTCTATATTCTCATTAAAAGCAATCGTTTTACATATAGCCTCGCTTGTTTGCTTGACTGCAGAATAAATATAGGTATATCTTGGTTTTATACGATCAGCACTGATATAAGCATTCATTTCATATTCATTGACCGTACCCGCAAAAACAAATTTTCTGCATCCGATTTTAATCGCTTCGGAAATAGCATCACAGTCTGCAATAGAGTTATTTAACTGTAACCGATAGTCCTTAAATGCAGAACCATATCCGCCCTGTCGTGCGAAATGATAGAAGACGTCTATATTATCGTCGATCATTTCGTGAAGCTGGCTATACTTTGCGAAGTCGGCAATTACGGGGATAAATCCTTCCTTGCCCTGATGCCTTTCAAGCGCTTTTTCGGAGATATCCACGCCATAGACGGTTATGCCTTTGCTTAATAATAGCCCGGTCAGCGCCCCGCCAATAAAACCGCCCGCGCCCGTAACAATGACCTTTTTCATCACGCCGCCGCCTTTCCGGCAGCAGGCATAATGACTACTTGGTAAATTATACCCCCCCGCACTGTTTGCGGGATCTGTAGATTTGAGCCAGCTTGCGGTTTTCAAAATACTTTCTCGGAGGTCACAGTTTGGATAGAATCCTGTGTCACGATATAATTCGTAAATATCGATCCCGGTATAGTCCACATAAGCGTTATCGTCATACGCTCCAAATTCAATTTCTGCGGTTGGTGCAAGAATATCCCGTACCTCTGAAATTATATCCCGAAAAGGCCGCAGGCGATTGCTGCCAACGTAATATTCCTTACCGCTCAAGCCTTTATCACCAATCGCGTAAAGGCCGTTTGTCACGTCGTCAATATACGACCAATCGAACAATGCGTCTCCCTTTACCGACCGCAGATTTTCCCCGCGGAGAAGTTGTCTGATGATCGCGTTTGTCGAGCGGTTGGATTTATCCCCGACACCGAACACATTCGTAAAAATCGCTCCGCAAAAGGAAATTCCCATTCGATGCGCGGTACTTCTCGCAAATGCCTTTGACGCCGTTTTTGCGGCGCCATAAATGCTGAAATATCCAACAGAACCGTTTGCATTGCTTTTTTGATACTCATAGCTGGAACAGGCAAAGACGAATTTCCCGCACCCGATTTTTGCCGCTGCTTCGCACGCTCTTTGGGTTCCATACACGTTTTCAATCTGCACGTCAAAATTCTGCGTATCTTTGCCGTATCCCTGCCACGCGAAATGATAGAAGACGTCTACATGATCGTTGATCATTTCGTGAAGTTGGTTATACTTTGTGAAGTCGGCAATTACGGGGATAAATCCTTCCTTGCCCTGATGCCTTTCAAGCGCTTTTTCGGAGATATCCACGCCATAGACGGTTATGCCTTTGCTTAATAATAGCCCGGTCAGCGCCCCGCCAATAAAACCGCCCGCGCCCGTAACAATGACTTTTTTCATCCGTTTTCACCTACCGTAAAATTCACATCGCTTTCCGCAAGCGTCGGCGCCTTCGTATCCTTGACAGAGATGATCGGACTGTCCGTCCCCCAGTCAATCGCAATTTCCGGATCGTTCCACGCGATTGCACGGTCATACTCGGGATCATACCATTCATCAACCTTATAAAGCACTTCACAGTTGTCCTCAAGAGTTATGAACGCATGGCCAAAGCCCGAGGGAATCCAGATCTGCTTGCGGTTATCCGCCGAAAGCTCCACCGTTACCCACTTTTTGAATGTAGGGGAATCCCTTCTCAGATCCACCGCATAGTCCATAACGCGGCCGCGGGTACATCTCACAAGCTTTAGCTGCGGCTTGGGGTTGTTCTGAAAGTGTATTCCCCTGACAGTTCCCTTTTTCAGCGAAAAGCTGTGGTTATCCTGGACGAAAACCGTGTTGATTCCATATTTTTCCATTGTGCGGGATGAATAAGTCTCGCAGTAATAGCCTCTGTAGTCTTCAAAATATGTTGGCTCAATCACCTTTACACCCGGTAATTCAAGCTCGGTTATTTTTAGCGTTGCCATTTTATACATCCTTTCATCCGTTCATTTATGTCCTCTTAACTCTTCACAGCCTATAGATTTTGTCGTTTGGGACTGTAATGCTCCATGATGAAATGATATATTTTATTATATGGCAGAATAAAGTATATTACCCGATAGTTATACCCCCCCCCGGTGGAGTTTTTGAGTTCGGATTTAAGCCAGTTTGCGGTTTTCAAAATGCTTTTTTTGAAATCCGCCCGGCATTCAAAACCGGTGTCATTATATAAGGCGTTAAGATCTATTTTCTCATAGTTTCTGCTCGCGTCGTCGGGATACGCGCCAAAGTTAAGCTTTACATCCGGGTTTATTATCTTCCCGATATCCGTTAGCCATTCTCTGAACGTCCTGAGCTGTCTGTGACCGATATAATAGCTCTTAAGATGCTTTCCCTTTTCGCCTATGGCATAGAAAGCGCGGGCGATGTCGTCTATATAGATAAAATCATACGGGATATTGCCTTCAATCAAGTTCGGGCTTTCGCCATTGATAAGCTGTTTTATAACGACATTTGCAAGCATCATCGAGCGGTTGTTTTCGCCGTAGGACATTGAAGTCAGACCGGCGCTGTATTCGATGCCGAAATTTGAGGCTATCGTCTTGCAAATGATTTCAGCGGCTGTTTTGGCGGCAGAATAGATACAGGTATAACGCGGCTTCTGTCCGCTCATATCAATGAAATCCGCAACCTCAATTTCGTTATATGTTCCCGCGAATACAAATTTTTTGCAGCCTATTTTTATTGCTTCATTAAGCGCATCGGCAGCATAGACAGCATTTGAAAGCTGGAGCCTGTAATCCTTGAATGCCTCGCCGAACACCCCCTGCCACGCAAAATGGTAAAAGACATCAATGTCATCGTTGATCATTTCATGGAGCTGACTGTATTTTGTAAAGTCGGCAATTACGGGGATAAAGTTTTCTCTGTCCTGATGTCTTTCAAGCGCTTTTTCGGAGATACCCACGCCATAGACGATTATACCCTTTTTTAATAAAAGTTCGGTTAATGCCCCGCCTATGAAACCTCCTGCCCCGGTGACAATAACTTTTTTCATATCATGCCGCCGCCTTTCCGGCTGCGGGCATAATGATTACTTGGTAATTGTACCCCCCCCGACTGAATTTTCGGGGGCTATGGATTTAAGCCATTCCGCAGTCTTGAGGATGCTCTCACGGAAATCAGCAGTGCATTTAAAACCCTTTATGATTTCAGATTTCAGTTGTGTGTAATCCACGAAAGTATCCTCCCGCATTTCGCCGAAAGCCAGTTGCCTTTCAAAGCAAAGAGCTTCTTTCATTTCAAGTATCTTTTCTCTGAATGTGGTAATATTTTTATGCCCGATATAATATTCCCTGAACGACTCGCCCTGTTCAGCGACTGTTATAAGCCCGCTCACCGTGTCGTCAATATATACCCAGTCATTGGGGTTGTTTCCCTCAACAAGTTTAAGAGGCTGCCCGTTCTGCATAGCATTGATAATCGTATTGACTGCCTTCCTTGAGCGGTCACCGACTCCATAGGTATTTGTCAAAACGGTTTTTATGTACTCCATTCCGACTTGCGATGAGATATACGCGCATATATCCGCGGCGGCTCTCTTGGCAATTCCGTAGGTATTTATTGAAAAATCCCCGGTATTCCTGCTTTTCATATGCTCATAACTTGAGCTTACGAAAATAAATCGGCTGCATATTTTCGCGGCGTCATCACAAACCTTGGCCGCGGTTCTGATATTTTCCGTCTGGAGATCCACATCGTTAAGATCTCTACCGCCGAGAGAGCCTCCCCATGAAAGATAAAACAATAGATCCGCCTTTTTGTTTATCCTATCCGAAAGACTTTCTTTTGTAAGGTCCATCTCTATGGGAACAAAGCATTTATTTTCGCAAAGGTCCGCAAGATATCCGGCTTTTATGTCAACGCCGTAAACAGTATCTCCACGGCTCAACAGTTCTCTTGAAAGCGCGTTTCCGATAAATCCTCCGGCACCGGTGACTATTACGGTCTTCATTCAAAAATTCACATCACTTTCCTTAATCGTAGGAGCATTTCTGTCCTTTTCAGAGACGATAGGAGTTATCCCTCCCCAGTCTATCCCTATATCCGGGTCATTCCATGCAATAGCACGGTCATACTCGGGATAATAAAGCTCATCTACCTTATACTGCACTTCGGTATCATCTACAAGGGACATGCAGGCATGACCAAAACCCTTAGGGATGAAAATCTGCTGTTTTGTTTCAGCGTCAAGTTCAACCGATACATACTTTTTGTATGTAGGTGAGTTCTTTCTCAGATCAACGGCAATGTCCAAAATCCTGCCCCTTGTACATCTCAGGAGTTTTGCCTGAGCCTTGGGATTGTTCTGAAAATGTATTCCCCTGATGGTGTATTTCTTCGCAGATAACAGGTGATTATCTTGAACAAATACATTGTCAATCCCTATTTCAGCCATTGTACGCTTAGAGTATGATTCCATATAGTACCCGCGATAGTCCTCAAAATATGCGGGTTCAATAATTTTTACACCCGGAAGCGATAGTTCCGTGATTTTTAGCTGTGCCATCGTTTAAATCCCTTTCATCAATACAATTTTGTCTCATTAGAACCGCATGGATCTAATTGGGACTGTAATGTTCATTGACGAAGTTCTGACTTTTATTTATGGACAACAGCCAATCACATTTAAAAACAAGTATTACTGAATAGTCATATACCCCCCCCCCTCGCTTGAATTTTTTGTCAATCCGATTATCGCTTGAAAGAATCCATTCCCGAATTGTTCGGCTCGGTCTAATCCCCAAAGCAGCTAATTTATCAGCATCGAAAACTGTGCTCCCTGATTCAATCATCTCGTCGATTTTTGGATAATCTACATAGTCGATTCCCACTCCATATTGTGTGGCAATCAGTTCTGCCACTTCACCAATGCTTAAATTCTCTCCACCGATATTATAAACATCGTTTTTGCACCTCTCACAGAGTGCACCATCTAACAAATTACTGCACAAATCCTCAATATGAGTGAATGTACGCCGAACATCACCCGTCCCGTAAAGGGGAATGTTTTCCCCTTTTTTCGCATGGTGTATCATGAAATGAACCGTTCCGTAGGAACCAGCACCGGGAACCATTGTTCCATAAGGCACACAAATTCGAAAAATACAATATTGAATGCCAAAAACCCGATGGAATTGTTCTAAGTACTGTTCACATGAAAACTTGTTTACCGAATAAACTGTCTTGAATTCCTTCTCATCCGTTTCCTTTATAGGATTAGGACTGCCTTTATAAACCAGCCTTGTCGACGGGAAGATAATCTTGGCATTCGACTTCTGCTTTCTGTATTCCCGCAAAACATGCAAGAGCGCACGTTCATTGATGTCGATAAACGTTTCAAATTCATCAAAGCCAGCAGCCGACCCTGTTTTTCCCACAAACATGAAAACCAGATCGCAGTCCAGATCCATTTGAGCGACGGAATCTTCTTCCAATATCTTTATGCTATGGTAGTTCTCCTCTCCATCCAAATGCTTGCCTGCAAGATCATAAAGCAGCACTTTTGCCCTTGGAAAGTTCAGTTTGAGAAAGACAAGAAGGTTTCGCGCTATGTAACTATTCGCTCCTATGATTGCTACTTTCAATACACTCATCTCCTTTTCTTTTCACCCTCTCTACAAGCTCAGCCTGTTTAAGGATTTGTTTATAGTTTTCTTCCCTGAGCAGTCTGTCATTTACGCATCTGCAGAAATACACAATTGACTTTTCAAACGTATCATCAGGGCTGAGTTTTATCATTTCGGTTTCATTGCCTACGGTTATCTCCGCTGTCGGCACAAACCCGTCCGGCGCAGTCAAGATGCGCCCCGTGTACAGGCTTCCCTTGCTGCCCCAAACCTCCAGCTCACATTTGTAGCCGTTATCCATTCCGAACGCCACCTGTGCCGTCACACCAGTGTCGTTGACCAGCGCCGCACTGCCGTAAATATCCACATCAAAGCCGTCAGCGCCGTTTACCTGCGAGTAAACGACCTTTGCGGTATCGCCAAGCAGCATAGAAGCGAGCTTCAGCGTATACCCGCCGCAATCCAGCAGCGCGCCGCCGCCGAGCGCTTTGTTGTAACGGAAATCGTTCTTTGTCCGCTGCGGGAATCCAAATGCAATGCGATAAAGTCTGACTTCGCCGATTTTTCCGCTGTCGATGATGGACTGTATCTCCCTGATTTGCTTATGGAACGCGAACATATAGTTCTCATGGACGGCAAGGCCCTTCAAAGCAGCGAGATCGAGAAGCTCGTTTGTATCTTTTGCGGATGTGGTTGACGGCTTTTCGAGAAAAATATGCTTGCCTTGCTCCAGCGCCACCTTCGCCCAGCGAAAATGCAGCGCAGGCGGCAACGGAAGATAGACGGCGTCCACTTCCGGGGATGCCAAGAGCGCCCCGTAACTTTCAAAAACCTTCCCGCCATATGTATCCACGAACGATTGGGTCTTTTGCGTCTCGCTCTCGATAACGGCCGCATCCGGCATTCGGTCGCCGAACCATTCCGTTTCATTCGCGTGCGACACGCCGATATATTCAGCACAGTCGCACTTTTGGATCGCCGGCATAAACCGCCGAAACGCGATTTCCGACGGGCAAATGATGCCAATTCTCACTTTTTTCATAATCACCACTCCAATACTGAAAGAAGGTTGCGCAGTTGTATGTTCAAACAGTTATTTACCGAAATGAGTGTCGCGAGGGTTTTATAGTCAGTCCAGAAATACCCGTCGGGAGGATTCGGCAATTCGTCCTCTCCGATTTCGACAACAACATTCCGATTCTGCTCGTGGTAGAACCGCCCGCCCTCCTCGGAAAGCAGCGTGTTAAACTTCACACCCTTGCCCGTTTTCAAATGCGCGTCAAACAGCCTGTCCACAGCGGTATCTTTCGTTTCCTCATGGACATACTCCCGCTGAACGGACGGTCCAAGCTCGATTTTGTCGAAACAGCCGACCTCCGGCGTCGCACGGACAAGAAACTCGAGCACACCGTGTGTAACCCTTGTCAGCAAACCGAACGTGGCGATTCCCGCCGCTTCGAACAGCGGCTGCGTCCAGCGACGCACCTCCCGTCCCTCAATCTCAATATCACAGAACACGACCTTAAAACTGTACGGCGATTTGCACATGAATTCGCCATCGCGCATTTCCCAGTTTGTAAGGGAAAACAGCGGCACAAGCCGGCGTTCGGCTTCGTCAAACATCTTATAATTGTTGATATATTGATAGATTTCAGGGAGATTACTTGTCCGCTCCCCCAGAACCGAGCGATACAGCGCAAGGTCGGTGAACTCGTCGAGCTGCTCCTCCAGCGGCAGGCAGGATAACACCGTGCGCGTGTCCATGTTGACAAGATTATCCACCCTCATCAACTCCTTGATCTGTGAAATTGTCATCCACATATGCGACGGCAGGACTTCAATATCCTCATCAACTTCGAGAATAATGTTCCTGTTGCGCTTGCCGAGAAAGCGCGACGATTGCTCGGACTGAATCTGATCGACAATTATGCGGTACTTCGACGCGTTGATAAAATAATCGAGGTACGCCGGCCTTTTGCCGCCGTGCTTTTGCGTAAAGTTGGATTTCGTCGCCTGAATCGTCGGAGAAAGCTGTATCTTATTAAGATTCCCCGGCTCGATTTTCGCCTGCATCAGGTAGTGCATCCTACCGTCAAATTTGCGGCATATGATCCCGAGATACCCGATCTCGTCCTGTATAATGATCGGCTGTTCCAGTACAATGCTTCCCCGTTCAACTTTTTGCAGGCCCTTTATGGTAAAGAAACTTCTGTTTTGGTTTCGGATTTCTCCGCCGGCTTCGTCGTAAAACCAGAAATCCGAGTCGGATAAACGATTCTTTTGGATGGATACCTGCACGGTTTTGTTACGCATTTCTATCCATTCCAATAGTTCCGATGTTTTATGTAAAGGCATTGTGTCACCTCGTTTTGTTTGTAAAATATGGTAGGGATTCCTGCTCTACTGCTTTATCGCTTCTGTGTTGCCCTCCTCCATCTCAACCAATTCATCGATAAAATGCGTCGGCGAGAATCTGCCGTCATAATGATAGTCCACCGGGATCCGTTCCTTCACCCAATTCCAATCGATATCCTCCGGCTTCTCAAATACGTGCATGTATTCCGGATTATAAAACGGGAGATTGACAACGTTCTTATTGGTCGTGAGCAATTTTTTATTGTAGCATACCGCTTCATAATAACGTCCCGTCGCTCCGTCCAGGCTTTCTCTTACAACCTCTAAAATACAATTGCTCCTTTTGGTCTCTTTGACAATTTCCGAATAACGGATTATTTGATTGTAGATAATGCCGTCTTGAAACTTTTGTTTTTCGGTTGGAACCGAACCTATTCGATAAACCGAAGATATGTCATTTTCTTTTAACATCTTATAAACATTATGCAATAGCTCTAAACGACCCCCCCCTCTGTAATTTCCGGCAAAATATATGTCATATTGAACATCCTCACATGGTCCGTCAATCATGGAGAACGGAAGAGCATGGTATACCCACCCATATTGATCCGCATCCTTTTTATTGTATGTGAAAATAGTATCTAATTTTAGTCCTTTTATATAATCCCACGTAAATGGTGCGTCATCAAGCGGATCTATCAGAAATAGGTAATATTTTACTTTGTATTCTTCTCTTTTTTTATTGAGCTTGGAAAATAATCCCTTATTGACCGGGCAAAAATGGGAGAAAAATATTACAGAATACTCCGTTTCCGGATCGGAAATCACCGAGTCCAAGGAATTCAGCCATATTGACTTAAACGGAAGACTAATCCTTCGATTTATTCTTGAGCTCAAATGAACCATCCTAATTTTTTCTAAAAACCCGTTGGTTATTCTCTTTTGCAATTCAAACATCATGACTCTGCTATCCGATTCCCAATCCTTAAAAATACTCGAACCCACACCGTTTTTGTTAACTACACAAATAAACTTTCTTTTCATTTCTGACCATACCTTTCTGCGAGAGGCGCCGGCAAGGGACAAAACCCAAGGAGGAACCCTCGCTATACTGTTTTGTTAGAATAGAATATGTATGCGTATGGAACTTATTCCTGCTCTACTGCTTTATCGCTTCCGCGTTGCCCTCCTCCATCTCAACCAATTCATCGATAAAACGCGTCGGCGAGAACCTGCCGTCATAATGATAATCCACTGGAACCCGTTCCTTCACCCAATCCCAGTCGA
>CAZHBX010000004.1:0-78228 GCA_964530795.1 uncultured Ruminococcus sp. | reverse complement strand
GTCTGGGCGCTCGAGGCCTACGGCGCGGCCTACACCCTGCAGGAGATCCTCACCGTCAAGTCCGACGACGTCAAGGGTCGTGTCAAGGCGTACGAGTCGATCGTCAAGGGGTTGAACATTCCGACGCCGGGCGTCCCCGCGTCCTTTAAGGTGCTTGTCAAGGAATTGCAGTCGCTCGGACTGGACGTCCGCGTGCGCGACCGCGACGGCAATGAAATCCCGATGCGGGAGTACTCGGAGGACGATGGTCCGGACGAAAGGAAGTTCTCCGAAGCCGAACTCGGGCAGAGTGTGCTCGAGAGCGAGGAAGGCTTGCTCTATGAGGACGAAAATAGCGTCAACGCGGGCCTGAGCGAGGATGAGATCCCCGAGGGGGACGTGGACGAGGAGGAATACGTTTACGACGAGCATGAGAATGACATCGACGACTGATGTGCCCGTCTGTCCGACAGGGGTCGTAAAGAAAGGAATGGTCTTGAACGATGGAACCTGTAAATATGGAATTTGAATCGATCCAGATCGGGATCGCGTCGCCGGAGATGATCCGTTCGTGGTCCTACGGCGAGGTCAAGAAGCCGGAAACCATCAACTACCGCACGCTCAAGCCGGAGCGGGACGGCCTGTTTTGCGAACGCATCTTCGGGCCGACGAAGGATTGGGAGTGCCACTGCGGCAAGTACAAGCGCGGCGCGCGGTACAAGGGAAAAATCTGCGAAAAGTGCGGCGTGGAGATCACGACGAGCAAGGTGCGCCGGGAGCGCATGGGACATGTGGAGCTGGCGGCGCCGGTTTCACACATCTGGTATTTCCGCGCGATCCCCTCGCGCATGGCGCTGCTGCTCAATATCTCGCCGAAGCTGCTGGAAAAGGTGCTTTACTTCGCCCAGTATATTGTTACGGACCCCGGCGAAACGCCGTTAAGCAAGTATCAGCTGCTGACTGAGCAGCAGTACCGCGAGTACCGCGAGAAGTATGAGGACGATTTCGACGCCGGAATGGGCGCTGAGGCGGTGGAAAAGCTGCTTGCGGAGATCGACCTCGAGGCCGAGGCCGCCCGACTCAAGAAGGAGCTGCTGACCGCGCAGGGGCAGCGCAAAGTGCGCGACATCAAGCGTCTGGAGGTTGTCGAGGCATTCCGCGCTTCGGGCAATCGTCCGGAATGGATGATCCTGCACGCGTTGCCGGTCATTCCGCCGGAACTGCGCCCGATGGTGCAGCTCGACGGCGGTCGGTTTGCGACGTCGGACCTGAACGACCTGTACCGTCGCGTCATCAACCGCAACAACCGTCTGCTCAAGCTCCAGGAGCTGCAGGCGCCGGATATCATCATCCGCAATGAGAAGCGCATGCTGCAGGAAGCGGTGGACGCTCTCATCGACAACGGCCGCCGCGGCCGCCCGGTCACCGGACCGAGCAACCGCCCGCTGAAATCCCTTTCCGAAATGCTGCGCGGCAAGCAGGGGCGGTTCCGTCAAAACCTGCTCGGAAAGCGCGTCGACTACTCCGGACGTTCGGTCATCGTCGTCGGTCCGGAACTGAAAATCTATCAATGCGGTCTGCCGAAGGAGATGGCGCTCGAGCTGTTCAAGCCGTTCGTCATGAAGCAGCTGGTCGAAAGCGGCAAATCCACGAATATTAAGGACGCGAAGAAGCGTGTCGAACGCGCCAACAACGAGGTTTGGGACGCGCTGGATGTGGTGATTAAGGAGCACCCGGTCTTGCTTAACCGTGCGCCGACGCTGCACAGACTTTCCATTCAGGCGTTCGAGCCGGTTCTGGTAGAGGGGCGCGCCATCAAACTGCACCCGCTGGTCTGTAACCCGTTTAACGCGGACTTCGACGGCGACCAGATGCCGGTGCATGTCCCGCTTTCCGCGGAAGCGCAGGCGGAGGCCCGTTTCCTGATGCTTTCCGCGAACAACCTGCTGAAACCCGCCTCGGGTCATGCGGTCAACGTACCGTCGCAGGATATGGTGCTCGGGTCCTACTATCTGACGGTGGATAAACCCGGAGAACCGGGCGAGGGCAAGTGGTTCCGCAATTTCGACGAGGCGATGATGGCCTATGAGAACGGCGTGCTGGGACTTCATGCGCCCTGTCATGTCCGCGTGACGAAGGAGATCGACGGCGTCGAGCAGTCCGGCATCGTGCAGACCACGCTCGGCCGGCTCATCTTCAACCGCCCGATCCCGCAAGACCTCGGTTTTGTCGACCGCAGCCTGCCGGAGAACCGGTTTAAGCCGGAGATCGATTTTGTCACGACTAACAACGAGCTTTCTCAGATTCTGGACCGCACCATCAAGAAGCACGGCAACGTCGTGACCTGCGAGGTGCTCGACCAGATTAAGGCGCAGGGATACCGCTATTCCACCCGCGCGTCGCTATCCATCTCGGTCTACGACATGACGATCCCGCCGGAAAAGGAAAGTTTGATCGCGTCGGCGGAAGCGAAGGTTGATCAGATCACCGACCTGTTCCGGCAGGGCCTGTTTTCCGATGAGGAGCGCTCGCAGCGCATCATCGCCATCTGGGACCAGTGCACCAAGGACGTCGCGACGGCGCTGCAGCGGAACCTTGACGCTTACAACCCGATTAACATGATGGCCGTCTCCGGCGCCCGCGGTTCGATCAAGCAGATGCGCCAGCTTGCGGGAATGCGCGGTCTGATGGCGTCCGCGTCCGGTAAAACCATCGAAATGCCGATCAAGGCGAATTTCCGCGAGGGCATGAAGGTGCTCGAGTACTTTACGGCGGCGAGAGGCGCCCGCAAGGGGTTATCCGATACCGCTCTGCGTACCGCCGACTCCGGGTATCTGACCCGCCGTCTCGTGGACGTCTCGCAGGAAGTCATCGTGCACGAGCGGGACTGCGGCGACCGCCGCGGACTGTGGGTGTCCAAGATCGCCGACGTTCTGCCCGGCGGCAAGGAAGAGGTCATCGAGCCGTTCGCCGACCGTTTGCCCGGTCGGTTCACGATCGGTGACGTCGTGGACGAAGCGACCGGTGACGTACTTGTGCCGGATAACACGATGCTTTCCGAGGAGGATGTGCAGCGCATTGAGCGCGCGGGGATTACCCGTGTACACGTCCGTTCGGTCATCAACTGCCGCGCCAAACACGGCGTGTGCGTCCATTGCTACGGCGCAGACCTGTCCTCCGGGCAGCCGGTTTCCGTGGGTGAAGCGGTCGGTATCATCGCCGCGCAGTCCATTGGAGAGCCGGGCACCCAACTGACTATGCGGACCTTTCACAGCGGCGGCGTCGCCGGCGGGGACATCACGCAGGGTCTGCCCCGCGTCGAGGAGATTTTTGAGGCGCGCCGTCCGAAAAAGACGGCGGTGCTTGCGCAGTTCGCGGGCACGGTGTCCGTCGAGGAGAGCCGCAAGTCCCACCAGATCACCATCACCGGCGACGACGGCAACGTGTGCGCGCTGTCCATCCCGCTGATGACTAAAATCATCGTTGAGGACGGGGCGCACGTGGAAAAATGCCAGAAACTGACCGAAGGCACCGAATATCCCGGAGATATCCTTGATATCAACGGACTGGACGCGGTTTACGAGTATATTATCAAGGAAGTGCAGCGCGTCTACCGTTTGCAGGCGGTGGAGATTGCCGACAAGCACATCGAGATCATTGCCCGGCAGATGACCCGCAAGATCCGCGTCGACGCGAGCGGGGATACGGATCTGCTGGTCGGTTCCTCCGTCGAGATCGGCGAATTCGAGGACGCCAACGAGCGCATCGAGCGCGAGAACGCGTCCCGCACGGACGGGATCGAACTGCTCAAGGCGGAGGGCAGCCCGATGCTGCTGGGTATCACCAAGGCGTCGCTGTCTACGGATTCCTTCCTGTCCGCCGCGTCCTTCCAGGAGACCACCAAGGTCCTTGCGGACGCTGCGACTAAGGGCAAACGAGACCCGCTGCTTGGATTGAAGGAGAACGTCATCATCGGCAAACTGATTCCTGCCGGCACTGGCATGGCGCTCTACCGCGACACGCAGGTCGACCTCGGCGAGGACTACACAGAGGCCGTTTACGACGCGGAGGAACAGCCATAAGAAATGGACACAGACGATAACTGTATACGGGAAGCGGGCTGGAACCGGGCGCAGAAATTGCTGCGGAGCGGCGAACTGAAGCGCCTGTGGCTCGCGTCGGATGCGGAAGCGTACTTTGCGGAGCGGGTCTGCGCCGAGGCGGCGAAGGCGGGCGTTTCGCCCGACCGGAGCAAGACGGGCAAGGAACTCATGGAGCTTGCGGGTGTGAACGTCTTTACCGCCGTGGTGTCGGAATATGTGCCGCGCGAAGCGCAAACCGGACAAAAGCGGGAAGCAAAAAATGGGGAAACCCCTTGACAAATGCCGAACGTTTCTGTATAATACGTTAGATTCTTTTAGGAAAGGAGGAAAAGAAACCGTATGCCTACGTTTAACCAATTGGTCAGACAGGGCCGTCACGACAAGGTCTGGAAGTCCAAGGCGCCGGCGCTGCAAAAGGGGTCCAACTCGATCAAGAACATTTCGACGAGCCAGGCTTCTCCGCAGAAACGGGGCGTTTGCACGAAGGTTTCCATACAGACCCCGAAGAAGCCGAACTCTGCGCAGAGAAAGGTCGCCAGAGTCCGTCTCTCCAACGGGATGGAAGTCACGTCGTATATCCCCGGCATCGGCCACAACCTGCAGGAGCACTCGGTGGTACTGATCCGCGGCGGGAGGGTCAAGGATCTCCCCGGCGTTCGTTACCACATCATCCGCGGTACGCTGGATACGCAGGGCGTCGCCAAGCGCAACCAGGGGCGTTCCAAGTACGGCGCGAAGCGTCCGAAGGGCGGTAAGTAAGGAGGCCCCTAAAGCCCTAAGCCCGGGAGGATCGAGGACCGGGCCACAATGTCCGAAAATCAACCAAAGAACGGTGCCAAAACAGAGGACAACTCGGGAAGAACGCAAAGAGAACTTGTGTTCTTTGGGATAGATTCTTTTTGCGCACTTGACGGAAAGTGATTTTTCGAGTACCTGTGAACTCATCGAACGCGTGCGGAAAATCATGCGTGCGCGATCATTAATGAAGGAGGGAAGAAAAGTGCCCAGAAGAGAACATGGATTTAAAAGGGAAGTGCTGCCGGATCCGATTTACGGCTCTCAGCTCGTCACCAAGCTGATTAACGGGATCATGGAGGACGGGAAAAAGGGTGTCGCGCAGAAAATCGTTTACGAGGCCTTCGACAAAGTGGCGGAACAGTCCGGCCAGGATGCACTGGAGATGTTCAAGAAAGCGCTCGGCAACATTATGCCGTCGCTGGAAGTCAAAGCGGTTCGTCGCGGAGGTTCGAACTATCAGGTTCCGATGGAAGTCCGCCCGGAACGTCGGCAGACGCTCGGTCTGCGCTGGCTGATCACGTATGCCAGACAGCGGGGTGAGCGGACTATGGCGGAGCGCCTGTACGGGGAAATCATGGATGCCGTCAATGGTACCGGCGGCGCGGTGAAGAAGAAGGAAGACACACTGAAGATGGCGGAGGCGAACAAGGCGTTCGCGCATTACCGTTGGTAGCGCCGTTTCAGTCCGTGCGCTTGCTCCGCGTGTCGGAAAACAAGAAAGGAAAAGGAAAGAATCATGCCGAGACAAACGCCGCTTGAAAAGACGAGAAATATCGGTATTATGGCGCATATCGACGCCGGCAAGACGACGACGACCGAGCGAATTCTCTACTACACCGGGAAGACGCACAAGATTGGCGAGGTCCACGAAGGCGCCGCGACGATGGACTGGATGGAGCAGGAACAGGAGCGCGGAATCACCATCACGTCCGCCGCGACGACCTGCTACTGGAAACAGCACCGCATCAACATCATCGACACCCCCGGGCACGTCGATTTCACGGTTGAAGTCGAGCGCTCGCTGCGTGTTCTGGACGGTTCCGTGACCGTGCTTTGCGCGAAGGGCGGCGTCGAACCGCAGTCGGAAACGGTCTGGCGGCAGGCGGACAAGTACCACGTTCCGCGGATGTGCTATGTCAATAAGATGGACATCATGGGTGCGGATTTCTACCGCGTCGTTAATATGATCCACGATCGTCTGAAAGCGAACGCTGTGCCGATCCAGCTCCCGATCGGCAAGGAAGGCGGCTTCAAGGGGATTATCGATCTGGTGCGGATGCGTGCCGAGATCTACCTCAACGAAGACGGCACCAAATACGAAGAACAGGACATCCCGGCGGATATGGTCGAACTGGCGCGAGAGTATCACACCGCGCTCGTGGAGCATTGCGCCGAGGTGGACGATGTGGTCGGCGAGAAGTTCCTGCTTGAAGAGGAACCGACCGTCGAAGAGATTAAGCACGCGATCCGCGTCTCGACCATCGCTAACAAGATGGTTCCGGTCTGCTGCGGCTCGTCCTACAAGAACAAGGGCGTGCAGATGCTGCTTGACGCAATCGTGGACTATATGCCCGCTCCGACCGACGTCCCGAACATCAAGGGAATCAACCCGGAAACCGGCGAAGAAGAGGAACGTGTCTCCGGCGACGACGAGCCGTTCGCCGCGCTTGCGTTCAAGATCATGACTGACCCGTTCGTGGGCAGGCTCTGCTTTGTTCGCGTCTATTCCGGCAAAATTGCCGCTGGCAGCACGGTCTACAACTCCACCAAGGATAAGACCGAACGCTTTTCCCGCATCATGCTCATGCACGCGAACCACCGCGAGGAGGTCAACGAGATTATGGCGGGCGAGATCGCCGGTGTTATCGGCGTTAAGGACACGACCACCGGCAATACCCTGTGCGACCCGGCCCATCCGATCGTGCTGGAGTCCATGGAGTTCCCGGAACCGGTCATCCGCGTCGCCATCGAGCCGAAAACCAAGGCCGGACAAGAGAAAATGGGCATCGCCCTTTCGAAATTGGCGGAGGAGGACCCGACTTTCAAGGCGTACACCGACGAAGAAACCGGACAGACCATCATTGCCGGCATGGGCGAGCTGCATCTGGAAATCATTGTTGACCGTCTGCTGCGGGAATTCCGCATTGAGGCGAACGTCGGCAAGCCGCAGGTCTCCTACCGCGAAACCATTACCCGTCCGGCGGACGAGGATTGCAAGTATGCACGGCAGTCCGGCGGTAAGGGTCAGTACGGTCACGTCAAGATCCGTATCGAACCGAACGAACCGGGCAAAGGTTATGAGTTTATCAACAGCGTCGTCGGCGGCAACGTGCCAAAGGAGTATATTCCGGCGGTCGACGAAGGCATTCGCGGCGCGATGCAGGCTGGCGTGCTCGCCGGCTACAACGTCGTGGACGTGAAGGTGACGCTGTACGACGGTTCCTATCACGAGGTCGACTCCTCGGAAATGGCGTTCAAGATCGCCGGTTCGATGGCGTTCAAGAACGCGATGCGCAAGGCGGCTCCGGTGCTGACCGAACCGTTCATGAAGGTAGTCGTGGTCGTTCCGGAAGAGTATATGGGCGACGTTATCGGCGACTTCTCCTCCCGTCGCGGCAGCGTCAAGGAGATGGAACCGCTCGCGGGCGGAAGCCAGCAGATCACGGCGTTCGTGCCGCTGGCGAACATGTTTGGCTACGCGACCGACCTGCGCTCCAAGACGCAGGGGCGCGGCACGTACGTCATGGAGCCGTCCCATTACGAACAGGTTCCAAAGTCCGTGCAGGAAGCGCTGATTGCGGAGCGGAGCAGACCCGACCGCGCGTAAGCGGACACGCGATACTGGAAAATGCGTCGGGGAAAAGCAGATTTTTATGAAAAAAAGACAGCTTTCCTCTTGACATGGCGCAAAAAAACAGTATAATAAAAGAAAAGAAATCATTTCCAAATATTACAGGAGGCAAAAAGCAATGGCAAAAGCGAAGTTTGAAAAAACCAAACCGCATGTCAACATTGGTACCATCGGCCACGTCGACCACGGTAAAACCACCCTGACGGCTGCGATCACCAAGGTGCTCTCTTTGGCTGACCCCAACATTGAGTTCCTTGCGTATGACCAGATCGACAATGCGCCGGAAGAGAAGGCGAGAGGCATCACGATCAACACCAGACACGTTGAGTATCAGACCGAGGCGCGTCACTATGCGCACGTAGACTGCCCGGGACACGCGGACTATGTTAAAAACATGATCACCGGTGCTGCGCAGATGGACGGTGCCATCCTCGTTGTCGCTGCAACGGACGGCCCGATGCAGCAGACCCGTGAGCACATACTGCTCGCCCGCCAGGTCGGCGTTCCCGCCATCGTCGTTTATATGAACAAGACGGACCTCGTCGATGACCCTGAACTGCTTGAAATTGTCGAGATGGAGATTCGCGAGCTGCTTTCCGAGTACGACTTCCCGGGCGATGAAATTCCGATTATTCAGGGTTCCGCCCGCGAGGCGCTGCTCTGCGAGTCCAAGGATCCGAACGATCCCGCGTACGCTTCCATCCACGAGCTGATGAAGGCGGTCGACGAGTATATCCCGACTCCGCCGCGTGACGATACCCAGCCGTTCCTAATGCCGGTTGAGGATGTCTTCACGATCCAGGGCCGCGGTACGGTCGCGACCGGTCGTGTCGAGCGTGGCGTCATCAAGATGAACGAAGAAGTCGAAATCGTCGGAATCCACGAAACCCGCAAGACCGTCGTCACGGGTATCGAGATGTTCCGCAAGACCATGGACTACGCCGAAGCCGGCGACAACATCGGATGTCTGCTGCGCGGCGTCCAGAAGAAGGAGATCGAAAGAGGGCAGGTCCTCTGCAAGCCGGGCACGGTCAAGCCGCACACCACCTTTGTCGGTCAGGTGTACGTCCTGACGGAGAAGGAAGGCGGTCGCCATAAGCCGTTCTTCTCCAATTACCGTCCGCAGTTCTACTTCCGTACGACCGACGTGACGGGCGTTATCACCTTGCCGGAGGGCGTGCAGATGTGCAAGCCGGGTGACAACGTCGAAATGAACGTTGAGCTCATCACCCCGATTGCGATGGAGAAGAACCTCCGCTTTGCGATTCGTGAAGGCGGTCGCACCGTCGGTTCGGGCGTCGTCATCGATATCAAGGAGTAATCCTTAAACAAATTCATCACTTCATAAACTTCGGGGTTGGGTGTGATTCCCTACCGGCGGTGACAGTCCGCGAGCCGTAAGGCAGGAGCAGGTGTAATTCCTGTACCGACAGTACAGTCTGGATGAGAGAAGGTGCGCATGAAGGAATGGAAAGCAAGCGCCCCGTGGTTCTCCCGCGGGACGCTTTCGCGTTTTCCCGCGCAAAGCCCCGGTCAACCGAAAGGACTGGTTTTATCCATGGAAAAGACACGTAAAAAGACATGGACTCCCCGTGCTATCGCGATGACGGCGATGCTCGGCGCGGCCGCGGCAGTGCTGATGCTGCTGGAGTTCCCGCTCCCGTTCGTGATCCCGTCGTTCATCAAAATGGACTTTTCGGAACTCCCCGCGCTCATCGCGTCGTTCGCAATCGGGCCGACAAGCGGGGTGGCGGTCTGCCTGATCAAGAATCTGATCAACCTGATTACAAGCAGTTCCGGCGGAGTCGGGGAGCTTTGCAACTTCCTGCTCGGGTGCGCGTTCGTCCTGCCGGCGGGGATCATTTACCGGTACAAGAAGACGCGAATCGGCGCTTTCATCGGAAGCCTCGTCGGGGCGGTGCTGATGGCAATCGTCAGCTTCCCGCTGAATCTGTATCTGGTCTACCCGGTGTATGAGAAATTTATGGCGATCGACCAGATTCTGGCGGCCTATCAGGCTCTGCTGCCGTCAATGAATTCACTCTGGAAGTGTCTGCTGGTGTTTAACCTGCCGTTTACGTTGGTCAAGGGGCTTGCCGTCACGCTGCTCGCCTTCCTGGTCTATAAACCGCTCTCGCGGTTTATCAAAGGTACCGCCTGACGTCTTGACAGAATTGGGTTTTTCTGGTATACTGGCAAAAAGAACACCTTGCATGAAAGGATTTTCCCCTATGAAATTTAACCGATGGACCCGATTGCTGGTACTCTCCCTCGCGGCGGCGCTGACCGCGCCGCTTCTCGCGTCCTGCGGTGAGGACGGGGAGGAACCCTCCTCCGGCAGCTCACAGGCGGAAAGCACCGACGCCGCAGAGGAGCTTACCGTGAAGGTCGGCGAACAGACCTATCCGGTGAAGGCGGTCAACCAACCGGCCGGCGACGCGGGCGTCTACCTTTACGACCACACCTTTGGCGATTATGCCGAAGCCCCGGAAGGGGACTTCACCGACCTCGTTTCGGCGATCGGGATCGTCCTGCAGGTCGGCGAGCCGGGGGTGCCCGCGCTGTTGCCGAACGGCGGGTTCGCCATTCGGTTCTATAAGACCGAACTGCCCGCGGACACGACGGTCGGCACGGAAGTCTCCTGTAAGCGGAAATTTGATGACCTCCTGCCGGGCTTCGGCGTGCGAATCGGGGGCGTTTCGATCGAGGTCGGCTACCGCAACATCCCGCCGACGACCGAGATGACCGGCTTCCTGTTCGATGAGGGCTGGTACGCCTCGACGACCTGCACGAGCAGTGCATTCACGGAGTATTCGGTGCAGGACGGCAAGGTGCTCGCTATCAACCTGTCCGGCACGGAGACGTCCGGCAACACGGCGCTCCCGGACGGTGGATTCGTGCTGTCCGTGGCGCAGGGCAGCCTGCTGGAGCGGCAGCTGGAGAACGTGCAGGTCGGAGACGAGGTCGAAGTGCTTGAGGACGAGCCGCTTTACGCGGTCTCCCGTTATGTGATCGCCGGGCGCGATCGTTCCCGTCCGTCCACCGGGTTGGTGGTCTACACGAAGGATCGCACGCCGGTCGGCACCGGGCTGACCGAGATGGTTGTCGATGAGAACGGCACGGTCACGAAGGTCGTCACGGACTCCATCGGCGAAGCGCCGGTGCCGGAAGGAGGCTTCATCGTTTCCACGACCGGCGATATGATCACCATGCTTGCCCGCCGTGCGGCGGAGGGCGACCGCGTTGTGATCAACGGCTCGACGCTGTTCCTGATCTCCACTCCGGAGAGCGTCGTTTCCCGCGCCAAAACCGAGCTTAAAGCGCTCCGCGAAGTCTACAAGCGGGACGTTTCCTCGCTCGCCCACATCGATTTCCGTGCGGCGGACGAGTCGCTCAACGCCCTCGAGGCGGCGCTGGAGCCTGCGGAGGACGCGAAGACCCGTATCGGGCAGTACAAGTCCATTCCGCAGCTGCTGAAGGACTGCCGTGACGTGGTGGTGCCCAGCCTGACTTTGCAGAACCGTGCGGCGTGGGTCACAGTCGGCGAACTGAATCCGGACAACGACACCTTCCTGCTGCATTACCGCAGCGAAGCGGACGTCCGGCACGCCGTCAAGTACGCGAAACACATCGGCCTCAACACCGTAATTATCGACAACATGATCGGCAGCTACTCCGCCTACCCGTCCGAGGTTCCCGGGGTGGTCATGCTGGACGCCCTGAATGGCTTTGACGTGGTACAGGCGTTCTCGGACGTGTGCAACGAGGAGAATATGCGGTTGGTCGTCATGGTGTGCGGTCTTGCGTCCATCGTCAGCACGCACACCTACCCCGAAAACCACTACAGAAACCTGATGAAGGACAGCTTTCTGGTTTCCAACCGCGGGAATACCGTGGATTCCGGTAAGATCAGCTCGCTCGACCCTTCGCGCGAGGAAGTGCGGGAATTCGAGTGCGCCATCGTCCGGGAGCTTGCGGAGAATTACGACATCGATGGAATCCAGGTTGACTACATCCGTTACCCGCTGCCGATCTACTACCAGGAAGCGAATTACGAGGATTTCGGCTACCAGAGTCCCGCGTCGGAGACGTTCAAGCAAAAGTACGGGGTCGATCCGGCCACGTTGTCCATCTCGGATCCCCGCTGGGCCGACTGGTGCGCGGTCCGTCGGGATGTAATTACCGGCTATGCCCGGCAGCTCGCCGAGACTGTCAAGAGCGTCAACCCGTCGCTGGAGATCACGTTTACCTGCTTTGCGGACGATAATGACCGCCAGCTCTACGTCTATCAGGACGTTGAGAAGTGGGCGGCCGAGGGCTTTACGGACGGGATCTACCCGATGATCTACGCCGAAACGACGGAAAAACAGGCGCATTACGCCGAGGAGATCTCCCCGGTCGTGGAAAACACGCATCTGATGCTGGGTGTGGGGTTGTATGTTCGTGCGACCCACCAGTCGATCACCGAGCAGCTTTACATGCCGTACGAGTACCTTGCGGACGGGGTGTCGCTGTTCACGCTGCGATACGTTTCCATCTGCGGCTACGACGAGACGGTCCGCCGCTCGTTCCGCCTGCCCGCCGCCACCGCCCGGATGGGAGAGGAGACGGTGCGGGGTTGCGTCGCGTTCCTCGCGGGTCGTGCGGACGCACTGGCGTACCTGTATGCGGACGAAGCGGGGCTGACCGCGATGGCGGAGGCGCTGCGGGCGCTGGATTCGCCGGACGCGGAGGCGCTGCGCGGTGCGGTCGAAAGCAGCCTGCCGTCTGACGAGACTCTGCGTGCGGCGATCGAAAAGGATCTCGCCTACGCACTGCGGTTCCTTGACTGAAAGCGGGGGATTGCCTTGACGCGCATCGTCTTTCTCGAGCGGGACACGGTGACCGCCGGGGACATGAATTTTTCCGGAATCGAGTCGCTCGGCAACGTAATTTACTGCGGCAACGGGAATACCGGCTGGAAACCGGGGGAATTCCCCGCCCCGCTGAAGAATGCGGAGGTACTGGTCCTCAACAAGACCAGGATCACGCGGGAATTTCTTGCCGAATGCCCGTCCCTGCGTTGCATCTGTCTGCTGGCGACCGGGTACAACAACATCGACCCGGAAGCCGTGCGGGAGCGCGGGATCGTGGTCTGCAATGTGCCGGGCTATTCGACAGACGCGGTTGCACAGCTGACCTTTGGGCTGCTGCTGCAGCTGGCGGGGTCGCTCCCGCAGTACGAGGCGTCCGTGCGGGAGGGGATCTGGTGCGCGTCGTCGCGGTACACCTATCTGTCATGGGAGATCACCGAGCTGGCCGGCAAGACGCTCGGTGTCGTCGGCTACGGCGCGATCGGGCGCAAGGTTGCGCAGATCGGAAAGGCGTTCGGAATGCGCATTCTCGCGCACACGCGGACGGTCCCGGCGAATGAGCCGGATGTAACGTTCTGCTCGCTGGAGGATCTGCTGCGGAGGGCGGACGTGCTGACCCTGCATTGCCCGCTGACCCCGCAGACGCAGGGGCTGATCGGAAAGGAACAGCTGGCGCTAATGAAGCCTACCGCGTTCCTGCTCAACACCTCGCGGGGCGGGGTAGTCGAGGAACGGGCGCTGGCGGATGCGCTCAACTCCGGGCGGCTCGCCGGGGCGGGTATCGACGTGCTGGAAACCGAGCCGATGCCGCTCGACTGCCCATATCGGACGGCGAAGAACTGTTTGGTCACGCCGCACGTCGCGTGGGCAGCTTACGAGTCCCGCGCGAGATTGCTGGGCGAGGTGGAGGCGAACATTCGCGCTTTTTTGTCCGGCTTCCCGCGCAACCGGGTGCTGTGAGTAAATTTGAATCCTTCATACCGGGATTGTCTTAATGCGACAGCCCCTTTCGCCTGTCGAAAAAGAATTCCTTGAAAGTCCTCAAAAGCTTTTTAATTTGGGGTCTGAAAAGGAGGGATCCCGTTTGTAAGAATCGCATCCACATAACCGAAAAAGGGTTTATCGACAATTTGAGCGGGGAATGGATGAAAATCCGTTCCCCGCTTTGCATTGTTTGCAGGGGTTAATACTGCCGGCCCCAGACGAGCATATGTTTCGCGGGCCTGCCGCAGCAGACGCAGACGGAGGAGAGCCGCTCCTCCTCGAACGGGATGCAGCGGGATTTTACGCCGCCGGTCGCGTCCTTGATTTTTTCCTCGCACGCCGCGTCGCCGCACCACATCGCTTTGATGAAGCCGGGGTGGTTCGCTGCGTGGTCGAGGAACTCGTCGAACGTGGTCGCTGTAAAGGTCTTGGCGGCGAGGTTCTTGCGCACGCGCCCCACCAGCGCGTCGTGTACGCCGTCGAGCGCTTCCCGCACGGAAGCGGCGAGGTTGTCGAGCGAGACGACTGTCTTTTCGCCGGTCACGCGGGACACCAGTACGCAGGAATGGTTCTGGATGTCACGCGGCCCGAGCTCCAGACGGACCGGAACCCCCTTCATCTCGTACTCGGCGAACTTCCAGCCGGGGGAGTTATCCGATTCGTCCACCTTGACGCGAATGCCCGCCGCGCGGAGCGCGTCCGCGGCCTCCCGCGCCTTCTCCGGCACGCCTTCCTTGTGCATCTGCACGGGGATGACCGCGACCTGAATGGGCGCGACCTTCGGCGGGAGGATCAGGCCGTTGTCATCACCGTGGGACATGATGATCGCGCCGATCATGCGGGTTGAGACCCCCCACGAGGTCTGGTGCGGATAGCGGACGGTGTTGTCCCTGTCGGTGAAGGTAATGTCAAACGCGCGGGCGAATCCGTCGCCGAAATAGTGGGACGTCCCGCCCTGTAAGGCGACGCCGTTGTGCATCATCGGTTCGATCGTGTAGGTTTCCACCGCGCCCGCGAACTTTTCCTTGTCGGTCTTGCGCCCGGTGACGGCGGGGATAGCGAGCGTTTCGAGGTAGAAATCCTCGTAGACTTTCAGCATCCGCAGGACCTCCTCGCGGGCTTCCTCCTCGGTCGCGTGCATCGTGTGCCCCTCCTGCCAGAGAAATTCGGAGGTGCGCAGGAAGGGTCGGGTGGTCTTTTCCCAGCGGACGACGTTGACCCATTGGTTGTAGAGCTTGGGCAGGTCGCGGTAGGAGTGGATGATGTTGCGGAAGTGCTCGCAGAAGAGGGTTTCCGAAGTCGGGCGGACAGCGAGTCGCTCGGTGAGCTCGTTCCCGCCACCGAACGTGACCCATGCGCACTCCGGCGCGAAGCCCTCAACGTGGTCCTTTTCCTTTTGCAGAAGGCTTTCCGGGATGAACAGGGGCATGTACACGTTTTCGTGTCCGAGCGCCTTGAAACGGGCGTCGAGGTCTTTTTGAATGTTTTCCCAGATCGCATAGCCGTAGGGACGGATGATCATGCAGCCCTTGACGCCGGAATAGTCGGCCAGCTCCGCTTTGCGGACGACGTCGGTGTACCATTGGGCAAAATCGACGTCCATGGAGGTGATGGATTCAACCAGCTTTTTTTCTGCCATCGAACAGGCCCCTTTCTTTTCAAAAAAAATCAACTTTTTTTGCGGAGAATGTCTTGCAAATTTCGAAAAAATTTAGTATAATATGCAGGCATTATTATAGCAAAGATTTTTCGGTTTGTCAAGCGGAAGCACAGGAAAGGGACGGGTTTTATGCCGGACAGCTATCTTGAACTCGCGGAGGTCACCTATCTCACTCCGGAAAACGCACAGTTTTCCCGCACGGTCCACGGTTTTCCGGCGATGCGTGCGTTCCTCCCGCCGGTCACGGATGACCTGCTCGAGGAGCAGCGTCCCCCGGAATGGCAGGATTTCGGCCGGGTCAACTTTCACCGGGCGTTCCCGTTCGACGCGCCGGACGAGTATATCTCGGTGCTCAGCAAGGACGGCAGGGAGTACGGCATTATCCGCCGTCTCTCGGATTTCTCCGGAGAAGCGCGGGAAATTATTTCGTCGGAGCTGGCGCGCAAGTACCTCGCGCCGGTCATCACGCGGATCCGGTCGCTCAAGGACAAATTGGGGTATTCCTATTGGAAGGTGGAAACAGACAGCGGCCCGCGGTCCTTTACGATGCGGGACACCTACCGCAACCTGTTTCACAATTCGGAGAACGGGATTGTGCTGACGGACGTGGACGGAAACCGGTTTCTGATCCCCGACGTCCTGCGGCTGGACCCGAAGAGCTATCGGAAGATTGAACTGTACCTGTAAACGACAGCTGTATCGAATTTCGCACGTAAGGGAACCATGGAAGCAAATCAGAGAAAGCGTCCGGACGCGCCGGAGCAGATTGCGGCGCGTGCGCGGGCGAAAGAGGCGCTGGGATGGGCGCCCGAGGTCGAGTTTGACTTCAACCTCGACTTCCAAAACCGTCCGGCCTTCGGCGCGTGCGCGGCGGACGGCACGGACGTTGTCTGGGTTGAAGGGCAGGAGGTCCGCCGCTATGCGCTTGCGGAACTCGGCGAAATTCGCCTGTTCCGCGGAGTCGGTATCGTGGCGATCGAAAGTGAAATCGACGGTGAGGACATTGAGTTCTGCCGGGCGGATATGAGCCTGTGCCAGACATTTGAGGACATGGTCGCCCAGCTGGAGGCCCGTCGGGCGCACCGGCCGGTCGGTCGAAGCAAGCTGCGCAAGTGCCCGAAGTGCGGCCGCCCGTTCCCGCGCGGGAGCGAGGTGTGCGTGCATTGCGCGGACAAACGCAAGCTGCTCGGGCGGTTCTTTGGCTTCGCGAAGGCCGATATGAAACTGCTGCTGCTCGCGGGGCTGTTTCTGTTGCTGACCTCGGGGGTCAGCGTGGCCGTGCCGAGCATCCAGCGGTACCTGATCGATCATTTCCTGTCGCCGGCGGAGGGGATCGCCCCGGGGACGCACACGGGGCTGGCCGGTGTGGTCGGTCTGTGGGCATTCTGCGGGCTTTCCACGGCGGTGTTCCAATGGCTGCGGAGAATTTTTACCGCCAAGGCGTCCGCACGCATCATCGTGCGTATCCGCGCACAGCTGTTCGAGAAGGTGCAGGCACTCTCGCTGACCGGTCTTTCCCGCCGTTCCCCGGGGGAACTGTTAACCCGCCTTGCGGACGATACGGAGCAATTGCGCAACTTTTTGACCAACCTTGTTCCGCAGCTCTTACAGCAGACGGTCACGCTGGTCGCAGTGACGGCGCTGCTTTTCTCTCGTAACTGGCTTCTGACGATCATCATCATCCTGCCGGTACCGTTGCTGGTGTTGCTGATCACGTTAGTTGACCGCCTGACGCGGCGGATCTATCACCGGCAATGGCAGCTTTCGAGCGACATCAACAATATGCTGCACGACGTGTTCTCCGGGATCCGAGAGGTCAAGGTGTTCGGAACGGAGGAGCGGGAATACAAGCGCTTTCGGACGAAGGCTCGCCGATTTGCAGATACGAGTAAGCGCAACGAGATGATCTGGAACCTGACCGTTCCGTTCTCCGGTTTCCTGCTGGGAGCGGGGGAGTTTCTGGTGCTGTTCCTCGTCGGGCGGCAGGTGATCGCCGGGCAGGCGACCGCGGGCGAGTTGACCGAGTTCCTCGCCTACGTCGCGACGCTGTACGGGCCGATCCGCTGGTTCACGAGCGTGCCGCGAACGTTCACGCAGTCCATGACGTCCATGAGCAAGGTGTCTGAGATGCTCGACGAGCAGGAGATCATGCCCGACGGGCGGATTACCGACGCGAAGCTGAAAGGAGAAATCGAATTCAAGGACGCCTGCTTCGGGTATAACCCGCCGGACTACGTACTCAAGCACCTGTCGCTCAAGATCAACCCCGGCGATTTCATCGGTCTTGTCGGGCGGAGCGGCGTGGGGAAATCCACGGTCATTAACCTGATGATGCGGATGTACGACCTTAACGAGGGGCAATTGCTCATCGACGGGAAGGATGTGCGGTCCTACACGGCCGCCGCTTTCCGCTCGCAGATCGGTGTGGTGCTTCAGGAGACGTACTTATTCAACGGGACCGTCTACAGCAACATTTCCTACGCGAAGTCGGACGCGACGCGGGATGAGGTCATCCGGGCGGCGAAGCTGGCGGGTGCGCACAGCTTCATCATGCGTCTGCCGGACGGCTACAACACCTACGTCGGCGCACGCGGAAACACGCTCTCCGGCGGCGAAAAGCAGCGCATTGCCATCGCGCGGGCGATCCTGCGGGACCCAAAGCTGCTGATCCTCGACGAGGCGACCTCCTCGCTGGACACGGAAACGGAAAAGCAGATTCAGGATGCGCTCTTCGCGCTCTCGAAGGGGCGCACGACGGTCGCTATCGCGCACCGGCTCTCCACTCTGCGCAACGCTACGAAGCTGGCGGTATTCGAAAAGGGCGAGCTGGAGGAGCTCGGGACACACGAGGAACTCATGGCGAAGGAAGGGCGGTACTACCGCCTCGTCATGGCGCAGCGCGAGATGAACCGGATGCAGAAGTAAAAACCAAACACGCGGCAGCCGGCTGCGCGAAAGAAAGGATCGGATACAGATGAAAAACCAGGAGAAAACCATGGATAAAATTGTCGCTTTCTGCAAGGGGCGCGGCTTTGTGTACAGTGGAAGCGAAATTTATGGCGGCCTTGCGAACAGCTGGGACTACGGACCGCTCGGCGTGGAATTCAAGAACAACGTTAAGGCGGCTTGGCGCAAGAAGTTTATCCAGGAGTGCCCGTTCAATGTCGGGCTGGATTCGGCGATTTTAATGAATCCGCAGGTGTGGGTCGCGTCCGGGCACGTTTCCACCTTTAACGATCCGCTTATTGACTGCCGTGCGTGCAAAATGCGCCACCGTGCGGATAAGCTTATCGAGGAATTCAATCAGGAGAATGGCATTATGGACGTCACGGTGGAGGCGATGACCGACGAGGAAATGGTCGCTTACATCCGTGAGCACGGGATCGCCTGTCCCGGCTGCGGCAAGAAGGATTTCACGGACATCCGCAAGTTTAACCTGATGTTCAAGACCTTTCAGGGCGTGACGGAGGACAGCGCCTCGACCGTCTACCTTCGCCCGGAGACAGCACAGGGAATCTTTGTCAACTTCAAAAACATCCAGCGGACCACCCGCAAGAAGATCCCATTCGGCGTGGCGCAGATCGGGAAATCCTTCCGCAACGAGATTACCCCGGGAAACTTCATTTTCCGCATCCGCGAATTCGAGCAGATGGAGCTGGAGTTCTTTTGCAAGCCGGGGACGGAGCTGGAGTGGTTTGCTTACTGGAAGGACTTCTGTCACAACTGGCTGCTGTCGCTGGGCTTGAAGGACGAAAACCTCCGCACCCGCGACCACGACCCGGCGGAGCTGGCGTTCTATTCGAATGCGACGACGGACTTCGAGTTCCTCTTCCCGTTCGGCTGGGGGGAGCTGTGGGGCGTCGCGTCCCGCACGGACTACGACCTCAAGCAGCACCAGACCATGTCCGGGCAGGATTTGACCTATTTCGATCCGGAAACCAACGAGCACTATCTCCCCTACGTCATCGAGCCGTCGCTCGGCTGCGACCGCGTTGCGCTGGCGTTCCTTGTCGACGCTTACGACGAGGAGAACCTCGGCACGGAGGACAAGCCCGACCTGCGTACGGTGCTGCGTCTGCACCCGGCGCTCGCGCCTTTCAAAGCGGCGGTTCTGCCGCTCTCAAAGAAGCTCGCCGCCCCCGCGCAGGAGCTGCAAAAGGCGCTGGGTGCGGAGTTCCTTGTGGATTACGACGACACGGGCTCCATCGGCAAGCGTTATCGCCGTCAGGACGAAATTGGCACGCCCTTGTGCGTCACCTATGACTTTGATAGTGAGATCGACCACTGCGTCACCGTTCGTGACCGCGACACGATGGGGCAGGTCCGTGTCCCGCTGGAGGACGTGGCGAAGATTATTCGGGAAAAGATCACGTTTTGATGAGGGAAGATATGACGGACACGTTACAGTTGATCGAGCAGCGGCTCTCCTCCGGATCCAAGGCGCAAAAGAAGATCGGAGGGTATCTGCTGGCAAACTATACGGCGGCGGCGGGCATGACCGCCGCTCGCCTCGCGCAGGCGGTCGGAACGTCCGAGTCCACCGTTGTCCGCTATGCGGCGGAGCTCGGGTTCCGGGGGTACCCGGAGCTTCAGGCTGCGCTCAGAGAGTCCGTTCGCGGTCGGCTGACCTCGCTGCAGCGAATGGAACTTTCCCGCGCCTCCACCGGTGGGGAAGCGTTCGCCCGGAGTATGCGCGCGGACATGGAAAATATCAAGCGCACGCTGGCGGAGACGGATGCGCAGACCTTTGATGTGATTGCGGAGCGGCTGGTCGACGCCCGACGGATCTACATTGTCGGGACCCGTTCGACGGCTGCTCTGGCGATGTTTCTGGATTTCTACCTCGCTCAGCTGCTGGATAATGTGCAGCGTTTGCAGGCCGCGACCGGCGGCGAGTTCTTCGACCAGCTGCTTTCGGTGGACGAGCGGGATGTGGTGATTGGAATCTCCTTCCCGCGGTATTCCCGCCGCACGGTGAACGCGCTGGACTTCTCGCATAAGCATGGCGCCTATGTCTGCGCGGTGACGGACGGTCCGCACAGCCCGCTTACGCCGCTGGCGGATACGGTCGTTTTCGCACACAACGAGAACGACGGGTTTGTGGATTCTTTGGTCGCGCCGATGGCGGTTCTGAACGCGCTGATCGCTGCGGTCGCCGCTAAGCGTCCGCAGGAATGCGCCGCCCGACTGTCCCGCCTCGAACAGCTCTGGGAGGAATATGATGTATACAACAAGACCCGGTAACTTTTTGGCACCGGACTGAAAATTCCCCGCAAAAAAGAGCCGATTTCGGCTCTTTTTTGCGCCAGACTTCTACGCGGTGCGGAACAGAAGGCGCAGCAGCGGTCGCAGGAACGCCGGCGCTTTCCAGACATAAATCCGCATGGTTTTGACCAGTCCCTTCTTTCACACGGACGCGGCAAATCGCCGTGGCGTCCGTCACTATTTCATAAAGACCAAAATGCCCACACCGATGATCGCCCCCGCCTCCACACACGCCAGCGCGACGGACGGCAGGACCGTGCACAGCAAAATTCCCGCTCCGAACGTGAGCGCCGCAATCCCGAGCGTCTTTTCAAAGCAGCACAACTGTACCACATCCTCTCTGCTGGTCAGCATATTCATATTTTCGCCCGCGTGTGCATATGCTTTACCAAAAGAAATCACGCAAAGGATGCGATCACGACATGAAAAAACCCGCAACCCTGCAAATCCGCTTCCCGAGTCGCCTGATGGACGCCCTGTTTGACAAGGAAACCGAATTCGACGGCAGCCTGCCCGACTACTGCCCGGACGTCACGCGGCTGGTTCGCGTCGACTGCACGCCGTACGTGGATGCCTGCGACATCGGTAGCGATAAGGTACACATTAGTGGCCGGGTGATCTACGACGTACTGTACGAGACCGACCGCCGCAACAAACTGCGCTACTGCAGCTTTACGCAGGAGTTCCACCATTCCGCCGACCTGCCGCGGAACGAGCTTGAATCGCCAGTCGGCGAATGTTCGGCAAGCTGCTGCAAGATCACCTGCCGGATGCTGTCCCCGCGTCGGCTGGTGCTGCACGCGCGGCTGGAGTTGCACATCACAGTATGCGGGGAGGCGGTGTATCGGATGCTTTCGACCGAGCCGGCCGAGGGGCTGTTCTTCCGCAAAAAGCTGTTTTGCTATGACGCTCCGGCGGAAACTGTGCGCAATGAAACCCATTTTGAAGAGACACTTTCCCTTTTGCAGGGGGAAAAGAACATCGGCGAACTCATATTCAGCAACGTTAGCCTGCAGCCCCCGCAGGTCACGGTGACTCCCGGCTGCGTGACCGCGAAGACGACGGCGATCGTTAAGGTGTTCTACGAGACCGAGGACGCGGAGGACGGGTTCTGCATGACCGCCAAGAACGTCCCGCTTTCCGTAACATTGGAGGATCCGGTGATTGAGGAGGGCAAGCATTGCACGGTTTCGCTTACAGCGACCGGGTGCAGCGTGCTGCCCGAACTGGATCAGTACGGCGAGAACCGCCTGCTCAAAACGAGTTTCACGGTCGGCGCCGTCGCGACGATGGTCGGGACGCGGGAGGTCGAAGTGGCGGACGACATGTTTTCGGTCGACAGCGTCGATACGGTCGAGCGCACCGAACTTTCGGTCCCGCGGCTCTCGGAGACCGTTGACCGCAGCTTTACCGTCGATCTCAAGCTCCCGGCGGACGAACCGCTTTTCACCGCTCTGTACGATACGACCGTTCGCGCGGGACGGGTGCGTGCGATGCAGGCGGAGGGCGGGGTCGAGCTGACCGGCACGCTGACCGTCTCCATGCTCGGCGACGGGAGCGACGGCATCCAGCACCGCGACTGCACGGAGGAGTTCGTCCAGTTCGTCCCGGCGGAACTTCCGGCAGACTGTTCCGAGCTTTCGGCCGAGGTGTCGCCGTTCGAGGTGCTGCCCACGCTGCATTCCGACGGCAGTATCTCCGCCCGGGTCATCTGCAACGCACATTTGTCGCTTTACACCAAGGAGTCGATGTCGTTTTTGTCGGATGTCACTAAGCAGACCGAACTCGACCATTCCGACGAGAAGTATTCGGTCGCCTATTTCTTCCCGTCGCGGACGGACGATCTGTGGACAGTCGCGAAGAAGTACCGGGTTGACCCGGACCGTCTGCGGCTCGCAAACCCGGATGCGTTTGACGAGCTTGGGAGGCTGAACGCGGGCACGAAGACGCTGCTGATCCGCAAGGCCATGTTTGCTTGAGAAATTCTTTTGCGGGTGCAAATCGCTCTTGACTTTTCTGATCGATTCGGGTATAATGAAAAAGTCAAGGGCGATTTCGCTCGTTGGCGGCAAAGGAAAAATCGGGGTGTGGCTCAGCTGGTAGAGCGGGTGCTTTGGGAGCATCAGGCCGCAGGTTCGATTCCTGTCACTCCGACCAGTCGAGAGCCTCGACACGCAATTCGCGTTTCGGGGCTTTTACTACATCATAGCAATGCGCTCGCGTTTAACGTGCATCTTTTTCGTAGTACCCTTCCATCCAAGGACAATAAAAAAGATATTGTCCCCGAAAAGCCTTGCGTCGCAAGGCTTTCGGCGTTTCAGGGGGCGATTTTCCGAGCGTCAAAATCGTAGATGGAAAAAGGCGGTTTTCCCTTTGTGGGTGGACTCGAACGCTCACGAATCCCTTATTGAAATTGACGCTGGGTTCCATGAGGGTTCTAATCCCGTTACTAACGCGAAAATGTGGTCCAATTGAAGAAAGGCAGGGAAATTAAGGACGGGTAAAAGCTACCTGTCAGGCCGGGTAAAGGGGTTTGACGGTTCAGATTGGATGGAGTTGGGTTTTACCCGAACCCCTTAACATATCAGGGACCTCAAACGTTCGCCTGATTCTATCACCCGAATCATTCAAGGCGTTTGATCAGCTCCGCATACCCGTCCCGTTTTTGCAAACACTATCCCCAAGGGGAGGTTTATACCCCAAAATAGTATAAGAGAAAGGGAGGCCGTCATGGCGAACCGATTGAGCGCCGAAAAATCGCCTTACCTACGGCAACACAAGGAGAATCCGGTCAATTGGTATCCCTGGTGCGGGGAGGCGTTTCAAAAGGCGAGAGAAGAAAACAAACCGATCTTTCTTAGCATCGGTTACTCCACCTGCCACTGGTGCCATGTGATGGCCCGCGAGTCCTTCGAGGATGCGGAAACAGCGAAGCTTTTGGAGTCTTTTGTCTGTATCAAGGTGGACCGGGAGGAGCGCCCCGACATCGACGCGGTATATATGAGCGTCTGTCAGGCTCTGACCGGGGCGGGCGGCTGGCCGCTGACTATTTTCATGACTCCGGATCAAAAGCCTTTCTTTGCCGGGACCTATTTTCCAAAAACCGGTCGATATGGTCAGATCGGACTCGATGATCTGCTGCGGCAGATTTCTCACCTTTGGAACGCCAACCGGCAAAAGCTGTTCGCATTCGGCGAGCAGCTCACCGCGGCCGTCCGGCGCTCACAGGCCCCGGCCGACGGCGTCCCCGGCCGGAGTCTTATCATGAGCGGGTATCAACAGCTTCGGCAAATTTATGACCGGACCTGGGGCGGTTTTGGCCAAGCCCCAAAATTTCCGACCCCGCATGACCTGCTTTTCCTGATGCGTGTTCATACGGCGGAGCGTGAGTCGGACGCCCTGCGCATGGCGGAGCATACCCTGCGGGCCATGGCTGCGGGCGGTATTTTTGACCACATCGGCGGCGGCTTTTCCCGGTATTCCACCGATGAGCGCTGGCTGATCCCTCATTTTGAAAAGATGCTGTACGATAACGCGCTGCTGATTCTGTCATATCTGGAAGCTTTCCAGCTTACGCACGATTCGTATTACGCAGACATTGCAAAACGAACGGCGGACTATATTCTGCGGGAGCTGACCGATCCCAATGGCGGATTTTACTGCGGGCAGGACGCGGACAGCGACGGCATGGAGGGGAAATACTATCTCTTTACGCCGGAAGAGGTGACCGGTGTTTTGGGAGAAGAAAACGCCGCTCAATTCTGCCGGATATACGGTCTTACAGCCGGTGGAAACTTTGAGGGCGGAAATATTCCCAACCGCATTGGCGGGCTGGGGGCAGAATGGGATGCGGCCGACGAACGGCTTTTGAAGCTGTTGGAATACCGTAAAGCCAGAACGAACCTTCCCTTAGACAATAAGATCCTTCTATCCTGGAACGGGTGGACGATAATTGCGCTGGCGGCGGCGGGCAGTATTCTGGATGACAGCCGCTATTTGGATGCCGCCAGCAAAGCGCATCTGTTCATTGAAAGGTTTATGACCGATGGAGCGGGCCGCCTGTATCATCGCTTTTGTGACGGCGAGGCCGCCTATCCGGGACAGCTGGACGACTATGCGGTATATGCCTTGGCGCTGGTGGAGCTATACGGCAGGACATTCCGGACATGCTACCTGAGCGAGGCGGTCCGGTACGCGAAGCAAATGATGGAACTGTTTGAGGACAGGGCGGCGGGCGGATATTTTATGACCGCCCATGATGCGGAATCGCTGATCGCCCGTCCAAAGGAGACGTACGACGGGGCCGCCCCTTCCGGCAACTCAGCCGCCGCCATGGTGCTGGAGCGTCTGGCCGAACGCACAGGCGACCCGCTCTTCCGCGAGGCGGCGGACCGGCAGCACGCGTTTATGGCGGGACAAATCGGTAGAGAAGATCCCGCCGGATCCTGCTATGCGCTTCTGGCCATGTTCGGGGCGGTCTATCCGCACAGAGAACTGCTCTGCACCGGTCGGACGGTTCCCGACGAAGTGTGGACGTATCTCAAAGAAAACCCAACCCATGATCTGAGCATCCTGTATAAGTCCGCAGGGAATGAAAAAGAGCTTGCTCGTCTTGCACCGTTCACCGAGTCCTACGCAACTTCCGAACAACCGGTATTTTATTTGTGTGAAAACAAAGCATGCCACGCGCCGGAAACCGACTTCCGAAAGCTGAATCTGTGACGCATACGAGAGGGACTTTCAGCGGCGGATGCGGGATGGACTTTTAGGGGGATAAATTTTACGAAAAGATATTGACATCCTTATAAAATGGTGGTTTTATATACGTAAAGCAAGCGGCGGTGTTGGCGCCGCGCCTCCCTTGTCTTAGGACCTTTCCTACTTTTGCAAGGGACCGAGGTTTCCACCTCCACAACGAATATTTATTCTTACCCGGACGGCCCTGCTGTGGCCGGCGAAATAGTCGCCGCATTTAGTAAGTACCGTATAGGCAGTGCCGCCAGTTTCGAGGATTCTATTCCCAGAACCTAACGGTTCGCGGGGGCTCACATGCCGTGCGCCCCCTCTTTGATTTTGGATAGAAGGGTTGTATCTATGAAAAAATATTTGAAATGCTGCGTTGCGCTCTTGCTGGCAATCTCCGCGCTTCTGCCGCTCGGCGGTTGTTCCGATTCGAAAAATGCCCCGTCCGATGCGACAAATCCCTCATCCGATACGATTGTGACGCCTCTGGGCGAATGCCCCGTATCCTCCATCAGAACGGGAACAAATCGTCAGGGAATTCATGTGTTGGAAAATGGATTTGAATGTACGGAGACCGGGACCTACTGAATGTGCAGCACGCCGACAGGAGACTGGCTTCTCTACTCCGACTACGGTTCCGATACGGTCATCAAATTGTGCGGACGACCGGACTGCACCCATTCGGACAAAGACTGCAACGCGTATTTTCCATCCGGCGTGAATATTTGCTATTATGACGGATTCCTGTATACCTATGAATATGATCACGATACAAACACAAGAGGTGTTGTCCGGATGAATTTAGACGGCTCCGAACGGTTGCTGGTGTTCGATCTTGGCACTTTTATGGAGGAACGGGGGTGTAGAAACCTTTTCGGTTCTGAAATCAGCAACGGAATTTTCTCCTTCGGACTCGTGAAATTGGATGACGAGGGGAATCAAATGGCTACAAGCTATTATTATAAGTTGGACGGCTCAATGAAAGAACCGGCGGAGGCGTCCGTGCCGGTAGCGCTTTTTCGTACGGATGGGGACGTCTTTTTCGGCAGGATCGGATATGACGCGGAGGGAGAGCAATTTATTTATGGCACATGGGACCCGGATACGAATACCCCCGCCGAAAAGTTCAGGTGTTCCGAAGAGATCGGGACTGGGTATTTAGGCAGCGAAGCGTACTACTCTATCAGGGACGGGATCCTTTATGCATACACATATGAAACCGGAAGCGAAAGAGCTTTATTTGACACGGGACTGCGCGGGAATTACGACCTGAGCTGCTTTCCGGATACTTTGGTGGTCAGCGACTATTCCGCCGACTATCATCTGGAAGATGTGACTTTACACTTCTATGATTGGAATTTTACGGATTTGGGCAGCGTTCACATTGATTTTTCCCTTGCTGACGGGCTTGTCGGCGTCATCTGCGGGGAGACCCCGGAGCGTTTCATGCTGGCCGACGCTCTTGACTGTATGCCTCGCTATTATATTGAAAAATCGGATTTGGGGACCGGAAATATTCCGGTTCACGCGTACATACTGGATTTCGAGCAGACTCCATGGAAATAGCCGCGCCGCATTTTTGGAAAAAGAGTATGGGCGAACGCGTTTGATCACAGCATCGGAGCGGAATGGATTATGGAACTGCAAATTCATCAGCTTTGCAAAAAATACGGGGAGAAAGTCGCCTTGGATCATTTCTCCTTTTCCTTTCAATGCGGCATATACGGGATTATCGGGGCAAACGGCGCGGGGAAAACGACCCTGATGAACCTGATTACCGACAACGTGAAACGGGATTCCGGGGAGATTTTGTGGGACGGGAAGGACATTCTCACGCTCGGAAAAAAATTTCTGGCGACGGTGGGCTACATGCCCCAGCAAAGCGGCGTCTATCCTGAATATAGCGCAAGAGAATTTTTACGCTATCTTGCCGAGCTGAAAGAGATCCCCCGCCGGGAAGCAAAAAAAACAGATCGAGGAGCTTCTGGAAGTCGTCAACTTAAAGGAGGTCGCCCACAAAAAGCTGGGCGGATTTTCCGGCGGAATGAAGCAGCGGGTGCTTTTGGCCCAGGCCTTGCTGGGAGAGCCGAAGCTTCTGATCCTGGACGAGCCCACCGCGGGCCTTGATCCCAAAGAACGCCTGCGTCTGCAGAGCTGGCGGCGGCCGCAGAATCGGAACGCCGGTCGGCTCTGACGCAGCTGCTCTCTCAGGTCGGCCGTGCCGGCGAGGAGGATTGGATTGTCCCGGCAGAACCCTATGAGGCGTTGTTCACCGTACAGCAATATCATGATACAGTCGCTCTGACCGCATTGCTGTTTTTGGTCCTGCTGGTCTCGCCCATTGTCTCTCAGGAAAAACAGGCCGAAACGGTGGTGCTGTTCCACAGCACACCCGCCGGAAGGCGCAAACTGTGGCTTACGAAGCAAATACTGATTTTCAGCTGTACGTTTGCGGTTTGGCTTTTGGTTTACGGCTCTGAATTATTCAGGCTCGCGGATTTCTATGGGAATTTAACGTGCTTGCGGGCCCCACTGTCCAGCCTCGCACGGGTTTGGCTGTACGACTGGAACATCAGCTTGGGGCAAACCCTGCTCCTGCTGTATGCACTGAGACTTGCCGTACTTTGGACCGCGGCAGAGGTCTGCTTTGCCTTGTCCTCGGTCTGCAAGAAAAATTCCAACGCCGTGATCCTGAATTGCAGTATTCTCGTGATTTCGGCGGCCCTGGGTGCGATCGGCTCGTCCATCGGCAGCAGCCTTTCGTTGCTCATGCCCCTTACGGTCATCGACCTCGCTCCCAGCCTGTATCCGTATCTGATCGTCTTGACGGTGTTTGTCCTTGCCGCCTTATCCGGATATTTTGTATCCGCCAAATAACCCGCGTAACGCAGGCATGGAAAAGACCGCCGGTCCATTTCCGGCCGCTGCCTCCGCCCTGCTTCCGTTTGCCTCGGCCGTGACGATCCCATCGAATAGAATATCGCGCCGGCATCCGCGCCCTTCGGGGTTGCCGAAAAAAGCCGGTTTTTGCGAAAAAACGCGAAAGATCGGGCGCTTTTTGCGGAAAGAACGGATAAAAAAGGCAATCCCGTCAAATACTAACGGCGAATGAAGGTTCAACGAAAGCAAATAGGAAAGGCAGAATTGAAATATGAAAGCAACCGGAATCGTTCGCCGCATCGACGAACTCGGGCGGATCGTCATCCCGAAGGAGATCCGCCGCAGTCTGCGGATTCGCGAAGGCGAGCCGCTGGAAATCTTTACGAATGAGGAAGGCGGAGTCGTCTTTCAGAAATACTCCCCCGTCGGGGAATTCGGGGAATTCACCACACAGTACGCTGAGGCGCTTCACAAGACCGCCGGGTTCCCCGTCGCCATCTGCGACCTCGACAGCGTCATCGCCGCGGCAGGCGTACCAAAAAAGGAATACCTTGAAAAGCCCATCACCGCGCACCTCTCCGGCATCCTCGAGACGCACCGGCCTTACAGCGCCGGCGCCGGCGACCCGGTCAGCGTCGTCGATGAGGAGGGCGGATCCGACGACGCCCCGGTGAACAGGCATCACGAGATGCTCGTTTCCTACCTCTCGCCGATCGTCAGCGAGGGAAACGTCGTCGGGGCGGTCATGTCCCTTTCGGACTCCCCGCTCCCGCCGGACGAAACCGCAAAGAAGCTCATCAACACCGGGGCGCTCTTCCTCTCGTCCCAGATGCAGGTTTGAAAGGCCTGCATGTTGAATGCCCGATTCAAGGGATTTTTGAAAGAAGTTTCTTGGGAATTCTCAAAAACTTTTTGATTTGGTTGCCGATATCCCCAAAAGGATTTATCGGCGGTTCGGCAAGGTCCGCGGAAGCGGGCCTCGCTTTTTGGTGTTTTACCGTTCGCAGCGGTAGTATCGGACCCCATTTTCCTCTTTGGGGAAAGAGGAAGGGCGCTTCCCGCGTCGGAGAAGCGCCCCGGTTTTTTTGGCTTTTTGAAACTCAGCCGATCTTGTACGTGCCGAGCGCATGGCGCTTGAGCAGCAGGTAATCGTGCGAGTTGATCTCGCCGTCATGGCTGACGTCCGCGAGGGCCCTCTGCTCCTCCGAGAGGACGAACGAGCCGAGCACATGCCGCTTGAGCAGCAAGTAATCCAGCGAGTTGATCTCGCCGTCGCCGGTCAGGTCGCCAAGGGAGGCGGCAGGTTCGGCCGAATACAGGTAGGTGACCGTCTCGTCGCCGGTCAGCGTCAGCAGCTTTTCCCCGCCGACGAGCGTTTTTCCGGGAACCGGCTTCGCGGGGATGTACATCGTCGAGCCGACCGCCCCGGTGAAGGTGTAGGACGCATACGCGCTGCCGTCCGCATCCTTGCATTCCACCGTGACGGTCGCCGCGTCTTTGTCGTCATACTTGGCAAACAGGTAGTCGCAAACGTATTCCGTCCACTGTTCGTGCCCGTAGGTCGACTGGTGGATGCCATCGCCCGGGTTGAGGAATTTGCTCATGTCCTCGTCGAGCGTCTCGGCGTAGATGTCGATCAGGTCGGAGCCGGTATCGATCGCGACCTGCCGCATTGCTTTGCAGAAGCTCTCCATGTTGCCGTAGGCGTAGTTCAATCCGCCGCTGGGCGTATAGTAGCCGGATGCCGCGTACACGTCGTGCGGGCAAATGAACACCACGTCCGAGCCGGCCTTTTTCACTTCTGCGGCGAAATAGGTCAGGTTTTCGGCGTAGGTTTCGAGCGAAACGAGCGGGCGGCCGGAGGTCTGCTGGGCCTGATCGTTCATGCCGAAGCAGATGAGCGTAATATCCGGATTCTTGTCGAGGACATCCCGCTGGAAGCGTTTTTTGCCGTCGATGGTCGTGTCGCCGCCGACGCCGGAGTTGATGACCTCGGTGCCGATCTTCGCGCCGAGCATGTTGACCCAGCCGCTCCGAGCGGTCAGCGAATCGCCGAAGGCGACGATGGTTTTGTTCCGCAGGGAGCTGGTCAGGGATTCCTCGGAGACGCAGAAAAAGCGGACGTAGGCGGGAACCGAGGCCGCCTTTTCGCCGGTTCCGTTGGCGTAGACGACTGCCGTGTAGACGAAGCCGACCTTGAGCATGTCAGCTTGGACGGTATACGCGGTGGCGGACTGCTCGGTGGGCTGCACGACAAAGCTGTTGAACGGGTTGGGCGTCGAGCAGCTGAGGGCGAAGGTATATTCCTCCGCGCCCGGGACCGCGTCCCAGCGGATCGTGATCCCCTTCGTGCCAGCGACTTCGTCCGTCGCCGGGGAGGTAATGACCGGGGTCGCGAGCTGTGGATCATTCACGTCCTTGACGTCGCCGAGCAGAACGAGATCCATGCCGTCCTCCGGCAGGTTGAGGCATACGATATGGCGTCCTTCCATATCGGGATTCTCATACAGCCACGCCTTCGTGCCGACCGAGCAGGATTGCACGGCATCCTTAGAGGCGGAGGAGCAGTCCATGATGACGAATCCGTTGCGGGGCAGCACCGGGCGCTTGTAGTTGCCGGTACCGGAGTTGAGGTCGGTCGCGACGCAGACGTAGCACTTCTGGCCCGCGTCCCACGCGAAGACGAGGGAGGACCACCAGCTGTAGTCTTCACCGACGACCAGGCCGTTGTCCGGAGTGAAGAGCAGGCAGTCGCCGGCCGCATAGTGCGAGGAGTTGACGGTTTCGGTCGTCAGGATGCGCTGCTGCGCGACTTCGCCCCACGAAGCGACCGGGTCGTAGGCGGTCTTCCCGGCGTCCGGCGAGCCGATCTTGATGTAGGACTCGCTAACGAATTCCGGGTCGTACCAGTTCTTGCCGTTGGTTTTGATGGCCCCGGCGTAGAGGCTGGTGCCGTAGAGGTATGCTTTCGTACCGATCTCCAGCGTGGAAGCATAGCGATAGGAGTTCTGAACCCGTTCGGTGAGGTAGTTGATCCCGCCGGACGAAGAGTAGTCGTTGCCCTCGCAGATGCCGTAGGCGAAGCCGTACTGCGGGATCTTCATGGCGGATTTGTCTTTGCCCGCTCCGGCGGCGGTGTCCTTTTCCGTCAGGACGAAGCAGTTCTGCTCCGCGTCCCAATCGAAGATGTAGAGACACCACCATTCAAAGGAACCCTTTTCCCCGACCGTTTTGGCGTTGGAGCCGGAGACGATGATGGCGGACCCTTCCGTGGACGGGGACGTGTTGATGTGGGTGATGATGAGGGTCTGGTCGTCCGCACCGTAGGCGAACGCGGCTGCCGGGAGCAGCTGCGCGAGCAGAGAAGCGAGCAGCAGCGTCAGGAGCGCACGGCGGACTGTTTTGCGTTTGGAAGACATAAAGCGGTTGCGTCCTTTCTCTCTTTGAAATATTCGTTCTTTCATTTTAGCAGATTCCCCCGGGAAATGCAAGGTTTTCTTGCAAAAAAGACGGAAAATGGGATTGATTTTTTTTTGCAGTTGTTATATAATGGAAACTCAGTATAAGAACGCACAGGGGGAGGGGACGCTTACGGATGAAACCGGGTTCAACCGGCGCAAGCAGGCGTTGTTTGCACAGTATTACCGCTTTCTCAACCCACCGCAGCGGGAAGCGGTTTCGACGGTAAAGGGTCCGCTGCTCGTTCTCGCGGGGGCGGGGTCGGGGAAGACGACGGTGCTCGTCAACCGTATCGGCAACATCATTCTGTTCGGCGACGCGTGGAAATCGACGGCGCTTCCGCCGGACGCGGAGACACTGTACGGGGAAATGGCGAAGGTGGACGGTGGAAGCCGCTCGCAGATCCGCGCCGTACTCGAAAAGCTCGCGGTTGAACCGGCCGCGCCGTACCGCGTGCTCTGCATCACATTTACGAACAAGGCCGCCAACGAATGCAAGGAGCGCCTGTCCGCGCTGCTCGGGGAGCGTGCGAAGGACATTTGGGCGGGGACGTTTCATTCAATCTGCGTGCGCATTCTGCGGCGGCACGTCAACCTGCTCGGGTTCACCGGCAACTTTACGATTTATGACGCGGACGACACGAAAAAGATAGTCACCGCCGTCATGAAGAAACGCCATATCGACGAGAAACTGCTCTCCGTCAAGGCGGTCACGGGACTGATCTCCCAGTTTAAGGAGAAAGGGTACTTGCCGGACGACCTTGAGGACGACGATGAAATACAGGGGGACGCCCGCCTGTCCGACGCCGCCGGGGTCTACCGGGATTACCAGCGGACCTTACAGGACGCGAACGCGCTGGATTTCGACGATCTGATCCTCTATACCAACCTGCTCTTCCGGAAGTACCCGGAGGTACTCGAACGCTACCGACGACAGTTTTCCTACATCCTTGTTGACGAGTTCCAGGACACCAACCCCGCCCAGAACCTGCTCATCGCGCAGCTCGGCGGCGGACACGGGAATGTCTGTGTCGTCGGGGACGACGATCAATCCATCTACAGCTTCCGTGGAGCAACCGTGGAGAACATTTTACATTTCGACGACCTGTTCCCGGACGCGAGGATTATTCGGCTTGAGCAGAACTACCGTTCGACCGGGCACATCCTGTCCGCCGCGAACGCCGTCATTCGTCACAACAGCGACCGGAAGGGCAAGAACCTCTGGACGGACGCGGGGGAGGGGGAGCGTATCCGGGTCGAGCGCCCGATGACGCAGGCGGAGGAATCCGCGCTGGTCGTGCGGGAGATTAAACGGCAGGTCGCCGACGGCAGCCGCAGGTACGGGGATTTCGCCGTGCTGTACCGGGTCGGAGCGCTTTCGAACGCCATTGAGCAGGCGCTGGTCAAGGCGCGGATCCCGTACCGTATCTGCGGCGGGCTGCGGTTCAGCGAGCGGCGGGAAATCAAAGACGCCGTAGCCTATTTGTCGGTCGTTAACAACCCGTCGGACGGAGTGCGACTGCGGCGAATCCTCAACGTCCCCCGCAGGGCTATCGGCGACACGACGGCGGATCGCGCCGAGACGATCGCGTTGGCCGAGGGCAAGAGCCTGTACGACATCATCCGGCACGCGGGGGATTACCCGGTCTTGTCCCGCGCGGCGGGCAAGCTGACGGCATTTGGTGCGCTTATCGACCGGATGCGGGCGTTCGCGGCCGGGAACGGTCTGACGGACACAGTTTCCTACGTACTCGAGGAGAGCGGTTACCTGCGCTTCCTCGCCGAGGAGGCCGAGGCGGACGGCGACGATCTGCACGAGCGCGAACAAAACGTGCAGGAATTTCTTTCCACCGTCCGGCAGTACGAGGAAACGTCGGAAACGCCGACGCTCCCGGCGTTCCTCGAGGAGATGGCGCTGATTTCCGACGCGGACGCCCTCGAGGAGGGACAGGACGCGGTGACGCTCATGACGGTCCACGCCGCGAAGGGGCTGGAGTTCCCGTCGGTCTTCGTCATCGGTTTTGAGGACGGGCTGTTTCCCAGCCAGCAGGCGATTTTAGAGGGCGGCATCGAGGAGGAACGGCGGCTGGCCTACGTAGCGATCACCCGCGCCAAGCAGTCGCTCTGCCTGACGCACTGCGCCGCCCGAATGCTCTATGGGCGCACGGACGCGCGGGTCGCTTCCCGGTTCCTCGCGGAGATCCCGGAGGCAGACCGCGTTTCATCCTCGCCGAAGCCGCCTTATGCGCGCGGTCCAGCGTTCACCGGCGCACGGTACGCGAATCTTTCGTCCGATTCGCAGCAGGCGTCGGGCGGGCAGCCGGTTTTTTCCCCCGGAGACCGGGTAGTGCACCCGATGTTTGGCGCGGGGGAGGTGCTTACTACGCAGGAGGTGGGCGGGGATGTGCTTTACAGCATCCGCTTCGACGACGGCGCGGAGAAGCGCATCATGGGCAGTTTCGCCCGGCTGAAGCGGGAAACATAGGAGCTTTTCCTTCGCGAACCACGAAAGGAGTGTTGTCGATATGGCAGAAATCAAACCCATCCGCGCCATGCGGTACACCGAAAAAGCGGGAAAACCGGAAACCTGCGTCTGCCCGCCGTACGACATCGTAAGCGACGCGGAATATGCGGTCCTGTGCGAGGCGAACCCCTACAACCTCATCCGGCTGGAGCTTCCCGCCGGCGGGGAGGACCGCTACGAGAATGCCGGACGGCTGCTTGCCGATTGGCTCCGGGAGGGCGTCCTCGCGCAGGAGGAGACGCCGGCGATCTACCTCTATCGTGAGGCCTTCTCGGTCGCCGGAAAGCGCTACGCATTCGACGGACTGGTCTGCCTCGTCAAGCTGCACCCGTTCTCCGACCGTGTGATCCTGCCGCACGAGGAGACGCTTTCAAAGGCGAAAGAAGACCGTTTTCGGCTCATGAAGGCGACCGGGTGCAACTTCTCGTCGGTTTACGCGCTTTACCGCGATCCGGACAAGAGCGTTCGCGAAGTCGTCCGTGCGTCGCAGGCGCTGCCGGTGCTGATGGAATTCACCGACGGAGAGGGCGTGACACATTCCCTTCGCCGTATCGGCGACAAGCGAACCATTGCCCGGCTGACCGCGTCGTTCGCGGACAAGCAGTTGTTTATTGCCGACGGGCACCACCGTTATGAGACCGCCCTGCGCTACCGCGACGACGTCCTGTCCCGCGGGAACCCCGACGGGCAGGACGCCGACTACATTCTCATGACGCTGGTCGATTTAGAGGACGACGGGCTGGTCGTCCTGCCGACCCATCGGCTGATCACCGGGCTTCCGGTGGACCGGGCGGACCTGATCCGCCGTGCGGAAACTTACTTTACGGCCGAGGAATTTTCGAATGTCGCGGATGCGGAACAGGTCCTTGCCGATAGTATGCGGCAGGGAAAGCACGCCTACGCGCTCTACACCGGCGGGGACGGCTTTACGCTGCTGACCGGCACGGGCGAAGCGGACCGGCTGACGGTCGAGGGGCGGAGCGAGGCGTACGCCAGATTGGATGTGACTGTGCTGCACACCCTGCTTCTGGAGCGCATACTGGGCATCGACAGCGAGAACATGGCGCGCCAGCGAAACCTGCGCTACACCCGTTCCGCCGAGGAGGCAATTTCCTTCGTGCGGAGCGGTCAATGCACCGCCGCCTTTCTGCTCAACCCGACGCGGATCGAGGAGATCCGCGCGGTGGCGGAAGCGGGGGATAAGATGCCGCAGAAGAGTACCTATTTCTACCCCAAACTCAAGACCGGGCTGGTCATGAACCGACTGTAAACGAAAGGACGGCGCAACGATATGGCAAAGCAACTGGAAAAGAAGTACGACCCCTCCGATTTTGAGGACCGACTGTACACGGAATGGAACGACAAGGGGTATTTTCGCCCGAACCGACCGGGCGCAAAGCCGTTTTCCATCGTCATGCCTCCGCCCAACATCACCGGGCAGCTGCACATGGGACACGCGCTCGACAACACCCTGCAGGACCTGCTGGTGCGCTATAAGCGAATGTGCGGGTATCAGACGCTTTGGGTGCCGGGGACCGACCACGCGTCGATCGCGACGGAGGCAAAGATTGTCGAAAAGATACGGGAGGAGGGCCTAACGAAGGAGCAGGTCGGTCGGGAGGCGTTCCTCGAACGCGCTTGGGAATGGAACCGGCAGTATGGCGAACGCATCACCGAGCAGCTCAAAAAGATCGGCTCGTCCTGCGACTGGTCCCGTAAACGCTTCACGATGGACGAGGGCTGTTCGGAGGCCGTGCGGGAGGTGTTCGTGCGGCTGTATCGCAAGGGGCTAATTTACCGCGGGAATCGCATCATCAACTGGTGCCCGCATTGCCTGACCTCCATTTCCGACGCGGAGGTGGAGTACGAGGAGCAGGCGGGGCATTTCTGGCACCTGCGCTATCCGATCAAGGACAGCGACGAATTCATCTACCTCGCGACCACCCGTCCGGAAACGCTGCTGGGCGATACGGCGGTCGCGGTCAACCCGAAGGATGAGCGGTACCGCCATCTGGTCGGCAAGACACTCATCCTGCCGCTGGTCGGGCGGGAGATCCCGGTTGTCGCGGACGAATACGTCGAGATGGACTTCGGGACCGGCGCCGTGAAGATCACCCCGGCGCACGATCCGAACGACTTTGAAGTTGGGCTGCGGCACGGGTTGGAGGTCATTAACGTCCTCACGCCGGACGCCCGCATCACCGACGACTACCCCGCCTACGCCGGGATGGACCGGTACGAAGCCCGCAAGGCGATTGTGCGGGACCTTGAGGCGGGCGGTTATCTCGTTCGAGTGGAAAACTACTCTCACAACGTCGGGACCTGCTACCGCTGCGGCACGACCATCGAGCCGCGGGTGTCGCTGCAATGGTTCGTCAAGATGGAATCCCTCGCGGAACCGGCGATTCAGGCGGTCAAGGACGGGGAAATCCGCTTTATTCCCGAGCGTTTTTCGAAAAACTACCTGCACTGGATGGAGAATATCCGCGACTGGTGCATCTCCCGCCAGCTCTGGTGGGGGCACCGTATCCCGGCGTTCTACTGCGACGACTGCGGGGAGCTGACCGTTACGGCCGAGCCGCGGGCGGTCTGCCCGAAGTGCGGCAAGCCCATGCGGCAGGATCCGGACACGCTGGACACATGGTTTTCCTCCGCCCTCTGGCCGTTCTCGGCGCTCGGCTGGCCGAAGCAGACGGAGGATCTGAAGACGTTCTATCCGACCTCCACGCTGGTGACCGGCTACGACATCATCACGTTCTGGGTCTCGAGAATGATTTTCTCCGGTTTGGAGCATACTGGGAAAAAGCCGTTCTCCGATGTGCTGGTACACGGGCTGGTGCGGGACGCGCAGGGACGGAAGATGTCCAAATCGCTTGGCAACGGCATCGACCCGCTCGAAGTCATCCGCACCTACGGCTGCGACGCGCTTCGCTTCGCGCTGGTCAGCGGAAACAGCCCCGGAAACGACATGCGGGTGTCCGACGAACGGTTTGAGGCTGCCCGGAATTTCGCAAACAAGATCTGGAACGCGGCCCGCTTCGTACTCATGAATCTCGACGGCGAGGAACCGGTGTCCTTCGAGGACCTGCCGCTTGCGAACCTGCCGGATGAGGACAAGTGGATTCTTTCGCGGTACAACCGCACGGTGAGCGAGGTGCGCGAGAACCTCGACCGGTATGAGTTGGGCGTGGCGCTTGGCAAGCTGTACGATTTCATCTGGGACGTGTTCTGCGACTGGTATATCGAGCTGGTCAAGGCCCGCTTGTCCGAAAAGGGCACTGAAACCAACCGTACAGCCCAGAAGGTGCTGACCTACGTGCTCTCCGGCACGATGGCGCTTTTGCACCCGTTCATGCCGTTTATCACCGAGGAGATCTGGCGCACCCTGCCGCACGAGGGGGATTCCGTCATGATGTCAGACTACCCCGTTTGCCGCGGGGAGCTGGACTTCCCGCGGGAGGAAGCGTCCATGCGCAAGGTTATCGACGCGATCCGCGCCGTGCGCAACTTGCGGAGCGAAATGAACGTCTCGCATACCCGCCGTGCGCATCTGCACATTGTCACGGCCGATCCGTCCGCGTTCCTCGGCAAGGAGCGTTTCTTCGAGCGTCTGGCGTTCGCGTCGGGCGTGGAGATCGTGAGCGAAGCGGTGAAAATCGACGGGTCCGTCCGCGCCATCACCGACGACTGCGAAATTTTGATTCCGCTCGCTGACATGATTGACCACGAGGAGGAACTTGCCCGCCTGCGCAAGGAACTTGCGTCGGCGGAAGGGGAGCTGAACCGTGCGCAGAGCAAGCTGACGAACGCCGATTTCGTCGCCAAAGCGCCGCGAAAACTGGTTGATGGGGAACGGGCTAAGGCGGAGAGCGCTTCCTCCAGGATCGAGCGGCTCCGCATCGCGATCGAACACCTTGAAAATATGTAAAGACCGAAAGGAAGGGCAACTGGAAATGGCAGAATGCACGCACGACTGCTCCACTTGCGGGGAGGAATGCGCTTCCCGGCAGGAAGCGGGCAGTATGCTGGAAAAACCGCACGAGCAATCGGACATTGGCAAGGTCATCGGTGTAGTGTCCGGCAAGGGCGGGGTCGGGAAGTCCATGGTGACCTCCCTGCTCGCCGTGCTCGCGAACCGCGCGGGACTGAAAACCTCCATCCTCGATGCGGACGTCACGGGCCCGTCGATCCCGCGCTCCTTCGGACTGCACGGGCAGGCAACTGCCGACGAGGCCGGCATCTATCCGCTCGTCACGAAAACTGGCATTCGCGTCATGTCGGTCAACCTGCTGCTGCAACACGAGACCGATCCGGTTGTCTGGCGGGGTCCGGTCATCGCCGGGTGCGTCAAGCAGTTCTGGACGGACGTGATCTGGGGACACACGGACGTGATGTTTATCGATATGCCCCCGGGAACCGGCGACGTGCCGCTGACCGTGTTCCAGTCCATCCCGCTCGACGGAATCCTGATCGTCACCTCTCCGCAGGAACTGGTCGCTATGGTTGTCGAGAAGGCGGTCAACATGGCGAAACTGATGAATATTCCCGTGCTGGGGCTGGTGGAGAACTTCTCCTATTTCATTTGCCCGGACTGCGGCGGGAAGCATGAGATCTTCGGCGCGAGCCGCGCCGAAGAGACCGCGAAGCGGCTGGGCATCCCGGCGGTCGCGCGATTGCCGATTGACCCGAAGCTGGCGGCCGCCTGCGACGCGGGCACCGTCGAGCTGTTCGAGGGCGTGTGGTTGAACGGCCTGCTCGACACACTGCTTTGATGGCATGAAGGAATCCTGAAAAGTCCGCAACCCCGGGGGACTTCTGGTCTGGGGCGGTCCGTTCGACGATCCGGGCGAATGGGACGGGGAAGTTGAACGAACGCAAGACGCAGGGGACTTGGGAATTACCGTAATCCGGGTTTCCCGAAGAACAGGTCCTCGCCTTTTTGTGTCGCGTCGTTTTTTCACTTTCACTTAAAGGACGACAGAATCCGCTTCATGGACGAGTATTGGGCGGATGACGGCGAAACGCCGCTGCGGCGGCGGAAATGGAAAATCGGCGAGCCGATTCGGTGACGAATTTTCCGGTTTTGAACGAAAAAACGGTATCACGCGGGATCTGAGCGTCATACCGTTTTTCACATGTGGTTTTTCGTCAGTTAAACGCGAACGTGGACAGAACCGTCTCGTAGCAGCTGACTGTGCTGTCGTACCCGTCGTCCGGGACCGTGAACGTCACAAGGAACGCTGTGCCGTACCGCACGCAGACCGTCTGCTCGAACCGGTAGAGCAGGTCATCCTCGGAGAGCTGCAAGGTGTAGCGGTTGCGGCAGGCGGGTACGCCGCCGAGTTCCATCTCCTCCTTTTCGGAGGTGAACTGCACCCGGTCGTCATAGACGTCGGTGAGGTCGGCGCGGTAGTCGTCCCAATAGTTGTTCGCGCCTTGTTCGCTGTCTGAGAGCGTGAACGCCATGACGGAGATGCTCGCGTAGGCGAACGCCTTGTCGCCTGCGATGTTGTGCTTGATCCCGGTCATCCCGTCGCTGCGATCGATTTCCCAATTCTCGGCGTAGTAAAACGAATAGTCCTCGCCTTCAAACGGCACGCAGCCCTCGGGAGCGTCCCCTTCCGTCTGGTTAGACGAGCAGGCGGAAAGCAGCAGGGCGGAGAGCAGCGGGAACAGCAAAAGACGGAGAAAACGTTTTTTCATGGGAAAACTTCCTTTCTGCGCGTCGTCCGCGCTTTACGGGACCGTATAGACGGTGCTTTTCCCGCAGACGAGCTTGCGCGTCCCTTCCGGCAGGTCAATGTGAAAGTACGCGTCGTCGAGGCCGGGCGACTGCGCGAGGGCGGACTGCTTCCCGCCGCGGACGGTCAGGTTGATTTGTCCGCTCCCGTCGCTGTCGGCGATGAGTTTGTAGACGTACTCGCCCTCGATGTTGGAGCGGACGCGGAAAGTCAGCCGCCCGTCGACGAGGGAAAAATTATCAAACGTCAAATCGCTGTAATCATACGCGGAAGACCAGCGGTACGCGACCGTCCCCGCGAGCAGCGCGAGTGCGAACGCGAGCAGCAGGGAGACGCAGAGGAACAGCAGTCGGTTCATGGGAATATGCACTCCTTTCAAATTCTCTTCCATTATACACTTCTTTTTGCAAAAAGGCAAGGGGAAAAACGAAAAAAGACGCAAAATCGGTGCCGTTGCACCGCGGTTTGTCCGGTTCCGCTCTTGACAAATTTCGCAAAAACGGTTATAATAAAAAAAATCCGGTCAGACAGGAGCAAAAAAATGAGGGAAATCGCGATCCTTGGCTTCGGCACGGTCGGCAGCGGCGTCTACGAGGTGCTGAAAGCGGCGGAGGACATCAACATTCAATATATTATCGACCTGCGGGAATTTCCGGGGCATCCGCTCGCGGACCGGGTCACGTCGGACTTCGAAAAGGTTCTTGCAAACAAGAGCGTCGAGGTCGTCGTGGAGACGATGGGCGGCGTAAAGACCGCCTACGATTACACCAAGCGGGCCTTGAATGCGGGCAAGAGCGTCGTGACTTCGAACAAGGCGGTCGTGGACGCCTGCGGGGAGGAACTCGAGGCCATCGCCCGGGAGAAAGGGGTTTCCTACCTGTATGAGGCAAGCGTGGGCGGGGGCATCCCAATCCTGCGTCCGCTGCGGGACTGCTTCGCTGCGGATCGGATTCTGAAGATTTCCGGCATCCTCAACGGCACGACCAACTATATCCTGACCCGTATGGCGGAGTCCGGCTGCTCGATGGAGGAAGCGCTCGCCGAGGCACAGGCCCTCGGCTACGCCGAGCAGGACCCGACGGCGGACGTCGAAGGGTATGACGCTGCTCGGAAGATTTGTATCCTCGCGGGGATTGCCTTCGGGCGGTATATCCCGTATACCGAGGTGAAGTGCTTGCGGGGCATCCGCGATGTGACCGTCGAGGACGTGCGGCTCGCGGCGGAGTGTGGTTGCGTGATTCGTCTGCTCGGCACGGCGGAGCGGGTGGAAAGTGGCGGGGAGGAGCATCTGCGTCTTGCGGTCGCCCCGTATCTGGTGTCAAAGGACAGTCTGCTGCACGACGTGCGGGGGGCGTTCAACGCCATATCGGTCGTCGGCGAGTCGGTCGGCGAAGTGCTGTTTTACGGGCAGGGGGCGGGATCCTTGCCGACCGCTTCTGCCGTCGCGAGCGACGTAATTGAAGCGCTGCGCCGCAAGCCGGTCCCGGACGCGAGGAAGCATCTGGAGGCGGGGTATGTCCTGCCCGACTGCGCGTCCCATCGTACTGCCGTCCTCCCGAACGGGAAAGCCTATTTCGCGCTGTAAAAACGAACGATGCAGAAAGCGGCTGCGTATCGCGGGCGCTTTTTTGTGTGGTTTACATACCTTTCCCGCTTTCGGGGCAAACTACCGAAAACAGGAAGGGAATGGTTATGACCATGGAACAGCAAACCAACGAACGACGGTGGGAAGTCGTCATCCTTGCGGGCGGAATGGGAAGCCGGCTCGCGCCGATCACCGACGACCTGCCGAAACCCCTCGTGCCCGTCTGCGGTACGCCGGTGTTGACCCGGCTGACCGACTGTCTTAAAAAAAACGGCTGGAAAGACGCGCTGCTGACCGTCTGCGCCCTGCCGGAGGCGTTCGACCTGTACCGTGACCCGAACATCGAGCTTGAAACCGTCAAGGGCAGCGTTCCGCTTGGAAGCGCCGGCTGCGTACGGGCGGTCCGCAATCGCTTGGCGGACACGATTCTGGTGATTTCCGGCGACACCGTTACCGATTTTGACCTGCGCCGCGCCTACGAACGCCATAAGAAGGAGCGCCGGCTCGCGACCATCCTACTGACCCACGCGGAGGCGCCCGGGGAATTTGGAGTTGTCACGCTTGACGGGAGCCGCATCGTCGGTTTCTCCGAAAAGCCCTCGTGGCGGGACACGGCGTCGGACCTGGTGTCGACCGGGATCTATCTGCTCGATCGCTCGCTGCTCAGCGAGGTGCCGGAAGGCATGAAGTTCGATTTCGGACGTGACCTGTTCCCCTGCCTGCTGCGGCGCGGGATCGAGGTGTTCGGTGAGGTTCTGCCGGGACATTGGTGGGACATCGGCACCCCGGAAAGCTATTACCGCTGCTGCATGGCGCTGTCCGACGGACAGACGGTCACGGGGCAGGAATGTACGCTTTCGCCGGACGCGACGGTCCGCGCAAGCGTCCTGCATGACCGGGTGTCGGTCGGGAGCGGTTCGCGGGTGGAGGGGAGCATCCTTTGCTCCGGCGTGCGGATCGGGGAAGGCTGCACGGTGCCGCCCGGCTGCGTCATCGGGGAAAACACCGTGCTCGAGGACGGAGCCTCGCTGAAGACCGGGGTGCGATTGAAGGGCGGACTGTTGGTCGGGAAGAATGCCTCGGTGGGCGAGCGGTACGTCTTCGGTGCGCTGGACAGGCGCTGGTTCGGCGACGAGCAGATCCAGGGCGATCGAGCGGAGCTGGACAGCAGCTTCTGCCTGCGACTGGGCCGCGCCCTAAAGACTCCGGGGCGGGAGCTGAAGCTCGGCGTCCTGCACGGACCGTCTGCCGGGAGCCGCCTGTATGCGGAATTGCTCTCGCGGGGGGCGCAGGACGCGGGCGCGAAGGTTTGGGAGCTCGGGGACGGGTTTCCGGCGGTCATCTCGTTTGCCGTGCGGCAGTACGAGCTGGATATGGCGGTGTTCGTCGACCTGCGCGAGAGCGTCGGCCGGGTGCGGTTCTGGTTCTGTGACCGCAGCGGGCTGCCGCTGACGCGGGAAGCCCAGCGGGACATTGAATCCCGCCTGCGCGGCGAGCAGTACGACCGCTGCATCACCCCGCAGCCCGCCGAATTCCCGGACGGCGAGGACCGGGTACTCCGTCGGTACTGCGTGTGGCTGCAGGAGCAGGTCGGTTCGCTTTCCGGGGTGAAGTTCTCCGTCACGCGTCGGGACGACGCGGGGGAATTCCTGTTTTCCAACGCGAAGGAGCTGGGCGCTGACGTTTCCTACGGGGAGAGCGAGGACAACTTTACGGTGTCCCCGGACGGCCGGCGGGCCTGTGCCTACACCCGCTCCGGCAAGCCGCTGACCTACTGGCACCTCATCGCCCTCGCGGCCGCTGAAAGTGACGAGCGGAAGGTCTACCTGCCCGCGAGATTGCCGAAGGCCGTCGAGGACTATTTGCGCAACATGGGCAAGGAACTAAGCCTTTACGCCGACGGGCGGGACGAGGTCCGCGCACACATGGAGGAACAGCCATCGAACAGCCCGTACGTCAATGATGGGGTGTTGCTCTGCCTGACCGTCGCGAAGTGCTTACAGCAGCGGAACGTCTCGTTGGACGAAGCGCTGAACGCCCTGCCCGCCTTTTTCGTCTGCCGGCGTGAATTGCCGGTCGTCCCCGCGACCGAGGCCGCCGACCGCCGCGCGTCCCGCATCGCGGCGCTGACGCAGAAGGATTCCTTCCCGGCGCGGGTGTTTTGGCCGACTGGATGCGTGACCGTCTTCCCGAACGCCACGGGCGGGTACACCCTGCTCGCTGAGGCGTCCGGTTGGGAGGCCGCCGAGGAACTCTGCGCGGAAACGGAAAAACTGCTGTAAAATCGTCAAAAAGGTCCCGGAAAGCAATTCCTTCCGGAACCTTTTGCTTGTTCTTTTACGAGAGCATCCAGCCGGGGTTTCCGATGGAGACGTCGTTGCAGACGATGCGGAGCGAGAGGGCGTCGAGCAAAAGGACGCGGTACCGAAAAACCTGCCTTTTCGATGAATTTTTACGAGAACTGCGAGCGGTAGAGGGAGGCGTAGAAGCCGTTCTGCCGCAGCAGCTCCTCGTGGGTGCCGCGCTCGACGACGTCGCCGTCCCGGACGACGAGGATAAGGTCGGCATTCTGGATCGTGGAGAGGCGGTGGGCGATGATGAAGCAGGTCCGCCCCTGCATGAGCGCGGACATGGCGTTTTGAATCTTGCGCTCGGTGCGGGAGTCGACGTTGGAGGTCGCTTCGTCGAGGATAAGCATCCGGCTCGCCGGGAGCATGGCCCGGGCGATGGTCAACAGCTGCTTTTGCCCTTTGGAGATGTTGACTCCGTCATCGGATAGGACGGTCTCGTACCCCTGCGGCAGCCGCTCGATGAAGGAATGGATCCCGGCGGTCTTAGCCGCCTGCACGACCTCCTCCATGCTCGCGCCCTCGCGACCGTAGGTGATGTTTTCAAAAATCGTACCGTAGAAGAGCCATGTGTCCTGTAGGACCATCGTGTACGCGAGTCGCAGGCTGTCCCTCGTCAGGTCGCGCACCTCCTTCCCGTCGACCGTGATCTCCCCGCTGTCCGCGTCGTAGAAGCGCATAAGCAGGTTGATGATTGTGGTCTTTCCCGCGCCGGTCGGCCCGACGATGGCGATGGTCTTTCCGGGCATGGCGGCGAAGGAAAGGTTGTGCAGGATGGTTTTTTCCGGCGAGTAACCGAAGAAGATGTTCTTCGCGACGACCTCTCCGCGCACATCGGATAGCACAGATGCGTCCGGGCGGTCCGGTGCTTCCGGCTTCTCGTCGATGATGCGGAAGATACGCTCGGCGGCGGTAAAGGCGGACTGGAATTCGCTGATGACGTTGGCGAACTCGTTGATAGGCCCTGCGAACTTGCGTGAGTACATGACGAATTCGGCGATCCCGCCGGCGGTCATGAACCAGATCGACCCCGTTTTGACCGTCCCATTGCCGGACAGCAGGAACAGTATGCCCCCGAAGATCATCACGAGCGAAAGGGACAGATTGTTGACGAAGTTGACCGAAGGGCCGATGATGGCGCCGTAGTAATCGGCGTTGTAGTAGGCGTTGACCGCGTCGAGGTTGCGTTCGTCGAACCGCCCGGTGACGGTTTCGGACTGGTGATAGGCGCCGATGGTTTTCGCGCCGGAAAGCATTTCCTCCGCGTAACCGTTGAGCTCGCCGAGCTTACGGGAGCGCTTGCGGAACAGCGGTTGGAGTTTCTTGGCCTTCAGCCGGGTGAATAGAATGGAGATCGGCAGGGTCACGGCGAACACCAGCAGCATCGGCGGGGAGATGCGGACCATGAAGTAGAGCGAACCGAATACTGTAAAGAGACTCGACAGCACCTGCACGAGGTCGGTCGACAGAGTGGAGTTGACCGTGTCGATATCATAGGAGATGCGGCTGACGATGTCGCCGGTCGGGTGGGTGTCGAAATAGGAGACCGGCAGGGTTGTGAGCGTTTCGAACAGTTGCTTGCGCATACGGTAGGTGATGCGTTGACTGAGGTGGGTCATTAAGAAGGTCAGCAGATAGGCGAGCACCGCCGAACAACCGTAGCAGAGCAGCATCCGCCAGAAGTTCTCCCAGACTACGTCCAACTGTACCCCGGTTTCGAGGCTAATCGCGTCGATGCCCCTCCCAAGGTACTGCGGGCCGAGCAGGGCGAGGTAGTTCGCGAGCAGAGAGCAGGCAACGGCCGGCAGGGCGAGCGGCCAGTTTTGCAGCAGGTAGCCGAACAGGCGCGGGAATAGATGCGCCCCGGTCCGTTTTTTCGATTCAGTCAAGGATCGCACCCCCCATCTGCGAGTCGCTGATCTCCTTATAGATTTCGCAGGTTTCGAGCAATTCCGCGTGCCTGCCCATGCCGATGAGCATGCCGTCCTCGAGCACGAGGATCAGGTCGGCGTTCATGACCGAACTGACCCGCTGCGCCACAATGACTGACGTGACGCTGGTGACCTCCTTCGCGATGGCGGCGCGCAGGTTCGCGTCCGTGCGGTAGTCCAGCGCGGAAGAGGAATCGTCGAGGATGAGGATCTCCGGATTCGCGGCGAGGGCGCGGGAGATCAGCAGCCGCTGTTTCTGCCCGCCTGAGAGGTTCGCGCCCTTCTGCGCGAGGACATGGTCATAACCGTCCGGCAGGGCGGAGATGAACGGGTCTGCCTGCGCGATCCTCGCGGCGCGGACGATGGCCTCGTCCGGCAGGTCCCGCCCGAAGCGGATATTCTCGCGGATCGTGTCCGCGTAGAGGAAATCGTTCTGCATGGCGACGCCGAAGAGCGTGTGTAACGTTTCCTCCGGGATCGTGCGGACGTCCTTCCCGCCGATGCGGATGGCCCCGCCGTTTACGTCGTAAAAACGCATGAGCAGGTGGGTGAGGGTGGTTTTTCCGCTGCCGGTCGAGCCGATGATCCCGAGCGTCTGCCCTTTTTGCAGGGAAAAGGACAGGTGTTCGATCAGCGGCTTGCCGGGAAGATAGGAAAAGGAAACGTCGTCGAAAACGATGTATGGCTCGCCCTCGCGGGGCGGAAAATCGCTCTCCGGCAGGACGGCAAGGTCCTTCGGGGCGTCAACGACCTCGGCAATGCGGCGGGCGGACGCCGCGCTCTTGGTGTAGATCATGAAGATGCGGGTGACCGAGAGCGTGGCGTTGGAAATCATGGTGAAGTACTGCGTGAAGGCGATGATGCGCCCCGGGGCGGTTTGTCCGCCGATGACGCGGTAGGCGCCGAGCAGCATGACGAACGTGATGCCGAGATTCATCAATAGGTTCATGATCGGGTTGACGAACCCCATCGTCAGTCCGGCGCGGCGCTCGTCCTTCACAAGGCGACGGTTGACCGCGTCGTAGCGCTCGTGCTCCCGTTTGACCCGGGAGAGCGCCTTGATGACCCGAATGCCCTGCGCGTCCTCGCGGACGACGCGGATCATCCCGTCAACCGAGCGCTGCACGACGGCGTAAAGCCGCGATCCGAAGCGGGAAACAAGGTAGACCGCGCCGAAGATCATCGGCATGATCGCCAGCATGATCAGCGACAGGAACGGGTCCATGATCAACGTAACGAAAATGCCCCCGACCAGCAGCAGCGGGGCGCGGACCCCGAGCCGCTGCATCTGCCCGATGAAGGCGTGAACGTTGTAGGTGTCGGTGGTGATGCGGGCCTCCAGCGACGGGATGGTAAACGCGTCGATCTGGCTGGCGGAGAGGGTCATCGTGCGGTGGAACAGGTCGTGTCGGATCTTTTCCGCGCCGTCTCGTGCGACGCGGGACGCCATGCGGTTCGCCTTTACGTTCGCGAGCATCGCGAGCAGGGCGCACAGCACCATCGCGGCCCCCCATAGGAGGATCATGCTCAGCCGCCCGTCGTTCGGGACGACCTCGTCGACGATGTGGCTGAGGATGTACGGCAGGGCGAGCTCGATGAGCGTACCGAAGCACTTGATCGATAATCCAAGCAGCATCGTCTTTCCAAACGGCCGCAGGTAGCGGTAGAGGAACTTCATCCGGGTAAATCACCTCGGTTTCTACAATCCGATTCAGTATACACCATTTTGCGGGAAATGTCAAATCCGTTCGGCGAATTTTTCTTGACAAAATTGCCGGGGCGTGGTATGCTGAACGTAAGAAGTAAAAAATGCAAAGGGGACGGACACATGAGCGCAAAGGTCTATTTTTCGAAGGAAATTACGCCGGAAAAGGTGTTGGAGCTATACCGGGCGCTGGGGAAAACCCTTCCGGGAAAGGTGGCAATCAAGGTGCATTCCGGGGAGGCCGGCAATCAGAACTTCCTGCACCCGGATTTTTGGAAGCCGGTCGTCGATGCGGCCGGCGGGACGGTCGTCGAGTGCAACACCGCCTATGACGGCGAACGCAATACCACCGAAAAGCACCGCAAGGTCATTCGGCTGCACAGGTGGGATCAGGATTTCCCGTTCGACCTAATGGACGCGGAGGGACCGGACCTGGAGCTTGCCATCCCGAACGGGAGGGTCATCCAAAAGAATTTTGTCGGGAAGCATCTGAAGAACTACGACTCCATGCTGGTTCTGTCCCATTTCAAGGGACACCCGATGGGCGGGTACGGCGGAGCGCTCAAGCAGCTTTCCATCGGCGTCGCCTCGTCCTACGGCAAGGCGTATATCCACGGGGCGGGCGTTCCGGCGGATATCTGGACGGCGGACCATGATTCGTTTCTAGAGTCCATGGCGGACGCGGCGTCTTCGGTCGTCGGGTTCTTCAGCGGGAACCTACTGTATATCAACGTGATGAAGAACCTGTCGGTGGACTGCGACTGCTGCGCGGTCGCGGAGGATCCGTGTATGCGGGACGTGGGCGTCCTCGCGTCGGACGATCCGATCGCGATCGACCAGGCGTGCCTCGATTTGGTCTACGCGGCGACGGACGACCCGGGGCAGAAGCATTTCTTAGAGCGCGTGGAGAGCCGCCATGGGGCGCACACGATTGAAGCGGCCGCCTCCCTCAACTTCGGCACGCGGGAATATGAGCTCATTAAGCTGTAAAAGTCCGTAAAAGAAACAAAGAAATACGGCGCAGGGCCGCAGGACGGGCCTTGCACCGTATTTTTATTCCTCGATTCCGTTCCCGACGTAGTAGACGCGGTAGGAATTCAGTTCGGCAAGCAGGCGACACTCGGAAAAGCCGAAGGCGTCCCGCACCGTCTGCAGGAAGGGGGCCTCCTCCTTCTCGTACAGGAACACCAGCACCCCGCCGGTCGTGTCCTTACCGGCGAAGATCTCCCGGAACGTTTCCTCCGTGCAGGCGGGGTCGCGGGTGACATAGGAGTCGTCGAGCAGGGTGAACAGGTACACGTCGTCAAGGAACCGCTCGCAGTCCGAACGCATACAGTAGACGGCGGGCAGGTTGTATTCGTTTTTAAGCTGTGAAACAATTTCCCGCCGTTCGGTGAACAGCGTCTCCGGCTCGTCCCCTGCGGCGGCGGGAACCGTGACGGACAGGACCAGCAGCAGGGAGAGCAGGATGCAGGCGGTTTGCGGCTTCAGAACGCCGGCAAACAGCCGGACAAATGTATAGACAACCAGAACGGTCAGCAGCCCGCACACCGGCAGGAAGTACCGCAGCGTCGCATAGGGAGAAACGAGGGCGACGAGCAGGGTATAGCAGGCGACCGGGAGCATGACGGTCTGAAACGCTTTTTCCTGCGGGAAGACCGGAATTCTTCGCTTGATCCCGCGTTTATGGGCGTAAATCACGCAGCCAATACCGATGAGGATCATCAGAAACAGCGTGCGGTCGAACGCAAACCGATCCAGTATCCAGAAGGAGGACGCGAGCTTATTGATACATTTCAGCGGGTGAAGCAGGCTTTTCAGCGCCCCCTGTCCGCGGTAGCCGAAGAACAGGTGCACGAGCGCGTACGGAAAGACCGCGAGGGACGCGGCCCCGGCGGCGATGAGCGTCAGCAGGTAGAAGACGAGCTCCTGTTTCCGCTTTTCCCGCGCGAGCCGCACGACGGTCAGCAGGGCCAGCGGAGCGAGGAAGAGCAGGTAGTAGTAATGCGTCAGAGATCCGCACAGGGCGGTAAGCCCGACGGCGGGCAGGAGCGGGTAGAGCGCCTCCCGTTCGCCGACGCGCAGGTGCAGCCAGAGTGTCAGCAGAACCCAGACCCCGGTTAGGGTATACATACGGATGAAGACCACCGACGAGAAGGCCGCCATCGTAAGGGACGCGAGCGCGGTGAAGACGAAGGCGGTTTCCGGACGGGCGAACAGCCGCTTGCAGACCGCGTAAAGCAGCAGCACCGTTGGGATCTGCAGCAGCAGGTTGAGAAGGATCCCCGGCCAGAACGAAACCCGCCCCGCGTTGCATTCCAGAAACAGCCGCAGCAGCAGGTAGTAGAGCGGGGGATGCACATCGTCGCGCTGGTTGACGTAGACCGGGCGCAGATCACCGGTCTGACTCTCGTCGACGGACAGGAAGTCGGCATAGTAGTCCCCGTCGTGCCAGACGTCGTAGAAATCCGGGTTGTCCGTCAGGCTGACGCGGTCATACTGGCAAAGGCCGAGGGAGTACGCCTCGTCCATGTGCAGATAGGTCTTTTTCGTCCCGACAAGCGCGTAGGCGGCGAGCAGGATGCAAAGAAGGACCGCGAGCAGCAGCCGTTCCCGCTTTGTGTAGAGCGGTTTTTCGGGCATTCCGAAACCTCCTGTCAAATTTTGCCGAAGGGCATGAAAGAAAAAGGGGAAAGGCGCGAACGGCCTTTCCCTTCGCTTTCCTTTGGCTTTTTAGCCTTCCGCCTTCTCGAAATCTTCCTTGCCGGCGCCGCAGAGCGGGCAGACAAAGTCCTCCGGCAGATCTTCAAAGCTGGTGCCCGGTTCGATGCCGTTGTCCGGGGAGCCGACCTCCTCGTCGTATTCCCAGCCGCAAAGTTCGCAAACGTATTTCATATTGGCAATCCTTTCCTGCGTAATCATTTACGCCATAGCATAGCACAACCAAAGCGCCTTGTCAAGAGTCTTAGCAGATTTTTTTATGCGTTCCCATCGTCGGGGGCGGGACTCGACGTGTCAGACGAAACGTCACCCGAGGTGTCCGGGGTCTGCGAAGAGCCGCGCTCGGCGAGGGTGAGCTGTTCGTCCGTGCAGGGGTCGGACGGCGTCGGACGGTGCTGCTTAAGTTCGAAAACGGGGGTCTTCGGCAGGGTGACGCTGCAGAGTTTCTCCTCATCGTTGTACCGCACGGTCAGGCCGGTTATGTAGTTCTCCAGCAGGGAAACCGGGAGCAGGTAGTCCTCCCCTTCGAACAGGACCGGGGACGCGAGTCGGACCGGGCTGCCGTTGATGCGAATGAGGGAGGAATCCCGGCTGCACAGGATGCTGCCCATTTCCCCTTCGGGGCCCGGGAGGAACAGCGTGACCTGTTCGCCGTCTCCCGCCACGCCGAACGAGCAGGGCTCGGCGAGAATGGAGTAGGGAATGTAGAGCCCATAGCGGTTGTTCGCCTGGTTGACCGAATAAGTCTCGACTTTGGTTTTCCCGTCGCTCTCGAGGACCTGCAATTTGTAAAGCGTGGTATTTTTCGGCGTCGTGCCGAATGAATACCAGAGAAAGCCGGCGATAATCAACACGGCGATGACATAGAGAACCAGCGCGACCGTGAGAATGGCGAGCAGGAGCTGTGCGCCCCGTTTCTCCCCTGCGGATAGTGAGCGCTTTTTCTGCGCGGGCTTTCCCTGCGCGGATTTGCCGGGCTGCGCGGTGCGCGGTTTGCCGGATGCGGGCATGGCTTTGCCCCCTTCTGCTTTTATATTAAAAAATGCGTACTGAACAAAGCCGGAAGCTCTGAAAGCCAAGGATTTCAAGGCGCGATGGCTTTTTCAAGTGCAGGAATGGCTGCATCGAAATCATAAATCGTAAGACGATTCGTTCAGCAGACATTATTATAGCGGAAACGAACCGAGAAGTAAAGGGGGTAAACGGAACCTTTTCAAATTTTTTTCATAGGATGTAACATCGCGGCTTTTGCGCTGGGATGGCGCGGAGGCCGGTCGAAAGGAGAATGCTTGAAGTTGAGTGACCTGACCAAACGATTTTCCGATAGCGCGAAGCGGGCGCTAGGAGCGGCGCTTTCGCTCGCAAAGGAACTGGGGCATACCTATATTGGCAGCGAGCACCTGCTCGCCGGGATCGTCGCGGAACGGGAGTGTACCGCATCGCGTCTGCTGACCGAGCGTGGCGTGACGGAGTCGGAGCTGCGCAGGCGCATCGTCGGCATCGTCGGAACCGGGATGCGCAGTACGGTTACAACCGAGGACCTGACCCCGACTTGCCGGCGCATCCTCATGCGGGCGGCGTTGCTGGTGCGCGGGGGCGGCCGAAACGCGCTTATCGGCACCGAGCATTTGCTCATGGCGCTTTTGCAGGAGGAATGCGTTGGCAAGCGACTGGCGGAAGGGTGCGGCGCGGACGCGAACGAATTGCTCGATATCCTCGAGGAACTCTACGGGCGGGGCGGAGACGTGCGGCAGGACCACCGCGTCGAAGCCGAACGGGTGCGCAAAAGCACCCCGACGCTGGATAAAAACGCGGTCAATCTGACCGAAAAGGCCCTGTTCGGGCGCACCGACCCGGTCGTCGGACGAGAAAAGGAGGAGGAGCAGATCATCAGTATCCTGCTTCGCCGCACCAAGAACAACCCCTGCCTTGTCGGGGAGGCGGGGGTCGGGAAAACGGCGATCGTCGAGTCGGTCGCCGCGCGCATTGCGGAGGGCCGGGTCCCGGAGGCGCTGCTCGGCAAGCGGATCATGAGCCTCGAGCTCGCTTCCATCGTTGCGGGGACCAAATATCGCGGGGAATTCGAGGAGAAGATCCGCAGCATCCTCGCGGAAGTGCGGGAAGCGGACGACGTCATCCTGTTCATCGACGAGCTGCACACCATCGTTGGCGCGGGGGCGGCGGAAGGGGCCATCGACGCGTCGAACATCCTCAAGCCCTCGCTTGCCCGCGGGGAGATCAAGCTTATCGGTGCGACCACCCAAAAGGAATACAAGCGCTGCATCGAAAAGGACGCCGCGCTCGATCGACGATTCCGGCGGGTGTCGGTGGAGGAGCCGACCGAGGAGGAGTGCCTGCGCATCCTGTACGGGCTGCGGGAGAAATACGAGAGCTTCCACGGGGTGCGGCTGTTGCCGGAAGCGCTCGAAAGTGCGGTGCGGCTGTCGGCGCGGTATATCAGCGACCGCTTCCTGCCGGACAAGGCGATTGACCTGATCGACGAAGCGGCCGCCTGCAAGCGGATGCGTGGCGGGACGGCGGTGACGGCGGAGGATATCGCCGCTTCGGCGCAGGAGAAAACCGGCATTCCGCTCACGGCGCTTAAGGACAGCGAGGCAGAGCGCCTGCGGCGGCTGGAAGCCGGCTTGAAGGAGCGCATCCTCGGGCAGGACGACGCGGTCGAGGCGATTTGTTCCGCCCTGCGGCGCGCGGGAACCGGCGTGCGGGAGGCGGAGAAACCGGCGAGCAGCTTCCTGCTGATCGGTCCGTCCGGCGTGGGCAAAACCGCCTGCGCCAAAGCGCTTGCCGAGCTGCTCTACGGGAAAGATTCGTTCGTGCGGCTGGATATGACCGAGTACGCCGAGCCGCACAGCGTTTCCAAGCTTATTGGCGCCCCGCCCGGCTACAGTGGCTACGGAGAGGGCGGGTTCCTGACCGAGCGTATTCGCCGCAAACCGTATTCGCTCGTGCTGTTCGACGAGGTGGAAAAGGCGCACCCGGAGGTGCGGGCGCTGCTGCTGCAGATTCTCGACGAAGGCAAGCTGACCGATTCCGCCGGGCTGACCGTCAGCTTTCGCAACGCGACGGTGGTGTTGACCGCCAACCTCGGCGAAGGAGCGTCTGGCATTGGGTTCGCGTCGTCGCCGGAGGCGGCGGGAACGGCGGCGCGGCTGCGGGCGGAAGCGCTGCTTTCGCGGGAATTGGTTGACCGCGTCGACGAGCTGGCGGTGTTCCGCCCGCTCGGGCGGGAGGCGCTTGAGCAGGTCGCCCGGAGCGGGGTGCGCTGTTTCGCCGAACGGCTGCGGCAGAAGGGCATCGGTGTACGGTTCGACGAGAGTTTCCTTTCGCAGGCGCTCTCCTGCGCGCAGGCGCATGCCCCGGCACAGGGCGGTGCGCGGGAGGTTCGACGGCAGGCGGTGCGGGCGGCGGAGGAACTCGTGAGCGGCGGCATCCTTGACGGGAGCGTCGGAACCGACTGCGACGTGCTGCTTTGCGCCGAAAACGGGCGGTACGAGATGAAAATTTCGCAAAAAAGCTGTTAGCCCCTTGACAAGAAGCGAAAAATGTGTATAATAAGCCTGTAAAGCATTTTCCTTTACAGGCTTGTTTTTTGCGACTGGGGGCGAAATGCCGTTCGCATGCGGCGGGAGAAGGGACGGGCGAAATCATGGGGGATCGGCGGGAAACGCTTTGCAGGCTGTTAGACTGCTATGGGAAAGCGCTTTCGACGCGGTGCCGGGACGTCCTGAACGCCTACTACGCCGAGGATCTGTCGCTCGCGGAGATCGCCGAGAACACCGGCATCACGCGGCAGGCCGTGCACGACGCGATCCGCCGCGGGGAAAGCGATCTGTTTTCGTGGGAGTCGTCGCTCGGATTGCTGGAGAAGCGTGAAAAGCTGCTCGCCATCGCCGACCGGCTGGCGGGGAGCGAACGCGCGGAGGACCGCGAGCTCGCGTCGGAATTGACCGCGATCCTGACAGGTGAAAGATAGGAAGGAGAAACACGGATGTTTTCCAGTCTGGCTGATAAACTGTCCGAAGCGTTCAAGAAGCTGCGCAACAAGGGCAAGCTGACCGAAGCGGACGTCAAGGCGGGGATGCGGGAGATCAAGCTCGCCCTGCTGGAAGCGGATGTCAACTTCAAGGTCGTCAAGGCGTTCGTGAGCAAGGTGTCCGAGCGGGCAGTCGGGGCGGAAGTGCTTGAAAGTCTGCTGCCCGGGCAGCAGATCGTCAAGATCGTCAACGAGGAGCTGATTTCTCTCATGGGCGGGACCAACGCAAAGCTCGCGGTCGCGTCCAAGCCGCCGACGGTGATCCTGATGTGCGGGCTCCAAGGCTCGGGCAAGACCACCCAAACGGCAAAGCTCGCGAAGATGCTCAAAAAACAGGGCAAGAACCCGCTGCTGGTCGCCTGCGACATCTACCGTCCCGCCGCCATCCGGCAGTTGCAGGTGGTCGCGGAGCAGGTCGGGGCGCCGGTGTTCGAGCGCGGGACGCAAAGTCCGCCCCAGACCGCGAAGGAAGCGGTCAAATACGCGATCAAATATGGGTTTGACACCGTTCTGATCGATACGGCGGGCCGCCTGCACGTGGACGAGGCGCTCATGGAGGAACTCAAGCAGGTGCGGGACGCGGTCGAACCGACCGAGATTCTGCTGGTCGTCGACGCGATGACCGGGCAGGACGCCGTCAACGTCGCCGAGCGCTTTAACGAGCTGCTCGACATCACCGGCGTTATCCTGACCAAGCTCGACGGCGACACCCGTGGCGGTGCCGCGCTCTCCGTGCGGTACGTGACCGGCAAGCCGATTAAGTTCGTCGGCACCGGCGAAAAGTTGGACGCCCTCGAGCCGTTCTACCCGGACCGCATGGCATCGCGTATCCTCGGCATGGGGGACGTGCTGACGCTAATCGAAAAGGCGGAAGCGGCGATGGACGAAAAGAAGGCCGTCGAGATGGAGCGCAGGCTGCGGGAGCAGTCGTTTACGCTCGAGGACTTCCTCGACCAACTTGTACAGTTGCGCGGAATGGGCTCGATGGAGCAGCTGCTCGGCATGATGCCCGGCGTCAAGCCCGGTGCGCTGAAGGACGCGAAGATCGACGAAAAGGCACTCTCCCGCACGGAAGCGATCATCCGTTCCATGACTCCGTACGAGCGGACCCATCCGCAGGTACTCAACTCCTCCCGCAAACGACGCGTCGCCGCCGGCAGCGGCACTTCGGTCGAGGAGGTCAACCGCCTGCTCAAGCAGTACGAACAGACCCGGGACATGATGAAGAAGTTCATGAGCGGCGGCAAGAAGCGTGGTCGGGGCTTCGGCGGATTCGGCAGGCGGTTCGGCTAAATTTCACGAAATAAAAAAGAAAAACATACAGGGGATTATCCCCTTCTCATTTGGAGGGAACACAACCATGGCAGTGAAAATCAGACTCAGAAGACTCGGCGCGAAGAAAGAGCCCTACTACCGTATCGTCGTCGCGGATTCCCGCGCACCCCGAGACGGACTCTTAATTGAGGAGATCGGGACATATAACCCGATGACCAATCCGTCGACCGTGACGGTTGACGCCGAAAAGGTCAAGAAGTGGATCGCCAACGGCGCGCAGCCGACGGATTCGGTCCGCAGCCTGCTCAAGAAAAGCGGAGTGATCGAATGAAACAGATGCTTCTGGACCTCGTCCGGGGGCTGGTCGAGCATCCGGAAGAGGTTTCCGTCGAGGAACGCATCAGCGGGGACACGGTCGTGCTGGAACTTCGCGTCGCGAAGCGGGATGTCGGCCGCGTTATCGGCCGGGAAGGCCGCATCGCCCGGAGCATCCGCACGGTCATGCGTGCGCAGGCAGTTCGGGAAAACAGGCGGGTCATCGTCGATATCCTGTGATGAGGCGGTATCTCGAAGCGGGGCGGCTGAACGCCCCGCGCGGGCTGAAGGGCGAAGTGCGCTTCTCCTGCTGGTGCGACAGCATGGAGTTCCTTTTCGGGGTAAAGAAACTTTATCTGGACCCCGAGGGAAAGGCGTACTTGGAGGTGGAAAAGTTGCTCCCGCGTCTCGGGACCATCGTGTTTAAGGGATACGGGGATCGCACGTCCGCCTCCGCGCTCACTGGGCGGACCCTTTGGTTCGACCGCGAGGACGTTTCGCTGCCCGAAGGAAGCTATTTTAACGACGACCTGATCGGGACGCCGGTTTTTGACTTACGCTCCGAACGGACGGTCGGGAGGGTGCTTTCCGTCGAGGAACGGGGCGGACAGGTGCTCTGGGAGATCGGCGAGGGGGAAACGAAGTTCCTTTTTCCGCCGGCGGCGGAGTACCTCGTTTCGGTCAGACCGGGTGAGGAAATTCGCGTGAATCTCATCGATGGGTTCGCGCCGGGGACGGAGGAATGAGATGCGCTTCGACGTGCTGACCCTGTTTCCGGAACTGATGGAGTCTATTTTCTCGTCGAGCGTCGTCGGACGTGCGCGGAGTGCGGGGATTCTGGATATCCGCTGCACCGACATCCGCGATTACACGGCGGACAAGCACCGCCGCGTGGACGATACGCCCTACGGCGGGGGGTACGGCATGGTGATGATGTGCCAGCCCGCCGTTGACTGCATCCGCGCCGTCAAGGCGCAGGAGGCGGGTCGGACGCGGACCATTTATCTTTCTCCGCAGGGGGAGCTGTTTACCCAGCGGAAGGCCCGGGAACTTTGCGGCTACGACCGGCTGATTCTGCTGTGCGGACATTACGAAGGGATCGACGAACGCATTCTCGAGCTGGAAGTGGACGAGGAACTGTCCGTCGGAGATTATGTGCTGACCGGCGGGGAATTGCCCGCGGCGATCGTTGTGGACTGCGTCGCTCGTTTGCAGGACGGCGTACTCGCCAGCCGGGAATGCTATGAAAAGGAAAGCCTTTCGGACGGGCTTTTGGAGTACCCGCAGTATACCAGACCGCGGGTGTTCGAGGGGCTGGAAGTACCGGAAGTGCTCATCAACGGCAATCATGCTTTGCAGGAGCGCTGGAAACGGGAACAGTCGCTTGAACGCACCCGTCGGAAGCGCCCGGACTTGCTGAAGAAGGACGCCGGGGACGTCGAATGAGAAAAGGAGAGGCGCATGGCGAAGGAGAGGTCGGCGACCCGCGAAAAGTCTGTCGGATCGCGTTTCCGCAAGGGGCGGGCTTCGGGCAGTCTGCTTTTGTCGCGCACTCGTCGGGCGTCCTTCCGCTGCGTCGATTGGTTTCGCAACGGTGCCGCCTCCCGGCTTTTCTGTTCCGCCGACCGGGTGGACGAAGCGTCCCGCACGGGGTTCGTCGCGTGGCTTATGCGCACGGTGGGGTTCCGCGAGACGGTTTCGAATCCGCTGCGCACGGAGATTGCCGCCGGCGCCTGCGAGAGCCGCGTGTTCGCACTTGCGGAGCGGCTGCGGCGTGCGTTTCTGCACACGCGCGTGCGGTTTTTCGGTATCGCGGGGGTGGTATTTGCGCTGTACACAGCCGGGGTTTTTCTCGTCAAGCGCTTCCTGCTGCCCGGGGTGTGGGAAGCGGATGCGCTGGCGCTTTGCACGGCCGCGCTGGTGTTCGTCGCGTCGGTACCGCTGCTGTTTTTTGGAAAACCGATCAACGTGACCTGCGCGGAAAGCCTGTTTTTCCGCGGGTTCTTCATCGAGTCCCTCGGTTTTAGCCCGGAAGGGTTGCGGCAGGGGGATGAGCGCGTTACAGCCCGCGGCGGGATCGCCTTTGTGGCGGGGACGCTCGCAGGGCTTGCGACGGTGTGGTTTGCGCCGCATAGGGTGTTGCTGTTCCTGCTCGCGCTGCTGTTCTGTTTCTGCGTGCTGGCGACGCCGGAGACAGGACTGCTCGCGGCGGTTTTCCTGCTGCCGTTCGCGCCGCTTCGCTGGACGGGCTGCCTGACGCTTTTGACATTGGTCGGGTATCTTCAAAAGTATTTTCGGCTCAAACGGGCGTTTCGCGTCCGCCTGCCGGAGGTTTTGCTGCTGTTTCTGGTCGGAGCCTGCGGTCTTTCGGCGGCGACCGCGGGGGACGGGTACGTCTTCCTGCGGATGCTGCTGTTCGCCTGTCTCTGGGTGCTGGCGGTCTGCATGCTGACGACGGATGCGCTCAGCCGCGCCTTTCACGCGGTGCTGGTGTATGGCGGGATGGTGACGCTCGCGCTGTCCGCGTTGCAAATGGGATGGCCGTATGTCGGGGGGCTGCTGTCGTCGGTGCTGCCGGATTGGAATTTCGGGCTGCCGGCGGTTGTTTCCCGGTTTGGACTATCCGGGACGGTGCTCGGCTGTTACCTCGCACTTCTGCTTCCGGTGGTACTCGCGCGGGGACGGCACCGCAGCGGAGTGGTCGCGCTGCTGCTTATCGCAGTGGACGCGGTGCTGCTACGGTCCGCGTGGACGGTTCTCGGGTTGCTGCTCGCGCTGCTGCTGTACGCTGTGTTCGCGCACGGCGCGCCTGTGGGGGCGGCTCTGGCCGGCTGCGTTTCCCTGCCGGCAGCGGTCCTGTTGCTGGGCGACCGGTTGGGGTCCGTCACGTCTGGCTTTTCTCAGGCGGCGGGCACGCTGGTAAAAAAATACTTTCTGACCGGCGTCGGTGCCGGAGACGGCGCGCTCGTGGCGGCCGCGCTCGCGAACGGGATTTTCCCGGACGGATTCGCCGCCGGGTTGTACACGCGGCTGCTTCTGGATGGCGGAGCGGTGACGCTTCTATTGTTCCTCGGCTGTGCGTTTTGTGCCCTGCAAAGGCTGTTTACCTGTATGCGGTGGGAGAATGACCGTGAAAAGACAATGCGCTTTGGTGGGGTCGCCGCCTCGGTGTTGGTATTTTTGTTTACTGCGGGGGTCACGAACGTCTGGGCGGACCTGCGGCTGCTCGGAATTTTTTGGTGCCTGTGCGCGATGTCGTCGCTGACCGGAGAGATTTACGGATATGAACGCGAGGGGGAGGCAGGGGAGACGCAATGGATTTGAATCGGAAAACCGAACGGAAGAAGCGGCGCTTCCCGCTGTTTGACGTCGCGCTGCTACTGTTGCTCGCGCTGGCCATCGCGGGGGGAGTGTATTGGGTCGCGCACCGTGGGGAGACCCCGACGGCGGAACTGGTCTGCACCCTGCGCTTCTCCGGCGTGGATAACGAGTACAGCGGGATGCTTGTCGAGGGCGATATGCTCTACGCTTCATCCGGCGAAGCGCTCGGCGAGGTCCATGCGGTGACGGTTTCCCGCGCAAAGGAGGCATACTTCGACGCGCAGGACGCGGAACCGGATGCGGCCGGGATTTACGCCTATACGTACACCCGCTCGGACCAAAAGAGCGACATCCTGCTCACCGTACACATGACGGCGGAGATGCGGGACGGCGGGTACTTTGTCGGAAATAACCGCATCGCATCCGGGGTGTTTCTGGATGCGATGGTGCCCGGCTACCGCGGGCAGGGGTTGGTTTTGACGCTGACACGGGAGGAGGAGCAGGCATGAGCGACGAAAAAGCTAAGCGGGAGCCTCCCCAGGTCAATGGGTTGGATATTCTGCTTTTAGTGCTTATTCTTGCGGTTTTTGCCACGCTTCTCGCGCGTACGTGGGTGCGTTCTTTGTTCGAGGAGAAGGGTTCCGCCATTGTGACCTACAGTTTTTCGGTCGCGGGTGTGGAGGAGCAGACCGCCGCATATCTGCGCGAAGGGGCGACGCTGTACGCGTCGGACGGGTCCGCCATGGGCGAACTGCTCACCTGCGTGACCGGCGACGCGACCGATGAACAGGCGCTGCCGGACGGGCGGACGGTTCAGGTGCGCAACGGCCTGCGCACGGTCACTGGAACGGCCACGGCGACGGGATACGAGACAAACGGGTTCGTTTGTCTTAACGGGGGGACGTTGCTCGTGCCCGGGGAAACGGTGTATCTTTCGACCGCGGACGCCTTTTTCGTTGCGGAGATCACGAGCGTTCGCATCTCGGAACCGTAAAACCGTGCCGCCTCGTCGGAAATTACCAAAAAACAAGGAAATCAGCGCTGTTTTTTCTGGTCTGGCGCTATTGATTTTTTGGCGAAAAATTGCTATACTATTTATAACAATGGTCAGGGGAGTATGTGTCATGACGAGAAAAGATGTAACCATTCGGAATGAGAAGGGACTTCATGCGCGCCCTGCGACATTCTTTATCCAGAAAGCGAATTCCTATCGCAGCTCCATTTGGGTGGAAAACAGCGACCGCACGGCGAACGCGAAGAGTCTGCTCGGCGTGCTTTCCTTGGCTGTTTCCAAGGGGGACGTGGTCACGCTGATTGCGGACGGCGCCGACGAGGAGCAGGCGATCGCGGGGCTTTCGGAACTAATCGAGAGCTTCGAGGATTGAAAGACGCACATTTCTTTGCGTACCAACGGGTTCTCCCGCCAATCGAGAGGAACCTGTGAAGGGTGAAATCCGTTCGGACTGCCGGGCGGATTTTTGTCATGAAAGGGGAAACAACGGATGAACCGCGAGGAACTGCTCGAAAAAGCAAAGCTACTCCCGCTTACGCCGGGGGTGTACCTGATGCGCAACCGGGCGGGGACGGTCATCTACGTCGGCAAGTCGAAGGCCTTACGAAACCGGGTGTCGAGCTATTTTTCCCCCTCCGTGCCACACTACGGAAAAACCGAAAAGATGATCCGTTCGGTCTACGATTTCGAGGTGTACCACACGGCGACCGAGCTCGAGGCGCTCCTGCAGGAGAACGCCTTCATCAAACAGTTTCAGCCGCATTACAACATCAAGCTCAAGGACAGCGTGGTCTACCCGTATATTCGCCTGTCTTCCGGGGAGTACCCCGCTCTTTCGGTCGTTTACACCCGTTCCAAAGAGGAAGGGAGCGAAAAGGACCGGTACTTTGGTCCGTTTTCCTCCTCACACGTCGCATACGAGATCGTTTCGGCCGCCTCGCGGGCCTTTGGACTGCCGACTTGCCGGAAGTCGTTCCCAAAGGACATTGGAAAGGGCCGTCCGTGTTTGAATTACCACATTGGGCAGTGCTGCGGGCTTTGTATCCGCGGGGAAGTCAGCCCGGGAGAGTACCGCGAACGGGTGGCCGGCGCGGTGCAGCTGCTGCGCGGGGAGTACGGCGGACTGCTGCGGAACTTGCAGGAGCAGATGGAGCAGGCGAGCGAGCGCGAGCAGTACGAGCGGGCCGCGCGGTACCGCGACTGCATCCGGGCGGTTAAAAAGCTCGGGGACAAGCAGCAGATCGTGGCGGGGCCGGACGTCGAAGCGGACGTCGTGGGGACGTATCAGGACGATCTGGGCAGCGCAGTAGCATTGCTGTTCGTGCGGGGCGGCGCGATCACCGACCGGGACTGCTTCTTTTTCGGGGCGGACGAGATTCTGAACCCCGCCGCTCTTGAGGGACTGCTGCAGCGGTTCTACGAGCTGCGCGGGTTTGTCCCGCGGCGAATCTGTCTTTCAATGGAGCTGCCGGAGGAGGAAAGTGTCTTGCTGACCGGTTGGCTGTCCGAACGGGCGGGCGGGAAGGTACAGCTGTACCGCCCGCAGCGCGGGGAATTCCGCGCGCTGACCGACCGTGCCGATGAGAACGCCAAGCAGCTGCTGCTGCACAAGAGGGCCGAGGAGGAGAAGCAGGGCGGGTTTCTGCTGTCCTTCGCGCAGTTTTTGAAGCTGGAGGTCGTACCGGACCGCATTGAATCCTACGATATCTCCAACAGCGGCGGGGAGCACACCTCCTGCGGCATGATCGTATTGGAGCACGGGCGATTCGCCAAGCGGCTCTACCGTTCGTTCAATATGCGCGAGGTGGAGGGGCAGAACGACGTCGCTTCCCTGACTGAAGCGCTACGGCGGCGGTTCGGACACGACGGCGCGGAGGCGGGCTGGGAGTACCCGGACCTGATTTTGATGGACGGCGGGGCGGCGCAGGTGCACGCGGCGCAGGCGGTCTTGGCGGAACGGGGATTGCAGATCCCGGTGTTTGGCATGGTTAAGGACGAGCACCATAAGACCCGCACGCTGACCGACGGGGAAAACGAGCTGTCACTCAACCGTCGGCAGGACGTGTTCGTCTTTCTGTATAAAATTCAGGAAGAAGTGCACCGCTACTCGCTTTCCCGCATGGACGCGAAGCGGCGAAAGACGGTCAAGCAGTCCAGCCTGACCGAAATCAAGGGAATCGGAGAAGCGAAGGCGCAGGCGCTGCTAAAGCATTTCGGCACATTTGAAAAGCTTAAACAGGCGACAGAGAAGGAACTCCGGGCGGTCAAGGGCATCAACGCCGAGGTGGCACACAGCATTTACCTGCATTTCCATGAATGAAAAGGAGGTTGCAAGATGCGCATTATCACGGGCAAAGCACGCGGACGGAAGCTGCGTGCGCCGGAAGGGACGGATACCCGTCCCACGACGGAGGTCGCTAAGGAAGGGATGTTTTCGGCAGTACAGTTCGAGCTGCACGACCGAAGGGTGCTCGACCTGTTCGGCGGGACCGGGCAATTGGCGCTCGAAGCGCTGTCCCGCGGGGCGGCGACGGCGGTCATCTGCGACGAATCCCGCGAGGCGGTCTCCCTCATTAAGGAGAACGCCCAATCTACCGGGCTGATGCCGCAGTGCCGGATCGTAACGGAGGACTGGAAGGCATTCGTGCGAAGCGCGAAGGGGCGGGAGATTTTCGATCTGGTGCTTCTGGACCCGCCGTACCGGCCGGGGGTGCTCGACGAGGTGTTCGACGCGCTCGAGGACGCGGGGCTGCTCGCGGAGAACGCGATCCTGATCTGCGAAAGCGACGCGGACGGCGTGCCGCTGCCCCGCGAAGGGTATCGCCAGAAGTTGCACCGCTATGGAAAAACCCACGTCTCCATCTACCGGAAGGAGGAGGAACCGTGAGGACCGCCGTTTTGACCGGGATGTTCGACCCGTTCACCCGTGGGCATGAGGATCTCGTTCGCCGTGCGCTCGCGCTGTTCGGCCGGGTGGTCGTATTGGTCAGCCGCAACGCGGAGAAGCGTGCGCTGCTGCCCGAGGAGGTCCGGCTCGAAGCTATTCGCGCTTGTTTCCCGGCGGCGGAGGTTTCGACCGTCCCGCTGGAGGGACTGCTCGCGGACTTTGTACGGCGGTACGAGTCGCCGGTGCTGGTGCGCGGGGCGCGGAACGGCGTGGATTTCGATTACGAGGCGCAGCTTTGCGCTATCAACCGGAAGCTCGGCGGGATCGACACGGTCGTCCTGCCCGCATCCGGGGAACTTTCGCACGTCAGCTCGACCTATGCGCGGGAGCTGATCCGCTATGGAAAGCCGTTGGAGGGTGCCTTACCCGCGCCGGCGGCGGAAGTCATCGGGAGGTATCTGCATGAGCATTCGGATTCGTCGCTGTGATCTGGAATTCGTCCGCGAACCGCTGCGGGCGCCGTTCGGCTTCAAGGGAAGGAGCCTGACCGAGCTTTGGCAGACGGTCGCGAAGCTGGAGGGCGAGACGCACATTGCCGTCGCCCCTTGCGTGGAGAGCGTGCTCTGGTCGGATGCGCGGGTGTTCGGCGAGAATCCGCCCGCCGTCTCCTCAGCAATGATGCTGCTGGTAACCAACCGGGCTCTGCGGATGCTGGAGGGCACGTCTTTTGACACCCCGCTGGAGGTCATCGACGGGTTGCTGCCGGAGCTGAAGCGCTACGCGGATCTGGTCTGCGGCCGTCCGGTGGCGATGACGTTCCTGCTTAACGCACTGGTCGGCGTGGATTGCGCGCTCTGGATGCTGTATGGGCTCGAACACGGAATCACGTCCTTCGACGGGCTGATCCCCGCGTCCGCAAAGCGGGCGCTGTCCTGCCGCCACGAGGCGCTCGCGCAGATCCCGCTGCTGTCCTACGCGGTGCCAGAGGCGGAGATCCGCGCGGTGCTCGAAAGCGGAGTTTCCCTGCTAAAAATCAAGATTGGAAAGGCGGTCCCCGGGGTATCGACGCGGGAGGAGGATATGCGGGAGATGCTCGCGTGGGATATTGCGCGCCTGAAGCAAATTCACGAGATTGCCTCGCGCTACGAAACGCCCCATACCCGCTCCGGCAAGGTACTCTACTACCTCGACGCGAACGGGCGGTACGACAGCCTTTCGCGGGTGGAAGCGCTGCTCGAAGCCGCCGACCGCATGGGGGCGCTGGACCGCATCGCCCTGCTCGAGGAGCCGTTCGACCCGGAAAACAAGGTCTGCGTCGGGAATCTGCCGGTCTGCGTCAACGCGGACGAGTCGGCACACTCGCTCGAGGATGTGCGGGAACGGCTGGAGCTCGGGTATCGCGCGGTGGCGCTCAAGCCGATCGCCAAGACGGTCTCCGTTTCTTTCCGCATGGCGGAGGCGATCTGCGAAGCCGGCGGTCAATGCCTGTGCGCCGATTTGACGGTCAACCCGCTGCTCGCGGAATGGAACAAGCAGTTCGCGGCGCGGGTTCCGGCGCTCGCGGGCATGAAGGTCGGATGCGTCGAGATTAACGGCGACCAGAACTACACCCATTGGGCAGACCTGCAAAAACTCCTGCCGGACGGATTGGAACCGGTCCCGCTGCAAAACGGGGTGTTCCCGCTGGATGAAGCGTTCTATCGGCAGGGGGAAAAGCTGTTCGCGCCGAACGGATATGCAAGGTATTTTGCCAAATAAAAGAAAGGACTGTTCAAAATGGAAAAAATCGTATTGCTGATGGACCCCGGGACGCGAAACATGGTCATCGACCGGAAGGCGATCGACCGTCTGCGCCGGATCGGCGAGGTCGTGATGAACGAGGGCGGGACGTCCGCCAAGGAGGTCAAGCCGCTGCTTATGGGCGCGACCGTGTGCGTTACATCGTGGGGCAACAAGCCGCTCGATGCGGACCTGCTTTCGGTCTGCCCGAATCTGAAGCTGCTCGTCCACGCTGCCGGGAGCGTCAAGCCGGTCGTGTCCGACGCGCTCTGGGAGAAGGGGATCCGCGTGTCGTCGAGCGCGCCGATGCTCTCGATGGGGGTTTCGGAGACGGCGCTTGGGTTCACCATCGCCGCTTCCAAGAATTTCTTCAACCTCAATGCCAACCTGCACGCGGGCGGCTGGGCGGAAGGCAAGGAGGATATCCGTGAGCTGTACGACCTGACCGTCGGCGTCATCAGCGGCGGCTGGGCGGGACGGCACTACATCGAACTGCTGCGCCCGTTTGACGTGGACGTGCTGCTGTACGACCCGCTCGTCTCGGAGGAGAGCGCGCGGGAGATGGGTGCCCAAAAGGCGAGCTTTGAGCAGGTTCTGCGGCAGTCGGACATTCTTTCCATCCACGCTCCGTCTATCCCGGAGACGTTCCATATGTTCAACGCGGAGACGCTTTCGCTGATGAAGAAGGACGCGGTGCTGATCAACACCGCTCGCGGCTCTGTGATCGACGAGGCGGCGCTGTATGCGCACATGAAAGCGGGAAACCTGAAGTATGCCTGCCTCGACGTGTACGACCCGGAGCCGCCGGCTGCGGATAATCCGCTGCGCAGCCTGCCGAACGTCATCATGACCCCGCACCTTGCCGGGCTCGCGAACAATGGGTTGAAAAAGATCGGTCAGCACGTCTGCGAGGAGCTCGAACGGTTCCTTGCCGGTCAGCCGCTGTTCGCCGAGGTCACGAAAGACATGCTTGCCAGGATGGCGTAAACAGAATCGAAAACACATGGAAAAGGAGACGGTTTCCGCGAAGAAACCGCCTCCTTTTTGTTTTCTTCTTTACAAGCGGAAAGCCGCACCGGTTTTCCTTGAAGTCCGAAAGCTGTTCAGCGAGCGTCAGCGGCGAATAGGCCGGAAATGGGAGCTTGAAGGCCTCCCCCAATGGCTATAGAGGTCAATTCGCCCGCCGGTTCCCATTTCGAGACTGTCTGGGAGGAAAAATTCATACAGCATTCGGAAAACTTTCCGCCCAAACGGATACCGTTTCGCTTTTTCGCCCGCACGCCTGCACAAAGCGCACTTTCACCGCATATAGTAGAAGCAGAGCCCTCCGCGAAGGGGGAACAAAGCACCAAACCGCAAAGGAGAGACGCGATTTTGGCAGAAAACAGAGGAACCCTCGTTGTCAACATCCGGAAGGCGGACGGAACCGTCCTACAGGGCGCGACGGTCATCCTGACCGGCGGCGGACGGGGCGGCAGCACCGGCATCAGCAACGCCGAAGGGGACGTGACTTTTTCCGTGCTGACGCCGTCGCTGGTCAACAGTCTTACGCCCAACCCGCGGGAACGCCCGTACGCATCCGTGGATCTGCGCATCCTCGTGGCGGGGTACGTGACGGTCAATGTGGTCGGGGAGCAGATCTTCACCGACGAAACCACCCGGCAGAACATCACGATGGGGGTGCTCGAAACCTCGCCGAGCAACGGCGTTCCGCCGCAGCTGGAGCGGGTCATCATCATTCCGACCCACCATCTCAGCACCCCGGAAAATACCCCGCGCGTCGAGCTAATTCCGGAAACGGAGAGCGGACAGTCCCGCCGTTCGGTTTCCACGGCAAACATTGAGGAAGCGCGGCGGGAGGTCGTCATCCCGGAAACCATTCGCGTTCACCTTGGGCCGCCCGGTGCGAATGCGGAGGTCGTCACGGTCCCGTTTATCGATTACATCAAAAACGTCGCCTGCAGTGAGATCTATCCGACGTGGCCGGAAAACTCCATCATCGCCAATGTCATTTCGCAGGTGTCGCTCGCGCTCAACCGGCTCTACACCGAATGGTACCCTTCGCAGGGCTATGACTTCGATATCACGAATTCCACCGCGTACGATCAGTATTACGTCCACGAACGGGGAATTTTCGATAAAATCGATACCATCGTTGACGGGTACTTCACAAATTACATTTCGCGGGAGAATCGGCTTGAGCCGCTGTTCGCGGAATACTGCGACGGGGCGACGACTACCTGTGATGGGTTAAGCCAGTGGGGAACGGTTTCCCTCGCCCGACGGGGGTATATCCCGCTGCAGATCCTGCGCTACTACTTCGGGGAAGACATCGAGATTCGCGAGGCGGAGACGGCGGATGTCGTGCCGGATTCCTTTCCCGGGGCCTTGCAGCCGGGTGACGCCTCTCCGGAGGTGGCGACGCTGCAGAATCGGCTCAATCGCATCGCCATCTCATTCCCGGCCATTCCGTTCGTCCTGCCTCCGACCGGACGGTTCGATACATCCACCGCCACTGCGGTCCGGGCGTTCCAACGGTTGTTCCGGCTCGAGGAAACAGGGGTGGTCGATCGGGAGACGTGGTATCGCATCCAGTACATCTATACGGCGGTCAAGAAGCTCGCGGAACTCGAAAGCGAAGGGGAGTTCCCGCAGTCGGACGCCTTTAACGGACGCGTCCTACAGGAGGGAAGCCGGGGCAACGAGGTTCTGCGGATCCAGAACTACCTTGCGTTCATCGCGAACGCCATGCCGGATCTGTTTACCGCGCCGACGCCGGACGGCATATACGGCAATGTGACGCGGGACGCGGTTCTGGCGTTCCAGAATTACTATGGATTGGTGCAGACCGGCACGGTCAACGAAGCGACGTGGAACGGCATCGTCACCACCTACTTTGCGCTCGGCGGTGGAGAAGTCGCCCCGACCCGCCCGTATCCCGGCACCCCGCTGCGGCGGGGGTCGACCGGCGACGATGTTTCGTGGGTGCAAACCATGCTCAATACCATCGCTGGGGTGGATCTCTCACTGCCGACACTGACGGTCGACGGAATCTTCGGCGCGGAGACAGAACGGGTCGTCCGGCAGTTTCAGCAGAACTACGGGCTTTCCGCCGACGGCATTGTCGGTCCGCTCACATGGGACGCGCTGACGCGGGAGTACGAACGGGTTACCGCTTCGTCCGGAAACTAAGAATCTGACGTTGGAAACCCAACGTCAGATTAGGATACCCCCTTCGGGCGGCGCGCCGGCGGAACCGTTTCCCCCGGACTTTGCGCGCTCGATCTCCTCGCGGAAGATGGCGGCGAACGCTTCGTTCGGCTCAAATTCCACGACCGCCCGCTTGCCGGAGAACTCGAAGACGTAAAACCAGTGCTTTCCGCCGAGGTTCTGGGCGTAGTTGCAGACGGTGGAGAGATTCTTATTGAGCCCCTGTGCGCGGTATTCCTCACGGGTAACCAGCGCAATGCTGTCGGCGAGGTCCAGTGCGCCCTGCACCATACGCTTGTTACCGACGATTTTCGTAATGATGAATGTGCCGTTGTCCAGCGTGTATTCCATTTCCGTCATGGTGAAGCGCAGGATGATGTAAAGCGCAAGGACCAAAAGCAGGAACGCGATGAACCGGATAATCCCCGCGTGAAGCGGGAACACCACTGCGAGCGCAAACGCGCCGCCCGTCGCAAGGAAACTGACAGAAAGCAGCAGGACGACCTGCCGGACATTCCGTTCCGGCTTGCACTTATACATGGAAAACCGCTCCTTTACGCAATAATTTTGAGAGGAAGATGATCGATGGAGAATCGTGACCAGATGTACTTTGATCCTGCCCTGCTGCAACGGCTGAATGACCGCCAGCTCGCCGATCTGGTTTCCCAGATCGCATCCGTGGCGGGCGCCGACCGCAGCAAAACCCAAGAACTGCTCAGCAATTTAGACGCCCTGCGAAGCGGGATGCAGGAGCTCACGCCGGAACAGGCAAAGCAGTTGCTCGATCGGGCGGGCGAGGAGAAAAGTCAGGAAATCTATGAAATCTTGCGCAGACAGCAGAACGGAAAGGGGTAAAGCGGCAACCCATGGATGAGAACCTGACCGAAAAAATCCGCTCCCTGCTTTCCGACCCACAGGCGGCGGAACGCATCGCGTCCATCGCGGAGATGCTTGGTGCGGGAAGCAGCCCGTCCGGCCCGCAGGATGCCCAACCGGCATCGGCCCAACAGGGACCGAATCAGCCGTCTTCGCCTCCGCCTCTGTCCTCGCCGTCCCAATCACCACCGTACCGGCCCGACCCGCGACTCGACCTGCTTCGCGCCCTACGCCCATTCGCTTCAGAGGAGAAGCGGACGCGCATCGATGACCTCATTCGCATCGCAACCGTCGCGTCTCTGCTCGGCGGGCTGAAAAACTGAACACCAAACGAGAAAGGAGAACTTCGGATGGATACAATGGGTGTGCCGACTTACAGCCGCGACATCGGCGGGATCCGCAGCGATGGCCAGCTTTATGAGATGCAGCGCAGGCTACAGGAGGAAGCTCGCCCGGAACCGGAAGCCCCGCCTCCGCCGCCACCGCCGGAACCGCCCGCTGGCGCGCCGGAAACGCATCGGACGCAGTCTTCCCCGCTTTCCTTCCTGCGGGACCTGAAGATGGACGACTTACTGCTGTTGGCGATCGGCTTTCTGCTGCTGACGGACAGCGGACAGGAACGGAACGACCTGCTGTTCCTGCTGATCGGGTTACTGCTCCTGTTCTGACGATTCCGCCTCGGTGCGACGGCGCTGGGCGAGAAACGAAACATATTCCTCAACGAGCCTGCGGTCGCGGGCGGGCAGCGCCCGCAGGTTCTCCAGAAACGGGTCCCCCTGCGAGGGTTCCTGCTGCTTATGGGGAAGCGGACGGCCGGAACTGCTCATTCCCGCCGCGAACAGCAGGTCCTCGAGGTCGACGTCGTTGAACGCTTTGTCCGCCACCTTGCGGATCAGCTTTGGACGGGGCGGGTTCTCCTGCGACATGCTCGCGAGCTTGCGCATCTGCACATAGCTCACGTCGCATTCCGAGGCAAACTGCCGCCAGGAACGGACCCCCTTTGCCCGTTCGAGCAGGATCGAGAAGACTTTTTTATTCCATTTGCTGTTTTCTGCCATGATGGTATGTTCCTTTCTGTGTTGGGTGCACATTACTGCTTTTCGGACAGGGCAGCGCCGATGACCGTGCCGAAAGTTGCGTTTTCCGGGATCAGGAAGCGGAGGTTGAACATCTTTTCGAGCGACGCAAATGTGACATGCGCGTGCGGAAGCCCCGCAAGGTTGCCGATGAGCACGACGTCGGTACACTGCTTCTGCCGTGCGGCAAAGACTGCCATCATGCCGATGGTTTCGTATACCATGTTGAAAATGCCAAGCGCGATGTCCTCGCGCGAAGCGAGGTCGCTGACCTTGCCGAAGTTGGCGGCGGTGGCGTTGTCTGACAGGATAGAGTTAATGGCGGAGCGGGAGATATCGTTGATGCGCAGGTCGATTTTGGAAAGGTCGCCGTCCTTCGCCAGTTCCGCGAGCTGCGACGGTTCGGAAACCCCCAACAGCTTCTTGGACAGACCGATGAGTGTGCCGCCGCCGACCCCCGTACCGCCGAGGTACTCCTCGGTCTTTCCGTCCGCGTAGACATAAGCCGTGCCGGTCCCCATGCTGACGATGATGGCGCGGGGCAGTCCGCTCAAGTACAGACCGCCGCATGCGTTTGCCGCAAATTCGTGGATTCGGATGGTTTCCAGTCCGTAGATACTGTCTTCCAGAAAGGCGGACCCGACGCCGGTCACGTGCACCCGGGAAATTTTGGAGAGGGCGATGTGGTGAACGCTCGTGAACTTGCCGAAAGCACCGTAAACAGAAGCGACCGGATCGGTGGCGCGAACCATCAGGGGCGGCAGAAGCCGGTCACCGTCGAAACCAACGATTTTGGTTGTGCTCCCGCCGACGTCAATGCCGACGATGATGTGCAAGGGAAACACCTCCCAAATTCCCCGCTTGCGCACGGGGAATTCTTACTTTATCTAATATTGTAATGTGTTTTTCCGTTGGGAAAGTAAACTTTGCCAACGAAATGTGCAAAAGCTCCGCATTTGAACAAGGCTGCGGATTTGTTCACCACATATTATTGTAGCACGTTTTTCGGAAAAGTCAATGCGTTTTTTGACGAATGGACGTTTCAATTGAAACTTCCGGAAAATTTTTTGCAAAGACTCTTCCAAAACCGGAAAAAATGTGATACAATAAGGAAAGGGGAAATGAAAGGAAGGCGGAAACGGTGGCGCCGAGCAAAAGCAGGGGGGAAGAACCTCTTTCCGCCGTCCAACGGATGTTTGTGGAGAAACTGCAAAGCGGCTCGCCGCCGCATGCGGTGATCATCGAAGGTCCTCGCGGCTGTGGAAAGCGGGCGTTCGCGCTTTGGTGTGCGCAGGCGCTGCTCTGCACGTCCGGCGGGGACAAGCCATGCGGGGTGTGCGCCGGGTGCCGGCGGGTGCTCGACGGATACCATCCGGACCTGCATTTTTTCGGCGAGGAAGCGACGGTGAACGTCGCCGACGTGCGGGAGCTGATCCGCCAGACCGGGCTTGTCCCGATCGAGGGGGAACGGAGCGTATATTTGCTGTCCCACGCGGAAAAGATGCTTCCCGGCGCACAGAATGCCTTGCTTAAGGTGTTTGAGGAGCCGCCGCCCGGGGTGACAATCTTCCTGCTGGCCGAGAGCCGTCGGGCGCTGCTCCCGACGGTGCGCTCGCGCGGGTTGACAATCACCTTGCCCGGGTTGACGGACGAGCAGCTGAGGGAACGGCTGCGGGCGGCGTGTCCGCGTGTTTCGGAAGCAGACCTCGCGTCCGCGGTACGCGCGGCGCAGGGGAGTCTCGGGGAGGCGACGGCGTTCCTCGAAAAGGATGCGCAGGAGGTGCGCGAACGGGCGCGGGACTGGCTGGACGCGAGTCTGTCCGGGGATGCTTACCGGCTGATTGGGTCGCTCGCGATGGCGAAGGAGCGTCGGGACGGGCTGCTGCCGGTGTTCGACGTGTTCCTGCGGCTGCTGTTCGATCTGCTGCTGGTGCGGGTCGGTGGAATGCCGGTGCTGCTTGACCCGGAGGAAGCGTATAAGCTCTCCCGTCAGGTGACGAAGAACGCGCTCGTGCGGATGTGCGAGCAGGTGCTGATTTGCCGGGAACGGTTGGAATCCAATGGGAACGCGACGGCCGCGCTTTCCTGCCTCGCGTCGGAGCTGTGTGCCTCCGCCGGGCGGATGGTGTCGCGGGATGTACTGTGAAAAGAAAGGCGGAATGCCAGATGGAAAAAGAGACTTCGCAAAAGGAACCTGTCAAAAAGATTCGGGATTTGACCGGAAATATGGAGGAGCATATTTCCCCCAAGAACGTCGAAAAAGCGGTCGAGCGGGAAGGTTCCGCCCGTTCAGCGATGAAGCGTCCGCCGGTCCGCATGGCGCAGGGGGAAAATCAGTCATCGGAAAGGCGGCAAGGGGAAGAGGGCGCAAGGGAGCAAACCGGCGCCCGTCGGTTTGACCGCAACCGCAAGTCCCGCAATGATGCGAGCCGTACCGACGTCCGCCGGGAGAGTGAACAGAATCGCCCCTCACGCATGGATGAGACGCGTGAACCCCGTTCGGAATTGACGCAGACTTCCCAGCCCTCGCAGCAGGGGTCCGGTCAGACCGGCAAGCGTCCGCACGGCCGCGGGAAGCCGGAGAAGCGCCGGGATGACCGACGGCGCGACGATTCCCGTCGGGACGATCAGCATGCGGGCGAAACTCGCGCCGAGCAGCTGAAAGCGGCAAAGCCGGCGCAGCCAGCGCAGGAGAAGCGCTCCCACGGCTCCCGTTCGGACCGGAACGGGTCGCCTGTTCCGAACGACCGCGGGGTCTCTAACGCCCGGCGCAGGCGCGATGCGGCTGCCGAAGCGGCGGAAGAGCAGCTTCGCGCGGATGACGGCCAGCCGGAGGTAACCTTTACTGAGGAGCAGCTTCGCGCGGACGGATTGCTGTTCACGCTCGACGAGCCGGAGGGGGAACAAGCTCCATCCGTTGAACCCGCTGAGCCGGAGGAGCAGTTCGAGGTGGTCGGCATTCGCTTCCGCGGGGCGGGGAAGGTGTACTTCTTCTCCCCGAATGGGATTTCGTTCGCGGAGGGGGACCACGCGGTGCTCGAAACCGTCCGCGGAATGGAGTACGGCGAGGTCACGAATGCCAACCAAATGGTGAACGCTTCCGAGGTCGTGCAGCCGCTCAAACCGATCCTGCGCAAGGCGACGGCGGAGGACGACGCACATTACCGGTCCAATCTCGAGCGTGAGCAGAACGCCCGTCCGATTTTCGAGGAAAAGGTCCGCAAGAACCATCTCGAAATGCAACTGGTGGACGTGGAGTACACGTTTGACAACTCCAAGCTCTGCTTCTACTTTACGGCGGAGGGTCGGGTGGATTTCCGCGAACTGGTCAAGGACCTCGCTTCCTTCTTCCGTACCCGCATCGAATTGCGGCAGATCGGCGTGCGGGACGAGGCGCGGATGTTTGGCGGGCTCGGGGTTTGCGGCAGGCCGTTCTGCTGCAAGAGCTTTCTGTCTGATTTCGCGCAGGTATCCATCAAGATGGCGAAGGAGCAGAACCTGTCCCTTGCGTCTGCGAAGATCAGCGGATCCTGCGGGCGGCTGATGTGCTGCCTGCGGTACGAGCAGGATACCTACGAGCGGGAAAATGCCTTGCTGCCCTGTCCGAACAGCATCGTTTCAACGCCGAAGGGACGCGGAACGGTGCTGGAAAGCAGCTTTCTGACCGGGAATGTCAAGGTGCAGCTTTCCGAGGAGAACGCGGTCCGGGTCTTTCCGCTTTCTGACGTTAAAGTGCTTGAGCCGTTCCGCTCGAAGAACGATTCCTCGCAGAACGCGGACCCCGCCGCCGTCACGGTGAACGACGAATCCGCCGCCGCTGCGGCGAACGAAAATTCCGCCGTGGAATCCTCGAACGGGGACGCGGAATAGACAATAGCAAAAGGCCGCCGGGCAACCGGCGGTCTTTTTGTGTGCGTGGTTATTTACGAAACCTTGGTGTAGGTCGCGGTGCAGACGTAGCTCGGATCGTACCAGTTCGTGCCTGCGGTCGAGGTCGGGATCTCCGTGAGATTCTCAAGGTCGATGCCGGTGAACGTGAACTTGTCGCCGGCCTTCCAGGTCCGGGCTTCTTCAACCATCTTGCCGCAGACTTCCGTAGTGTAGTTAATGCCGCCGGTAGCGGAGTAGTCGTTGCCTGCGTTGATCGCGTAGACAAACCCGCCTTCCGGAATCGCAAGCGGGGTAGCCTTGCCGTCGGAAATGCCATCGGAGGTTTCGACGACTTCGTACACGCCGTCCTCGCCCTCAACCGGCTTAAACGAGATATGCAGCCACCACGGGCCGCCTTCGTAGGTTTGGGTGAACACGGTGCCCGAACCTTCGTTGGCAACGGTGCTGTAATGAGTCAGCCAGAGCGTGCCGGTTGCATTCGCAGTGTTCTCCGACGAGGCCGCGGACGAGGCCGCAGAAGACGCTGCGGAGGACGTTTCAGAGGACGCCGCAGACGAGGTCGCGGAGGACGCTGCGGAAGACGCCGCGGAGGACGCGGACGATGCGGCAGATGAGGTGGACGACGTCGCGGACGAAACGGACGACACGGTGGACGAAGTGCCGGACGACGTTGAGGACGTCCCGGAAGACGTGTCGTTGTTATCGCCGCAGGCCGCCAGCATGAAGCAGGCGCAGAGCATAGCGAGCGCAAGAAGCAGAACGGTTAGTTTTTTCATGACAAATTTTCCTTCCCTTTCTATGTAATTTGTTTTTTAGTTGGAATGAGCCTTGCGGAAGTGTAGAATGGTGACAATCAGAACCACGATGGCCGCGATCAGCGACGCAATGGAGATGATCAGCGCAACGATGTCCGACGTGGTCATCCCGTCGCTCTCGGACGGATCCTCTGAATCGGTAACCGATCCGGCGGACTTCCCGCTGCTTTCCGGTTCGGACGTTTCCTCCAAACCGGCTTCCGCGTTTTTGGACGCCTCCGTCTCCTCCGGCGGGAAGACATACGAACCGTCGGCAACCGTCTTCAGCCAATCTTCCACGTAGGGGGTGATAATGTCATAGCCGTCCTTGTTCGGATGAATGTAATCGTGCAGGTAGGCTGTGGTAGTCCCCTTTAATTCCTCGTTAATTGCTTCATTATTGTATAGGTCGAGGTATGGGATCTTCCACTTCTTGCAGATTTTGATGGTCATATCAACATACTCGGTCATGTCGCTCAACCTGCCGTAGGTCGCCTTGGGCAGCTGGAAGTTAATGATAAACCCGAGCTGTGAATTCGGATAGGTTTCCTTGACGTACTGGAACAGGTCCTCCAAACCGCCCGCGAAAGTCGTATAGTCGAACGGTCCGTCGAATCCTTCGGCCATCCCGCCGACCGGGGCGCTGTCCCAAGCGTCGTTGACCCCGCCGTGCATGATGACGTAGTCGTAATCAGCCTTGATTTGAGAGTGTGCGGCCAATTGATTGACGACCGTGTTGGTCCCGCGGCAGTTGGAGATTGAAGCCCCGCCCTTGCCGAGGTTGACGCCGGTCATTCCGTTGCTCTCGATGATTCGCCCGGCCCAGCCGACGATGGATTTGCCGGTTTCCCACCGGCCGCCCGCCGCTTCACAGATGGCTTCGCAGATGGAGTCGCCGGCAAACAACACACTTTTTCCTTTGAGCGGGTTTTCTGTGGATGAACCATCCGCGGAAGCCCCCTCCGCGAAAGTCGGAAGGGCACATAGGAATGGAATCAGGATCGCAAGCAGCAAAATGCAGGAGCGCCGCATTCTCTGCACAGCGAACGCACCCCTTTCTTCCTCCGAACTTCTTCAAAGGATTGAAATCTGTACTTACAGAATAGCACAAAAACTTGAAAAAGTCAACCCTTTCCAGAATTTTTAAAAGAAAAAATCTGACAGAGGTCCGCAAGGACAGGGAGGAATGGGGGAACCCCGCTCCTCTGGGCCGTAGAAATCCGCTTAAGCTTCCGCTTTTGCATCGGCGATGATCTTCTCCGCGATATTCGTGGGGACTTCGGCGTAGCCGGTCGTCTGGAATGAGAAGCTGCCGCGCCCCTGCGAGAGAGCGCGAAGGGCGTGCACGTAATCGCTCATCTCCGCTTCTGGCACTTCCGCATCGACGATGCTGTAGCCGCGCTTGTGCTCGGCGGGGTTCATGCCCATGATACGCCCACGGCGCTTGTTGAGGTCGCCAATGACGTCGCCGACCTGCCCGTCCGGGATCAGGACGTGCAGCTCGCCGATCGGCTCAAGCAGGACCGGCGCGCACTTCGGCAGCCCATCGCGGAACGCGATCGCGGCCGCAGTCTTGAACGCCATTTCCGAGGAGTCTACTTCGTGGTAGGACCCGTCGAACAGGTTCGCGGCGAGGTGCACGACCGGATAGCCGGCCAGAACGCCTTTCTGCATACACTCCTGCAAGCCCTTTTCCACCGCGGGGTGAAAATTCTTCGGCACCGAACCGCCGACGATGCTTTCCGTGAAGGTCAGTCCTTCCGCTTCGCCCGGGGAGAACTCGATCCACACGTCGCCGTACTGTCCGTGGCCACCAGACTGCTTCTTATGTTTGCCTTCGATCCGGCAGGACTTGCGGATAGTCTCGCGGTAGGCGATGCGCTTCTCCTCGAGCCTGACGGTGATGCCGTAGCGGGATTTTAGTTTGGCGAGCGTCAGCTCGAGGTGTGTGCCGCCTAAGCCCGACAGCAGCATTTGCTTGGTCGACGGGTCAACTTCGTACCGCAGGACCATATCCTCCTCCAGCAGGCGGGCGATGCCAGAGGAAATTTTATCCTCGTCGCCCTTGGCGGTCGGGATGATGGCCTGCGTGTAGCAGGGCGCGGGGTATTCCGTCCGGGCGTACTGCACGTCGCCGGACCAAGAGAGCGTGTCGCCGGTGGCGGCGGAGGACAGCTTGGAAACCATGCCGATGTCCCCGCAGGCGAGCGAATCGACCTCGATCTGCGCCTTGCCGCGGACGGTAAAGAGCTTGTTAAGGCGTTCCGTCGACCCGTCACGGGCGTTGCGGAGCGTCGAATCCGCCTTGAGTGTGCCATTCATGACCTTGAAGAAGGACATTTTCCCGACGAATGGATCCGCGACCGTCTTGAAGATGAACACGGCGGGCGCGCCGTCCGGCTGGATGGCGATCTCACCGCCGTCGACGCTGCGCTCGGAACCTTTCGCGGAATGCCGCGGGAAGGACTCGGCGATGCAGTTGAGCAGGGTCCAGACGCCCCAGAGCTGCGTTGCGCAGCCGCAGAAGCAGGGGACGATCTCGCCGCGGATGATTCCCTCGTGGATGGCGGTGTAGATTTCCATGTGTGAGATGGTTTCCCCGCCGAAGTATTTGTTCATCAGGTCCTCGCTGGTCCCCGCGACCGCTTCGAGCAGCATCTCGCGGAACTTCTCGACCGCGTTCTTGGATTCGTCCGGAATCGGCTGAACGTGATGACGGCCCTGCGCGTCGAACGTGTGTGCTTCCATATCGACCAGATCGATCGCCCCTCGCACTTCGCCGCCCTGCACCATTGGGATGGTGATCGGGCAGACGGAACGGCCGAATTGCTCGTGCAGTGTGTCGAGCAGCTTCGCGAACCGCGCTTCGTTGTCGTCGAATTTATTCAGGAAAAACGCACGCGGAAGATCCGCGTCGACCGCGCTCGACCAGGCCAGTTCCGTACCAACCTGGATCCCTGCCTTCGCGTCCACTACGATGATCGCGCTGTCCGCGACACGAAGCGCCTGTGCGACCTCGCCTGCAAATCCGGGGTGACCCGGGGTGTCGATTACATTGATCTTCGCGTCCTTCCACTGCACCGGCGCGAAGTTCGCGGAAACCGAGATCCTCCGCCGAATCGCTTCCGGGTCGTAGTCTAGCACGGAGTTGCCTTCCGCCGTCTTCCCCAGACGGTCGCTCCCGCCGGAAAGGTAAAGCATCGCTTCTGCCAAAGAGGTTTTCCCGGATCCGCTGTGTCCCAATAGTGCCACGTTGCGGATCTGCTTCATTTCGACTGTTGCCATATCGTTCTTGTTCCTTTCTTTGTTGTCACATGGATACCCTTATTATAACGAATTCCGCCCACAATTGCAACGGGTTTGTGGGGGTTTAAATAAACAGAAAATTTCGTGTGACTTTTGTATAATATGCACAGCATCCCTTAAAAAGTTGCTCTGGCGGGGGGTGGTTTCTTATGGGTTTATTATATTGGGAAAGACATTGGATCAATTCGGCCGGCGTAAAAGTCTGTTCGAATGCGGGTATTTTTTGCTAAAAGGCCGGGAAAACTTTGAAAAAGGCCTTGACAATCAAATAAAAGCGTGATAGAATACAATACACCGTGAGGG
>CAZHBX010000003.1:71992-86048 GCA_964530795.1 uncultured Ruminococcus sp. | reverse complement strand
CTTCCAGCGACACCCCGTCCGAGGAAACTTCCAGCGACACCCCGTCCGAGGAAACCTCCAGCGGCACCCCGTCCGAGGAAACTTCCGGCGGCACCCCGTCCGAGGAGACTTCCAGCGGCACCCCGTCCGAGGAAACCTCCGGCGGTACTCCCTCCGAGGGAACCTCTTCCAATGGATCCTCCGGAGTCGGTTCGTCGTCCTCTGTGGCGGACACGTCTTCCTCTCCGAAGACCGGTGACAACAGCGGCATCTTGGTGTTTGCTGTGCTCGGCGTTCTTGCCACCGTCGGCGCTATCATCGTCGTGAAAGTACGCCGCTAACGCGTAAACCCGAAAGAACGGATTCGCGCCCGTCAGATACACGGGTCACACGAAGGGCTGCAACCGAAAATTGCAGCCCTTCTGTCTCGGTTTTCCGGATTCGAGGTGTGTGCCCTATGAATCCCAAGGAAACAGGCCCTCCCGCGCGCTCCCCGCGGAACCGGATTCCGCCGAACAGGGGGCGGCCACGGCGGCCGGGGAGTACGTCCGCGTCATCGCTGGCGCCGGCCCGGGAAAATCCCGTGCGTTTGCAGCCCGGTTCGCCTACTGCGTCAACGAATCGAGTGTCCTTCCGGGGCATATCCTCTGCGTCGCGTTCACGATCTGCAGCCGGCGCGAGGTGAACGTGGACTCCCTCTTTTGCAGTTTAACCGGGCGTTTCCGAACGTGAAAACCGCCCTGCTCGACGAGAGTGGCAACGAGCGGACGCCTCGCGTGAAGGACGCGCAGGCCCGGCCGGCAACCTCGCCGGGCCCAAGCAGCCGATCCACACGTACGAGGCCCCCTGCGGGGAGGAAAGGTGAAAACCGATGAAGCTACTGCTTTTGAGCTGTACGACCGGCGAAGGGCACAACAGCGCCCGCCGGGCGCTCGCGGAAGAACTGAAACGGCGTGGCGTCGAATACGTACTGGCAGATCCGATCGGATTCCAGAGCAGGCGGGCACGTGAGCTGATTGCCTCGGCGTACAGCGGATTGATCCGGTACGCGCCGGCCGTGTTCGGCGCGATATACCGTCTTGGAGCCGTCTACGAAACGACCGGGCTCGCCTCCCCGGTCTACTACGCCAACGCTCACTATTCTCCCTACCTGTACGACTATCTGCGGTCCGAGCGGTTCGACGGGGTGATCTCGACCCACCTATTCGGGCTAGAGGCGGTCACGGCGATCCGGCGGCGGGCCGGCGGGCACATTCCGTGCTTCGGCGTCCTGACCGACTACACCTGTATCCCGTTCTTCTCCGAAGTCGACGCCGATCTCTACTTCGTCCCGCACGAGCAGGTCGCCGAGGAGCTGATCGGAAAGGGCGTGCCGTCCGACCGCGTCGTCGCGAGCGGGATCCCGGTTTCACGCCGGTTCCGCATTCCGGTCGAACCGGCGAAAGCCCGCTCCCTGCTCGGCCTGCCGCAGAACCGCAGGCTCTACCTGCTGCTGACCGGCGGGGTCGGCTGCGAGCACGTCTGTGTGCTTTGTAAGGAATTGCTGCGGCAGATCGGCAAGGACGGGTTCCTCTGCGTGCTGACCGGGCACAACGATGCCCTGCGCGAGCAGCTGACTTCCCGCTTCGGGGACGCCCCGTTTCGCGCCGTCCCGTTCACCCGCGCCGTCCCGCTGTTCCTGCGCGCCGCCGACGTGGTCATCTCAAAGCCCGGCGGCCTTTCGGCGACGGAAGTGGCGGTTTCGAACGCCCCGCTCGTGCATTTCGGAGCGATTCCGGGGTGCGAGACCCGCAACGCGGCCTTCTTCGCCTCCCATGGAATGTCCGTCTGGGCGAAAAGCGGACAGGACGCGGTTTCCTGCGCCATCGACCTCGCTCACAACCCCGCTCGCGCCGAGCAGATTCGACGCTGCCAGCGTGAAACACTCTCCCCCGTTGCGGCGGAAACCATCGTGAACCGTGTACTCGAACAACTCCGAAAGGAAGGTACTCCATGCCCGACCGACTGACCCTCTGGCTGCTGCTCATCGCGGGCGGCTTCCTCAGCGGAAGCATCCTCTACAGCCGTATCCTGCCGTTGCTGCTGACCGGTAAAGACGTCAGCGCCGAAAGCGACGACCACAACCCCGGCGCCGCGAACGCCTTTATGACTTGCGGATTCGCCATCGGGATGCTCTGTCTGCTGCTGGACATCGGCAAGGGGCTGCTGCCGGTGCTGCTCAGCCGCAGATTCCTCGATCCGGCCAACCCGTTCTTCGCGCTGCTCATCATCGCGCCGGTGCTCGGCCATGCGATCGCCCCGTTCAACCACTTTCGCGGCGGGAAATGCATCGCGACGTCTTTCGGCGTGCTTCTCGGGCTGCTGCCGCAATGTCTCGCGGTCGTCGCGCTCGCGATCCTGTATATCCTCTTTTCGACGATCATCCGCGTCCGTCCGCACCGCCGCCGAAGCATCCTCGTATTCGCGCTGTTTGGCGCCATCACGGTGCCGTTGCTGCTTTACGCCGGCAAACTGTCATATGCGCTCGGCTGCGCCGGGATCGCCATGACGGTTATCTGGCGGCACCTACGCGTCCCGGCCGAAGTCCCCGCCCCCGTTCCCGCCCCGCAGGACGCCGCCGAGCAGCCGGAATCCCCGGAGCCGGACTCGGAGGAAGCCACCCGCGATTGACGTGTAAAAAAAGCAAAAACGCTCCCCGGAAGAAACGGTTTTTCGCCGCTTCCCGCCCGACGGATAAGGAGTAATTCTTTTTATCCTATGCGGTCAAAAGGCGCCTTCATTATGAGGACGCCTTTTCGTTTGGAATTCGGTTATCAAGATCCGATGCTTGCTGCCTCTGTGCGGGATATAGTTCCCCACGTCGGCCGACGTCCACGACGCGGGCGGAAAACCGTTTGCTCCCGCGAAGGACCGTCACGTCTTTTCCGAACACGAAGCATTGTGCGCGGTACGCGTCCGGAAATGACCGCTCCACAGCATGCGTCAATCTTTCCCGCAAGGGCGTCGTCTATCATAGTCTGGAAGTCGACGCGCTTTTTTATGCCCGTTCCATTTATCCCCTCGGCGGCGTACACGCCGGCGGATTCCCATTCGGGGTTTTTCTGTATGAGCGCGGAATAGGACGTTGCTGCGATGGTCCTGTGTCAAGATTTAGCACAAATTAAAATGAGAAATTTTTCGGGCGTTGTCATACGGATATCCTTGGTGGCTGTAACTTAATTGGAACTTTTTGGCGGCTTCACGGTAGGCTTGGGAAACATACGAACCTCCGCGGCCACTGTGCAAAATCAGTGGAAGTTCTGTGTTCCTTCCGGCCTTGGCTTTATTAATGGTATCGATTACGCAGGAGATCTCCATGTTGCCTGAGAGAGTCCATGCAATGCTCTTACGAGAGTAAAGATCCATGATACTTGTAAGATATACAAAGCCTTCAAAAAATATAGGTGCTGTCTGTACACCAAGACAGCATTGGGGCGATCAGGGTTAAACTGTTCATTTAGGACGTTATGCAGCTGCTTGCTGAAGTCAGAATCAACAGTTGTTGCGATCCAAGGCTTGACCCATTGGGCACGGATACCCATTTCGCGCATATATTTACCCACCGTGCGCTCGGAGATGGCTTCTCCGGAGTTCCTGAGTTCTCGGGTAATCTTTGGGGCCCCGTAATTTGCATTGAAGCATCATAAATTTCCTGGATCTTTTCCTTGCGCCGGTTCCTTTTTCGTTCGGCTGCGGAAGGCCTTCGCTTAAGGAAAGAGCGGTATCCGGATCTTGAGACGCCTAAGTATTTCAGCATTCCGGAGATGGAGACGCGGCGCCTGGCTGCTTTTGAGGCCCCCATCTTGGCGGCAACTTCAATATACCTATGTTTTGGAAAAATCTCATCTCAATCTGAGCTATTTATATTCTGGCACCGCTTGGTCTTCCCTTTGCTGTTTTCATTTACCTATTTTCAAGCGCGTTTATGATTTGCCGCAAAGTCTTTAAGTCATAAGGGAGTACCATTTTCCCATATCGCCCCTTCCCTATGGAGTTTGGTTCATCGCACTTTTTCAAATCGTTAAAAGATTTGCGCCTTTTACTTATTTTGGCATCTGCCGCAGTATCTCCTGAATTTCAGCCAGATGCTTGGCGGTAAACGTAATGGTATCCTCACGCCCTATAGGGATATCAACCGTTCCTTGATTCAGAATCACGGCCTCCCTAATAGAGGAACAGTGGCTGGTGCACTTGTAAGCGAAAGCCTTTTCTTTATCCATGCCGCCGTTTCTAATGTGATGAGCTTCATCAACGATTACTAAATCAAAATGCGGTTCCGGGTCAAGTTCTGTGAGACCAAAGGAACGAATCCGTTTCCCTTCTTCGCCGCTGCCGCTATAGGCTTTTGAATCCAAAATAGAATACGGAATGATCACTTTGCTGTATCGTACAGGCCATTCTCCATCTCGATCCGTATCTGAAATAATTTGCCGAAGCGCAGGCCCGTCTACCGGAATAAATTCTTCATCAAACCGTTCCATTTCCAGTTCCCACTTACGTTCGGCAACCAGCGGTCTGGGACATATCACAACAATTCGTTCCAATTCTGAACGGGCTTCAAGCTCTTTAATGATCAGACCCGCTTCGATGGTCTTGCCAACGCCTACACTATCGGCAATCAATATGCGCGGGACATCCGCATGTATCATCTTAAGCGCCGGACGAAACTGATAGGGAATCGACTGCGGCGCGGGAGGAACGGGACCGGGCTGCCGACCTGCCTGTCCGCGCCCTGACGATCCGGCGGAATTCTATGAAATCCGGCGCTTTTCAGCTTGATTATGAAATCAATTTTGACTGCCGTTCAGGTATACCTTCCCTTCGGACTGGCTGATCCGATCGTCGGACAGGAGTTGGATGTAGGCCTCTTCCAAGGCGGTTGAGATATTTTGCCCGCGGCGGTTAAAGCCATAGGCGCGGGCTGTCTCATCCAGAAGGCCGGCCCGGGTGGGACCGGTACACTTTTTCAGGACCAGAAGCATGACCTCTGCCAGCTCGTCCGTGCTGATGACCCTAATGTCACGTCCGTTCCTCTCCCGGGCGGGGACGCTGCGGCCGCCAGCGCTGTACAGAAAATCGCCCTTTCTGATGACGCGGCCGCGAAGTGTGGTCAGAGCGCTGTCGACCCTCTCACGAACCTGGGCCGTCACTTTCCCGCGATTCAGAATCGGCGCGATGCGCTGACAGAGCGTATCATAATGAATGGGCTGTTCCACCTTTACCGTGTAGTTCACGTAATCCGAGATCAGAAGCTGCCCGCTGCGTCCGGGACAGAGCCGGTGGAAATCCGCTGTTTCGTAGGGAAGAAGGCCGTAGGGATTTTCTTTCGCGTAAGGGTCGTCGGGCTTATTGGCAAGCATGATGAATCCGGTCGGATCGGGTTCCTCTTTCGCCTCGGCTTCCTGAGGTTCCGAAGGAACGGGAATGTCCTCCACATATTCGGAAACTGCCTTTTCCACGGCTTCCAGCAGCCGTTTTCCCTCCAAAACCGGATCCTTGATCCAGTCTGTGGACCAGACCCGGTATATCTTCCATCCCATGTTCTCCAAAATTTCCTGCCGCAAACGGTCGCGCTCCCTAGCAGTTCTGGCGGAGTGGTAGGATGCGCCGTCACACTCGATCCCGAGGACGAAACGTCCTTGGTATGTGGGGTGCTTCACTGCCATGTCGATGCGATACCCCGAACAGCCCACCTGTGTGGCAACATTGTACCCGCGGCTTTTCAGGAAGTTGTACACGGAAGTCTCAAAGGGGGATTCGTGCGTTGCGGTTTCGGCCCCCACAGCTTCGCCCAAGAGGGCAGAGGAACCCTTCATGGCAAACTCGATGTAGCTGCGCAGGAGCTTTGGTCCCTCCGTATTCACCTTGCCCGTGTCGATATCCGTGGGATAGATCGAGCCGACCAGTTTCACGTTGTATTTCGCGCGGGTCATCGCAACGTTGAGCCGCCTTTCGCCGCCCGCATTGTTCAGGGGCCCAAAGTGCAATCTCATGACCCCATAGGCATCTTTGGCATAGCCGATACTGAAAAGAATGGTATCCCGCTCATCGCCCTGGACGTTTTCCAGACTTTTGACAAAAAACGCCTCGGGGCGGTCCTCCCGAAAGAAGGTCTCAAATTGCTGGTTTTCGCGTCTGCGCTTTCGGATGGCCGTCTCAATAGCCATCTGCTGGACCTCACCGAACGCGATAACGCCAAGGGAGCGGTCGGGGAATCTGCGGAAGTGATCAAAGACCAGTTCCGCTACCTTGTCCGCCTCCACGGTGTTTCCCCTCCTGCCTCTTCTGTCATAAGACCCGCCGGGAACATAGAAATATTCCACGCCCATATCCGGCATTCTGTCCACATTGGATGGAAAAGTGATCAGTTCGTTATTGTAGATCTTTGCGTTGGAGAACGCAATCAGATGCTCATGGCGGCTGCGGTAGTGCCAAAGCAGGGTGCATTCCGGCAGGAGCGCCGCCTCGTCCAAGATAGATTCAAATCCGGCGCTGTCATCTTCCTCCTCGTCGTCACTGTCAAAATCGCCTTCGGAGACCTTTGTCCCGAAGAAATTTGTGGGCGGAAGCTGGTGCCTGTCCCCGGCGATAATTACCTGTTTTCCGCGGGCGATGGCGCCGATCGCGTTTTCCGTGCAAACCTGGGAAGCCTCGTCGAAAATCACCGTATCAAAGGTGAAGGCCTTCGACTCCAAAAACAGACTCACCGACAGAGGCGACATCATCAGGCACGGTTTCAGCGCCAGGATCAGGTTGGGAATCTCCCGAAACAAGACCCGGATGGGCTTGATGCGCCGCTGTTTCCCCAGTTCCCGCTTCAGGATGCTTCCCTCGTCTACGCCGCTGGTGAAGTGGTTCAGGGAAGGCAGGGTATTGATGAGCTGGGAACGGATGCGGGAGCGGGCAATTTCCAGCTGGAGCCTGTCGAGTCTGGCAAACTCCCGAATGGTTTCCTCGTGATCCCTGCGGCGGAATCTCGCCACCGCGGGGAATTCCGGCAAAATCTGATCCAGCCAAAGATTGAAAAACCGCTTCTGAAAAACCGGGACCAACTCCTCCGGGGGGAGTTCCAGCGTTTCCGCCTGACGTATATATTCCCCAAGACCGAGACCGATACAATTTTCCCGCGCCTCTCTGAGATCGATCCACTCCTCCAAGGCGCCCAAGCTGCCGAGGCAGCCGCTGAGACGCTCTTCCAGTTTGGCGGGCGGAAGCCTATGCAAACCGGCATCGGGCTCAAAAAGTTTCAGAAACCAGTTGAAGTAGGGGGAGAACGCGAGAAAAATCCGCTGGAGTTTCTCGGCATACTGTTCGCAGAGAGATCTTGCGTCTTCCCTGTGAACCAGATTCTCAAAAAAGGGTCTGTTTGCTAAGGCGATGGAGTCAAAATCCCTGTGATACTTTTGAAGCTGTTCAATCGTCCCGCGCGCGGTGTCCCAATCGGTATCGAGGCCTTCATACAGAGTCCCGAAATTTTCCTGAAACCGACTCTCGTTCTCATAAAATTCGACAAGAAGTTCCAAAAGTCCCGCAAGCTCTTTCCGGCACATCCGCACCGCCTCGAAAGCACGGATACGGTCGTTCAGCGCAGCCAGGTCAGTGTTCTCAGCCCCGTATAGGCTTCCGAAGGCCGCCCGCAAAGAGCCGTCCAGCCCCGTAAGTTTCTCCCGCAGCTCGCTGAAGTGCCTGAGTTCGGAGAGGACGCCGATGATATCCTCGTCCGTGAGCTTCCTGCCAACTTCCCGGCAAAGCCCCTGCATGAGCCGCTTGTCCGCCCTGTAGCTTCCCTTCAGAGTCTTAAAAGCCGAGGTATAATCGGAGTTGAACCGAAGATACATCCCGTCGAAGTCGATGTTGAAGATGTCACGCTCAAAATCTTTTGAGATCCTTTGGACAATGGAGCCGCATTCATTTACAACGTCTGTGAGAGTGGATCGGAGGGCCATGATGACGTCCCAATCGGTGCGGCCATTCCAAATAGCGTAGTAGTCCCTTTCCTGAATAAGCATCTTGATGGCGTTCAGGTGCTCCCTCGCCTGGTCTTCGGTACGCAATTGCTCAAACGCGGTGAAATCAATAGACGGGTCGTATTTTTCAATCTCCCGGTGAAGCGCCAGCACACGTTCGCGCCGATCGTTATACGCGGCCTGAATTGCCGAAGCGCTATCGGCATCCGCCTGCAGAGATGACAGATCCCTGTCAACGAACCACGTCAGGGGAACATGGGGGACTTGTGAGGAAGCCTTGAGAAACGAGATGTTTTTCTCCCACTCCGCAAATGAAGTGTTCAGCGCAAGTCCGAGAGCGGAGCGGATCTCTTCGTAAAGTTCCCCGACCGGGCGGAGCTGGGAGACGAGAATCCCAAGGCGTGAGGGAATTTCCTCCCGAAGTTCGTTTGAAACCTGTTTCAAACAGGATCCGTTCCAAGGGTTTTCGCCGGGAGAGACGCTCAACTTGGAAATGACATTTTGAAGCCGGGAGAGCGCGTTTATGTAGTTGGTATACTGTATTTGGTCGGTCTGCCGGACATTGCCGAGAGAGAAGGAGACACTACGGTGCTCCCGGAGATTTGCCAGATATCCGTTGACATCAAAAATCGTCTTGTGGAGCGGTTCCACGACAGTATAAACGGAAGATGCATAGTCGTTGAGTTCGTCCCGATCTCTGGTCAGTTGGGACAGCTTCAGCATTGCCTCGTCGGCGAGAGACGCTTTTTGATTCGCCAGATCCAACACAGCGCGGAGTTGTTCAAGCGTGTCTCTCTTGCTGGCCTTGTGGCTGTGGAGAATGAGGCAGAAATCCGCCAGCCCCGCCTCTTTGAGCCGCTTGTGGACCACCTCAAGGGCCGCCATTTTCTCAGAGACAAAGAGGACCTTCTTCCCGGCGGCAAGGCTCTCGGCGATGATATTTGTGATCGTCTGGCTCTTTCCGGTGCCCGGAGGGCCCTGAAGGACAAAGCTGAGGCCGCGCTTGGCGCAGAGGATAGCGTCCTGCTGGCTGGAGTCGGCGTCCACCACCTGAAAGGTCTCCGTGGGCAAAGCGTTTTTGTCGTGGTCATACCCATTTATAAAATCGACATCGTGCCGGAGCCCGCTGGCGTCGCCGCCAAGAGCCCGCACGACGGGGTTCGCGACGATAGAGGCCCGGTTCTTCTCCAGGTCCTGAAACATATTGATCTTCAGAAAAGAGAGAAGTCCCAAACCGACCTCTGGAATGACCTCCCATCGCATTGCCGAAACCTTGTCCCGAACGCTGTCAAAATAATCGGACAGGGCGCCATCCGAATTGAACTCCGGGAGCTTGATTCCAAAATCGTTTTCCATCTTGTATACAAGGGTGGGATTCAATACGATCTCATCCTCGTGCAGGGAGAGCACAAAGGGGGAAACGATCGACTCCCAACTCAGAGTAACGGGTACCAGTACCAGAGGGGAATCTATTGTGACATGGGACTGCGTCGCCTCCGTCCAACGAAGGAAGCCGAAGGAAAGGTACAGTACGTTGACACCCTGTTCCTCCATGACGGTCTTTGCCTTGTTTCGTATATTCCGAAGAGCCTTCTGCAGATCCTTGGGCGTCTTGTCAGTGACCACTTCCGGCTCCTCGGATCCGTCATGCCCGTCATATCCGGTTTCCGTATCCTCCTCGGGCAAGGCAGACTCTTTCCCTTCCGCCTGTCCCGCGGACTCATCGTCATCGTTCTCCTCCGGCAGGGGAAAGGAAAGCGGCTTCTCACCGACCACAAAACTGTCCCAGAGTGCAAATATTTCCGGTTTCTTGATCCTGAGATTGCCGAGCCGGGTGTCCCTGTAATTGATAAGCGGGTTGCGCCTCCCCAAATCCAGGAGCTTATTCTTCCAAATGTCCAGCTTTGCATCCATATCCGTCATCCATTCATCCCCCTAACGCCACGGAATCTATATGATATTTTTAATTATACTATAACGCGACAAAAAAAGCAACGATCTTGTAAAAAAATGTTAGGATGGTTCTGTAATTCGCGTAACTCCCCGTGGACAGCATAACAACCCTTTAGCGTTTGGTTTTTTCATGACCCCATCGGCACCCGCTCCGGCGGGAACCGAAGGAATGCCCCCCGCTTTTGAAAAATATTTACCGAACAGAAACAGTTTGCACCTGTTTTTCCTCCCCGCGTATGCTAGTATAAATGGGTAAAAACCGGCAATGCCGAAAGGGAGCGATGGTTTTGGAAAAACCGTTCGATTTGCAAACGTACATGACCGAGGGCGTCGAGCGTATCCTCTTGGAGGCGCTTCGCGCCACGCTGCGGGACCCCCGCGAAACCGCTTTCCTCACCCGCTTTGCGTTCGCCTGTTCGCAGGCATCCAAGCTGCGGGCGGCGGAGGAACAGCAGGGGCTGCACGTCCCCGCTTTCCTGATCGCCAGCATCACATCCGCCTGCAACCTGCACTGCGCCGGCTGCTACTCCCGCTTCCATCACGCGACGTCGGACGACCGCCCGACCGAACAGCTGACCGACGAGGAATGGCTGCGCATCTTTCGCGAGGCGGCGTCCCTCGGGGTGAGCTTTATCCTGCTCGCCGGCGGGGAACCGCTGCTCCGGCGCGGGGTGATCGAGGCGGCGGGCAGGCTGCAAAGCATTCTCTTCCCGGTGTTCACGAATGGAACGTTCCTCGACGAGCGCTACCTGCGCCTGTTCTACGACTGCCGCAACCTGCTGCCGGTGCTGAGCATCGAGGGCGGTCAGGCGGAAACCGACGCACGGCGCGGGGACGGGGTGTACGACGCTCTGCTCGCGAACATGGACGCCCTGCACCGGCAGGGGCTGCTGTTCGGCGCTTCCGTGACCGTCACGAAGGAAAATCTGCGCATGGCGGTCTCCGAGGAATTCGTCGGAGACCTCGCGAGGCGAGGGTGCAAGGCGCTGTTCCTGGTCGAGTTCGTCCCGATGGACGAACAGGCTCGAATCTTCGCACCGGACGACGAAGACCGCGCGTTCCTGCGGGAAGCGGTCGATCGGCTGCGGCGCGAACGGGAGGACCTGCTGTTTATCTCTTTTCCCGGCGACGAAAAAAGTTCCGGCGGCTGCCTCGCGGCGGGGCGGGGGTTCTTCCACATCAATTCCCACGGCGGGGCGGAACCCTGTCCGTTTTCGCCCTACTCCGACGTCAACGTCCGGGACACGTCCCTGCGCGAGGCGATCCGTTCGGGGCTGTTTGCGTCCCTGCGCGAGAGCGGCTTGCTCGCCGAGGACCACCCGGGCGGGTGCGTCCTGTTCGAGCGAAAGGAACAGGTCGAAGCGCTCCTGCGGGAACAGACCGGGAAAGCGTGAAAATTTTTTGGGGTTTCTTGCGAAAAGGGCTTGCAAAACCCGAAAAAGTGTGCTATACTGGGGTTGTTGATTCGGTAACGGCGAAAGGCGGGGCTTGCGATGAGCTATGCGGACACCCTGTTCATTCAGATGTGCCGGGATATTCTCGCGAACGGGACGGATACCCGGGGCGAGCGTGTCCGCCCGCATTGGGAGGACGGATCTCCCGCATATACCGTCAAAAAGTTCTGCGTCGTCAACCGATATGATCTGCGCAAGGAGTTCCCCGCGCTGACGCTGCGCAGGACCAACCTGCGCAACTGCGTTGACGAGCTGCTTTGGATCTGGCAGAAGAAGTCCAACAACATTCACGACCTGCATTCCCATATCTGGGACGAATGGGCGGATGAGACCGGCTCCATCGGCGCCGCCTACGGCTACCAGCTTGGCATTCGCCACCAATACCCGGAGGGCGAATTCGACCAGGTGGACCGGGTGCTGTACGACCTGAAGCACAATCCGTTTTCCCGCCGGATCCTGACGAACCTGTATAACCACGCGGACCTGCACGCGATGCACCTCTACCCCTGCGCCTATAGTGTGACCTTCAACGTCACGCAGGAGGACGGGAATCTGACGCTCAACGCGATCCTGCACCAGCGTTCGCAGGACGTGCTGACGGCGAACAACTGGAATGTCTGCCAGTACGCCGTTCTGCTGCATATGTTCGCGCAGGTGTCGGGCATGGTCGCGGGCGAGCTGGTGCATGTGATTGCCGACGCGCACATCTACGACCGGCATGTGGAGCTGGTACGGGAGCTGATTTCCCGCGAACCTTTCCCCGCGCCGAGGTTCTGGATAAACCCGGACGTGCGGGATTTCTACGCATTCACGCCGGACGATTTCCGGCTGGACGATTATCAGACGCATCCGCAGATCAAAAACATCCCGATTGCGATTTGATTTCGCGGAGGATGGGAGCGGACGGGCAGATGCAGAAGGTTCTTCTCGCGGCGGTGGACCGCAACTTGGCGATCGGCCGGAACGGCTCGCTGCTGTACCGTGTCCCGGAGGATCTGCGCCGGTTCCGGCGGCTGACGACCGGGCAGGTGGTTCTGTGCGGGCGCAAGACACTCGAAAGCTTCCCGAACGGCGGGCCGCTTCCCAACCGCGAAACGGTGCTGCTTTCCCGGCGGTACGAGGCGCGGGAAGAAAATCCGCTGCTGTCCGTCGCACGCACGCCGGAGGAAGCGCTGGAAAAGGCGGAACTTCTTTGCGGCGGCGAAAAAACGCTGTACGTCGTCGGCGGAGAAAGCGTGTACCGGCTGTTTGCGCCGGTTTGCGAAACGGCGTACCTGACCGAGATCGACGCGGAAACCCCGGACGCGGACGCATTCTTCCCCGCCTTGCGCGGACGGGACGGCTGGGTGCGCGCCGGGTCCTCGCCGGAGCAGGTTTCCTCCTCCGGGCTGCATTTTCGCTATGTCACTTACCGAAACGAGAGCCGATAAGCGCTCTCCGCATACGCAGGCGTAGTTTAGTGGTAGAATCTCAGCTTCCCAAGCTGATTGTGCGGGTTCGATTCCCGTCGCCTGCTCCAAAAGAAGTCCCGTCGCGGAAGCGGCGGGATTTTTCATTCGCGGGGGGCATTCCCTCGGCCTGCGCTCGATCAGCGTTTTGGCGCGGGAAAGGACCGCTTGCTATTCCGGGGAGGTCTTGCGGGCATCCCCTCCCCCGTTGGGGAACATTTTTTCATAGAATTCCTTGAACGGGGCCTCGGGCCGCGTGAAACGCAATCCGAAGCCCCGACGAGCCCTTTTCCCTTTTCGACAGGCTGAGCCGTACAGGGTTCCGTACCGGCTCTTGGACTCTTTGCGGGTTTCCGTTACGAACGGCGGCCCCGATTGAGCATATCGATGATATCCTTGATGTCGGCGTCCTCGACGGATTCCTCCGGGGTCGAACCGGCCGACGCCTTCGCGCTTTCCGCGGCGGCGGCCATCGTGCGGCGGCGGTCGGCGGACTTCTTGTCCGCTTCAAAGCCGGTCGCGACGAGGGTGATCTTCATCTCGTCCTCCAGCGACGTGTCGAACGCGGCGCCGAAAATGATGTTCGCGTCCGGCTGCGCTTCGCCGGTGATCATCGCCACGGCGTCGTTGATCTCATCCAGACCGATATCCGGGGAAGCCGTGATGTTGATAACGATCCCCTTCGCGCCGCTGATGTTGGTTTCCAGCAGCGGGGAAGACATCGCCATCTTCGCCGCCATTTCCGCCTTGTCCTTGCCTTTCGCGCTGCCGACGCCCATGTGCGCGAGGCCGGCGTTCGCCATGACCGTGCAGATGTCCGCAAAGTCGAGATTGATAAACCCGTCGACGGTGATCAGCTCGACAATGCTTTGAACGCCCTTGAGAAGAATGTCGTCGGCCTCCGCAAACGCGTTGAGGAAGGTGATTTTCTTATCCGTGAGCAGTTTGAGCCGCTCGTTCGGAATGACGATCAGGCTGTCAACGATTTCGGTGAGCTTGGCGATGCCGCTCTCCGCCTGCGCCATCCGTTTCGCGCCCTCGAACAGGAAGGGCTTGGTGACGACCGCGACGGTGAGGATGCCCATCTCCTTCGCGAGCCGGGCGACAATCGGCGCCGCGCCGGTGCCCGTGCCGCCGCCCATACCGGCGGTGATGAACACCATGTCCGCGCCCTTCAGCGCGTCCTTAATCTGATCGGCGGACTCGTCCGCCGCTT
>CAZHBX010000003.1:0-71982 GCA_964530795.1 uncultured Ruminococcus sp. | reverse complement strand
TTCTCTCCGACCTCGGGATTGCTGCCCGCGCCCTTGCCTTTGGTAATTTTCTCGCCGATTTCGATCTTCGTCGGAGCGCTGGACTTCAGAAGCACCTGCGCATCCGTGTTGATGTTGATAAACGCAACATCCGAAGAATCAAAGGAAGCGATCATCCGGTTGACGGCGTTGCCGCCGCCGCCGCCCACGCCGACGACTTTGATGACGACGGCATTGGGGTTTAAATTCGTACTGGACATAATTTGACCCTCCGCACACTTTCGTATCTTTTTTCATCTATATATAATACCTTGTTTTTTTCAATATTGCAAGAGTTTTTTGATTTTTTCTTGCGAAAAGTACGCATTTTTTTTCGTTTTATCCGGCAGCCGGCGTATTTTCCAGCCGAACGGCCGCCCTGCGGTAGCCGATCAGCTCGATTTTGCCCCGGTCGGTCGGCGAAAGCCGCTCGAGGATACGGGCAAGAAAGCGGATCTTAATATCCATGTTCTCGATGTCCGCGAGGTACACCGAGAAGCGCCCGTCGTATTCAATCGTAATGTCGAACCGGCTGGACATATCGATGGCGTCAACCTGATCGAACAGCCCGCAGTCGGTCAAGCAGCGGCAGAGTTCCTCGAGGTCCGGGGCGGCACGCTTGTCCTGAAAGCGGATCTTCTCGCCGACGATGCAGCGCTCGACCGCGCCGGTCCGCAAACGGGACACGCCGTCCGTGATGTCTTCCCCGCCGATGCGTCCGAGCACCTGCAGGTCCCGTGAAAGCAGGTACGCATCCTCCCCGACCGCCAGGGAAAGTTCCATATGCCGTTCGCTGACCTCGACGACGACCGTCGACGGCAGGGACCGCTTGACCGTCACCTCGCCGATGTACGGAAGCGCCCTGCGCAGACCGCTCTCGACCTCCCCGACGCGAAAGGAGAACAGGTTCTCCCCGACGGAAAACGGCAATTCGGCGAGGATCTGCTCCTCGGAATAGATCTCGTTGCCGACGAGCCGGACCTCCGAGACGCGGAAGAACAGGAAGAAGCACACCGAAAGGAACACGGCCGTCGCCCCGAACAGGAGAAGGACGTAAAACACCACGCGGCGGTGCCGCTTCTGGTCCTGCCTGCTGCGCAGTTCCTCCATGGACACGCTGCTGCGCACACGAGTAAAGCGCTGCGGCGTGCGGGACACGCCATCCGCACGTCCATCCGTCTCCCTGCGTTCCTCCATCGGCGATGGTCTCCTTTCCTACTTCCTTCGCGGCTTTACAGCGCCGCCGTCTCCTGTTCGGCCAACTGAACAACCTCGGCGGCGATCCGGTCGGCGGAATCCGGCATGGCGAATTTCCGGATGCTTTCCTCGATCCGTCTGCGCTTGTTGGCGTTGAGCAAAAGCTCTTCAACCGTGTCGCACAGCAGTTGGGGGGTCAATTCCTCCTCCCGAAAGACCATCCCCGCCCCCGCGTCCGCGAGCAGGCGGGCGTTCTTATATTGATGGTCCTCCGCGACGTGCGGGCTGGGGATAAAGATCGCCGCCTTGCCCCGCACGGACAGTTCGGCGAGCGTCATGGCGCCGGCCCGGCAGATGATGACGTCCGCGGCCGCCTGACGGTAGGGCATATCATAGAAATACTCGGCGAGCTGGAGATTCGCCCGCTTATCAAACCCTTTCTGCCGCGCGAGCGCGGAAAAGGCCGAAAACTCCACCCGTCCGATCGCGTGATCATGCCGAATGCCCCGCGGAACGCTGAAACGCTCCATCAGCTCGAAGCACAGCTCGTTGACCCGCTTCGCCCCCATGCTCCCGCCGAAGGAGAGCAGGTAGGGTTCCTCCTCGCTCAGCCCGAGCTTCCGCCGGGCCTCGGCGCGGGTGATACGATCGACGTGAATGGGGTTGCCGGTCAGGAGCACCTTGCGCTGTTCGGCGGGCGTGAAGTACTTCTCGCTCCCCTCGAAGCTGGTGCAGATGACCGACGCTTCCTTCGCGAGGCGGCGGGTCGTTACGCCGGGGTAGGTATTCTGTTCGTGAATCAGGCAGGGAATGTTCAGCTTCGCCGCCGCGCGGACCGTCGGCCAGCTGACATAGCCGCCGGTACCGACGACCGCGTCCGGCTTCCGTTCGCGCAGGATCTTCTTCGCCGCGCGGACCGACGAAACCGCGTAGTACGCCGCGCGGCAATTCTGCCGGATCGCCTGAAAGCTGAAGCTGCGGCTGAATCCCTGTACCTCGACGAAGTCGATTTCGTACCCCGCCTTCGGAACCAGCGTGTTTTCAATGCCCCGCTTGGTACCGATGAAGGAGATCTCCGCGTCCGGACGAATCGCCCGGACGGCCGATGCGATATTCAAGGCGGGGTTGACGTGACCGCCCGTGCCGCCGCCGGTGAAAACGATTCTCATGCCGAATTTACCCCTTCTCCGTATATGAGTACCGCGAAACCGCGAGGATCAGACCCATCTCGCACAGCAGGATGATCAGCGACGTGCCGCCGTAGCTGAAGAACGGCAGGCTGATGCCGGTGCTGGGAATGGTGTTCGTCACGACAGCGATGTTCAGCACGACCTGAATGATGACGTGCGCGGTGATGCCCATCACCAGCAGCGACGAGAACTGGTCCTGCGAACGGTTCGCGATGTGAAACCCGCGCCACGCGAGCGCGACGAACAGCCCGATGACGAGGACGGCGCCGAAAAAGCCCATCTCCTCGCAGATGATGGCGAAAATGTAATCGTTATACGGTTCCGGCAGGTAGCCGTGCTTCTGGTTGCTGCGGCCGAGGCCGAGCCCCCAGAATCCGCCGGAGCTGATGGCGTAGAGCGACTGCGCCGGCTGCCAGCCCTTGCCGCCGCTTTCGACGGACATATAATCGAACGGATTCTTCCAGACCTCCAGACGGTCGAGCGCGTGCGGGACGACGGCTTCGATGAGTTTCTTCCCCATGGTCATGACAAAGACGGCCGCCGCCACGACCGCGCCGCCGATAACGCCGAGCAGTTTCGCGCCGATCCCGCCGAACCACATCATCACGTAGATGATCAGGCAGTTGATGATGGTCGCGGACAGGTGCTTCTGCATGAGCGTCGTCGCGACGGCGAGCAGGCCGTAGATCGCGAACGGCAGGAGGCCGTATCGGAACGTATGCAGGCGGTCGCGGTTGCGCACAATGTGCCTGACGCAGACCAGAACGAGCGCGAACTTGAGGAATTCCGACGGCTGGAACTGGATGCCGAGGACGGAGAACCAGCGGGTCGCGCCGTTGTAGTTTTCCCCGATGAACGGAGTCAGAGCATTCATGCCGATCGCGATGGCGTAAATCACCAGAGCGCCCTGATTGAGCACGCGAAGCACCAGCGGACCGAACACCGCGATGGCGCCCATCGCCGCCATACCGAGCAGCACGTAGAACAGCTGCGGACGGGCGAGCGCATAGGGATCCCCGTAGCGGGTCGCCGAATGGGCGTAGGACGACGAAAAGACCGCGATCGAGCCGAGGCAGACCAGCAGCACGACGATGAGCAGGAACGGCCGGTCTACTTCGCCGAGGAAGCGGGTGATGGTATTCGGTTGTCCCTTCTGTTTCGGTTTCGCGCGGGTCATCCCCGCCGCTTTGGACGCGGCCACGTTTCTCCCCCCCCTTGTTCAAACTCTTTTACCGGACCATGATCCAGTAGGAAAGCGCGCAGAACAGCGCGCTGAGGAACGAAAAGACGAACACCACCCGCACCTCGCTCCAGCCGCACAGCTCGAAATGGTGGTGAATCGGCGCCATCTTGAACAGGCGCTTCCCGGTCACGCGGAACCAGAATACCTGCAAAACGTCCGAGATCCCTTCACAGAACCAGACGAAGCAGATCGGCAGCAGCAGCAGCTCCGCGTCGAACGCGAACACCATCGCCGTCACGAACCCGCCGAGGAACAGCGAGCCGGTGTCCCCCATAAAGATTTTCGCCGGATGAAAATTGAACACGAGGAAGCCGAGCAGCCCGCCCGCGAGGGAGGCGCAGAGCACGTTGAACTCCGTTTCGCCGAGGAACACCCCGACGCAGAGGAAGAACACGCACTGGATGGTCGCCACACTGCCCGCCAGACCGTCGATGCCGTCGGTCAGGTTGGCGCAGTTGATGACATAGACAATGACGAAGAGCATCAGCAGGTAGTAAAACCAGCTCAGTTCCACCCGCTCCTGCCCGAACAGTCCGAACATCCGCACCGAGGTTTCCCCGCCGCAACAATAGGCGCGGACGGCAAGGAAAGCCGCCGCGATGAAGAATTGCAGCAGCAGCTTCTGGTTGGCGGTCAATCCCTTGTTGCGCTTCTTAAAGAGCTTGATATAGTCGTCAACGAACCCGACAAGCCCGGAAAGCAGGGAGAGAACCGCGACCGGGAGCAGCCGCACGTCCGGCCTATGACCGGAAAGCAGCGCCCACACGCCGAACGCGACGAGTGTCGAGAGCAGGAAGAACAACCCGCCGAGGACCGGCGTCCCCTCCTTGCAGCGGTGCCACGAGGGGCCGATTTCGAGAATCTTCTGCCCGAGCTTCACCTTCCGCAGAACCGGAATAAACAGCTTGAGCAGCAGCGCGCTGAGGAGGAATGACCCCACCATCGGCAGAGCGATTGTCTGTAGATACTCCACTTCGTTCTTTCTTCCTTACAACAGGTTTTCAGTCGTTGAGCGACTGGTATCGGCAGGTGACGGTGATGACCGTCCCCGGCTCAACCGTTTCGCCCGCCTCAACGGACTGCCGGTCCACGTAGCAGTTTTCGGTGTTCTCGTTGTAAATGCCGTCCAGCCGAACGTTTAGTCCGCTCTGCTGCAGAACGCGCAGCGCCGTTTCCGGCGACTGCCCGTGTACATCCGGTACCTTGACCGTCGCCTCCGGCGCCGTGTCGCCGGTATACAGGATCACCCGTCCGCCCACGGCGACGCTGACGTCGTTCCGCGGCATCTGGCCGTTGACCGTCGCGCCATCGCCGCGCACGACGCACTCGAGCCCAAGCGCTTCGATCGCGTGCTTCGCCTCGTCCACCAGGGTCCCGCGGTAATCCGAAACCGTACGCATCTCGACGGCGCTCTCCGTCTCGCTCGGGGAAATGCCGAGATGCGGGAGAATTTCCGTGAGGATGTTCCGGACGGCGGGAGCCGCCACCTGCGAGCCGTAGTAGCCGTAGGCGTTGTTCGGGGTGTCAACCGTCACGAGGACGGCGACGCGGGGATCCTCCGCCGGAGCGAAGGTTACGCAGGAGGAAATGTAGTCGTCCTCGCGGGGGGTATCCCGCTTTTCGGACGTCCCGGTCTTGGAAACGACGTGAAAGCCGGAAACGTTGGCGTTCGCCGTGGAATCGACGAGGTAGGACATGATTTCTTTGCACACCGGCTCGGAAACCACCTGCCGGACGCTGTCGTTCGGGAAGGTCTTGACAACCTTGCCGTCCTGGTCGGTCAGGTACTTGCCGACGTGCGGCGTCACCAGATTGCCCCCGTTCGCGACGGCGGAAAGCGCGGCGATGTGCTGCAGCATGGTGATCTTGAAGGTCTGGCCGAAGGAGTAGACCGCGAGTTCGAGGTCGCCGAACTGGGTGCCGGTCGTCTCAAAGAAGATGGACGACGCCTCCCCGACCAGATCCGCCCCGGTGGGCCTGGTGTAGCCGAATTCCTCGAAGTATTTCTTGAAGTTTTCCTGCCCGACGGCGAGTCCGACTTTCGCGAGCGCCGGGTTGCAGGAGTTGACGAGCGCTTTCGCGATGGTCTGCGTGCCGTGGTTGACCCGCGACCAGCAGTGGATCGGGTAGCCGGAAACGTTGAAAACCAGCCCGCAGTCAAATCCCTGCGTCGTCGTGATCGCGCCGGTCTCCAGCGCCATGGCGGCCGTAATGACCTTGAAGGTCGAGCCCGGCTCGTAGGTCTGGGAGGCGATGGTGTCGTTCCACATCTCGTTGCGCAGGGTCGCAAGGTAGGCGCTCTTATCTTCGCCCTCGTAGGCGTCGAGTTTGGCCTGATACTCGGACGGCAGGTCGGCGTAGTTGTTCAGGTCGAACGACGGATAGATCGCGAGCGCGAGGATCTCGCCGGTATCGACGTCCATGACGATGCAGGACACCCGGCCCTCCGGCTCGTGCTGGTAGTACGTTTCCTTCAGATACTTTTCGACGGTCGACTGCACCGTCCAGTCGATGGTCGTAACCAGGTTCAATCCGTCCTCCGCGGCAATGTAGCTTTCGTAGTTGTACGCGAGTTGATTGCCGTTGGCGTCCTGCGCCTGCACGGCACGGCCATCGACGCCGCTAAGCTCCTCGTTATAGGTGTATTCCAGCCCGGTCAGCCCGTCGTTATCCGACCCGACGAAGCCGAGCAGCTGGGACGCGAGGGTGCTGTACGGGTAGTAGCGCTTGGTGCCTTCCTCAAGCGCGATTTGCAGCTCAAGGTTGTTGTCGGCGATGAACTGCCGCACCCGCGCTTCCTCCTCCTCGCCGATGTCCTTCTTGACGATGAGGTATTTGATCCTGCTCTTGCGGTCGCCGAGGTCGTTGTACTTGTCGATGAGCGTCTGCGCGTCGTAATCGTCAAGGCAGGCGGCGAGCCCCTGCGCGATCATGCGGATCTGCGCCTCCTCGCCCGGCGGGGTGATCCCAGACGCCTCCTGCTCCTTGGTGACTTCGGTGCCGGCCGAAAGAACGTCGGCGGGCGAGATGAACACGGTCTGCGTCGTCGCGCTGACGGCGAGTTTGGTCGTCCCGTCGGACGCGTAGATGGTCCCCCGCTTGGCCTCGAGCTTCGTTTCAAACGTGTACTGCTCCACGGCCCTTTCGGCGTAGTCGTACGGATCGATCAGCTGCAGGAACACGAGCCGCCCGCAAAGCGCGACGAGCAAAACCAGCATCAGCGCCAGCGCCGTCTTTCCCCGGCGGACGATGATGCGATGCGTCAGTCCCCGACGCTTCCCGTCCTTTTTGCGGCGCCCGGGAAGCCCCGGTTTCGCCGGTTCGGCGGGCAGATTCGGTTTGGACGTGCGGTTTTCCTGCTCCATGACGTGTTCCTTTCGTGTTTTGCGCCTTTCCGTGAAAAGACGGCAAACGGGTAAGACGCATTTCGCGTTACTTACCCTACCCGTTTCTTACTATATGCGCCGTCCGGCGCTTTCATGACGCAGTTATTCCCCCTGCGGCAGGAAGCCGCGCAGGACCTCCGCAAGCCCGGAAAGCAGGTATCCTACCCCGCCTTCCTCCGCGGACTCCCTGCGCTCGGCTATCTCGGTCTGGTCCTCAAAGTCGGGAGTGATGATCTGGTCGGGCTCGTCCGTGTCCTGAATCATTCCGAGCTCCTCCTCGGCGAACGCGCGGTACGCGTCAAAGTCGTCCCGTCCCTCGAGCCGGTTGTTGAGCCGGGTCTGTTCGGCCTTCAGCTCGGCGAGCCGGTTGTTGAGGTCGCGGATCTCGCCGTTGTACTGGTCGATTTCCGCATAATTCATCATCATAAACAGCAGCAGCACCGTAATGAGTCCGAGGATGCAGATCATCCCGAGCGGAAACGGCTTGCGGTCCTCCGGGCGCTTGCGCCTCGTTTCGAACGGCACCCGCCGGGCGGCGCGGCGATGCGCGATCTTCCGGCTCTGCCGCGCGGGGGGCTGCGTCTTCCCGCATTTGGCGGGAGAGGACGACTTCGCGGCCGGCCTGCGCGCGCCGGACGACGCGGTTCCGCGGACGTAAATCTCCTGCGAGGGTCTTTTCTCGGGCGTTGCCATGACGTTCCACTTCCTTATTATTAGTAACGGTGCATAACGGCAAAAATTTCAGAGTTTTTCGCAGCAGCGCAGTCTGGCGCTGTGGGCGCGGTGGTTGGCATGCAGTTCCTCCTCGCCCGGAAGGATCGGCTTGCGGGTCAGCACCCGGACGACCGGCTTTTTTCCGCAGACGCAAACCGGAAAATCCTTCGGGCAAGTGCAGGGGTTCTCCCAGCGGGCGAAAGCGGTTTTCACCAGCCGGTCCTCGAGCGAATGGAAGCTGATGACCCCCATCCGTCCCCCGCTTTTCAGGCACGGGATCCCGTCCGCAAGCAGGGCCTCCACCCCGGACAGCTCCCCGTTGACCTCGATGCGGATCGCCTGAAACGTCCGCTTGCAGGGGTGTCCTTCGGTCTTGTTCTGTTTCGGCAGTGCCGCGGAAACGACGGACGCGAGCGCAAGCGTCGTGCGGATCGGGGCCTGTTCGCGGGCGCGAACGATGCGGTCGGCGATCCGGCCGGCGAAACGCTCCTCGCCGTATTCGCGCAGAATGCGGGCCAGCTCGTCCCGCGGGTAGGTATTGACCACGTCATAGGCGGTCAGCCGCTGGGAACGGTCCATGCGCATATCAAGAAAGGCGTCCGTGCCGTAGGAGAAGCCGCGGCCGGCGTCGTCGAGCTGCTGACCGGAAACGCCGAGGTCCGCGAGAATCCCGGCCACGCCGTCCGGCGCAAACGCCCGCGCGATCTCCGCGATCTCCGCGTAATTGCGCTCGCAAAGCAGCAGCCGGTCGTCACGAATGGTTTCCTTCACATATCGCAGGGCGTCGCCGTCGCGGTCGACCCCGACGACCCGCCCTCGTTCGGAGAGGCGGGAAAGCAGCAGCGACGTGTGTCCCCCGCCGCCGAGCGTGCAGTCGATGTAAGTCCCGTCCGGGTCGGTGAACACCGCGTCCACCAGTTCGCGCGGGAGCACGGTCGTGTGTCGATACGTCATCAGAAGCCAAGCTCCTCAAGAAGCGGCACGATGTTGCCATGGTTGGCGCGGTCGAGGCGGTCCCAGCCTTCCTCGTCCCAGATCTCCAGGCGGGTGTTGTCCCCGACAAGCACGACGTTCTTCGTCAGCCCCGCGAACCGCCGGCAGTCGGCGGGCAGGGTGACGCGGCCCTGCGCGTCCGGAGAGGTCTCAAAAGCGTTCGCGTAAAAGTAATGGCGGATATCCCGCGCCTTGGATTCCGGCAGAGAGGCGATCTTGGCGGCGAATGCTTCCCATTCCTGCATCGGATACAGCCGCAGACAGGTCTGGATCCCGCGGGTCACTATGAACGACTCGCCAAGCTCCTCGCGCAGCTTCGTCGGGATGAACAGCCGGCCCTTCGCGTCGATCGCGTGCCGATAGGTCCCGGTAAACATGGAAAGCATTCCTCCTTTCCGCTATTTTTTTCCAATTTCTGGGTTTTTCTGGAAAATCAACCCTTTTTCTACCACTTTTTCCCACCATGAACGTAAAAAAAGATTATCTTATTATAGTGTATTTCCCGAAAACTGTCAAGAGCAATCCCGGAATTTTCTTGATCGGTTTCTGCCGAACCGTGGTCATTCCTGTCGAACAAATTTTCTCCTTGCGAAATCACGGTAAATACCGGTTTTTCTGTCGAAACGACCCGCTCGCCGCGGCTTTTTTGAATATTCTTCAGAACCCGTTCGGAAATATTTATAAGTTTTGACAAAACGGATGTTCCCTCCGGACATTCCGGAGAACTTCAAAGAAAGGAGCGCGACGGAGAGAGGAGCCCGAAAAAACCTTCCGGAAACGCTTGACAAACGGCGCGAAATGCGCTATAATAGGACGGAAAAACCGAAAAGGAGCGAACGAACCATGAAACATATCCAGACCCTCGAAACCCGTGACCTGCTTCAGAGCCTGCAGGACGGCGGCTGCGGCGAATGCCAGACCTCCTGCCAGTCCGCCTGCAAAACCTCCTGCGGCGTCGCCAACCAGCCCTGCGAGCAAAGGAAAGAGCGGAAAAACGAACAGCCCATCCAGACGGGACTTGTGGGGCGTATGCCTCGTTAAAAACGATTTTTGTTTACAAACTACCCGCTGTACCGCAGCGGGTAGTTCTGTGCAGGGGAGCGTGATGGATTGATTCACCCATTTAAGCTGAACGGCTATTCCGTCGTGCTGGACGTGTTTTCCGGCTCGGTGCACCTCGTCGACGACCTCGCCTACGACGTCCTTTCCCGCTACGAGTCCGTCGGGCGGGAGGAGCTGACGCGCGAGATGCTCGAACGGTACAAGGACGACCCGGAAGTGACGGCCGCGTCGCTCGAGGAACTGTACGGGGACATCGAGGAATTGCGTGCGCGGAAGCAGCTGTTCACCGAGGACATCTACGAGAGCGCCGCCGTCGACTGGAAGGCGCGCAGGACCGAGATCAAGGCGCTCTGCCTGCACGTCGCCCACACCTGCAACCTCAACTGCTCCTACTGCTTCGCGTCGCAGGGCAAGTACCACGGTCCGCGTGCGTTGATGTCCTACGAGACCGGCAGGCAGGCGCTGGATTTTCTGATTTCCCACTCCGGCAAGCGGCAGAACCTCGAAGTGGATTTCTTCGGCGGGGAGCCGTTATTGAACTGGGACGTCTGCAAGCGTCTGGTCGCCTACGCCCGTTCCCGCGAGGAGGAGACCGGCAAGCGCTTTCGCTTCACGCTGACGACCAACGGAATGCTGCTCGACGACGAGGTGACGGAGTTCGCAAACCGCGAGATGCACAACGTCGTACTCAGCCTCGACGGACGGAAGGAAATTCACGACGCGCTGCGTAAGACCCCGTCCGGGGCGGGCAGCTACGACGTGGTCCTGCCGAAGTTCCAGCGCTTCGTCGAAAAGCGGGGCGGGCGGAACTACTATATGCGGGGCACATTCACCCACCGAAACGCGGCTTTCCTGCCGGACCTGCTGCACATGGCGGACCTCGGGTTCACCGAGCTGTCCATGGAGCCGGTCGTCTGCCCGCCCGGAGATCCCGCCGCCCTGACAGAGGAGGATTTCCCGATCGTCTGCGAGCAGTACGAGCGGCTTGCCGCCGAGATGCTGCGAAGGGAGCGGGCCGGAAAGGGGTTCCATTTTTACCACTACAATCTTGACCTGACCGGCGGGCCCTGCCTGTACAAGCGGCTTGCCGGATGCGGAAGCGGGACGGAGTACCTCGCGGTCACGCCGGCCGGCGAACTCTACCCCTGTCACCAGTTCGTCGGCGAACCGGCCTACCGAATGGGGGACGTCTGGCAGGGCGTGACGAACACGGCGCTGCGGGACGAATTCAAGGGGTGCAGTGCGTACGCACGGCCGGAATGCGGGGACTGCTGGGCGAAGCTGTACTGTTCCGGCGGGTGCGCGGCGAACGCCATGCACGCGTCCGGGAGCATCCGCGGGGTGTACGCGTACGGGTGCAGGCTGTTCCGCAAGCGCATCGAGTGCGCGCTGATGCTGCAGGCCGCGCTGCGGAGCCGCGTTGAGGAGCCGGTATGAACGGCAGGAAGAAGCCGAAGGCCGTCGTGTTCGACATGGACGGCGTGCTGTTCGACACGGAGCGCGTCTATTACGAGGCGTGGGACATCGTCGGCGAAGAGATGGGCGTTGACATCAAAGAGGTCCGCGACCGCTGCGCCGGGCACAACGCGGCGGACACGGAAAAAATTTTCGACGCGTGGTTCGGCGGGAAGGTCCCCTACGCGGCGTTCGGTCCCCGCAAGACCGCCTGCTTCCACCGCCTGCTCGACGAGCGCGGCCTGCCGCTCAAGGAGGGCCTGCACGAGACGCTTTCCGCCCTGCACGCAAACGGCTTCCGCATCGCCCTCGCGACCTCGACCCGGCGGGAGGCGGCTCTCGCGAACCTCGAGAAGGCGAATATCCGCGCATACTTCAACGTTTTGACGACCGGGGACATGTTCCTGCACGGCAAGCCGGACCCGGAGATCTACCTGACCGCCTGCCGGCTGCTGGACGTAAACCCGGCGGACGCCTACGCGGTCGAGGACAGCTACGCGGGGCTGGAATCCGCCCGGCGGGCCGGAATGCGGGTGGTCATGATCCCCGACCTGTTCCCGCCGACCGACGAGATTCGCTCCTACGCCTCCGTCTACCCGTCGCTGACCGCGTTTTGCAGGGCGGTCCTCTGATTTTTCGCGGTTTTTTGCATGATACCGCTTGCATTTTCCCCGAAAATCGGCTATCCTGTGAGAAAAGGACGTCCCGCAACGGAAAGGGGCCGGTTTCGCACATGCGGAAAGGCTTGTCCGGCAGTCGGCCCGGCACGGTTTTCCCCCTGCTTCTGCCCATCCTCTATATCGTCATCGCGGTCCTGCTTCTGTTCACGGGGATCGACACCGTGATCTTTGCGAAGCTGCTCGGGAAACTTGCGATCATTTTCGGCGCGGGAAGGATCCTCCCGTATTTCCTCGCCCGCGCCGATCTTGACGCAGGCTCCTGCGGCTTCTCCATTGGGGCGCCGGCGGTCGTCCTCGGGGTGTGCGTTCTGCTCAAGAGCGCGGACGCCGCAAACAGCCTGTCCGTCCTGCTCAACATCCGCATCATGCTCGCCGCCATCCGCAAATTACAGAACGCCATTCAATTGAAGTTCCGGCATTCCGCCCGGCGGATCCCGGTGCTGTGCGTATCGCTCGCGTTTCTCGTCTGCACGGTGCTGCTCGCGGTCGATCCGTTCGGCAGGGAAGCGCGGGACAGGTTTACGTATATCGTCCTGCTCTGCGACGGAGCGGTCAGCTTCGCGAACGCGCTTCGTCATGGGACGGTCCGTCAAGTCCCCGGGAACGGACGTCGAACAGGTCTGACCATGCCGGACGCCGGGGAGCGGCTGCCGCCGCGCCGTCTTCCTGCTCCTTTGCGGATGGAAAAATGTTCGCGAAATTTCAAATTTTTTGTGTTTTTTTCGATTTTCTCTTGGCAAAACGGATTTTTTACTTGATTTTTCACGTTCCGCGCGGTACAATAGAGCAAAGTGCAATTCTGAAAACGGAGTATCCTTTTATGAACCTGACGTATCTCGGAACGGCCGCCGCCGAAGGCTGGCCCGCCCTGTTCTGCCGCTGCCCCTACTGCCGCAAGGCGCTTTCCGCCGGGGGACGCAATCTCCGCACCCGCTCGCAATCCCTCGTCAACGACGACCTGCTGCTGGATTTCCCGCCGGACTCCCTCTCGCATATGCAGCGGAACCGGCTGGACTTCTCCGCCGTGCGCTGGCTGCTCGTCACCCACAGCCATATGGACCACTTCTACCCGGCCGACCTGCACCTGCGCGACGACAACTGCTACGCCCACAACCTGTCCGTCCCGACCCTCGACCTCTACGGCAACGAGCGTGTCCTGCGCCTGCTCGAAAGCGAGCGCCTCCTGCGCAGTGACGAGCCGACCCACACCGGCGTCCGTCCGCACCTTGCCAAGGCGTTCAAGCCGTTCGACTGCGGGCCTTACCGGATCACGCCCCTGCCCGCCAACCACGCCGCCGGGGAGAACGCCCTTGTCTACCTCGTTTCGGATGGAAAAAAGACCCTGCTTTACCTGCACGACACCGGCATCCCGGACGAGTCCTTCTTCCAGTATTTCCGCGACCACCCGATCCGCGCCGACCTGATCTCCTACGACTGCACCTACGTCGCCCTGCGTTCCGGCTGGGGGCACCTGGGGCTGGACTCCGTGCCGCTCGTGCGGAAAAGACTTGAAGAACTCGGCGTTTCGGACGCGAACACCCTTTCCGTCATCAACCATTTCTCCCACAACGGCATACTCATCCACGACGAGCTGGTTCCGGAGGCGGAAAAGCTGGGCTTTATAACGGCCTACGACGGGCTGTCCTTGGCGTTTTGACCATGGGAGAAACGCCGAACCTGCTTCTGCGCTCCAGCTACGCCTACGACCTGCCGAAAGAGCTGATCGCCCAGACGCCGTCCGAGCGGCGGGACGACTGCCGGCTGCTGGTCCTGCACCGGGAGGACGGGACCGTCGAGCATCGTATGTTCCCGGACATCGCGGCGTATCTCCATGCCGGGGACTGTCTCGTCCTCAACGACACCCGCGTCCTGCCCGCCCGCCTGTTCGGGCACACGGAAGGATACGCCGGGGAGGTCGAGACCGTCCTGCTTTCCCGACAGGCCGGGGAAACGGGCGAAGTCTGGCAGGCGCTGACCCGCCCGGGCAAGAAAACCCGTGCCGGGCGGAAAATTCTTTACCCGGAGGGGCTGGTCGGGGAAGTCATCGGGGTCCTCGACGACGGCGTGCGGGTCATCCGGTTCACCTGCGACGGGGTGTTCGCGGAGCTGCTCGACCGCATCGGGATCCCGCCGCTCCCGCCGTACATCAAGCGCCGGCTGGAGGACAAGGAACGCTACCAGACCGTCTACGCCAAAACCGACGGCTCCGCTGCCGCGCCGACCGCCGGGCTGCACTTTACGCCCGAGCTGCTCGAAAAGCTGACGGCGCAGGGGGTAAAACTCGTGCGGGTGCTGCTGCACGTCGGGCTCGGAACCTTCCGCCCGGTCAAGGAGGACAACATCCTCGACCACAAAATGCACGAGGAGTACATCCGCGTCACGCGGTCCGCCGCCGACGAGATCAACGCGGTCAAACGTTCGGGCGGGCGGGTCTTTGCCGTCGGGACGACGAGCGTGCGCACGCTGGAAACCGCCTGCGGAGAGGACGGCGCGGTCCGCCCGTTCGAGGGGCAGACCGGGATCTTCCTCTATCCGGGCAAGCCGTTCCGATGTGTGGACGGGCTGATTACGAACTTCCACCTGCCGGAGAGCACGCTGCTGATGCTGGTCGCGGCTTTCGCGGGATACGAACACACGATGGCCGCCTATCGCGAGGCCGTGCGGGAGCGTTACGCGTTCTTTTCGTTCGGCGACGCGATGCTGATTCTTTAGGGGGGCGGTATTGGCGGTCCCTGAAGAATCGGGTCTTCTATGAGGGAAGGAGAGGCGTTTCGGAATGCCTGTTTGCAGCACGTTTTTCGGAGGTATCGTCCGGATACGCCGAGGAGGTTCGGGCAAAGGAAGGCCGCGGATTCCCGCCGGAGGGGAATGGCGGCGAAAAGGACGGTGAAAAGCGACGATGGAACGCATTCCGGTCTACGCCGTCGTCGGTCCGACCGCCGTCGGCAAGAGCGCCTACGCGGTCCGGCTCGCCCGGGACCTCGGCGGCGAGATCATCAGCGGCGACTCCATGCAGATCTACCGCGGAATGGACGTCGGCACCGCCAAGGCCGCCCTGGAGAAACGGGGCGGGATCCCCCACCATCTGCTCGATGTCGCCGACATCTCCGAGCCGTTTTCGGCCGGGCGCTTCCTTTCGCTCGCCGCCGACGCGATCCGCGAGGTGCACGGGCGGGGCAAAGTTCCGATCGTCTGCGGCGGGACCGGGCTGTATGTGGAGCTGCTGCTGACCGGGCGGAAACTGAGCGAAAGCAAGGCCGATCCGCTTCTGCGGGAAGAGCTGTTCCGATTCGCCGGCGAGCGCGGGCCGCAGGCGCTGCACGACCGTCTGCGGGAGCTTGACCCGGCGTCCGCGGACGCGATCCACCCGAACAACGTCAAACGGGTGGTCCGGGCGCTCGAAATTTGCCAAACGTCCGGTTTGACGAAGAGCGAGGCGGATCAACGCAGCAACGACGGGGAGAACCCGTTCCGGCCGCACGTCATTCGGCTGACCTGCGCCGACCGGGAAACGCTCTACCGGCGCATCGAAAAGCGGGTGGACGAAATGTTCGCGAACGGCCTCGAAGCGGAAGTGCGCGCCCTGTGCAAACGGGGTTTGCGGGAGACGCCGACGGCGTCGCAGGCCATCGGCTACAAGGAATTTTATCCCTACTTCGACGGGATCCGCCCGCTCGAAGAAGTCAAGGAGGCGATCTGCCGCAACACCCGGCGGTACGCCAAGCGGCAGGAGACGTGGTTCTCTCATATGGATGTGCAGGAAACGGTCGTCGTGCCGTAAATTCGGAAAGGAAGGCGAAAAGGCCGTGAAGGAGAAGATCGGGCATTTTTTCGGACAGTTTGGGCTGAGCGTCCTGCTGCTGGCGCTTTGCGCCTACCTGATCCTTCAGCTTGCGCTCGGGGTCGGAGACACGCTCGACGTGACCCATACGACCTATGACACGGCGCAGGACACCGTGCAGTTAGAAGCTTTCCTGTTCCGGGACGAAACCCCGCTCTACAGCGGCACGCCGGGGACAAACTGCTACCTCGCCGAGAACGGGGAGCACGTCGCGGTCGGTTCGACGGTCGCGACGACCTACACCGCCTCCGGCGACGCGTCGCTGCAGAAACGCATCTCCCAAATCGACCGAACGATCCGCATTTTGGAGCAGTCCAACCTCTCCGCCGGGGCGCTGACAACCGACCTGCCGATCCTCGACCAGCAGATCGAGAAGATGACCGTCGAGCTGCTGCGGGAGGTCGCGGACGACGCGCTCGACAAGGCGCTGCGCGGAGAGGAAGCCCTTTGGGTGCAGCTCAACCGCAGGCAGGCCATTGCGTCGGTCGGCGTCTCCGAAAACGGGGCGTACAGCGGCCGGATCAACCTGCTCCTGCAGGAAAAGGACGATTTACAGCGCTCGCTGCACGAGGATTCCCTGCCGGTGACGACGGACGCGTCGGGATACTTCTACAACGCGGTCGACGGGTACGAGGACCGCTTCACGATGAAGGCGCTTGACGAACTGACGCTCGAAGGGTTCGATAAGCTGGCCGACGAGCGGCCGAACCAGAAGATCCTTGCAAACGCCTGCGGCAAGCTCGCCGACGCGTCCCGCTGGTGCATCGCCGTGCGCATGGGGAAACGCGACGCGGGCGCCTACGCCGACGGGAAGTCGTACAGGGTGCTGTTTCCCTATTCCGGCGGAACCGAGCTTCCCATGCTGCTCGAACGAAAGATCCTGCAGACCGACCGCGACGACGCCGTGCTGATCTTCAGCTCGCGGCTTTTGCCGGAAGGGTTCGATTTCACCCGGCGGCAGACCGTGCAGCTGGTCCGCGCGGATTACGCGGGCATCCGGGTGGACGCGGACGCGCTGCGGATGCTCGACGGCGAGCTCGGGTGCTACGTGCTCGACGGGACGCGGGTGATCTTCAAGAAGGCGGAGGTCCTCTACCGCAACGAGGAGTTCGCCATCTGCGAGGTGCCGTACAACAGCGTCCGCGACAACCGCGAGGACAAGGCGTTCATTTCGGACGAGTACCTGTCCCTCTACGACGCGGTTATCCTTTCCGGGCGGAACCTGTACGTCGGGAAAATCATCCAGTGAGGAGGACGGCTTATGAACACGAAAGCGGAGATCCGCGCGAATATCGAACGGCTGCTCGGCGAATTAAACGGACGGGCAAAGCTGCTCGCGGCAACGAAAACCGTTCCGGCGGAACTGATTAACTACGCCGCCGGCTGCGGCGTGACGCTCATCGGCGAGAACCGGGCGGACGAACTGCTGTCGAAGTACGACGAACTCGACCGGGACCGGTTGGAAATCCATTTTATCGGCCGTTTGCAGAGCAACAAGGTCAAATTCATCATCGACAAGGTTTCCATGATCCATTCGGTTGACAGCCTGACATTGGCGGCGGAGATCGAGAAGCAGGCGTCGAAGCGCGGGCTGGTCATGCCGGTGCTGGCGGAAGTCAACATCGCCGGGGAGGAGAGCAAAGGGGGCGTCCCGCTCGCGGAGGTCGAGGATTTCGTCGGAAAGCTGGAGGAATTTCCCCACCTTTCGGTGCGCGGATTGATGACCATCCCGCCGAAAACCGACCGCCCGGAGGGAAATCTGCAATTTTTTCAAAAAATCTATCAAAAATTTATTGACATCCGGGACAAAAAAGTGGATAATAGGGAGTGGGGAATCCTGTCCGCCGGGATGAGCGGGGACTACGCGGCCGCCGTTTCCGCCGGAGCGAATCTCGTCCGCATCGGCAGCGGAATCTTCGGCGCACGGCAGACGCCGATTCACTGAAAAAACGAGGAAGAAAGTAAAGAAACGATACGGAGGTTTCAAGCACTATGGGAATTTTTGGACGCATCAACGACATGTTCAAGGACTCGGACGGCGGATACGTCGATGAGGAAGAGGAGAACTTCTCCCCCGCCGAGGAACAGCCCGCCGAGGAGTTCGAACAGAAGCCGGTATCCAACCCCGCCCCGAAAACGACCGGGGTCGGCTCTTCCGCCGCGCTCGAGATGAAGGTGGTCAAGCCGGAAAAGATCGAGTCCGCCTTCAGCATCAGCGATCACCTGCTCGCGAAGCGCACGGTCGTGCTCAACTTTGAGGACACCAACAAGGAAACGGTCCGCCGCATCCTCGATTTCCTCGGGGGCGTCGTCTACGCCATCGAAGGGAACATCAAAAAGGTTTCCGACGCGACCTACATCGTCACGCCCCGCAACGTTGACGTGACCGCCGATTCCGCGCCCCAGCAGGACGCCGGAAAGTCGAGAGAACTGTTCTGAAAACCCTGCTTTCCCCGCGGGGCTTCGCCTGTACACGGTGAAGCCCTCCGCAGAGGGAGAATTCTGTCTGAAAGGATGCCCTGATACGTTGGAAAATATCGTTTCCGTTCTGCAATACGCCGTGCTGCTGTTTCTGGATGTATTAAACTATATCATTGTGGCACGGTGCATCCTTTCCCTATTCGTGTCGGAGGACTCCAAGCTGCTGCAATTCTGCTACGCGGTGTCCGAGCCGATCGTCGCGCCGGTGAGACACCTGCTTGAACGCATTCCGGCGCTCGAGGATTCCCCGATTGATTTTTCTTATGTGGCGACATTTCTGTTCCTGACCGTCGTGCGGACCGTTCTGCTCTCCGTGGTCTGACGGAGGTTTTTTCCGTGTGCGGAAAGGAAGATTTTCATAGAAAGGAAGCAAACCGATATGCTTGCACCCCATGAACTGAAAAGCAAAACCTTCTCGAAGTCCCTCAAGGGGTACGCCCCCGCCGAGGTTGACGAGTACATTGAATTCCTGATTGGGAAGTACACCGAGGCCTACCGCGAGAACAATGAGCTCGAGCGCAAACTGCATGTGGTCGTGACCAACCTGGACGAAATCAAGGACGAGGAGGAATCCATCCGCAGCGCCCTGCTTTCCGCCCAGAAGATGGCCGACAAGATCATCCGTGACGCGAACGAGCGCGCCGACGTCATCACCGGCGCCATCAAGGAGCGGTGCGACGCGGTCATCGCGGAGTTCAAGGAGCAGCTGCAAGCGGAAAAAGAGGAGATGTGGGAAATACGGAATCGCGTCGTCGAGTTCAAGAAGCAGCTTTTCGACCTCTACCGCGGACACATCGAGGCGCTCAAGGGCATTTCGGTCAACGAGATCGACGAGATCATCCTGCCGGACGAGGATGCCGTGGTCGCCCGCATCTTCACCGACGTCAAGCAGGGCATCGAGGAGAGCAACAACCGCGCCGCGGCCGCCCACGCGGACGATTTGGAGGAGAAGCAGACCCTCTTCCCCGCCGACGAGCCGAAAACGGAGGAACCGCCCGCTCCCGCGGCGCCGGAACTGACCGGGGACGCGCGAGAAGCGGAGGACGCGTACCTGCGCTTCATGATGGGGGAGGATGACGGCGGAACCGGCGGCGAGACCGCCGGGAAGGACGGCGGGCAGCCCGTCGCCGAAGGGGCCGGCGGGAACACCGCCGGTCAGCAGGAATGACCTCGTTTTGAGACGGTTTTTGCGTTTTAACAGGCCGGAAAGGAAAACGTTTTCCCATGAAAGATTATAAAGACACGCTGAACCTCCCCGCGACGGAATTCCCCATGCGGGGCAACCTGCCCAAGCGCGAGCCGGAGATCAAGGCCCGCTGGGATCAGATAGACCTCTACCGGCGGATGCTCGACTGCAACAAGGGACACCCGTCCTTCGTCCTGCACGACGGTCCGCCGTTCTCCAACGGCAACATCCACATGGGGACCGCGATGAACAAGGTGCTTAAGGACATCATCAACAAGTCGAAGTCCATGGAGGGCTTCCGCACGCCGTACATCCCGGGCTGGGACAACCACGGCATGCCCATCGAGAGCGCCATCCTCAAGCAGTCCCGGCTGGACCGCAAGAAGATGTCCGTGCCGGAGTTCCGTTCGGCGTGCCGGGCGTTCGCGCTGAAGTTCGTGGAATTGCAGAAGGCGTCCTTCGAGCGTCTCGGCGTCGTCGGGGACTGGAAGCACCCGTACCTGACGATGGACCCGTCGTTTGAAGCGCGGGAGGTCCGGATCTTCGGCAAAATGTACCGCAACGGATATATCTATAAGGGGCTTAAGCCGGTCTACTGGTGCGCCCACGACGAGACCGCCCTCGCGGAGGCCGAAATCGAGTACCAGGACGCCCCGTGTACGTCGGTCTATGTCAAATTCCGCGTCTCCGACGATCAGGGCCGCGGGCTGTTTGACGGGCTTGACAGGGACAGGCTCTTCTTCGTCATCTGGACGACCACGCCATGGACCCTGCCGGGCAACGTCGCCATCGCGGTACACCCGCGGGAGGCGTACTGCGTCGTCAAGGCCGGGGAGGAGTCCTACATCCTCGCCGAAGCGCTCGTGCGCGACACGATGGAGGCGGCGGGAATCCCGGAATACGAGATCGTCCGGGACGGCTTTACCGGGCAGGATCTGGAGTACATGACCGCTTTCCACCCGTTCCTCGACCGGGAGAGCCTGCTCTGCTGCGCCGATTACGTCACGATGGACAGCGGCACCGGCTGCGTTCACACCGCGCCGGGCTACGGCGCCGAGGACTACCTGACCGGCGTGAAATATCACCTTGAAATCCTTGTTCCGGTAGACGACCGGGGCGTGCAGGGGCCGGCCGCCGGGAAGTTCGCCGGGATGCGGTTCGACGACTCGAACGCGGCCATCCTCGACGACATGCGGAAAAGCGGAGCATTGCTCGCCTCCCGCGAGATCGTCCACCCGTACCCGCATTGCTGGCGGTGCAAGAACCCGATCATCTTTCGGGCGACGCCGCAGTGGTTCTGCTCGGTCGAGGCGTTCCGCGCCGACGCGGTGAAGGCGTGCGCCGAGGTGACGTGGATGCCCGCGTGGGGCGAGGAACGCATGATCTCCATGATCAACGAGCGGGCCGACTGGTGCATCTCGCGCCAGCGCCATTGGGGGCTGCCGATCCCGGTGTTCTACTGCAAGGACTGCAGCAGGCCGGTCTGCACAGAGGAAACGATTGCGTGCGTCTCCTCCCTGTTCGAACAACACGGGTCAAACGTGTGGTTTGAAAAGGAAGCGTCCGGGCTGCTGCCGGACGGATTCGTCTGCCCGCATTGCGGCGGAAAGACGTTCGACAAGGAGACGGACACGCTCGACGGGTGGTTTGATTCGGGTTCGACGCATTTTGACGTGCTCGATCATCGGGAAGGGGTCTCCCGCCCCGCCGACCTGTACCTTGAGGGCGGGGACCAGTACCGCGGGTGGTTCCAGTCGTCCCTGCTGACGTCCATCGGCGCCGGCGTCGGACACGCGCCGTACAAGGCGGTGCTGACCCACGGCTGGACCGTCGATGGCGAGGGCAAGGCGATGCACAAGTCGCTCGGCAACGCCATCGCGCCGGAAAGCGTCGTAGACGTGTACGGCGCGGACATCCTGCGGCTGTGGGTCGCCTCGAGCGATTACCGGGTGGACGTGCGCTGCTCGGACGCGATCTTCAAGCAGCTCGCGGAAAGCTACCGCAAAATCCGCAACACCTGCCGGATTTTGCTCGCGAACCTCGGCACGCCGGAAACGGATTTCGACCCGAAGCGGGACCTGCTGCCCGTCGGGCAGCTGCTGCCGTTCGACCGGTGGCTGCTGTCGCGCCTAAACAAGCTGCTCGCCAACGACCGCGAAGCATACGACCGGTATGCGTTCCATGTAGTCTGCCACGACGTGCAGAATTTCTGCGCCGTCGAGCTTTCCAAACTGTATATTGACATCACGAAGGACCGCCTCTACTGCAACCGCAAGGACGCGCCGGAGCGCCGCAGCGCGCAGACCGCGATGTACCATACGCTCAAGGCGCTTGTCCGGCTGCTCGCTCCGATCCTGTCCTACACCGCCGAGGAACTTTGGGGCTTCCTCGCGCTGACCGACGGGGACGACGCGAATACGGTGTTTTGCAATTCCCTGCCCGCCCCGGTCCCGGAATGGGACTGCCCGGAGGCGGAGGAGAAGTACAACGGGCTGTTCGACTACCGCGACGACGTGATGAAGGCGCTCGAGCTTGCCCGGGCCGCGAAGGTCATCGGCAAGTCGCTGGAGGCGAAGGTGACGATCTATGGCGGGCCGGAGAATCCGGCGATGCGGTTCTTTGAGGCACACCGGGAGGTCCTCGAGGAGTCCTTCCTCGTCAGCAAAGCCGAGCTTTCGCACGGGGACGCGCCGGACGGGGCGTTCCGCGAGACGGAAAGCGGGATCGCCGTGCTGGTGAGCGTCGCGGAAGGAGAAAAATGCGTGCGGTGCTGGGCGTACCGGACCGACTGCGCGCCGGATCAGGACGGGCAGATGCTCTGCGCACGCTGCCGGAGGGCCGTATGCTGATCCTCGCCGCCGTCATCACGCTCGGTGTGGTCGTGCTCGACCAAGTCACGAAGGCCTTCGTTTCGTCGCACTACATCGTCGGCGAGGTCCGCCCGCTCTTCCCCGGGCTGCGGCTGTACTACACGAAGAACGACGGGGCCGCGTTCAGCATCCTTTCCGGGCATCGGTGGCTGTTTCTGGTGTTTTCGATTCTCGCGATGGGATTTATCGTGTATTTACTCGTCCGGTATTCCCGGCGGCACGCGCTGCTGACGGTGTCGCTCGCGATGGTGCTGGGCGGCGGAATCGGGAACCTGATCGACCGCGCGCTGTACGGGTCGGTCGTGGATTTTCTGGATTTCACGTTCATGCGGTTCGCCGTGTTCAACGTCGCGGACATCTTTGTGACCTGCGGAGCGGCGGCGCTGGGGGTGTATCTCCTGTTCGTCGAGCCGCGGGTGGAGAAGCGCCTGCGGGCGTCCGCGAAAGAGGCCGAAAAACCGGCCGAAGAAGCGAAAAATTTAACCGGCGAAGCCGAAAAGCCGACGGAAAAAGCGGAAAATCCGGCCGAAGAACCCGAAAAACCGGTCAACGGGGACGGAGGGACCGCCGATGACGGAAACCCTGCGCATCCCGCCTGAGCAGGCCGGCAAGCGGCTGGACGTGCTGCTCGCCGAACTGACCGGGCTGACCCGCTCGCACGCGCAGAAGCTGTTCGAGGATGGGCAGGTTTTGCTTGACGGCAGGAGCGCCCGCAAAAGGGACCTCGCGCGGGAGGGCGCGACGCTATCCTATACCCTGCCGCCGCCGGCGGAACTGAACATCCTGCCGCAGGACCTGCCGATCGAGATCGTCTACGAGGACGACGACCTGCTGGTCATCAACAAGCCGCAGGGGATGGTCGTCCACCCCGCCCCGGGACACCCGGACGGGACGCTGGTCAACGCCCTGCTCTACCATTGCCGAGGGCGGCTGTCCTCGATCAACGGGAAAATTCGACCGGGAATCGTACACCGCATCGACCGCGACACGGCGGGGCTACTCATCGTCGCGAAGACGGACGAGGCGCACGTCGGGCTGGCGCGGCAAATTTCGACCCACGCGTTCGTGCGGAAATACGAGGCGATCTGCCGCGGGGTTTTCCGCGAGAAAACCGGGACGGTGGACGCCCCGATCGGGCGGCATGCGACCGACCGCAGGCGCATGGCTGTCACCGACCGCTGCGCGAAGCCCGCCGTCACCCATTACCGCGTACTCGCCGAGAGCGCGAAACGGGACTATTCCCTGCTCGAACTGACGCTCGAAACCGGCCGTACCCACCAGATCCGGGTCCATATGGCCTACCTCGGGCACCCCGTCGCGGGCGACCCGGTGTACGGCCCGGGCACGGATAAGCTCGGGCTCGCCGGACAGTGTTTATTCGCAAAGTTTATTCAATTCACACATCCCGTGACCGGGGAGGTCTTGGCTTTTGAAGCGGACCGCCCGTCGTTTCTGGTGGACGCCATTCGAAAATTGGGGATGCGTGTGTAGGAAAGAAGGTCTTTTCCCCCTATGCAAACTGCACAAGCGCTGCTGCTCGCGGAACGGGCGGCGGAGATCCGGCTGCGTGCCGTGGACGCCATTTACCACGCGAAGTCCGGACACCCGGGCGGGTCGCTCTCGATTGCCGACCTGCTCGCTTTCCTGTATTTTCAGGAGCTTCGCGTCAACCCCGCCGACCCGCATTGGCCTGCGCGGGACCGTTTCGTCCTGTCAAAGGGGCATTGCTGTCCGGCGCTCTACGCGGCGCTGGCGATCCGTGGTTTCTTCCCGGTCGAGGACCTCAATACCCTGCGCAGGCTGGGCAGCTACCTTTCCGGGCACCCGGACATGAAGAACGTCCCGGGGGTCGATATGTCAACCGGCTCGCTTGGGCAGGGAATCTCGGCGGCGGCCGGCATGGCGCTCGCCGGCAAGCGCGAGGGCGCGCCGTACCGCGTGTACGCCGTACTCGGCGACGGGGAGCTGCAGGAAGGGCAGGTCTGGGAGGCGGCGATGTTCGCCGGACATTACCGGCTCGACAATCTCATCGCGTTCGTGGATTTCAACCACCTGCAGATCGACGGCGACGTGCGGCAGGTCATGAACCCGACCCCGATCGACAAAAAGTTTGAAGCCTTCGGGTGGTACGCGCAAACCGTCAGCGGGCATTCGTTCGAGCAGCTTGAAACGGCGGTTGCGAATGCAAAGCGGTCCGCGGAACAGACGGGGAAACCGTCGGTCATCGTCTGTACGACGGTCAAGGGCAAGGGGGTTTCCTTCATGGAGAACCAATCCGGCTGGCACGGCAAGGCCCCCAAGCAGCCGGAGTACGAGATCGCCATGCGCGAGCTGACGAAAACGCTCGAAACGTGCCGCAAAGCGTCGAAGGGAGGCGTTTCCAATGGCTGAAAGGGTCGCGACCCGGGTCGCCTACGGCAACACGCTGGCCTCCCTCGGGGAAACCGAACAGTTCTACGTGATGGACGCCGACCTTTCCGGGTCCACACAAACGGCTGTTTTCGGGGAAAAATTTCCGGAACGGTTCGTCAATTGCGGCATTGCGGAAGCGAACATGATCTCGGTCGCGGCCGGGATCGCATCGACCGGGGTGCCGGTATTTTGTTCGAGCTTCGCGATGTTCGCCTGCGGGCGGGCATACGAGCAGATCCGCAATTCGGTCGCCTATCCGCAGCTGAACGTCAAGATTTGCGCCTCGCACGGCGGGATCACCGTCGGCGAGGACGGTCCGACCCACCAGTACTGCGAGGACCTCGCGATCATGCGCTCGACGCCGAACATGGTCGTCGTCAACCCCGCGGACGCGACGGAGACGGCGGCGGCGATCCGGGCGATCCTGAAATACGACGGCCCGGTGTACTGCCGACTTGGCCGGTTCGCGGTGCCGGTCGTGTTCGACCCGGCGGACTACAGGTTTGAGCTCGGCAGGGGCAACGTGCTTGCGGACGGCAAGGACGTGACGCTGTTCGCGACGGGAATCCTGATCGCGGCCGCGCTGGAGGCGCGGGAAGCGCTCAAGGGGCATGGCGTAGACGCCGCCGTCGTCGATATCCACACGATTAAGCCGATCGACAAGGAGCTGGTCCTGTCCTACGCGGCGAAAACCGGTGCGGTCGTGACCGCCGAGGAACATACGGTCGTCGGCGGGCTGGGCAGCGCGGTCGCCGAAGTGCTTTCGGAGAACCTGCCGACGAAGATGGCCCGCGTGGGCATTGAGGACGTGTTCGGCACGTCCGCTTCCGCGGAGGTTCTGCTGGACTACTACAAGCTCAACGCGGAGGGCATCGTCGCGAAAACCCTGCGCCTGCTGCGGATATGAGCGAACTTTTGACGGTCGGCGCGCTCGCGGAACGGCTGGAGGCGCGTATTCCCGCGCAGCTGCGGGAACCGTGGGACCACGACGGGATCATGGTCCTGCCGGATCCGAACGAACCGGTCCGGGGGGTGTTCTGCGCCCTCGACTGCACGAGCGATGTCATTGAGGAAGCGAAAGCACGCGGGTGCAACGTTCTCCTGACCCATCACCCGCTGCTGTTCCGTCCCCTGCCAGTCGTGGCCCCCACCGACAGCGTCGGCAAGCGGGTCATCGCCTGCGTGCGGGCGGGGATCTCGGTGCTTTCCTACCACACACGGCTGGACTGCATGGACGGCGGGGTCAACGACTGCCTCGCGTCCCTGCTGGGGCTGACGAACTGTAGAGCGTTTCTCCCCTATGGGCGCATCGGCGACGTGCCAAAAGGGTATGAGAAATTCGGTGATTTTGCCGCCTTCGTGGGTCAAAAGCTCGGGGTGACCCCGTTCCCCACGGTCAGGACGCGGGAAACCGTGCGCCGGGTCGCGGTCGTTTCGGGCTGCGGGAAGGACGAGATCACGGAAGTGATCGCGGCGGGGGCGGACACGTTCGTGACCGGCGAAGTGCTGCACAACCACCTGATCGACTGCCGGGAACTGGGCTTAAACCTGCTGTGCGTGACGCACGAGGCGTCCGAAACGCCGGTCCTGCCGTTCCTCGCGGGATTGGCGGAGCAGTGCGGGGCGGTCCGCGCGGTCTGCGGAAAGGACAGCTATGGCGTTTGACGGATATTTCTGCGTCGCGGTCGCGGATGAACTGCGGGCCTGGACGGGGGCGAAGGTAGAAAGGGTCCACCAGAGCTCGCCGTCCTGTCTCTGTTTCCGCCTATATCGCGAGGGGCGGCGAACCACCCTGATCCTTTCGGCGTCCGCGTCCCGCCCGCTGGCCGCCGTCACGGACGAGCCGTTCGCCCGCCCGGCGGACCCGACCCCGCTCTGCATGCTGTTCCGCAAGCATTTGCAGAACGGGCGGCTGACCGATGTATGCTGCGTGGAGCGGGAGCGGATTTTATGTTTCCGCTTTGAATCCGCCGACGAACTGGGTTTTTTGCGGCAGAAAACCGTTTACGCGGAGATGATGGGCAAGTATTCCAACCTGATTTTGGTCGGAGAGGACGGACGCATCCTCGGCGCGACCTCGACGGCGGATCTGACCACCTCGGTGCGGCAGGTCATGCCCGGGCTTCGCTACGAGCCGCCCGCGCCGCAGGCGAAGCTGGACGCGCTGCGGGTCACGCGGGAACAGTTTCGCTTCCTGCTCGCCGAAAACGGCGGGACGCCGCTTGACAAATTGCTCATCGCGAAGTTTTGCGCCTTTTCCCCGGCGGTCGCGCGGGAAATCTGCTTCCGCGCCTGCGGGCGGACGGACGCGCTCGCGGCGGACGTGCCGGTCGAGCGGGCGGTTTTCGCGTTCGAGGAGGTCGTCGGGCTGGTCAGGCGCCGGGAATTTCAGCCGTGCGCCGTGTACGACAACGGGAAGGGCGTGGAGTACGCGTACCTGCCGCTGACGCAGTACACGGGGCTGGAGCTGCGGCGGAAGGAAAGCTTCTCCGAACTTTTGCTTTCCTACTTCGCCGAGAAGGAGGAGGCCGTCAACCTGCAATCCTACGCTTCCGACATCCTCAAAACCGTCCGCACCCACCTCGCCCGGGAACAGCGCAAGCTCGCGTCCCAGCGGCAGGAGCTGGCGGATTGCGACCGGCGGGAGGAGCTGCGAAAAACGGGCGACCTGATCATGGCGAACCTCTACCGCCTCGAACCCGGCTGCCCGCGCGCGGTCGTAACGGATTATGAGACGGGCAAGGACGTGACGCTGACGCTGGACGCCCGGAAAACCCCGGCGCAGAACGCGCAGGCGTACTACAAACGCTACGCCAAACTGAAGCGTGCCGCCGAAGCGCTGACCGTGCAGGTCGAACTTGACGAGCGGCGCATCGACCACCTCGAAAGCATTCTCGATGCGGTATCGCGGGCGAGCGAGCTTTCGGACCTCGCGGAAATCCGCCGGGAGCTGGCCGAAACCGGGCTGGTGCGGCAAAAGGAGCCGGACGGGCGAAACGGCAAAAAGAAAAAGAAGCGCGAGTCGGTCTCCAAACCGCTTTCGTTCGTCACGACGGACGGGATGACGGTCCGCGTCGGGCGGAACAACCTGCAAAACGATGCTTTAACCGGTTCGGCGGACAAGCGGGATGTGTGGTTCCACATCAAGAAATTCCACGGTTCACACGTAATTCTGGTGACGAACGGGGCCGAACCGACCGACCGCGACTACACCGAGGCGGCCATGCTCGCCGCGTACCACAGCGAAAAGCGGGGCAGCACGAATGTCGAGGTGGACTACACCCGCGTCAGGCATCTGCGCAAGCCGGCGGGCAGTCCGCCGGGGTTCGTCACGTACGAGACGTACTTCAGCGCCGTCGTGGACGCGCGGGACCCGTTCGCAAAGGAATAAACGGGCAAAAAATCTGAAAGGATGTGGCGGAAAATGTCCAACCAGATGGGGAAGGGCGGCGCGGCGCCCGCACCGGCGGATCAGCTTCGGCCGGAGAGGACGGGATGGACGGCGTACGGTCACGCGTTCGGGAAGCGCGTCGGCACGTTCGGTTGTTCCGTGCGGAAAAAGCGGACGAGGAAATGATCTCCATTTCTGTCATTCACGTCGGGGACTTCCGCGAAAGCTACTTCCGCGAGGCGGAAGAGGAGTACCGCAAGCGACTGCAGCGGTTTTGCAGCTACCGCACGGTATGCGTCCCGGAGGAGCGCGTCGCGGAGGAGACGAACCCCGCGCTGGTCGCCAAGGCGCTCGAAAAGGAGGCTATCCGCATTCGCGCCGCCCTGCCGAAGGGGTGTGCGGTCGTCGCGCTTTGCATCGAAGGCAAGCAGCTAACGTCGCAAGAGTTTGCTGAATTTTTGCGCGAAAAGACCGCCTCGTCCCCGCTCTGCTTCGTCGTCGGCTCGAGCCACGGGCTGGACGAGCGTTTCAAGCGGGCGTGCGCTATGCGGCTTTCGCTTTCGTCGTTAACCTTTCCGCACCGGTTGGCGCGGTTGCTTCTCGCGGAGCAAATCTATCGCGGTTTTACGATTCTGTCCGGCGGGATTTATCACAAATAATCTGCGAAGTCTGCATAAACAGGCGGTTTTCCGGGTCATACTATGCATGAACCCAAACTTACCGAAAAGGAGAAAACCGTTATGTCGCAGAACAACAACCAGAACCGTAACAGCCAGAACCAGAACAACAACAATCAGAACCGCAGCAACCAAAACAACAACAACCAGAACCAGAACCAGAACCAGAACCAGAACAACAACCAGAACAACAATCAGAACCGCAGCAACCAGAACAACAACCAGAACCAGAACAGCAACAGCCGTTCGCGCAACGAAAAGAACCGCGACGACCTGTTTGACTTCTAAACGCGGAAACAGCAAGGAAAATACCCGTATACGTTGCGTATACGGGTATTTTTGCAGGACGCGGAGGATTGGAGGTCCCTCCCAAGCCCTGCTTTAGGGGGTGCCCCCCCTGAAACTTTTTAGAAGGATGGGGGATCCATAGGCGATTCGCCGTTCTCCTCCGGCGGGGCTTCCCCGGCCGGCGGATCGTCGCTGCCGCTTTCCGCTTCCGGGCTTTCGTCGGGCGGCGTCCCGTCCTCCGTGACGGAAAAGTCGTCGGGATCCGGGGCGACATAAACGCCCGTGTCATAGTAATCCTCGCGGAAGAAGCGGTAGGTCGCCCGCTCCTTCTTGTGGAACTTCCAATAGAACAGATAGCCCGCGAAGGCGAGCAGCGCGAGAACGGTCAGCAGCAGGCCGTACCCCAGTCCGTTCGTCCGGTATGTGAACGAGATGTCGCTCGCGCCGGCGGGGACCTCCACGGCGACGAACCCACCGTCCACCGTCAGCACCTCGACCTCTTCCCCGTTGACCGTCGCTTTCCAGCCGCCGTCCGCCGGGAGAGAACCGATTTGCACCCCATTTTCCGCCGGAACCGAGAAGAAAACGACGCGGGGCTTTTCGGTTTCGATGCTCGCGGAGAACCCTTTGGAACTCCATTGGAAGTTCGTGCAGGCGCTCTCCCGCCGCTCGACCGTTGAAACAGCGAACGTTTCGTAGGCACACGCCTTGCAATCGGCCTCCTTGACCTCGGTCATGAACTGCGCATAGTAGTCCGCCATGTCGTCCGGGACGACGAGGTAGGTGCACAGCAGTGTCGTCGCGGAGTAACCGTTGCGGCCGCCGCTCGAATTCGCCCCGACCTTGCGGAACTCGCTTTCGGTCATGAATTCGTCAAAGCAGAAGCCCATCGGGATATAATTGTCGTTGCAGTAGATGTCATACCCGTTCTGCGTGTCGTAGTAGGTCCAGCCCCGGGCGGGGTCGTACTTATCCTCCTTGACGTAGACGTAGTAGTCCCCGTCCTCTCCGGAATACTGCCAGTTGGAGCTGCTTTCGTAAGTCGAAACGGCGGATTTGTCACTCTTAAGCACCCGCTCGATCTGCCGGTCGTTGTCCTCCTCCTCGACGAAGCAGTATTTCGTCGAGGTCAGCCCGCGGACGCCGTACCATGAACTTGGCGAGCGGGATCCGACCGACCGGTTGTAGGACAGCAGGTCGTAGAAATCCATGATCGACGGCGGGACGACCGTATGGAAGCACTCCATGCCGGGGTAGTGCCAATAAATGTTGAGGTTGTCCAGCGTCGTAACCGTGCTGTTGTCACAGTAGAGGTCGATGCGGTAGAATTCGTCGGCCGGGTCGGGCAGCGAAACTTCGCCGAAGAGCACCTGATCAATCATGAATTCGCTCGAATGCGAATGCTCCTTGCCGCTTTCGATGTGCGTGATCCCGACGACGACAATGCAGACCGACGTCGCGACCAGCAGCGCATTCGCAAAGCGCTTCGTCCCGCGAAGCCGCTGGATGATCTGCCAAAGGACCACCACCCCGATGACCGCGATCAGCACGCAGATCCAGAACCGCCCAAGGTAGGGAGCGCGGCCGAGCTGGTAATCCACCGCGTCGGTATCCGGCGTGTCATACCAGAGCAGCCCGAGCGGGACCGCGATCGCGAGGATACAGCCGAGGCTTCCGGCAAGCGCACCCTTCCAGCGGGATTCCTTGCTGTCAAGCGCCAGCACCGTGCCGACGACGAACATCAGCACCATCATATACATCCACCGAGCGTAATACGCCGAGCGGCCGAGGTAGAACATGGCGTTCAGCCCCGGAACAAACGAGCAGATTACCAAGAAGATGGCGATGCCCTTCACCCAGCCCCGCTTCTTGATCGTGAACAGCGAGAACACTCCCGTCATCCCGAACAGCGGCAGGTAGCCGGAAATCGACGCCCAGCGCTCGGTGTGCCCGTAGAAGAAGTTGACCCGGGACGGGATGTCCGGCGGGAAGAAGTAGGATTCGAGGATCTGCCCGTACCGCTGCCAGTAGAGCTCCCCGCCCTTCCAGTAGAACATCACGTCCCGCAAGGTCGAGAACGAGCCGTTAATGCGGTCGTTCCCCATGACCCCGAGCGCGCCCGGCAGGAACAGCACCATGCTCATCGCAAATCCGATGACCGCTTCCAACGCGAGCGACAGAAACTTCCGCAGCGTCACGCCGAAGGACTTGTCGGAGAAGCGGAACATGAAATAGATCACGCAGAAGGCCACCTGTCCCGCGAACATGAAGTAGTTAATCATCGCGTTGAGGCAGACGGCGAGGGCGAACAGACCCCGGCGGTTGTTCTGCACCAGCTCCTCCATGCCGATCAGCAGCAGCGGGAAGAAGGCGACGACCTCGTGGAACTGGTTGAAGAAGGTGTTGTAGATTTGGAAGCCGCAAAAGGCGTAGAGCAGAGAACCGAGGACCGCGTAGTCCTTGTTGCGGGTCCAGCGCTTGAGGTAGCAATAGGCGAGCATCGCCGCCGTGATATATTTCAGGATATACATCGGCCCCATCAGGTACGGCGTCCAGCTCGCGGGGAACAGGCACATGATCCAGAAGAACGGGCTGCCGAGCATATAATAAGAATAGCTCGCCACGAAATTCGAGCCGAGGTCGGTATACCAATCCCAGCGAAGGTTGCCCGTGCGGACCATCTCGACGCAATGGCGGTAAAACGCCAGCTGCTGGGCGTTGTAGTCGCCGTAGTAGAGGAACACCCCGTGTCCGGTCCTGATCCACTCCCAGAGAATGAACGGAACGGTGATGCAGATCGCGACGACAGCCGCGTACAGAAAGGTTTTGCGGTAATACCGGTATTTCTGCGCCTCCTCGGTCGTCAGCCGACCCGAGGGATCCAGCATCCCGGCGGTCTCAAGCCCTGCGTCCATAAAACCCTTTTCCTTGTCCTTTCGTTTTGGTTATCCGAGGGGGTAGAGCGGGCGGTCGAGCGAAAAGCTCCCAGCCGCCGCGTCGATCGTGACGTACCGCGGTTCCGCCGTCAGCGCCGCGAACGCGCCGGACCCGAGGAACTCGTCGAGCGTCAGCGCCTCGCCGGTCAGCATCCGTTCGTTGAGCGAGATCGCGCCCGGGCCGTACTTTCCGTTCGTTTCCAGCGCGCTGACCGCCGCTTCCGCGTTTGACAGCCGCGTGCAGGCGACCGTCGCCGTTTCCACCCCGAACAGCGTTCCCTGCCCGCCGTCAACCAGCGTTCCGGTCAGGGTGAACCGCAAGTCAAACGTGATATCCGCGTCGGCGACGCAGGTGTACCGTCGGGCGATGCGGTAGACGAAGTTTCCGTCCGGCCGGACCGTCAGCAGCGCGCCGTCGCCGGTCGCGGAAACGTAAAGCGCCGTGTCCGGCGAAGCGGCCTCCGTCCCCGCCGGGACGGTGGTCAAACCGCATTCGCCCTCGGCCGCGTCCGTTTCCGGCCGCTCCGCCGCGTCGTCGAACGGACGGTCCTCAAGCAGGCGGCACCCGTTCGTGTTCGCGCTCACCGCGTTCACGCCGCTCCTGTTCGTCGCGCCGCAGGCCGCCCTCGCCGCGTCCGTCCCGCCGTTCGCGCAACCGCCAAACAGCAGCGCGGAAGTCAAGACCAGCACCCAATAGGTGCGCTTCACGACAACGTCCCTCCCCCCGCGCAGATTTTTCGTTTTCAGTATACCATATCTTTCCTCATTTGTCAACTGAAAATAAGATGAAGCCGAAAAATTTCCCTTGCAAATTTGCCGGTTCCGGCGCTTCCGCCAGTTTCGATCCGACAAGAAAAGAAGGCCCGCATGGGAGCCTTCTTTCCGGAATCCTCTATTCCGCGGAAGTGCGGGGGGGACGACTCCCCCCGCACCGTACCCCTTTCCTGTTACGCTTCGTGCTTGCGATATTTGGCGCGAGCGGCGTAAGTGGTATGGAGGAATTCGTGCGCCTTGCGGGAATTGGGTTCGCCGAGGAAGTCCGCGTAGATTGCCTTGATCTCGGCGTTCTCATGAGACTTGCGGGCGGACTTGCCGGCGTCCTCGTTGTAGAGCGCCTTGGCGCGCTCGGCCTTGAGGTCGATGTAAACGCGGTCGGTCGCGTTGACGATCGGCGTGCCGCCGCCGCAGACGCAGCCGCCCGGGCAGCCCATGACCTCGATGAAGGTGTAGTCCTTCTCGCCGTTCCTGACCGCTTCGAGTACCTTGGCGGCGTTCTTCGTGCCGTTGGCGACGGCGACCGTGATCTTCCTGCCGGCAAGGTCGATCTCCGCCTCCTTGACGCCGGCGGTGCCGCGAACCTGCGTGAAGTTCACGTCCTCGAGCGTCTTGCCGGTGAACTTCTCGTAAACCGTGCGGAGCGCGGCCTCCATAACGCCGCCGGTCGCGCCGAAGATGACGCCCGCGCCGGTGGATTCTCCCAGGAGCGAATCAAAATCCGACTCCGGCAGACGGCGGAAGTCGATTCCCGCGCTGCGGATCATCTTCGCAAGCTCGCGCACGGTCAGAACCGCGTCAACGTCCTGCATCCCGTCGCGCGACAGCTCGCCGCGCTTCGCCTCGTACTTCTTCGCCGTGCAGGGCATGACCGAAACGACGTAGATGTCTTTCGGGTCGATGCCCGCCTTCTCGGCGTAGTAGGACTTGATCATCGCGCCCTCCATCTCGTGGGGGGACTTGCAGGTGGACAGGTTCGGCAGGAACTCCGGATAGAACGTCTCGCAGTAATTGATCCAGCCGGGCGAGCAGGAGGTAATCATCGGGAGCCTGCCGCCATTTTGCAGGCGGTCGATCAGCTCCGTGCCCTCCTCCATGATCGTCAGGTCCGCGCCGAAGTCGGTGTCGAACACCTTCGCGAAGCCGAGACGACGCAGCGCCGTGACGAGTTTGCCGGTGACGGACGTGCCGACCGGGTAGCCGAACTCCTCGCCGATGGTCGCGCGGACCGCCGGCGCAGGCTGGACCACCACGTGCTTGCCGGACGCGAGCGCCGCGTAGACGTCGGCGATGCTGTCCTTCTCTTTGAGGGCGCCGACCGGGCACGCGAGAATGCACTGTCCGCAGTAAACGCACGGGCTGTCCGCGAGGCTTTCCCCGTAGATGCAGCCGATCTCCGAACGGAACCCGCGCCCGGACACGCCAATCGCGCCGATGCCCTGCACCTTGTTGCAGGTCGCGACGCAGCGGCGGCAGTTGATGCACTTGGAGTTGTCGCGGACGATGGACGGGCTGACGTCATCGTACTTTTCGCTCGAAAGCTTGCCGTCGTAGGGATATTCCTCGACGCCGTACTCCCGGCAGAGCGCTTGCAGTTCGCAGTTGCCGCTGCGGACGCAGGAGGTGCATTCGCGGTTGTGGTTGGAAAGGATCAGCTCGAGGTTCATCCGGCGGGAAGCGCGCAGCTTCGGGCTGTTGGTCGTGACAACCTGCCCTTCCGCGACCGGGGAGACACAGGCGGCCTGAAGCCCCCTCGCGCCCTGAATCTCGACGAGACAGAGGCGGCAGGAGCCGATGGCGTTGACATCCTTGAGGTAGCAGAGCGTCGGGATGTTGACCCCGGCTTCCCGCGCCGCGTCGAGCACGGTGGAATCGGCGGGGACGGTAACGGTGACCCCGTCGATGGTAAGTGTTACGGTTTTGTTTTCCATTCGATCTCATTCCCCCGTTTATTTCTTGACGACGGCGCCGAACCGGCAGGTTTCCATGCAGACGCCGCACTTGACGCACTTCGCCGGGTCGATCCTGAACGGTTTCTTGATTTCCCCGGAGATCGCGCCGGCCGGGCACTTCTTGGAGCAGAGCGAGCAGCCTTTGCACTTCTCGGGGTCGATGGCGTACCGCAGGAGGGCCTTGCAGGCGCCCGCCGGACAGCGCTTCTCGTAGATATGCGCTTCGTATTCGTCGCGGAAGTAGCGCAGGGTGGAGACGACCGGGTTCGGGGCGGTCTGCCCGAGGGCGCAGAGCGCGGAGCACTGCAAGTCCTCGGCAATCGCTTCGAGCTTTTCGATGTCGCCGTCCTCGCCCTTCCCTTCGGTGATGCGGGTGAGGATGTCGAGCATACGGCGCGTGCCGAGACGGCACGGGACGCACTTGCCGCAGGACTCATCGACCGTAAATTCGAGAAAAAACTTCGCGATATCGACCATGCAGTTGTCCTCGTCCATAATGATCATACCGCCGGAGCCCATCATCGAGCCAATGGCCTTCAGGGAGTCGTAATCGACCGCCGTGTCAAGGTTCGCGGCCGGGATGCAGCCGCCGGACGGGCCGCCGGTCTGGGCCGCCTTGAACTTCTTGCCGTTCGGGATGCCGCCGCCGATGTCGTAGATGATCTCGCGCAGCGTCGTACCCATCGGGACCTCGACCAATCCGGTGTGCCTGATCTTGCCGCCGAGGGCAAAGACCTTGGTTCCGGTGGACGTCGGCGTGCCCTGAGACGCGAACCAGTCGGCTCCCTTGAGGATAATCTGGCAGATGTTCGCGTTGGTTTCGACGTTGTTGATGACCGTCGGCTTGCCGAACAGGCCCTTGACGGCCGGGAACGGCGGCCGCGGCCGCGGCTCGCCGCGGTTGCCCTCGATCGAGGTCAGCAGCGCGGTCTCCTCGCCGCAGACGAACGCGCCGGCGCCGAGGCGGAGCTGGATGTCAAAACGGAAGCCGGTGCCGAGGATGTCCTCGCCGAGCAGCCCGGCCTTGCGGGCCTGTTCGATGGCGATGGTCAGGCGCTGGACGGCGATCGGGTACTCCGCGCGGACGTAGATGTAGCCTTCGTCCGCGCCGATCGCGTAGCCGGCGATCGCCATGGCCTCGAGTACCGCGTGCGGGTCGCCCTCGAGAATGGAACGGTCCATGAAGGCGCCGGGGTCCCCTTCGTCGGCGTTGCAGACGACGTACTTCTTCGGAGCGGGGGCCTTCGCGAACATCCACTTCCGGCCGGTCGGGAAACCCGCGCCGCCGCGCCCGCGCAGTCCGGAATCCAGAACCGTCTGAATGACCTCGTCCGGCGTCATCTCCGTCAGCACCTTGGCGAGCGCGCGGTAGCCGTCGACCGCGATGTATTCGTTGATGTCCTCCGGGTTGATGCGCCCGCAGTTGCGCAGGGCGAGCCGGAGCTGCTTGTGGTAGAAGGCGGTATCATAGAGGGTCGGAGAATGGCCTTCCGGGATCTTCAGGTCGCCGATGTCCTCGTAGACCAGACGCTCGACCGGTTTGCCGCCGAGCAAATGGCTCTCGACGATTTCCGCGACGTCCTCCGCGCGGACCTGACTGTAGAACGTGCCTTCCGGATAGACGATAACGATCGGGCCGAGGGCGCATAGGCCGAAGCAGCCGGTTTTGACGACCTTGACCCGGTCGGCGATGCCCTGCTTTTCCGCTTCGGAGGCGAACAGTTCACAGAGCTTCGCGCTGCCGGACGAGGTGCATCCCGTACCGCCGCAGACCATAACATGATGTATCCCGGTGCCGGGAAGACCCGTCGCGACACGCATCGCGGCGTTCGCCTGGCCTTCCTCCCGGATACGGGCGAGTGTTTCGAGATTCATAAATCCAATCCTTTCTTACACGTCATATTTTTCCAGAATGCCCTTTACGTCCGCCGGGACGAGACGGCCGTAAACTTCGCCGTTGACGACCATGACCGGCGCGAGACCGCAGCAGCCGAGGCAGCGGGTATCCTGAATGGAGAATTTGCCGTCGGGCGTGGTTTCGCCGGGCGCAATCCCGAGGCGGGACTTGACCTCCTCAAGGACGGCCGCCGCGCCCTTGACATAGCAGGCGGTGCCCTGGCAGACGCTGATGACGTAATCCCCCTTCGGTTTGAGCGAGAACTGCGCGTAGAACGTCGCGATGCCGTAGACGTCGGCGACCGGGACGCCCAGCGAGTCCGCGATAAGGGTCATCGTTTCCATGGAAAGGTAGCCGAAAGACTCCTGCGCGTGCTGCATGATGGGCATCAGCGGTCCGTCGATGTCCTTGTGCGAAGCAATGAAGGCTTTCAGCTCTTCCGTCTTGCTTGCAATTTGCTCCTTGGTAAGTGCCATACACGTATCCTCCTGCGATGATGTATCCGCTTTCTTTTCCAAAAATCAACCCAAGGGGGGTCCGCCCGTGGAAAAATCGTCCCCGTGCTTTTGCACCCGCGGACGTCCGAACGGGAAAAACCGACAGAATTCCCTTTTCGTTGCCTCTATTATACTATAATCGTATTTTCTTGTCAAGACGTTTGGCGCTAAAAGTTTTTTCCATCCACAGAAAGATATGCGCGTCCCGCCGGGGGGATACGTCCCGGGCCGGCAGGGCAAACGAAAAGACGCGAAAGGGGATTCGCGTCTTTTCGCGGCGTGCGTCCTTCAGTTTCTGCGGTTGATTTGCAGGCAGCAGAGGACGACGGTGGCGGTAAGACCGCCGAGGAACAGGCCGAGGAGCAGAAACAACAGTTCACGCAAAATCGCAGTCGCCTCCTTTCGCGCATGCGCCAAACAAAGTTTTGCCACGGGCGGGGGAATCTTATGCGGCGCTCTTGACAAACGAGGCAAAAGCGCGTACAATAGGGACGAAATCAGGAAGCCGGACGCGGGACCTGTCAAATGAATGGATAAAAAAATTAAGGAAGGATTTTCGATGAAAACGCTCTATCTGGATTGTTCGATGGGCGCCGCCGGGGACATGCTGACCGGGGCGCTGCTGGAACTGCTCCCCGACCCGGACGGGTTCGTGCGGAAACTGAACGCGCTGGGGCTGCCCGGGGTCGCGTTCGCCCGGGAGCCGTCCGCGAAGTGCGGGATTCTGGGCACGCATATGTCCGTCCGGGTCCACGGACACGAGGAGGACGGGCGGATGCACGAGCAGGGGCGGGAAGCGCATCCGCACGCGGGGATCACGGAGATTCAACACATCGTCGGGCATCTGTCCGTCCCCGAAACCGTCAAACAGGACGTGCTGGCGGTGTACGGGGAGATCGCGGAGGCGGAGAGCCGCGTCCACGGGCAGCCGGTCGAGGAGATTCACTTTCACGAGGTCGGCGCGCTCGATGCGGTCGCCGACGTGACGGCGGTCTGCCTGCTGTTTCGGGAGATCGCGCCGGACGAGGTCGTCGTCTCGCCGGTACACGTCGGGTGCGGGCAGGTGCGGTGCGCCCACGGGATCCTGCCGGTTCCGGCGCCGGCCACGGCGTACCTCCTGCGGGACGTGCCGATCTACGGGGGAAAAATCGAAGGCGAGCTTTGCACGCCGACCGGGGCCGCGCTGCTGCGGCACTTCGCGACGCGGTTCGGCGGGATGCCGGTCCTGCGCACATCGAAAATCGGCTACGGGATGGGGAAGAAAGACTTCCCCGCCGCGAACTGCGTGCGGGCGTTCCTCGGCGAAACGGAGGACCGGACCGACGTGATGCTGGAGCTGGCCTGCAACATCGATGACATGACGGCGGAAGAAATCGCCTTCGCCTGCGAGAAGCTGTTCGAGGCCGGTGCGCACGAGGTGTACACGGTGCCGATCGGGATGAAGAAGTCCCGCCCGGGCACGCTGCTGCGGGTCATGTGCCGCGAGCCGGACCGGGAAAAGATGGTCGCCCTGCTCTTTCGTCACACGGCGACGCTCGGTGTGCGGGAAACCGTGACGCGGCGGTTCGTGCTGGACCGCTCGGTGCGGGTGGTATCGACGGAATACGGCGACGTGCGGTGCAAGGAGTCGCGCGGGTACGGCGTGAAAAAGGCGAAGTACGAGTACGAGGACCTCCGCCGGGTGGCGGAGGCATGCGGGTGCGGTCTCGCCGAAGCGCGGGCGATGGTCGAGCGGGAGGACCGGTGAGGCGGAGCGTTAACGGTTGGGGCGCCGAACAGGGGCAAACGGGAGCGCTGAACGGGGATGGCAAACGGGAGCGCTGAACGGGGATGGCAAACGGGAGCGCTAAACGGGAGCGCCGACCCTTCCTCCCGGTCGGGGAGCTTTGAAAAAAAGGCCCGGGCCGCCCGCAAAACGTTTCTCCTTTTCCGGCAGCCCGTTCTTGGCGGAACCCGTTCCCCCCAAAAAATAGGGAAGGCTTCTTCCCCCGGAAAGCCTTTTTACGGTTGCTGCCGGAGATCGTCGTCAGTCCCGATGCTCGAGGTAGCGGTCCGGGCGGTCGGTCTGCCCGGGCAGGTAGTCGATACTGGTGCCGTAGAACCGCGCGAGCCGGATCAGCACGGCGGCCGGGATGTCGTTTTCGCCGGTCTCGTACTTCGAGTAGCCGGCCTGGGACATGCGGAGGTACGCGGCGACTTGCTTCTGCGTCAGGTCCCGGTTCTCCCGCAGATCGCGGATGCGTGGATACATAAAAAGCGCTCCTTTTCCCCGCTCCTTCTGAAACATTTTGCATGAATCTGTTTCAGGTATTGACAGTTAGCCTAAAATAGGTTATACTATTCGTATCTTATGGAAAAGAAGCGTGAAAAACCCATGAAAAAGAAGGAAAAATCCCCGCGCACCTTGTCCGCCCTGCTGACCGTCGCGGTGCTGGCAAGCTTGCTCGCATGTTTGCCGTTCTCCGTCGGGGCGGACGGCGAACTCACGGACGGCGATTTTCAGTATGCCGTCTATGACGGCGAAGCGACGGTCATCGGCTACCTTGGCGACGGCGGCGACGTGACCATCCCGTCCACGCTGGGCGGCTGCCCCGTGACGGCGATCGGGGACCATGCGTTCCCCTGCCGCACCAAGCTGACGAGCGTCGTACTCCCGGAAGGTGTGACGGGGATTGGAAACGGTGCGTTTTCCAGCTGCACCGGGCTGACGGTGCTGCCCACCACATCGACAGCACCGGGTGAAAACTGCACGTTTCTGGGGCTTGAGGGAAAATACATAACGCAGATTCAGGAATCCATCGACCGTATCAACGAAATACGGCTTGAGGCATGTAACGAGGGCGTTATCAACCCGACAACCGGCAAGCCGCTGACGATGGACGATTACCTGCCGATCCAATGGTCGGCGGACTTAGAATCTATCGCGAGGATCCGCGCGGCGGAAGCGAGTGTGACGATGGCGCACGAAAGGACCAACGGCGAGAGCATCTGGTTTAGCGGGCCGAACGGCGTCCAAAACAACGCCGAGGTAATCGCTTGGAACTGGAGCGAAACCATGACCTCGGGCATCGAGCAGTGGTACGATGAAAAATTCGACTGGGTAAACCGTACCGGCGGCGTTACCGGGCATTATACCTCCCTGATCAACCCCGGCAACCGGTTTGTGGGCATTGGAACCTTTTGCTCCAACCGCACAGCGTTCTATAACACGACGGTTGGAGAATTTTCGTCTCGGACAAGCGTCCCAGACACCTCGCGCGGAAGTTCCACAGGGATGGTCATTCAGACTTTGGAGGTCAGAAACGAGAGAATCTCCTATGAAATCGAATGTCCGGACACAATCATCGACTCGGCTCCCCTTTCCGTCTCGGCGGTCGTGACCTTCCAAAACGATTGGTCACAACCCTTGAAAACCGGCGGTCTTGTCCTGATGGAGGAGGACGCGAAACAAATCCAGTGGCTTTCGTCGGATGAAAGCGTCCTCTCCGTGACAAACGGGGAAGCAAAAGCGGGGCTGGACGGCGACGCGGTTCTATCGGCGAAACTCCCGAACGGAAGCGTCATAACAAAAGCCGTCGCCGTTAGAAAGACAGTCCTCGGCGACATCGACGGGGAGGACGGCGTCACCGCCTTCGACTACCTGCTGCTCAAGCGCGCCGTGCTCGGCACCTACTGGCTGAGCGACGGGCAGGCCGCCGCCGCGGACATCGACGGGGAGGACGGCATCACCGCCTTCGACTACCTGCTGCTCAAGCGCGCCGTGCTCGGCACCTACAGGATCGGGTAACCCCCGCAAAACGAATACAAGAAAGCCTGTTCTAAGCGGACTGTCCGCCCGGAGCAGGCTTTTTATCGAATTTCGGGGTTACGGATTTCCGCTTTTCCACGGGACGCTCTGGATCGCCTTGCGGATCCAGCCTTCCTTCTGCTCGGGGAAGGACGCCTCGATTTTGCCGATCACGTCGGACTCCGTGAACTGCTTCGCCATGCGGATCGCGTGGTAGAAAGCCTTGGCGTTCGAGCTGCCGTGTGCCTTGATGACCGGCTTTGCCGTGCCGAGCAGCGGCGAGCCGCCGTATTCGCTGTAATCAAACTTCCTTTTCAGGTCCTTTAGCCCCGGCATGACCAGCAGGGCGCCGAACTTGCTCTTCAGGCTGCCCGACAGGCTTTTTTTCAGCTCGGACGAGAAGAAGCTCCCCATCCCCTCGCACAGCTTCAGCAGAACGTTGCCCGTGAATCCGTCGGTCACGACGACGTCCGCGTCGCCGAGGGGAATCTGCCGTGCCTCGATGTTGCCGATGAACCGGATCGGCTGGGTCGTGAGCAGCTTATACGTGTCCTTTTCGAGCGGACGGCCCTTGGACTCTTCCACGCCGATATTTACCAGCCCCACCCGCGGCGAGGGCACCCGCAGAACCTTGTTCATGTAGACCGACCCCATGACCGCGAACTGCGCGAGCATCTCCGGGCGGCACTCCGCGTTCGCCCCGCAGTCGAGGAACATGACGGGTTTATCCATCGTCGGCATCACCGTCGCGAGCGCGGGCCGCTTGATCCCTTTGATCCGCCCGATGAGCATCGTCCCGCCGACCACCAGCGCCCCGGTTGATCCCGCGGACAGAAACACGTCCCCCCCGCCGTCCGCCAGCAGCCGCATTCCGACCGCCATCGAGCAGTCCTTTTTCTTTTTGATAACCGAAAGCGGGTCCTCGCACACGTCGATGACCGTTTCGGCATGGTGAATGCGCAGGCCCGTCAGGTCGAGTCCGTTTTCCTTCGCGCAGGCGCGGAGCTTGCGCTCGTGCCCGGTCAGCGTGATGTCCACGCCCAGCTCGGCGCGCGCTTTCACCGCCCCTTTCAGGACTTCCAACGGCGCGTTGTCGCCGCCAAAGGCATCGATGATGATATGCATGGGAAACCTCCATGGGATGTTTTACGCAAGGGGGTATGGCGGGGCTGCCACAATGGTTTTGCGTTTTGACGGCAAAGCGGCAAATGCGGGTCGCTCCGTGCGGCTTCTCCGCATTTCAGTACCCGTACCGCTTCCTCCGCAGCCCCAGACAGACGAACGTGGCGGCGAAGGCGAGGGATTCGGCGGCGACAGCGGAAAGCCAGATCCCGTCAAGCCCGAAAAAGGCGGGGAGCAGGAGGACGGCGGCAACCTGAAAGACCAATGTGCGCAGGAAGGAGAGGACGGCGGAAACCAATCCGTTGTTGAGCGCGGTGAAGAAGGACGAGCCGTAGATCGCTACGCCGGAAAACAGGAATGAGAACGCGTAGAACGCGAACGCACGGCGCGTCATCGAAAGCAGCCCGTCGTCATAACCGACGAACAGGCGGGACAGCGGTCCGGCGAGCAGCTCCGCGGCGGCGAACATCGCGACCGAGCTGACCGCGAGCAAAAGGAGGCTCTTGCGCAGCAGGCTTTTCAGCTCCGCGCGGTTGCCCGCCCCGTACTGGTAGCTGACGATCGGCGCGCTGCCGGTCGCGTAGCCGAGGAACGCCGAGATGAACACAAAGCTGACGTACATCAGCACCCCGTAGGCGGACACGCCGTTCTCCCCGGCGTAGCGCATCAACTGGTAATTATACAACATCCCGACCAGTGACATGGAGATGTTGCTCATCAGCTCCGACGAGCCGTTGGCGCAGGCGCGGAGCAAGGCGCGGCCCTCGAAGCGGGGCTTGCAGAGCCGCAGCCGCCCGCCGGTCGGGTGCGCGAAGTACAGCAGCGGAAGCAGGCCGCCGACGATCTGGCTGAGCACGGTCGCGCCCGCCGCGCCGGACAGCCCCCAGCCGCATTTCGCGACGAACACCCAATCGAGCGTCATGTTGGTCAGTCCCGCGAACACCGTCACGGCGAACCCGAGCTGCGGTTTTTCCGCCGTGACGAAGAAGCTTTGGAATGCCTGCTGCAGCATGAACACCGGCAGTCCGAGCGCGATGATCCGCCCGTAGCGCACGCAATCCCCCAGCATCGCTTCGTCCGCGCCGAGCAGCAGCGACACCGGGCGCATCACCGCCCAGCCGACCGCCGCGAACACCGCGCCCGCGCCGAGCGTCACCCACACGAACAGCGAAAACAGCCGGTTCGCACGGTCGTTCTGCCCCTCCCCCATGCACTTTGAAACGAGCGCGCTCCCGCCCGTGCCCAGCATGAAGCCCGCCGCCCCGAGGAGCATCAGGAACGGATAGATCAGGTTCAGGGCGGCAAACGGCGTCTTGCCGGCATTGTTCGAGACGAAAAATCCGTCCACCACGCCGTACACCGACGTGAAAATCATCATCGCGACCGACGGCAGCGTGAACCGCAAAAGCCGTCCGGTCGTGAAATGGTCGGACAACCGTATCGCCATAAATTCCTTAGTTCGCGAAGAATCGCTCCCGCAGGATCGGGAGCAGCGTGTCCGCGAGCAGGCCGCCGATCCATGCGCGGCCGGCTTCGTTCGGGTGGACGCCGTCGTCGGTGAGGTGGGCCGCGCCGTTGCGCACCGCGTCCGCGTATGCCAGCCCGTCGAGCGGGAGGTACGCCAGCACGTTGTCGTATTCCCGCGCCAGCCGGCGCTCCGTGTCGTTGCGCCGCAGCAGGTCCGCGCGGAAGTCCGCAAGGGCCGGGTTCGGCATGCTGAACGGCTCAAGCATTACGACCGGAATCTTTTTCGCCCGCAGCGCGTCCAGCACCGTCCGGTAGTTGCGCTCGAACTGTTCGTCCGTTGTCACGATGTTTGTCGGCGGGCAGCTGTGCCAGCTGTCGTTCACGCCGACGAGGATCGTCACCAAGTCCGGCTTCAGCGCCAGAAAATCGTTTTCCAGCCGCGCCGCCAGCTGCTCCGTCCGGTCGCCGCTTACGCCTCTGTTCAGAAACGCAAGTTCTTCCTTCGGGAACGCTTCCCTGATCTTCCGCGCCGTGTATTTCGGGTAGCCCGGCCCGAGGTCGTTCAGGTCCTCGCGGCTGCGCCCCGCGTCCGTCACGCTGTCGCCCTGAAACAGGATTAACATGGTTTGTTCGCTCCTTTTTTCTGAAATGTGCATTTTTGCGCGAAAGGGTACGTTGAGGGAACACCCCCATGCCGCCTCGTTACCCCCGCTTTGCCCTCGCTTCCGCCTTCAGGCGCAAATCCTTGTCGAGGATGCGCTTGCGCAGGCGGATGCTCTTGGGAGTGACCTCGATGAGTTCGTCGTCGTTGATGAACTCGATGGCTTCCTCGAGGGAGAGGATGACGGGCGGGACGAGAATGAGCTTCTCATCGGCGCCGGACGAGCGGATTGCGGTGAGGTGCTTCTGCTTGCAGGGGTTGACGGTGATGTCGCCCTGCTTGGGGTTCATGCCGACGATCTGCCCGGCGTAGATTTTAACGGCCGGACCGAGGAACATGCTGCCGCGTTCCTGCGTATTGTACAGTCCGTAGGAAGTGGTTTCGCCGTCCTCGGAGGCGACGAGGGAGCCGGTGAAGCGGAGCTGAATGTCGCCGCGATAGGGCCCGTAGTCCTCAAAGACGGCGTTCAGGATGCCCTCTCCGCGGGTAGCGGTCATGAAGATGCTGCGGTAGCCGAGCAGACAGCGGGTCGGGATCAGGTACTCGATCTTCATACGGGTGCCGACCGCGTTCGGATTCATCGCGATCAGGTCGCCCTTGCGGCGGGAGAGTTCCTCGATGACGGCGCCGGAGTAGTCGTTCGGCACGTCGAGGAAAACCCGCTCGATCGGCTCGCAGGTCACGCCGTCGATCTCCTTGAGCAGGACCTTCGGGGTGGAGCAGGAAAGCTCGTACCCTTCGCGCCGCATGGTCTCGATGAGAATGGATAAATGCATTTCGCCGCGGCCGCAGACCTTGAAGCTGTCGGTCGTGTCGCCGTCCTCGACGCGGAGGGAAACGTCCTTTTGCAGCTCGCGGTAGAGCCGGTCGCGGAGCTGGCGGGAGGTCACGAACTTGCCCTCGCGCCCCGCGAACGGGGAATCGTTGACCGAGAAGGTCATCTCCATCGTCGGCTCGCCGACCTTGACGAACTCCAGCGGCTCGGGGCGGTTGACAGAGGTCACGGTGTCGCCGATCGTGATCGAGTCCGCGCCGGAGAAGCAAACGATGTCGCCGACCGACGCGCTTTCGACCGGAATACGGTTCAGCCCGTCGATCTGGTAAAGGCTGACGATGCGGGTGCGCTTGGGTTCGGCGGTCTCGTGGAAATTCGTGATGCAGACGTCCTGGTTGACCCGCACGGTCCCGCGCTCGACGCGCCCGATGCCGATGCGGCCGACGTAGTCGTTGTAGTCGATGGACGAGACGAGCAGCTGGAGTTCCCCGTCCGGGTCGCCCTCCGGGGCGGGAATGTATTCGAGGATCGTGTCGAACAGGGGCTTGAGGTCCTCGCCGCGCTCGTAGGGCGAAAGCGACGCCGTGCCGTCACGGCCGGAGCAGAACAGCACCGGGCTTTCGAGCTGCTCGTTGGAGGCGTCAAGGTCGATGAGGAGTTCGAGCACCTCGTCGGGCACCTCGTCCAGCCGGGCGTCCGGGCGGTCGATCTTGTTGATGACGACGATGACCTTATGGTTGAGTTCGAGCGCCTTTTGCAGGACGAAGCGGGTCTGGGGCATAGGTCCCTCGGCCGCGTCGACGAGCAGAATGACCCCGTTGACCATCTTCAGAATGCGCTCGACTTCCCCGCCGAAGTCCGCGTGGCCCGGCGTATCGACGATGTTGATCTTGACGTCCTTGTAATGAATGGCGGTGTTTTTGGCGAGGATGGTGATCCCGCGCTCCCGCTCGAGCGCGTTGGAATCCATGACCCGTTCCTCGGTGACCTGATTCTCACGAAAAATCCCGCCCTGCTTGAGCATTTCATCGACGAGGGTGGTTTTCCCGTGATCGACGTGGGCGATGATGGCGATGTTGCGTAAATCCTTGCGTATCAATGCTTTTTCCCTTTCTGTTCCTTTGGGCTGCACGGTTTGAACGTATTAGTATACCATATCTTCGCGGGTTTTGCAAGTGTTTTTTCCCGGGATTCTACGCCGGGGATTCGCAGTACCTGCAGCAGTAGGTTTTCCCGTCGGCGCTCAGGACGAACTCCTGCCGGAGTCCCTGCTCGGTCGTGGTGATGCAGCGGGGGTTGCGGCACGCCAAAATCCCCACCAGCCGCCGCGGCAGAGCGAGATGGCGCTTCTCCGTCACCTTCCCGTCGCGGATGACGCTGACCGTCGCGTTCGGGGAGACGTAGCCGATGACGTCGAGGTCGATGTCGATGCGCGAATCGATCTTCAGAATGTCCTTCCGGCCGAGCTTTCGGCTCGGCGCGTTCTTGATGACCGCGACCGGACAGTCCAGCACGTCCAGCCCGAGCATCTGATAGAGCCGCATCGCCTTCCCGGCCGCGATGTGGTCGATGACATATCCGTCCCGGATGCTGTCGATGTTCATATTAAATACACACCTTTCCAAGCAGCGCGAGGATCAACGCCATGCGGACGTACCGCCCGTAGTGCGCCTGCCGGAAGTAGCAGGCCCGGGGGTCGGCGTCGACCTCGGTCGAAATTTCGTTGACCCGAGGGAGCGGGTGGAGGATCAGCAGATCGGGTTTGGCGTTCCGCAGCTTCTCCGGGGTGAGGATATAGGAATCCTTCAGCCGGAGGTACTCCTCCTCGTTGAAGAAGCGTTCCTGCTGCACGCGGGTCATATAGAGCAGGTCGAGGTCCCCCATCACCTCGTCGAGCGAGCGGCTCTCGGTGTACGGCGCACCGGTCGCGTCCAGGCAGGTCCGGCGGACGAACGCGGGCAGCCGCAGCTCGTCCGGGGAGATCAGCACGAACCGCATTCCGCCGTACCGCGTCAGCGCGCCGAGCAGCGAATGCACCGTCCGCCCGAACTTCAGGTCGCCGCACAGCCCGACGGTCAGGTCGGAAAGCCGGCCCTTCTCCTGCCGGACGGTCATCAGGTCGGTCAGCGTCTGCGTCGGATGGTAGTGCCCCCCGTCCCCGGCGTTGATGACCGGGACGAGCGAGTGCTCGGCGGCGACCATCGGGGCGCCCTCCTTCGGGTGCCGCATGGCGATGACGTCCGCGTAGCCGCTGACGACCGCGACCGTATCCGCCACGCTCTCCCCCTTCCGGGCGGAACTCGAGGCGGCGTCCGAAAAGCCCAGCACGTTCCCGCCGAGCGACAGCATCGCCGATTCAAAGCTCAGCCGCGTCCGCGTGGACGGCTCGAAGAACAGCGTGGCGAGGATCCGGTGCCGGCAGGCTTCGCGGTAGTCCTCCGGGTGCGCGTAGATCTCCGACGCGAGGCCCAGCAGGTTGTCGATTTCGCCGACCGTCAGGTCGAGGATGTTCATCAGGTGTCGTGTCATGGTTCTCCCTCTCTTCTCCGCAAGGGCCTTTCCGCAAAAAGTCCCCTGAAAATCCGCAAAACCCTTTTGAATGGGGAATTTAATCCGGCGCCGCGCCGTAAACCGAGAGATACGTACGAATGCGGGAGACGTGCGCAGCGTTCGCGGGATCTTCCGACAGATATTCCACCAGATCGTACACCGTGACGATCGGACGGACCGGGAAACCGTAGGTCCGCTCGATCTCCCGCACCGCCGAGCGGTCGGTCTGTCCCTTTTCGCCCCGGTCGACCAAAAGCAGGCACCCGGCGACCCTCACGCCGTCCAGCGTCGACAGCAGTTCCATGCTCTCGCGGATCGCCGTCCCCGCCGTGATGACGTCCTCCACGATTACCACTTCGTCGCCGTTTTGCGGCGTATACCCCACGAACAGCCCGCCCTCGCCGTGGGTCTTCACCTCCTTGCGGTTGAAGAAGAACGGCACGTCCAGCCCCTCTCCGGCGAGGGATACCGACGCGGCGACCGCGAGCGGGATGCCCTTATAGGCCGGGCCGAACAGCACGCGGCGGGTTTTCCCGAACGCCTCTAAGTACGCCCGGGCGTAGAACGCGCCGAGACGGGAAATCTGCGAGCCGGTCTTGATCTCCCCCGCGTTGATGAAATACGGGATCTTCCGGCCGGATTTGGCGGTGAAATCCCCGAATTTCAGCACGTTCGCGCGCTCGAGAAAGCGGATCAACTCCCTTTGATCCTCCCGCATTTACGCGTCCTCCCCTTCGAAGAATTCCCTTACGCACCGTTCATACGCCGCGGCCGGATCGGGCGCCGCCGTGATCGGGCGGCCGACGACGAGGAAGTCCGAGCCGGCCCTCCGCGCCCCGGCGGGGGTCATGACCCGCTTCTGGTCGCCGGCGTCGCCGTCCGCGAACCGAACCCCGGGGGTGACGGTCAGAAAGTCCGCCCCGCAGGCGTCGTGGACGGTTTTCGCCTCCAGCGGCGAGCAGACCACCCCGTCCAGCCCGGCCTTCTTGGCGTTCCGCGCGTAGTGCAGCACGACTTCCGCCATCGGGCGGCGGATCAGCAGCTCGTTTTCGAGCCGGGTCTGGTCGGTCGAGGTCAACTGCGTGACCGCGATCAGCAGCGGCCGCGAGCCGTCCGGACGGGTCAGCCCCTCCAGCGCGGCCTCCATCATGGCGCGCGTCCCCGCCGCGTGCAGGTTGCACAGATCGACGTCCAGCGCCGACAGGACGCGCATGGTCCTGCGCACGGTGTTCGGAATATCGTGCAGCTTCAGGTCGAGGAACACGCGGTGTCCCCGCCGCTTGATCTCCCGCACGATGTCCGGTCCGGCGCCGTAGAACAGCTCCATGCCGATCTTGACGAACGGCTTGCGGGTCCTGCCGTCGAACTTCGCGAGGAACGCCAGGACGTCCTCCGCCGACGGGAAATCACAGGCGACGATCACGCCGCGGGCAGGCCGCTTCATAGGGTCACTCCTCCTTTGCTTTGCCGCGTTCGCGCTGGCGGACGACGGGGTGGGCGCGCCCGATGACGGACTGCACGTTTGGGAAGCGGTAGCGGCGCAGGGCGTTCGGCAATTCCTCGACCAGCCGCTCGCAGACGAACGGATCGACGAGGTTCGCCGCCCCGACCTCGACCGCCGTCGCCCCGGCCAGCAGCATTTCCAGCACGTCCTCCACCGTCCGCACCCCGCCCATGCCGATGATCGGAATGTTCACCGACTCGTACACGTCGTACACCATCCGCACGGCCACCGGAAACACCCCGGGGCCGGAATACCCGCCCGTCCGGTTCGCGAGCAGGGGTTTGCGGCTCCGCAGGTCGATGCGCATGCCGAGCATGGCGTTGATCAGGCACACGCCGTCCGCCCCCGCTTCCTCGCACGCTTTCGCGACCGCGGCGATGTCCGTCACGTTCGGGGTCAGCTTGATATAGACCGGCTTGTCCGTCACGCGCTTGACGGCCCGCGTCACCTCGGCGGCCGACTCCGGCGTCCGCCCGAAGCTCATTCCGCCGTTCCGGACGTTCGGGCAGCTGATGTTAACCTCCAGCAGCCCGACCTGCTCGCTCTTCCCGAGTTTTTCGCAGGCGTACACATAGTCGTTCAGCGAGAACCCGCCGACGTTGGCGATGATCTTCTTTTGGAAGTACGTGGCGATTTCGGGCAGTTCGTATTCCAGAACGTGATCGACGCCGGGGTTCTGCAGCCCGACGGAATTGAGCAGGCCCGCCGGACATTCCGCGATGCGCGGGGCGGGGTTGCCGACGCGCTCTTCGCGGGTCGTGCCCTTGCAGGAGAAGGTCCCGAGGACATTGAGGTCGTAAAGCGCGGCGAACTCCCTGCCGTAGCCGAAGCAGCCGCTCGCGGGGATAATCGGGTTGTCCAGTTCCCAGCCGGACAGGCTGACGCTCAGCTTTCCCATTTCACTTCCTCCCTTCCGAACACCGGTCCGTCCCTGCAGACCCGTTTTCCGCCGGTCAGCTCCGGCAGCGTGCAGCCCATGCACGCCCCGAACCCGCAGCCCATCCGGGCCTCAAAGCTGTACTGCCCGTCGGTCCGCACGATTTTTTCGAGCGCGCGGAACATCGGCAGCGGCCCGCAGGCGTAGAAATAGCTGTAGGTCAGGCTTTTTACGACGTCCGTCACGAGGCCCTTCTCCCCGAGCAAGCCGTCCTCCGTCACGACCGTCACCTCCGCGCCGAACGCGCGGAACTCCCGCACGAGCATCACGTCCACGTGGGACCGGAACCCGAGCACGACCTGCGTGCGCAGACCCCGCCTGCACAGTTCCCGGCACAGCCACACCAGCGGCGCCGTACCGGCCCCGCCGCCGACCAGCAGCGGATTTTCCCCCGCCTTCGACAGGTCGAACCCGTTGCCAAGCCCGACGAGCGCATCGACCATGTCGCCCTCTCTGAGCCACGTCAGCTCCTCCGTCCCTTTCCCGACCACGCGGAACGCCACGCTCAGCCACTTGCGGTTGTCCGCCATGTCGCACACCGAAAGCGGCCTGCGCAGGTACAGCCCGTCAATGCGGACGTTCAGGAACTGCCCCGGGGTCATGGACGGGTCGTACGCGCCGGACAACTTCATGCGGTAGACGTCATGGGTCAGCGGCAGGACCGAACCGACCCGGAGCCATTGCTGTTGCATCACCTGTAAACTCCCTCCCTGTTGTTTAATGAATCGTGGAGATCTCCATCGTGATCTCCTCGAGCACGTCCAGCAGCACCCGCACCGTATCAAGGGCCGTGAAGACCGTCACCCCGTTCTCGACCGCGCACCGGCGGATCGCGAGCCCGTCCGTCTCCGTCGCGCCGCCCGCGCTGTAGTCGCGGGTGTTGATGACGTAATTGACGTACCCTTGGCGAATGGAGTCGAAAATTTCCTCGCTCCCCTCGCTGATCTTCCGGCGAACCCGCGTGCGGATACCGTTCTCCTTGAGGAACTTCGCCGTCCCGCAGGTCGCTTCGATGTTGAAGCCCATGTTGTAGAACCGGCGGATCAGCGGCAGCGCCTCCTCCTTGTCCTTGTCGGCGACCGTGACGAACAGCGTGCCGTAGTTGACTACCTGCATCCCGGACGCCTGCAGCGCCTTATACAGCGCGCGGGTCAGCTTGCGGTCGTAGCCGATCGCTTCGCCCGTGGACTTCATCTCCGGCGAGAGGTACGCGTCCATCCCGCGCAGCTTCGAAAACGAGAAGGCGGGCACCTTCACGTACCACTTCTCCCGGTCCGGCGGGCAGAGCGTCGTAAGTCCCTGCTCGCGCAGGCTCGACCCGAGAATGACCTTCGTCCCGATGTCCGCGAGGCAATATCCCGTCGCCTTGGAAAGGAACGGCACGGTCCGGGAGGAACGGGGGTTGACTTCAATTATATATACCCTGTCCCGCTTGTCAACGATGAACTGGATATTGTACAGCCCGACAATGCCGATGCCCAGCCCGAGTCGTTTCGTGTAATCCAGAATGGTTTTCCGCACTTCATCCGTCAGCGTGAACGCCGGGTAGACGCTGATGGAGTCCCCCGAATGCACGCCGGTCCGCTCGACCAGCTCCATAATGCCCGGGACGAACACGTCCTTCCCGTCGCAGACCGCATCGACCTCGACCTCCCGCCCGACGATGTAATGATCGACGAGTACCGGCTGATCCTCGTTGACCTCGACGGCGGACTTCAGATACAGCCTTAACTGCGCCTCGTTCGCGACGATCTGCATCGCACGGCCGCCCAGCACGAACGACGGGCGCACCAGCACCGGGTAACCGATCTCCTCGGCCGCCTTCACGCCGTCCTCGACGTTCGTGACCGCCCTGCCACGCGGCTGCGGGATCTGCAGCTCCAGAAGCACCTTCTCGAACGCGTCGCGGTTCTCCGCCCGCTCGATCGCGTCGCAGTCCGTGCCGATCAGGTTGACCCCGCGCCGGCGGAGCGGTTCGGCGAGGTTGATGGCCGTCTGCCCGCCGAGAGAGGCGATCACCCCGTAGGGGTTCTCCAGCTCGATGATGTTGCAGACGTCCTCGACCGTCAGCGGCTCGAAGTACAGCTTGTCCGAGCAGGTGTAGTCGGTCGATACGGTTTCCGGGTTGTTGTTGACGATGATCGCCTCGCACCCGTGGGCCCGAATCGTCATGACGGCGTGAACCGTCGAGTAGTCGAACTCTACCCCCTGCCCGATCCGGATCGGTCCCGACCCGAGCACGAGAATCTTCCGCCGGCCGGTCACGACCGACTCGTTCTCCTCCGCATAGGTCGAGTAGAAGTACGGAATGTACGACTCGAACTCCGACGCGCAGGTGTCGATCATCTTATAGACCGGGAAAATGCCCGCTTCCCTGCGTCTCCGCCACACGTCGTCCTCGGTCGTGCCCCACAGGTCCGCCACGGCGCGGTCGCAGAAGCCGTAGACCTTCGCCGTCCGCAGGATTTCCACGTCAAACGGGTGCGCCGCTATCTCACGCTCCAATTGGATAATATGCCGCATCTTTTCGAGAAACAGGGGGTCTATCATGGTCTCCCGGTTGATGGTGTGAACCTTGACGTCACGGCGGAGCAGCTCGCCGATGGCGTAGATGCGGTCGTCGGTGCCCTCGCGGATATAGGACAGCAGGGTTTCGGTGTCCCAGTTGTCGAACTTTTTCATATGGAGGTGATAGACGCCGATCTCCAGCGAGCGGACGGCCTTCAGCAGGCTCTCCTCGATGTTCCGTCCGACCGACATCACCTCGCCCGTCGCCTTCATCTGCGTCGAAAGGCGGTTGCTCGCGTCGGCGAACTTGTCGAACGGGAAGCGGGGCATCTTGGTTACGACGTAGTCCAGCGCCGGTTCGAAGCTCGCCGGGGTATTCGCGAGCTGAATTTCGTCGAGCGTCATACCGACCGCGATTTTCGCCGACACGCGTGCGATCGGGTAGCCGCTCGCCTTGCTCGCGAGCGCCGACGACCGCGACACGCGGGGGTTCACCTCGATGACGTAGTACCGGAGGGACTGCGGGTCAAGCGCGAACTGGACGTTGCACCCGCCCTCGATTTTCAGCGCCCGGATGATCCGCAGGGCGCTGTCGCGCAGCAGGTGGTACTCCTTATTCGTCAGCGTCTGGCTCGGGCAGACGACGATGGAGTCGCCGGTGTGAATCCCGACCGGGTCGATGTTCTCCATGTTGCAGATCGCGATGGCCGTGTCGTTCGCGTCCCGCATGACCTCGTACTCGATCTCCTTGTACCCGCGGATGCTCTTTTCGACCAGCACCTGATGGACCGGGGACAGCTTCAGGGCGTTCTTGACGATCTCCCGCAGCTCCTCCGGGGTGTCCGCGAATCCGCCGCCGGTCCCGCCGAGCGTGAACGCCGGACGCAGCACGACCGGGTAGCCGATCCGCTCCGCCGCCGCTTCGCCCTGCTCGATGCTCTCCGCGATCTCCGACGGGCAGATCGGTTCGCCGATCTCCTCACACAACTCCTTGAACAGCTCGCGGTCCTCCGCGCGCTCGATGCTCCTTGACGACGTCCCGAGCAGCTCTACCCGGCACTCCCGCAGGACGCCCTTCTTCTCCAGCTGCATCGCGAGGTTCAGCCCCGTCTGCCCGCCGATCCCGGGCACAATCGCGTCCGGGCGCTCCTTGCGAATAATCTTCGCGACGTACTCCAGCGTCAGCGGCTCCATATAGATTTTGTCCGCGATCGCCCGGTCCGTCATGATCGTCGCCGGGTTCGAGTTCGCCAGCACGACCTCGTACCCTTCCTCGCGCAAAGCGAGGCAGGCCTGCGTCCCGGCGTAGTCGAACTCCGCCGCCTGTCCGATCACGATCGGCCCCGAGCCGATCACCATAATTTTGTGCAAGTCCGTTCTTTTCGGCATGGTTTTTCTCCTTTCCGCAAGGGGCGCGTTGGGAAAACGGGTTCCCTCGCCCCCATTCCGCGAATTCCCCGGCTCCGCCGCTGCATGCGGTGTTTGCCATCGATGTCGTTTGGGTTTTCCCCCCTCGAACGTTTCGGTCAGCGCTTCCTCCGTTCAGAGCAGGGGGGCTTGGAGGCGCCGGCACTCCCAACGTACCCCTTTACGTCGTCCGTTGCGCCATCGCGTCGATGAACTGGTCAAACAGGTAGGAGCTGTCCTGCGGGCCGGGGGCGCTTTCGGGGTGGTACTGGACCGAAAAGACGCCGTCGCGGGTGGAGCGCACGCCCTCGACGGTGTTGTCAAGGAGGTTGCGGTGGGTGACCTCGAGGCCGGTGGCGGCGAGGGACCGCTCGTCTACGGCGTAGCTGTGATTCTGGGAGGTGATCTCGACGCGGCCGGTGAGGAGGTTCCTGACCGGGTGGTTTCCGCCGCGGTGTCCGAACTTGAGCTTGTAGGTCCTCGCGCCGTAGGCGAGGGAGATCAGCTGGTGCCCGAGGCAGATGCCGAAGATGGGCAGTTCGCCTCGCAGCTCGCGCACGAGGGAAACGACGGGCCGGACGTCCTCGGGGTCACCGGGCCCGTTGGAGAGGAAGAGCCCGTCCGGCTCCATAGCGCGAACGGTCTCCGCGTCGGTATTCCACGGCACGACGGTCACGTTGCAGCCACGCGCGTTGAGGGAGCGGACGATGTTGAGTTTGATCCCGCAGTCAACGGCGACGACGTTGTAGCGGTGGTCGGGCGTGCGGGAGAACCAGCGCTTGCGGCAACTGACGCGGCTGACCGCGTCCCGGCGGACCGGCGTCCCGGCGATGCGGCGCAGGCCCTCCCCGGTCGGCGTGTCCGCGTCGGTCAGCAGCGCCCGTCGGCTGCCGAGGTCCCGAATCGACCGGGCGAGCTTGCGGGTGTCGATCCCCTGAACGCCGGGAACGCTGTATTCCTCAAGGATCTCCGAGAGCGTCTGAATGCAGCGGAAATTGGAGGGCAGGTCGTTGTATTCGCTGACGATGAGCCCGCCGATGGTCGGAACGCGGGTCTCGAAGTCCTCCTCGGTAATGCCGTAGTTGCCGATGAGCGGGTAGGTCATGACGACGGCCTGATCGGTGTAGGACGGGTCGGAAACGATCTCCTGGTAGCCGACCATGGAGGTATTCAGCACGATCTCGCACACCCGCTCGACGGTCGCGCCGAACCCGTAGCCGAAATAGACGCTCCCGTCCTCCAAAATGAGCTTGCGGTCAAAGGGTTTCATAGGAATCCTTCCTTTCTTCTGTGAACAAGCGTCCGTTCACGGCGGTCGCGAGCCAGCGGCCGTAGAAGGTCCGCCCGGCGAACGGGGTGCTCTTGCCGAGCGAACAAAAGCGCTCGGGGCGGACGATAAACGGGGTCTCGATCTCGAACAGCGCCCAGCCGGGGTCGGACGGGATTCCGAACCGCCCGCGGGGGTTGTCCGACAGCAGCTTCGACAGTCTTTCGACCGGCAGCACGCCCGTGCGGACGAGCGATGTGTACAACGCCGGGAACGCGACCTCCAGCCCGCTGACCCCCATCGGGCTGTCCTTGAGTCCGCGCGACTTCTCCTCGGGGGTGTGGGGGGCGTGGTCGGTGGCGATCATGTCGATCGTGCCGTCGAGCAGTCCCGCGATCAGGGAATCGCGGTCGGCCTCCGTGCGGAGCGGCGGGTTCATCTTGAACCGGCCGTCCTCCCGCAGGTCGTTCTCGGTCAACGTCAGGTAGTGCGGTGCGGTTTCGCAGGTCACGTCCAATCCGTCCGCCTTGGCTTTGCGAAGCAGTTCGACGCTCTCCTTCGCCGAGACGTGGCAGACGTGGTATCCCGCCCCGGTTTCGCGCACCAGCCGCAGGTCGCGCTCGATCTGGCGGTACTCGCTCTCCGACGGGATGCCGGGGTGCCCGTGCGCTTTCGCGTACGCCCCGTCGTGGAGATACCCGTTTTTCAGCAGCGTGTTGTCCTCGCAGTGCGCCGCGATCAGCTTCCCGCACTTTTTTGCTTCCGTCATCGCTTCCCGCATCAAGTCCCCGTTCTGCACGCCCTTTCCGTCGTCCGAAAAAGCGCACACGCTCCCCGCCATCCCCGCGAGGTCGGCGAGCGCCTCTCCGTTTTCGCCCTTCGTGATCGCGCCGTAGGGGTAGACCGGGATGACCGCCGTCTCCCGGATTCGCTTGCATTCCTCTTCGAGCGAATCCGGACAATCGGGGACCGGGTTCAGATTCGGCATCGCGCAGACCGCGGTGTACCCGCCGCGGGCCGCCGCCATGCTCCCCGTGGCGATCGTTTCCTTATAAGAATACCCCGGCTCGCGGAAATGCACATGCACATCGCAAAAGCCGGGGAGAACGAGATACGGACCGCGCAAAACCGGTTGACGACCGCCCATGCCTTCAAATTCCCGAACCGCCTCCGCGCAGCGGGGGTCGGGCAACAAAAAACGAAGGTCGCTCCGCTTCATTCCGGTGCCGCGCCTCCTCCCCGCTTGATCGCTTTCTGGTTTTTTCTATTGTACCACCCCGCCGCGCAATTGTCAAGGGGGTAGGCGGAATATTTTTCGGAAAGGGGTCCGTTTTGGGGGTGCCGGCATCCCCCTGCCAGCGCCCGGCGGAAAAAGGGTCCCCGCCTCGGGATTTTTCCCTGCGGCGGCGCACACAAAAAGGGCATTTTCACCCTGCTGGAGTGAAAACACCCTTTTCCCCGAGAAAATAACCTGCCTTGTGGATGCGGATTATTTATGCTCTCTTTGCCGCGAAGCACTCGCTGCAAAGAACCGGTCTGTCCGTCGTGGGCTGGAAAGGAACGCGAGCGATCTTCCCGCACTGCGCACAAACCGTCTCAAACATTTCTCTGGGCGCTTTGGCAGCGTTTTTCTTTGCATCCCTGCAGGCTTTGCAGCGCTGGGGTTCATTCTGGAAGCCCTTTTCCGCATAGAATTCCTGCTCACCGGCGGTGAACACGAACTCGTTGCCGCAGTCCTTGCAAACCAAAGTCTTGTCCTGGTACATTTGCCTACTCCTTGTTCGAAATTTTCTATAATATCCCGCACCCGCTTTCGCGCAAACGCGGTCTATTACCGCCATTCTGAAATGCCCGCGCCCCTTACGCAAGCAGCGTCCGCAGCTTCCGGCGGGACCGGCAAACGGCGTTCTCCACCGCCTTTTCCGGCCTGCCCAGCGCTTTCGCAACCTCCGAGCAGGTCTGCCCGGCCAAATACCGCTCGAAAACCGCCCGCTCGAACGCCGACAGCCCCGCGAGCGCACGCTCGTACAGCAGCGAACTGCTTTCGCGATCGATGACCTCGCTCTCCGGCGAGGACGCGACGCCTTCCGCCGTTTCCTCGAGCGGGACCGACGGCGCACTCTGCCGCCGATACTTCCGCACCGCGCTGACCACGCTGTTTCCCACGCACGCCGACGCATACGTCGAAAACGACGACGACACCCCGTCGTACGTCCGCACCGCCTTCAGAAGCCCGATGAGCCCCTCCTGAAACAGATCCTCCGGATCCGCGCTCGGCTTTTGCAGCTTCGCGAGCGAACGGGACACATGCCAGTACACCAAACGACGATATGCGGACGCAAGTGCGGCAAAAGCCTCATCATCCCCCGCGCGCGCGCGAAAAACCAGCGCCGCTTCCGCGGCGTTCAAACACGAACGCCCCGCCCCGGGCGCTTCCGAAACCGGACTCAAACGGGCATCACCGACCTGCTTCCGCATTCTGAACGGGCACTGTAGCTTACATTATACTCGACTTTTCATCTTTGTCAACACTTTTCGGAAAAAATTTATCCTTTTTGTCAAAATCACCAAAGGTCTGGGGTGCAAACTTAGATTTCCGCACACACGCGCTGTACAATTTGTCGCATTTCCGGCAGTTTATGGAGGATATCCCTCGCTAACGCGGTCTGGCATGTGGCACGTACCCTATTATGGCGGTCTTTTTGGCATTTAAAATACACATCCCCGTCCAAATCGTCCTTCAAAAAGCGGGCGGAAAGTTCCAGCGTCAGCAGCAGGACCCCGTCGGGGAGGGTCTCAAGCTCGGTCGGGGTCAGAATTTTTCGAACCTCGGGGAGAAATCCTTGTGCAAACTGCGTAAAAGCGTCCAGGTCCAGTTTCGCGTGTTCCCCGTCGTCGGCGTCCTCGGGCAGGGTGTTGCAGGCGAAGCGGACGGCGTCGCCAAAATCGTGCCCCGCAAAACCGGGCATGACCGTGTCGAGATCGATTACGGCGAGCGGCTCAAGCGTATGCGCGTCGAACATGACGTTGCTGCATTTCGTGTCGTTGTGTACGACGCGCACCGGCAGGTCGCCTTTCGCGTGCAGGCGGTCGTACAGGTCGATATTTCCCGCCATGGACATCAGTTCGTCGTATATGCCCCGCACGTCGGCAAACCTGCCGCGCACATCCGCGCGGGCGGAAGCGGCGAGGTCGGCGAAGCGCTTGGGGGTGTTGTGAAAATCCGGGATCGTCACGCGCAGCTTTTCGACCGGAAAATCCGCGAGCAGCGCCTGAAAGCGGCCGAACGCCTCGCCGGTCCCCCGCAGCAGCCGGGGGTCGGGCTGGTCGGTTCCGAACGAGTCGTAGACGTAGGACAGCACCCGGAAGCTGCCCTCCGGGAGGGTATGGAAAAACGAGCCGTCCCCGGTGCGGTAGTAGTGCAGCACACGGCGGCGCAGGTCGGTCACGCCCATGGCGGTCAGCTTGCGCTCGATATGGGCGGTAACGGCGTAGGCGTTGTCCGCGACGTCCCCGGGGGACGCGAACACGCTGCGGTTGATGCGCTGGACGACGTAACGGCGGTTCGTCCCGTCGGGCAGGAGCGTTTCGAGGACGTAGGTGTCGTTAATGTTGCCGCCGGAGACGGCGGTATGGCGGGCGTAGCCGCCCTTGAGGGAAAACACGCGAATCAGCTCGCCGAAAACGGCGGGGGATAGGGCTGTCTGCACGGTGTGGTTCTCCTTCGGTATGGGGATTTCAGGTCCGGTCAACGAATCGGAACGGGTTTTCGCGCAGCGCCGCGTCGGCCTTCTCCCAGAGCGGCGCGCAGCGCATGAGGCGGCAGGGGGCCTTCAGAATTCTCCCGGTGCGCAGTTCGTCGCCGGTCAGCAGGGTTTCCATCCGGCGGTACTGCTGGGAGACCCCGCGAAAATCGTGGGCATAGCAGGGGCGGACGATGGTTTCCCCGTGTTCGTCGGTCAGCTCGTAGTCGTAACGGTCCCCGAACAGGTAAGGCGGGCGGGACAGCTCCTCAACGGCGTGCATGGACGTGTTGCAGTTGGTCCCGCAGCCGAGGAACAGGATGCTTCCGTCCAGCTCGAGCAGCCGGCGAAACGGGGAATGTTCCCCCGCCGGGGTGTCGTCAAGGTGGTGTCCGCCGACGACGAAGTCCCGCCGTTCCCCCACCGCGGCGCAGGAATGCGTCGGGCAGAGGCTCCGGCGGACGCCGGGGCAGCGCGTGCGAAAGAATTCGGGCAGGTAGCCCACGTTCGACGGCGTCGAACGCACATCGAACGCACGCGCGTGCGCGGGACCGACGAACCGATAGCTGAGCGTCGGGAACACCAGCGTCCCGCCCTCTCCAAGCGCGAGCAGCAGCCCGTCAATGACCTCCTTCGCGGTCACGCCCCCGCCGAGCGAGCGGAAGGACGCGTGGACGAGCAGGGCGCTCCCCGGGCGGACCCCGAGCGCGCGGGCGTCGCCGGCGATTTCACGGGTCAAAGATTCCATCGGTGAAAAACGCCTTCCTTTTTCAAAGCCACGGGTGGACCGGGTCCTTTTTCAGGTCGTACTTCGCCGGCTCGCTGGAGCTGCGGAAGCAGAGCGTGGTGTACGGCGGGACGGTCGTCTGGCCGGTAAACCACTGTTTGCTCAGCAGGTCCTGCATGAGCAGGGCGGACTGAAATTTCCACGGCAGCGGCCGGTCCGTGCGGTTGCAGACGACCTCGATCTTCCCCTCCCACTCCCGGCGGAAGCGGCGGAACGCGAAGGTGGACGGCGGACTTTCGAGCGCCTCGAAGTCCCCGCCCTGAATCAACGCCTCCTGCTGGCGGACGAAGTTGGCCGCCCGCATGACGGCGAACAGGTCCTCGTCCGGAGCGTTCCACGGGAACGGACGGCGGTTGAACGGGTCGCCGTACCCTTCAAGACCCGCTTCGTCCCCGTAGTAGATGCAGGGCGTGCCGGGGAGATAGCAGAAGAGCGGGTAGCCGCAGAGCAATAAGGTCTTTGCCCGGTTCCGCTGCTCCGGGGTCAGCCGTTTGACGGCTTTTTCGTCGTTCGTCAGTCCCTCGCCCTCGCCGTCGCCCAGCAGGGTCATGATGCGGGGGGTGTCGTGGCTCCCGATATTATTCAGGGTATGCCGCATCGCCTCCGGCGGATAATGCCGGACGAGCGTGGTCGCCACGCGGCGCAGCGGCGCCGCGTCGCCGTCGCGCAGGAAGGTCAGCAGGGCGTCGCGGAGCGGGTAGTTCATCACCCCGTCGAGCTGTCCGCCCTGAAAATACCGGCGGCGGCGTCCGTAGGACACCTTGTTCGACGCGTCCTCCCAGACCTCCCCGATGATGATCCCGTTGCGGTTGCACATGCGGACCGCCCGGTTGACCCCGTCGAGCAGTTCGTCGGTCAGTTCGTCCGCGACGTCCAGCCGGAACCCGTCCGCGCCGAGGTCCTCCAGAAAGAACGGGACGACTTCGTCGTACACGAACTCCCGGAAGGACTCGCACGGGACGATGCGGGGCAGGTTCTCCATGCCCCACCAGCACTCGTACTTCGCCGTCGGGTACCGCTGCTCGATATGGAACCAGTCGTTGTAGATCGACCCGCGCGACACGAACGCCCCGACCTGCGGAAAATGCTTCTTTTCGAGATACCGGTTGAAGTAGCGGCTGTCCGCCCCGACGTGGTTCAGCACGAGGTCGAGCAGGATGGTCATTCCCCGGTCGTGCGCCGCGTCAATCAGCCGCCCGAGCCCGTCCTCCCCGCCGAAGCAGGGATCGACCTGCAGGTAGTCCCCGACGTCGTACTTATGGTTGGAATAGGCGATGGAAACCGGGGTCAGGTAGAGTCCGTTGACCCCGAGCGACGAAAGGTAGGGCAGTTTTTCGGTGATGCCGTCGAAATCCCCGCCGAAATGGGTGTTGTTCGGGAACTGCTGCCCGGGCTCGGGGGGGTATTCGGGAATCCCATGCTCCCAATCGGGATTGAAGCGGTGCCAGTCGTCGTCGCGGGGGTATTTGATGCGGCCGCTGCGGCGAAAGCGGTCAACGAAAATTTCGTAGTAGACCCGGTTCTCGGCGATCCAGAGGTTCGCGCGTTGGTACACCGTCAATTGCAGCTCCCCGGAGAACGTCCGCGCGAGCGAGAGCAGGTCGCCGTCGAACGCGGTATACCGCCGCCCGTCGGGGTACTCCGGCTCGAAATGGAAGAAAAACAGCCCCCGTCCCTCCGGCGCGAAGTCCGCCGTCCGCAGGACCGCCTCATAGACCCGGTAGTCCCCCTCCTGCCGGGAAAACGGCGCGTCCCGCCGCAAAATGACCCCGTCGTCGCTGCCGAGGTAAAAGCGAACGCCCCGCACGTCCCCCCGAAGTCCGAGTTCGAGCTTCCCCTCCAGCCCGGCGGGCAGGGTGAAGCTGTTCGTGACGAATCCGCTGTGGGAAAACCGCAGGAAACAGTCCTTCCCCTTCATCGCCCGTCCTCCCGGAGCGGACGCAGATGCCAGATGCGGCCCGCGTACTCGCGGATGCAGCGGTCGGCGGCGAAGTAACCGGCCGACGCGATGTTTTGCAGCGACATCGCGTTCCACTTTCGCCGGTCGGCGTAGGCGCGGACCATCCGCCCGTGCGTTTCGGCGTACAGGTCGTAGTCCGCCAGACAGAGGAACGGGTCGGACACGCCGTAGGAATAGAGCAGGTATTTCGCCAAATCCTCAAAAGAACGTCCGTTATACCCCGCATAAAGGCTGTCCACCGCCTGCTTCAGCTGCGGGGAGCGGGCGTAGTACACGGACGAGGCGTAGCCCTTGCGCCAAATCTCCTCGACCTCCTCGGCGGTGTGGCCGAAGATGAAGATATTGTCCCCGCCGACCAGCCGCGCCATCTCGACGTTCGCGCCGTCGAGCGTACCGATGGTCAGCGCCCCGTTGATCATGAACTTCATATTCCCGGTCCCGCTCGCCTCCTTGCCGGCGAGGGAAATCTGCTCGCTGATCTCCGCCGCGGGCATGAGATGCTCGGCGAGGGTGACGTTATAGTTTTCGAGGAACACGACCCGCAGCTTTTCCCGGACGCGGGGGTCCTTCTCGATCTCCGCGCCGAGGCAGCAGATCAGCCGCAGAATATCCTTGGCGAGGTAATACCCCGGCGCCGCCTTCGCCCCGAACAGGAACGTCCGCGGGGCAAAGTCCGCCGTCGGATCCTCGCGCAGGCGCTGGTAAAGCGCGATGATGTGCAGGGCGTTCAGCAATTGCCGCTTATATTCGTGCATCCGCTTCGCCTGCACGTCAAAGATGCTCTCCGGGTCGATGACGACCCCCTTCGTGTCCCGCAGGTACTGCGCGAACGCCCGCTTATTCGCACGCTTCACCTCGTCCAGACGGTCGAGTACGGACGCGTCGCCGGCGAAGGCCCGCAGCTTCGACAGCTGCTCCGGGTCCTTGCGGTAGCCGTCGCCAATGGTTTCGTCCAGCAGCGCCGAAAGAGCCGGGTTCGCGCAGCAGAGCCAGCGGCGGTGGGCGATGCCGTTCGTGACGTTCGTGAAGCGGTCGGGGTAGAGGTCGAAGTAGTCCCGGAACACCGCCGTCTTGAGGATTTCCGAGTGCAGCCCGGACACGCCGTTGACGCAGTGCGACCCGATCACCGACAGGTTCGCCATCTTGACCTGCCCGTGGTCGAGAACCGCCATACGGCCGATCTTGTCCCAGTCGCCGACGAACTTCCGCCACGCGAGCCGGCAGAACCGCTCGTTGATCTCGCGAATGATCGCGTAGATGCGCGGCAGCTTCAGCGAGAACAGATTTTCATTCCAGACTTCCAACGCCTCGGGCAGCACCGTATGGTTGGTATACGACACGGTCCGCGTCGTGATGTCCCACGCCTGGTCCCACGAGAAGTGGTGCAGGTCCATCAAAATCCGCATCAGCTCCGGGATCGCCAGCGCCGGGTGGGTGTCGTTGATGTGGATCGCCGTGTATTCCGGCAGCGTTTCCAGCGACCGGTACAGCGAAAGGTGGTTCGCGACGATCCATTGAAGCGACGCCGAAACCAGAAAATACTGCTGCGAAAGCCGCAGGAGCTTCCCTTCGTAATGATGATCCGCCGGGTACAGCACCTTGGAGATCGCATCGGCCATGGTGCTGTCCTCAAGGGCCTTGACGTACTGCCCCTGCGAGAACGCCTGCAGATCGAAGCGGCCGGAATCGCCGGATTTCCAGAGCCGGAGGGTGTTGACCGTATCCGTGCCGCCGCCGGTGACGAACAGGTCGTACGGCACGGCCTCGTACTCGTCGTACCCCTCCTCGATGATGTCGCAATGGTCGCTCTTCCATTCCTCCCGGACCGTACCGCCGAAGCGGACAACGACCTTCTCGTCCGGCCGCGGCACCAGCCAGCAATGTCCCTCGGGCAGCCAGATGTCCGGCAGCTCCATCTGCTCGCCGTCCACGATGCGCTGCTTGAACAGCCCGTACTCGTACAGGATGGAAAACCCTCTCGCCGGGTAGTTCTGGGACGTCAGCGCGTCGAGAAAGCACGCCGCCAGCCGCCCCAGTCCGCCGTTGCCCAGTCCCGGGTCCGGCTCCAGCTCGTACAGGTCGTCCAGCGAACACCCGCTCGCCGCCAGCGCCTCGCGGTAGGATTCCTCCGCGCCGAGGTTGCACAGGTTCATCCGCAGCATTCGGCCCATCAGAAACTCCATGCACAGGTAAAACACCTGCTTGGCCCCCTGCTCGCGGGTTCTGCGAATCGTTTCGCGGCTGCGGACGCTCAACAGGTCCCGCACGCTTAATACCGTCGCCTGGTACATCTGCTGCATCGTCGCCTCCTCCGGCGTCGTGCCGAAGTACCGTGACAGCTTGTTTTTCAAGGCCTCCGCGACGGAGGCGCGATCGATCGGTGGAATCTTCATGGTTTCATCTCCAAGGTTTGGGTGGGTGCGGATTTTTTACGCGAAAGGGTTCGCCGGGAATGGCGGCCGGCGCCCCCATCCCCCTGCCCGAAAGGGAATGGCGGCCGGCGCCGGCCGGGATGCTTTCGCTCCGCGTGTCAAAATCCGGGGCGGAAAGACGGAAACGCCGCTCGGACAAGCCAAACCCGGCGGCTGAAAGCCGTCGGGCGCGGGGGGATGCGTACGGGACGGCTTCCTTCGAGGAATTCCGCGTTTTCCTGAAAGCCGTCGGGCGCGGGGGGATGCGTACGGAATAGGAAGCGCCGCGAGCGCCGATTGGTACGCGTAGCCGTCGGGCGCGGGCGCGGGGGATGCGTACCCCCTTACAGAAGGCTTTGATACAGCGCAAGGTATTTTTTCGCCGACGTGTCCCAAGAGAAATCGGTGCGCATGACGCGGCGGACGAGCCTGCGCCAGGCGTCGCGGTCGCGGTAGAGGTCGAGCGCGTTGCGGAGCGCGTAGAGCATATCCCAGGCGTTGTAGGCCGCGAACGTGAACCCGTTCCCACCGCCCTCGCAGCCCGCGTCGCGGACGCTGTCCTTGAGTCCGCCGGTTTCGTGGACGACCGGCACGGCCCCGAAGCGGGAGCAAATCATCTGCGCAAGCCCGCACGGCTCGGTCCGGGACGGCATGAGGAAGATGTCCGCGCCCGCGTAGATGCGCTTGGCCAGCACCTGGTCGAACCGCAGAACCGTCCGGCACTTGTCCGGGTGCCGGTCGGCGACCCGCCGGAAAAACTCCTCGTAGTAGAAGTCCCCCTTGCCGAGCACCACCAGCTGCACGTCCTCCTCGAGCAGCGGCTCCGCCGCGAGGGTCAGCAGGTCCAGCCCCTTCGCGTCCACCAGCCGGGTCACCATCGCGATCAGCGGCGTTTCCGCCTCCGCCGGCAGCCCCAGCTGCCCCTGCAATTCCCGCTTGCAGACCGCCTTCCCCGCCATGCGGTTGACGTGGAACGGCGCGGGCAGCTCCGGGCTCTTCGACGGGCTGTACCGCTCCCGGTCGATCCCGTTGAGGATCCCCGTCAGCTTCCCGGCGCACATCCGCAGGATCGGGTCCAGCCCGAATGCGTACTGCGGCTCGAGCAGTTCCTCCGCGTAGTGCGGACTCACCGTCGTCACCCTGTCCGCCGCCAGAATCGCGCCTTTCATCAGGTTCAGGCACCCGTCGTACTCCACCAGCTCGAAATCCGACGGCAGCAGGTCGAACACGTCGTTCATCAGTTCGTACCCGTACCTGCCCTGATACTGAACATTATGAATCGTGAAAACCGTCTTGATGTTCCGGTATCCGTCAACGTCGGCGTACTTCCGCTTCAGGTAGATCACGGAGAGGGAAGCCTGCCAATCGTGGGCGTGCAGGACGTCCGGGAAGAAGCCGAGGTCCGGCAGGACCGCCACCGCCGCGCGGCAGAAGAACGCGAACCGCTCGCCGTCGTCAAACTCCCCGTACAGCGACAGGCGCTTGAAGTAGTACTCGTTGTCGAGCAGGTAGAACACCACGCCGCGCACCGTTACGGTGAACACGCCGCAGTACTGGTTCCGCCAGTTCAGCGTCACCGTTCGGTCGAACAAAAACGTCAGTTTCTCCCGCCACGACGACGCCATCGTGCCGTACAGCGGAAGGATCACCCGGACATCGTCCTCCGGGGACGCTTTCTTCACCGCCGCCGGCAGCGAGCCGATTACGTCCGCCAGCCCGCCCGACGCCGCAAACGGCAGCGCCTCCGACGCAATATGCAAAATTTTCATCTGTTTCCGATTCCTCCTGACGATTCCTGGTGCATGGGGCTTTCCGAAAGGGGTGCTCCTTACACCGACACGTATTTCTCGATGAAGAACGGCCGGCTCTCGTGCCCGGACAAGACGCGCCCGTCACGGATGGCGACGCGCTTGTCGGTAATGACGCAGTTGAGGTAGGCGTGGTTGCCGACGTAGGTGTCGGGGAGAAGGATGCAGTTCTCGACGCTGGTGTTCTTGCCGACGTGGACGCCGCGGAAGAGAATGGAGTTTTCGACGATGCCCTCGATGACGCAGCCGTCGGCGACAAGCGAGTTCTTGACAAGGGATTCCCCGGCGTAGACGGTCGGGACGGAGTTCCACACACGCGTGAGGACGGGGCGGTTCCTGACCGAAAAGAGCTGCCCGCGCACGTCCGGGCGGAGCATGGCCATGTTGAGCCGGTAGTAGTCGGCGAGGCTGGATACCGTCTCGCAGCTGTCGGAGATGCGGTAGACGCGGACCTGCGCCTCAACGGCGCAGCGGTTGAACAGGTCGCGGGTCAGGCTGTTGTAGCCGTGGGCGATGCACTCCGTGAGCTGCTGGAGCAGGAACGTGCGGTCAACCGCGAAGAGCTGGACCTGCACGTCCTTTTCACCGGGCGCGCTGTCGTTGAACCGCGTCGCTTCGAGGAATCGCCCGTCGGGGTCCGAGCGGACCACGCTCACCGCGTCCCTGCCCGTCACCTCCCGGCGCTGCACCGCGACCGTGATGTCCCCCCCGGTCTCCCGGTGGAAGCGGAGCAAATCGCCCAGGTCGAGGTTGCAGATCAGGTCGCCGTCGGAAACCAGCACCGTGTCCTCCGTGCATTCGGACAGGAAGGACCGGGCGCTGCAAAGCGCCTCGAGCCGCGTCGCGGAAAGTCCGCCCACGCCGAAATTCGCGAACGCCGTGATGAACGGCGGGAGAATGTGCAGTCCGCCGTTGCGGCGGGCGAGGTCCCAGTCCTTGCCGGTGCCGAGGTGGTCCATCAGGGACTGGTAGTTGTAATGCGTCAGCACGCCGACGTTCGTGATGCCGGCGTTGACGACGTTGGAAAGCATGAAGTCAATGAGCCGGTACCGGCAGGCGAACGGGACGGACGCCATCGTCCGGTCGGAAGTCAGCTCGGGCACCCGGCGCTCGTTCAGCCCGGCGAACAGGATCGCAACCGCGCTCATACCGTTTCGCCCCCTTCCGCGGCCTTCGGCGCGGCCGCCAGTTCCCTCGCGCCGAAGCGGCAGCCCTCCGGAACCGTCACGCCGGCCGGAATGTTCAGGTCGCCGCCGACCAGCGTCAGCTCGGACGCCGTTTCGCACGGGGCCCCGACCCGGCAGGACGCGCCAAACACCGTCCGCCCGTCCACGACGGAATAGTCCACGCAGGTCCCCTCGCCGACGACCACGTCCTCGAACAGGACGCTGTCGCGGACGACCGCGTTCCTGCGGACCACCACCCCGCCGGAGAGGACGCTGTTGATCACCTGCCCGTAGATCTCGCACCCCTCGGTGACGACCGAATTGCGGACGACGGCGTTTTCGCCGATGTACTGCGGGGAGCGGACGTCGGAGCGGGAGTAGATCCGCCACGAACTGTCCTGCAGCGACAGGGCCGGATGCTCGCCGAGAAGGTCCATATTCGCCTCCCACAGGCTGCGGATGGTCCCGACGTCCTTCCAGTAGCCGCGGAACGGGAAGGCGTAGAGCGGCTCGCCCGCGCGCAGCATTGCGGGAATGACGTTCCTGCCGAAGTCCTTTTCGCTGCGCTCGTCCGCTTCGTCCGCGATCAGGTACCGCCGCAGGGCGTCCGTCGAAAAGACGTAGACCCCCATCGAGGCTTTCGTACTCTTCGGAACCTTGGGTTTTTCCTCAAACGAGCGCACGCGCTCGGTTTCGTCGGTCTCCATGATGCCGAAGCGGGGAGCCTCGTCGGGCGGGACGTCGATGACCGCGATGGTGCAGACCGCGCCCTTGCGCTTGTGGAACTCGACCATCTCGCCGTAGTCCATGCGGTAGATGTGGTCGCCGGAGAGTACCATGACGTAGTCCGGATCGAACTTGTCGATGAAGTTCATGTTCTGGTAGACGGCGTTCGCCGTGCCCTTGTACCACTCCGAGCGGTCCATCGCCTGGTAGGGCGGCAGGGTGCGGGCGCCGCCGTAGGTGCGGTCAAGATCCCACGGCAGACCGTTGCCCACGTACTCGTTGAGCGCGAGCGGCTGGTACTGCGTCAGGACGCCGACCGTGTCGATGCCGGAATTGACGCAGTTGGACAGGGGAAAATCGATGATGTGGTACTTGCCGCCGAACGTGACCGCCGGCTTGGCGATGCGCTCGGTCAGCAGGTAGAGCCGGCTGCCCTGCCCGCCCGCCAGCAGCATCGCGACAATTTCCTTCTTTTTCGTCAAGACTTTCATCTCCTCCGCGAACGATTTTTCCGCAAAGCCAACGCTTTTATAAAGTCTTGCAGTTCCCCGCCGCGCGGCGGGGAGGCCGTCATCGGACGCCGGCCCTTTCCCCCTCCGGCGGCAGCGCCTCCGGCGCCCCCAAACGCCCCCTTTACGGCGGGCTTTCCGCTTCGCTTTCCGCTTCCCCCGTCCCGTCCCGGGAAAAGGCGTAGACGGTCGCGAATACGTCGCCCTCCTCCTGCGCGGGCAGAAGTCTGTTTGCAAACGCGAAGAGGAACGCCGCGGTCAGCGCGGCGACGACGAACAGCCCGGCCGCTTGCAGCAAGCGGTCGCGCAGGATCTCCCGTTTCAAAACGCGTCCCCTCCTCCGTCGGTTCTTTCCCTCTTATTTTACCACAAAAATCGTCGTTTTGCAAGGGGGTATGGGAAAGAATTCCGGCAGGCGGAAGAATTTTTTTCGCAAAGAGCGCGCCAGGCGGAAAATTTTTCGCCGAAAAACCGAAAAAATCCGGTTTCCCCCTTTACAAGCCGGGAAAAATATGGTATAGTAGGGGGAAGGCATGACTGGGTCAGAGGCAGATTTCACCCTGACCTCCCGCTCGGTTCTGCCGGATCGATTCCAACCGGAGGTGAAAAAACATGCTTCTTAAAGAAGAAAAGCAGCAGATCATCAAGACGTACGCCGTCCACGAGGGGGACACGGGCTCCGCGGAGGTGCAGATCGCCATTCTCACGACCCGCATCAAGCAGCTGACCGCCCACCTGCAGGCGAACCCGAAGGACAACCACTCCCGCCGGGGCCTGCACCAGATGGTCAGCAAGCGGCGCAAGTTCCTCGGCTATCTGCAGAAGCGGGACATCAACCGCTACCGTGCCATCGTCGAGCAGCTGGGTCTGCGCAAGTAACCGCCCAAGCCAAGGGAACGCGGTCCGGCCGTTCGGGCCGCTTCCCGCCGACCTTTCGCCGTAAGCCGGTTTATCATTTACCCGTGCGCCCGAACGGGGGGACGCTCGGACGTCCGGTTCAGTGCTAAACTACGCTTGCGGCGGTCAGAAAAAGCGAAAGGAAGAAAAAGATGTTCGAAGATTTCCGCAAATTCACTTACACCCTCGCGGGCCGTCCGCTGGTGATCGAGACCGGCAAGATGGCGCAGCTCGCCAACGGGTCCTGCCTCGTCCGCTACGGCGACACGGCGGTGCTTTGCACGGCGACCGCGTCCGCCGCTCCCCGTGAAGGGATCGATTTTCTCCCGCTTTCCGTGGACTTTGAGGAAAAATTATATTCCGTCGGCCGGATCCCGGGCTCGTGGAACCGCCGCGAGGGCCGCCCCACCGAGCACGCCATTTTAGCGTCCCGCGTCATCGACCGTCCGATCCGCCCGCTGTTCCCGAAGGACCTGCGCAACGACGTGGTGCTGTCGCTGACGGTCCTGTCGGTCGATCAGGACTGCTCGCCGGAAGTGGCGGCGATGCTGGGCGCGTCGATCGCGCTGACGATTTCGGATATCCCGTGGAACGGGCCGATCGCGGGCGTGTTCGTCGGTCTGGTGGACGGCAGGGTCGTCATCAACCCGACGCTCGCCGAGCGGCAGGCCAGCGACCTGCAATTGACCGTCGCGGGGACCGCCAAGAAGGTGGTCATGATCGAGGCGGGGGCGAATCAGGTCCCCGACGATGTGATGTTCGACGCGATCCTGCGGGCGCATGCGGAGATTCAGGAGCTCGTCGCGTTCATCGACGGGATCCGCGAGGCCATCGGCAAGCCGAAATTCGCGTATCCGTCCTGCGTGCCGGACCCGGAGCTGTTCCGTCGGATCGAAGCGATGGTCCGCGCGGACGTCGAGGCGGCGCTGGACACGGACGACAAGAAAGTCCGCGACGCGCGGCTCAAGCCGGTCTACGACAAGGTGTACGAATCTCTCGCCGAGGAGTACCCGGACAGTAAGGCGCTGATCGACGAGTGCCTGTATCAATTGCAGAAAAAGATCGTCCGCCATTGGCTGCTGACCGAACAGCGCCGCGTCGACGGGCGGAAGATGGATCAGATCCGTCCGCTCGCCGCCGAGGTCGGGCTGCTGCCGCGCGTGCACGGGTCGGGCATGTTCACCCGCGGGCAGACGCAGGTGCTGACGACCTGCACGCTCGCGCCGATGAGCGAAGCGCAGCTGCTCGACGGGATTGACGTCGAGGAAACGAAGCGGTATATGCACCACTACAACATGCCGGGGTACTCGGTCGGCGAGGCGAAAGCGTCGCGCGGGGCGGGCCGCCGGGAGATCGGGCACGGGGCGCTCGCCGAGCGGTCGCTGCTGCCGGTGCTGCCGTCGGTCGAGGAGTTCCCGTACGCGATCCGCTGCGTGTCGGAGGTCATTTCGTCGAACGGTTCGACATCGCAGGCTTCCGTGTGCGGCTCGACGCTCGCGCTGATGGACGCCGGGGTGCCGATCAAGGCGCCGGTCGCCGGGATCTCGTGCGGTCTGATCACCGAAGGGGAGCGCTGGATGACCATGATCGACATCCAGGGGCTCGAGGATTTCTTTGGCGACATGGACTTCAAGGTCGCCGGGACGAAGAAGGGCATCACGTCGATCCAGATGGACCTGAAGATCGACGGACTGACGCCGGAGATCATCAAGTCGGCCCTCGAGGTCACCCGCAAGGGCCGGTTCTATATCATCGACGAGTACCTGCTCAAGACGCTGCCCGCGCCGCGTGCGGACGTGTCGAAGTATGCGCCGAAGATGATCACGACCAAAATCGACCCGGAGAAGATCCGCGAGGTCATCGGGACGGGCGGCAAGGTCATTCAGAAAATCTGCACGGACACGAACTGCAAGATCGACATCGACGACGACGGCTCGGTGTTCATCGCCGCGGTCAACAAGGACGACGGCTACCGTGCGCTCGCCCTCATCGACGCGATCGCGAAGGACCCGGAGCCGGGCACGATCTATATGGGTACGGTTACGCGCCTGATGAGTTTCGGCGCATTCGTCGAGATTGCCCCGGGCAAGGAGGGATTGGTGCATATTTCTCAGCTTGACAAGCACCGTGTGGCGAAAGTCGAGGATGTTGTTTCGGTCGGCGACCAGATCAAGGTCATGGTGACGGAAATCGACGAGAAGGGTCGGCTGAACCTGTCCCGGCGCGACGCGCTTGCCGCGGCGGACGCGGCGGACGAGCCGTAAGCGCAGGAAGTGAAAAGTGAAAAGTGAGAAAAGAGATAAAGAAAAAAGGAATCTGCCGGACGAATTTTCCGTCCGGCAGGTTTTTTTCACTCCGCACGGGTGACGCGGATGTCTTTGAGGCGCATGAAATGGTTCGACAGGCGGAGTTCCTTCCCGGCGTCCGTGCGGAACGTGTAGAAGAGAAGAGAAGTGGGAAGTGAAAAGTGAGAAAAGAGATAAAGAAAAAAGGAATCTGCCGGACGAATTTTCCGTCCGGCAGGTTTTTTTCACTCCGCACGGGTGACGCGGATGTCTTTGAGGCGCATGAAATGGTTCGACAGGCGGAGTTCCTTCCCGGCGTCCGTGCGGAACGTGTGGGAATAGCCGAATGTGCCGATATAGGTCGCCGTCACTTCCCCGCCGTCCGAAAATTTGATCCGCACGCGCGGCTTGTCGTCCGCGTCCAGAACCAGGCCGCCGACAAGGCGGTTCATCGAGATTCCCTCTCCTTTCCGGGTGGGCGCCGCCCCCGGCTCCCCTGCCAACGGACGCCCGTCCTTTGAAGTCCCGTCTTTCAAACGGGGAAACGTTTGGGCAGGGGTCCCCC
>CAZHBX010000002.1:26947-93754 GCA_964530795.1 uncultured Ruminococcus sp. | reverse complement strand
ATCCGATAGACGGATCTGTCCGTTGCCGTATCTGTACATCCCGTAACCTCCAAGTCAAGCTTTTTATGCCGTTTCGTCCGTTTCCCTTGCATCTATGATCCCATATTTTCCTCGTTTTGCCTTAGGGTATTTGGAAAATTTTATTGTTCAGGGGACATTAAGTACCCTACCGCTCGTTCCCATATTTGTCCGCCAGTTTGGTAAGGCTCGCACAGGATTTGAAGCCCTGTTCCGCTTCTTTGCCGGCGGTAAGAAAGCATTTGACCACTTCTTTCGTGGTTTCAGCATAATTTACGGTGGCTTCCGCATGGCCCTTGTCCTTGGGAGCCTCCACTCTGCAAGGCACGATTGCAGTATTGTAATACTCGGCGAGTTCCTTGTAACTGCGGTTCAGAACCGTTGAAATGACGCCGGTTTTGAGATTGTCCGGCCCAATCCACCTCCATGGCATCGCCGGGTTTATGATGGATACGCATCGTCGCTTTCGTGATCCGTGCCCAGCGGCGGTACTTGCCGCCGAACTGCGTCATCATGTACGGGCGCTTTCCGGTGCCGATACATTTTTCGTTGTACTCCGCCCACAAAGGTGCGAGCGTAACACCGGGTTTTGCCAACTCCCTGTGGATGTGTTCGTAATCCGGCTCCATATATCCGGATGTCGAAGCGTACTACCATTTCGGCAACCTTCTCTGTAATAGTCGCACTCTCGTGCGCCATCATCATTATACAGCGGATAATTTGCCTTTCGGTAAAAATATAACGGGGTGCGGCTCTTCGCCGTTAAGGCGCGGCTAAAACTCCGTGCGGCTGTGGCTCTCACGCCGTTTTTTCACTACGGATGCGATCTCACAAGAAGAGGCCCGCAAATTTCTGTTGCAAAGCAACGCAAAATATATTTTGCAGGAGCGGCGAATCGCCGCCGATTTTCTCCGATTGTTCTCGGGACTCTGTGCAGACAAAACAGTCATGATTCTCGGTCTGTTTGGAGCGGATAGACTGATCGGCTTGGCAGAGTTGTCTTTCAATGAAAAACGTCCTTGCCTTGCTGCGGATGGCGCAGCGGAGAAGGAAACCGGTATTCAAAACGGGAAACGGAAAACCAAGCTTCTCCCGCCCGACGGGAAAAGCCCGCGACACACGTCGAGCGGATTGGAAAGGAGAAACGGAAATGCTTTTAGTCGCCACAAATTACATCACCGGGATGGACCCGGAGATGCCCGGGCCGGTGCGCGGGAACACGATCCAGACCAAAAACATCGGCCGCCGCAACATCACGCAGGGTTTTAAGACCCTCGCGGGCGGCAAACTGTCCCTATCGGACGGCAGCACCCGCTTCTCCCTGCCGCCTCGCCCGCTTTCCTGAGCTCGAACAGATAATTCCCCGCCGCAGAAAAATCCGCAGCGGGGAATTCATTTTTTCGTCAAGCGGCGGACAGATAGGGCGCGGCCACGCTCTCGTCGATCGGGCCGAGGTAAGTCTCCCAGTACAGCGGCTGCGCGCTTTCTCCGCAGGACGAGAAGCACTGCCGCAGAATATAGCTGTAAAACCGGGCCTTTTCAAGTAGGTGCGGCGATTGCATCGCGACCGGCAGCTTGCCGTCAAGCGGATTGAACAGGTTTTCCATGATCCGGGCACGGTCCTCAGTCGGGAACGTGCGGGAATAGTCGTCCACGAACCACACGCGAGACTGCGAAGATTCACCGGCGTAGGTGTAGGCCATGTTCCGCTCGTAATCGCTGTAAGAATAGATGTAAGCGTTCCGAAAGGGGTGAAGGTTTTCCCAGAGCAGCAACCAGTCGGTGTCGGATTCCGCCGAAACCACCTCGATGCGGTAGTCAAAGACGTGGGAAAGCTCGTGCGGGATGGTGGTTTCCAGACCGTTGTAGATGTCGAGCGCCATGAGGATATCCTCTCCGTTCGCCGTCGTCACGCCGCTCGCCGTGCTCAGCCCGTCCGACAGGTAGCCGTACAGCCCCGAACACAGGTAAAGGTGCAGCCCGCCGTCGAATAACCCTTCGTACGCCTCCCGCAGCATCCCATCCGGGTAGCGGGACAGAATTTCATCGATCACCCGCAGGGCGTGGTAGATGCCCAGCGGGTCGAACTCGGCCTGCCCGATGTAACCGGGAATGTCGAAATCGTTGCCCTCCGAGCCGACGTGCAGGGTCACGCCGTAGGTTTCGCCAATCGCTTCGGCGGCCCGGGCTAGGAACTCGCCGGCGGTTTTCGAAGTTGTGTAGACGGCTTGCAGCGGCTCGCCGTCTGTACTCGCCGCGTGGGCGGCGGGCAGATCATACAGGCAGCAGCGCACGCCGTCACAGAGCAGGGCGATTCCGTCCTCCGTCAGTGTGACCTCCGGCGTCCCGCCGCTGTCAAACGCGAATTCGGCGACGCAGGTTTCCGCTCGCAGGTCGTAAAACCGAACGTAATTGTCCCACGAAACCGTCGCGCAGCAGCCAAACCCGAACGCGGCGACACTCTCGTCGTCCCAAAGGAAGTCCGCCGCGAACAGCCAATTGCCGTCCGCGTCCGCCGTCTGTCCGCGCAGGAGCAGTCCTCGCCGGACACCGTCCAGCCGCAGCAGTCCGCCGGACGCCTCACACATCGGGTCTCCCTCCAAAAGCAGGTTCGCGGATGCCTCGCCGATGGATAGCTGAACAAGCGCCCCGCGCGACCCCGCGAGCAGGAAGCTGTCCTCCCCGCTTGAAAGCAGTTTCCACGACTGCGCGCGGACCCCGGCGGAGACACGGGTACGCGCCCCGGTGCGCAAGTCGAACAGCAGAAAAAGGTTCTCCGCGCCGAACCCCGCGAGCAGCGTGTTCCCATCCGGGGAAAGCGCCAGCAGGCGAGGCGCATTTTTTCCAGTGTAGTTCTCGCTCGCCTGCCGCAGGACGGTCCCCTTCCCGTCCCGGTCGCAAACGGTCAGCGAGATTCCCTCCGGCTCCGCGTACCAGAAGCCTCCGTCGGGCAGCGGTCCGCTGAAGCAACCGTCGGGCAGAGTCTTTTCCGCTAGCAGCGCTCCAGTGGACACGTCATACAGCCGCAAGCGGGAAATTTCCTCACCGTCCTCCCAAACGGTGTAGTGCAGCTGATACGTCTCCCCCATCCGGCAGAAGTCGCCGAACGTCCCGACCGCCTCCGGCAGTTCGAACGGTAAGCTGTACAGGTACGGGATGTCCGTCGGCACGCGGAACGCGGGCAGATCCGCCGACGCGGGAAGGATCCCCTGCCCGTTGGCGGTGAAGAAGTCGGTCTGCTCCGGCAGGGGAATCGGATCGGGTTGCACCGACGAAGCATCGTCCGAGGGGACGGACGGCTCGGCGGAAACGGTGAAAGACGTGTCATCGGGCGTCGATGAACTGGCCGGAGCGTCGGAGGGCGTTTCTCCCCCCGATACGCAGCCGCAAACCAGCAGCGCGAGCAGCAACAGCAGGCAAATCGATCGCTTTTTCATGCAAAGTCCCCTTTCCGGAGGGAGAAAAACAGGGCAAACCCGTAAAACGCAGCGTTTACCCTGTCTCGGAACGTCCCTTGCGGCGGGACGCTTATTTCACCACGAGGTTGCACAGCCGGCCCGGCACGTAGATCTGCTTGACGATCTGCTTGCCCACGAGCATCGGGGAGAGCGTTTCGTCCGCCTGAATAGCGGCGAGGACGTCCGCTTGCGTCGCGTCGACCGGGACGGTCAGCCGCCCGCGCACCTTCCCGCAGAGCTGCACGGCGATCTCTACCGTCGCTTCCTTGGTCTTTTCCTCGTCGTATTCCGGCCACGAAGCAACGGAACAGAATCCCTCTCCACCCAATTCCTGCCACATTTCCTCACAGATATGCGGCGCAAACGGGCAAAGCAGCTTGGTCAGGGTCATAAGGGATTCGCGGTCGATTGCCCCCGCAGCGTAAACGTCGTTGACAAAGGTCATAATAGCGGCGATGGCCGTATTGAACTTCATGCTTTCGATGTCCTCGGACACCTTGCGGATCGTGCGGTGCAGCGGCGTCACCAGCGACGGGACCTGCTGTTCGGTCAGCAGGTCGGTCAGGGCGGCAAACCGCTCAATCAGCCGCTTACAGCCACGGACCGAGCTGTCCGACCACGGCGCCGCCTGCTCGTAGTCACCCATGAATAAAATGTACGTTCGCATCACGTCCGCGCCGCAGCGGTCGATGACGTCATTCGGGTCGATGACGTTGCCGAGCGACTTGGACATCTTCACGCCGTTCGCACCGAGCACCAACCCCTGCGCCGTCCGTTTCGCGTAAGGCTCCGGACAGGGTACCACACCGATATCGTACAGGAAGCGGTGCCAGAAGCGGGAATAGATCATATGACGGGTCACATGTTCCATCCCGCCATTGTACCAGTCCACCGGCAGCCAGTATTTCATCTTTTCCGAGTCGGCAAGGGCCTTGTCGTTGTGCGGATCGGTGTAGCGCAGGAAGTACCACGACGAACCCGCCCACTGGGGCATCGTGTCGGTCTCCCGTTTCGCGTCGCCGCCGCACTTCGGGCACTTGCAATTCACAAAGGACTCCACTTTCGCGAGCGGGGACTCTCCGCCCTCCCCGGGTTCGAAGTTTTCCACTTCCGGCAGTCTCAGCGGCAGTTCCTCGTAGGGCACGCCGACCATCCCGCACTTCGGACAATGCACGATCGGAATTGGCTCACCCCAGTAGCGCTGACGGTTAAACGCCCAGTCCTTCATCTTGTACTGCACGCCCGCTTCGCCGACGCCCCGCTTTTCAAGTTCCTCAAGCATCCGTGCGATGGAGGATTTCTTGTCGGTCAACCCGTTGAGGAAGCCGGAATTAATCATCCGCCCCTCGCCCGTGTAGGCGTCCTTGGAGATATCCCCGCCCTCGATAACCGGCAGGATCTCTACCCCGAACTTCTTGGCGAAGGCGTAGTCGCGGGTGTCGTGTGCCGGAACAGCCATGATCGCCCCGGTTCCGTAGCCCATCATGACGTAATCTGAAATGAAAATCGGGATCTCCCGGCCCGTAATCGGGTTGATCGCCGTCAGCCCGTTGATGCGCACGCCGGTCTTGTCCTTGACGAGCTGCGTCCGCTCAAACTCGGTTTTTTTGGCGCATTCAGCGCGGTAGGCGAGTACCTCGTCCATGTTTTTGACTTTGTCGGCGTAGGTGTCGAGCACCGGATGCTCCGGGGCGATGACCATGAAGGTCACGCCGAAAAGCGTGTCGCAGCGGGTGGTGTAGATGCGCAGCTTGTCATCGACCTCCTTAAGCGGGAAGTTAACAAACGCGCCGGCCGAACGGCCGATCCAGTTCTCCTGCTGGTTGCGGATGTTCGGCAGGTAGTCAACGTGGTCGAGCCCTTCGAGCAGCTTATCCGCGTAGGCGGTGATGCGCAGGTACCAGACGTCCTTGGACTTTTGCACCACGTCGTTGTGGCAGATGTCACACTTCCCGCCCTGTGAGTCCTCATTGGAAAGCACGACTTGGCAGTGCGGGCAGAAATTTACGAGCGTCTTATCGCGGAACGCCAGCCCCGCGTCAAACATCTTGCGAAAGATCCACTGCGTCCAGCGGTAATACCCCTCGTCCGTCGTGTCCACCGTCCGGGACCAGTCGAAGGAGAACCCGACCCGCTTGAGCTGTTCGGTAAATTTCTTAATATTTCGGTCGGTCAGGACGCGGGGATGCACGCCGTCCTTAATAGCGGTCGTCTCGGTAGGCAAGCCAAAAGCGTCGAAGCCGATCGGAAACAGCACGTTATACCCCTGCATCCGCCGCTTGCGGGAAACGACCTCCAATCCGCCGTAGGCCTTGATATGCCCGATGTGCATCCCGTGGCCGCTCGGATAGGGAAACTCCACAAGGGCGTAGAACTTCGGCTTCTTGCTCCCGTCCTCCGCTCGGAACAGCCCGGCTTCCTCCCATTTTTTTTGCCATTTCGGCTCGATTTCCCTAAAATTGTGCTCCATAGTGGGTGTTCTTCCTTTCCTCGGTTCACAGAGAGCTTCGACCTTTGTCGTCGCCCCAGAGTCGCTCGAGATGATAGAATTTCCGCCCCTCGTCGGTAAAGATGTGCACGACGACCGAGCCGTAATCCAGCAGATACCAGAGGCTGTTGCGGTAGCCCTCGACGTGCAAAGGCCCGACGTTCAGCTCCTGCCGAATGCGGAATTCCACCTCGTCCGCCAGCGCGCGGACGTGTGTGCCGGACGTGCCGGTCGCAAGGACAAAGAAATCCGCAAGCGGGGTCTGCTTCGCGACCGGAAGCGTCTGTACGTCCAACCCTTTCTTGTCCTCAAGCGCGGACGCGGCGAGAGCCGCAATGCGTTCGGCGAGTTCCTTTTGCCGTTCTTCGGTCAACGGTTGTTGCTGATCCATAAACTGTTATCCGTCCTTTCCCGTGTGGGGATTCGCTGCATTGACAAGCCCGAGGTAGTAGTTCCGGGCGGCGACGGTGCAGGAATCGATCGTCTTTTTTTCCGCGAGCAGGTATCGAATCGTCGTGTCAAAGGAGCGCACCAGCGCCAGATACAGCGAGCGCGTCTTGTCCTTGCGCGATTGGTACTGCCGCTCGTAATATTCCCGCAGACGCACGCAGCCCGGATCCGTCCGCCCGGGTTCGATATAATCGGCGAAATAGATCACCAGCTCCAGCGGACGCATGGCAGGGCGGCCGGTCGTATGCCAGCGGACCGCCGCGCAAATTTGCTCCGGCGCGCCGTAAATATGCTCCGCAATCAGCGACGCCGACCGCGCGTGGAGCAGCTTCGGGGTGTCCAGCTCTTCCGGCGGGACCTCCATGTCGTACTGCCGGCAGATCTCAAGGTTTTTTTCGACCGGGTATTCCTTCGTGTAATCGTGCAGCAACGCGGCGAGCTCTGCCTCCTCCGGCGAAATTTCCGTCGGGAAGTGCCGGCTCGCGAGCAGTTTCGCCGTCTCGGCAACCCCTTCGGTGTGCCGGCGGCGCTTTTCGCTCATCCGCAGCTCCCGCCGCACGGTTTCGATCAGTTCCCTCATAGTTTCCTTCCTGCTTTTTCAGGCGTAGAGCCCTTTTTCCGCAATATAGCGGTTGACGGCTTCACAGCAGAGTGAAGAATTCCCCGCGCGGCGGTCCGTCGAGGACGCGTCGAGCGCCTGAAAGCGCAGCAGCCGAAACTTCGCCCCGTAGGTTCGTTCCAGCTCCGCCACCGGCGCCGTCACATCGCGCCCGCTGCGATTCGCAAGAGCGACGATCACGTTCGTGAGCAGTTCCCGCACGTTCTTCCAGCGCGGCAGATCCTCCAGCCAGTCGTCCCCGAAGAACAGGTACAGCTCCGCGCCCGGGTGCTTCGCCTGTAACTCTGCCACCGTGTCGCAGGTGTAGCTCACCCCGCCCCTGCGCACCTCGAGATCGCTGACAAGAAACCCTTCCTGTTCCTTCCCTGCGAACGCCAGACGCAGCATGGCGAGCCGGTCCTCCGCCGGAGCGACCTTGCGATCCTTGAGGTTCGGGATGCTGTTCGGAAGGACGTAGACTAAATCCAGCGCGCACTCCTCCCGGAAACATTCCGCCGCATGAACGTGCCCGTTGTGCACCGGATCAAAGCTGCCGCCAAAAATGCCGACACGCATGCGTCACTCGTCCCAGTTGTGCCAGACGTTCTGCACGTCGTCGTTGTCCTCGAGCCGTTCGAGCAGCTTCTGCATCAGCCCCGCCTGCTCATCGTCGAGTTCGACGTAGGTCGCCGGGACCTTTTCGATCTCCGCCGACAGGAAACTGTACCCCTTGCCGGACAGCGCTTCGCAGACTGTCGAGAAATCCTCCGGCTCGGTATAGATTTCAAAGCAGTCGTCCTCGGACGAGAAATCCCCCGCGCCCGCTTCGAGCGCATCGTCCATCAGTACTTCCTCATTCACGTCGCCGTTCTCGTTTGACACGACGATGACCCCTTTCTCCGAAAAGAGAAAGGACACGCACCCGTTCGTGCCGAGGTTGCCGCCGAACTTGTCGAACGCGTGACGCACCTCCGGAGCCGTGCGGTTGCGATTGTCCGTCGCCGTTTCGACGATGACGGCCACCCCGCCCGGTCCGTAGCCCTCGTAGGTGACGAATTCGTAGGCGGCGCTGTTGTCGCTCGACGCCTTGTCGATGATGCGCTTGATGTTGTCGTTCGGCACGTTGAGGCTCTTCGCCTTGGTAATAAGGTCACGCAGCTTGCTGTTGGAAACCGGATCCGGCCCGCCTTCCCGCACCGCCATGGCGATCTCCTTGCCAACCTTCGTGAAAACTTTCGCCCGCGCGGCGTCGGTCTTCTCCTTCTTATGCATAATATTTTTCCACTTCGAATGTCCGGACATACCTGTCAACCCCCTCTTCGTTGTAACCCCTGCAAAATGATTTTCAGATTTCCTCCGTCCGGCGGATGCCGAGCAGATCAAGCCCGTTACCGATCACGGTATGCGTCGCCGCGGAAAGGCGCACCCGGAAAACTCGTGCGTCCTCCCCGTCCGCGTTGAGAATGCGGCAATTTTGGTAGAACTGGTTAAAAAGCGCACAGACGGCGAGCAGATAGCGGGAAATGACGCTCGGCTCATACGCCTCGATCGCACGGTCGACCGCCTCCGGGAACGCAGAGAGCTTCTTCGCGAGCGCCGTCTCCTCCGCACCGGGCGTATAGCCGGCGGGAGACGCGGGCGGAAGTCCGCCGTTCTTGCGCAGGATGCTCGACGTGCGCGCGTAGGTGTACTGCACATACGGCCCGGCGTTGCCCTCGAAGGAGAGCGCGTTCTCCCAGTTGAAGTCGCTGTCCTTGATGCGGCTGTTGGACAGGGCGTTAAACACCACGGCGCCCACGCCAACCGCCTTTGCGGTTTCCTCGCGGTTTGACAGGTCCGGATGCTTCTCTGCGATGACCTGCTCGCACTTGCGGACGGCTTCGGAAAGCAAGTCCTCCAACAGCACGACGTTCCCGGTTCGGGACGCGAGCTTTTCTCCGCCGACGCTCATCGTGCCGTAGGGAACGTGCACCAGTCCGTCCGCCCAATCGTATCCCATCTTCCGAACCACCTGAAACCACTGCGCGAAATGCAGGCTCTGCCCCGCGCTCGTCACGTACAGGCATTTTTCAAAGTCGTAAGTCTTTTTGCGCCAAATGGCGGCGGCAATGTCCCGCGCCGGATAGAGCGTCGAGCCGTCCCGCTTGAGAATCAGGCAGGGAGGCATCCCCTCCTCGTCCAGCCGCACGACCGACGCACCGTCGTCCAGCTCAAGCAGTCCCTTCTCCCGCAGTTCCTCCACCACGGCGGGCATTTTGTCCGAAAAAAACGCCTCTCCGATATAGGAATCGAACGTGATCCCCAGTAAGTCGTAGGTCTTCTGGTATTCCGGCAGGGAGATGTCCTTGAAAGTCTTCCAGATCTTCAGGCATTCCTTGTCCCCGCACTCCAGCCGATGGAAGGCGTCCCGCGCTTCCTGCGTCAGGGACGGGTCCTCCTTTTCCGCCGTGCAGAAGCGGACGTAGAGCCTTTCAAGCTCGGTGATCCCATCCTGTTCAAGCCTCTCCTGCGACGACCAGTTCTGGTAAGCGCAGATCAGCTTGCCAAACTGGGTGCCCCAGTCGCCAAGGTGGTTGATGGCGACGGTCTTGTAACCGCGAAAGTTGAACAGATTCCGCAGAGCGTTGCCGATGACCGTCGTGCCGAGATGTCCGAGGTGAAAACGCTTGGCGATGTTGGGAGAAGAAAAGTCGAGGCAAATCGTCTTCCCATTTCCCTCGTCAGAGGAGCCGAAACGCTCGTCCTGCAAAATTTCGTCGACCTCTGAAACCGCCGACGCGCCGTCGTAGAAGAAATTGAGGTATCCGCCGACCGCTTCGGCCTTGGCAATCCCCTCCGTCCCGGCGAAGGCGGGCGAGAGTTCAGACGCGATCTTCGGCGGTGCGCTCCGCAGCAGCTTCGCCAGCTTAAAGCAGGGCAGGGCCAGATCGCCCAGCTTCGGGTCGGCGGGGGTTTCAAACAGTCCGGCCGCCTCCTCCGCCGTCAGGGACACCCCCTGCCCGGCGAGCAGCGACGCGAGCCTTTCCGCAAGGGTGGTTTTGTTGTCACGCATAGTCTTGTTTCCTTATATGATAGTAATAAAACGTCGTTTGCAAGGGAAAAACCGGGGCCATAGGACCATATTGTATAACCGGTATATTATAGCATAGGGTTTCCGGCTTGTCAAGTCCTTTTCTGACGGCTTCAAAGGAGAGAACGGGCAATGATTTTTCATACGGTGACCTCCGGGGAGACGCTCACGTCTGTCGCGAGGCAATACGGCGTGCCGGTTCGCAATCTTGCGGCGGACAACGGCGTAGCGGTGCCGGAAAAACTGCCGGTCGGGATGACGCTGCTCGTGGCGATTCCGACGGCGACCCACACGGTCACGGCGGGCGAAACCCTCTACGGCATCGCCTCCCGCTATGGGCTGACCGTGCGCACCCTCTGGCGCAACAACTTGTTCCTGAATGGGGGCAGCGAGATTTTCCCCGGCGACATACTCTACCTCGGCACGGAGGCCGACCGCATCGGGGCATACATGGTCGGCGGGTACGTCTATCCGTTCGTGAACGGAACGCTCTACCGGCAGACCCTGCCGCTGTTGTCCGGGATCATGCCGTTTACCTATGGCTTCCGCCCGGACGGGACGCTCATTCCACTCGACGACGGGGAACTGCTGCAAGAGGCGTTCTCCTACAGCGTCTCTCCTGTCATGCACCTTTCCACCCTGACCGACGACGGCAACTTTTCCTCCGAGCTCGCCGCCGCCCTGCTGCGGGATGAAAATGCCCAGCAGACGCTGATTAACGAACTGCTCGAGACCCTGCGCAGGAAGGGGTATTACGGTTTAGACGTGGATTTCGAGTTTCTCGGGGCGGAGAACGCGCAGCTCTACGCAAACTTCCTTTCGCGGCTGCGCCAGACGCTTAACCCCGCCGGCTACCCGATCCTCGCCGCCCTCGCGCCGAAGACCCGCGACGACCAGCCCGGCACGCTCTACGAGGGGCACGACTACGCCGCCATCGGGCAGGCAGTCAACTGCGTGCTGCTGATGACCTACGAATGGGGGTACACCTACGGCCCGCCGATGGCGGTTTCCCCGATCCAGCCGGTCCGCAACGTCATCGAGTACGCCTTAACCCGCATCCCGGCGGAAAAAATCTTCCTCGGGGTCTCCAACTACGGCTACGACTTCACGCTCCCGTTCGTGCAGGGGCTTTCCATGGCGCGGTCGCTCTCGGTCGCCGAGGCGTTCCTGCTCGCCGGGGATGTCGGAGCGGAAATTCAGTATGACGAAACCGTGCAGGCCCCGTTCTTCCGCTACACATCCGACGGAACCGAGCACGTCGTCTGGTTCGAGGATGTGCGCTCGCTGGACACGCGGCTGCGGCTGCTGCCGGAATACGGGCTTCGCGGGGCGCTCTACTGGAACTTCATGCGACCCAACCCGCAGAACCTCGCTCTGCTTAACAATCTGTTCTACCCGCGTGTGCTCAACCTGTTCTGAGCGGCAAAAGAGAAAGGGACAGATGGTCGGTTCTATGCGTCAATGAATCCCTTTCGCCCGGGTTTTCCGCCCGGGTTTACTTTTTTTGCCCCTCTTACGCAGGAAAACCGCGCACGCGGCGACCGCGGCCGCGATGGCGACGGCTGCGGCGGTAACGCCCGCAATCAGCCAGCCGTGATCGCTCCCGCTTTCCTCGGATTCGGACGGTTCGTCCCCGAAAACACTCTCTTCGCCGGAGGACGCGCCGGCGCTCTCGCCGCCCGCGCTTAGATCAATCGGCAGAAGCTCGACGGTCCCGCGGTATTTTTCGCGGGAAATGTTTTCGATCCGCTTTGCAAGGTCCAGATCGCGGTACAGGAAGTCGTTCTCGCCGCTTCTCTCCCGCAGCGCGTCGAGCAGGCCGGAAAGGTCGAGCGACCCGCTTTCGTACTGCCCGAACAGGTCACTCGCGTCCGTCCCGAACAGCTTGAAGCGTTTCTTCGCCTGTTCGACCAGCAGCCTGACACTTTCGCTCTCGTGCGCCGTGAAAGACAGCGCGTCGTTCTCATAGATGGTTCCGCGCAGGAAATCGGCGTAGCCGTAATCGTTGTAGGCGCTCCATTCAAAGTAGGCGATGCCGTCCGCCCCGTAGAGAGGCGCCTGCTTGGCCTGTAAGGCGATCTCCCCCTCGGTGAAAGACATATAGGCACCGCAGCCCATGACGAGAAAGGTGTTTTCATTGAGATAGGCGGAGAACTTCTCCGTGGACGGCCGCATGAGACTCTCTCCGTAAGACATTGGATAGATTCCGTCCACCAGCGAACGGTCCATCCACGTCCGACTGTCCTGGCAGTATGATTCAATCGACGTATCGTCCGCGACGGCGGCGGTTACATACAGGTCCGGCCGCACCTCGCCGACCATTCCCCGGAGTTCCTCCAGAAACTCCGTAATCAACCCCGCCCGGAACCACACCCAGTCGTTCCATTGCGGGTGCGAGCGCAGCTGCACGCCGATCTCGTCCACCGTTGACGCGGGCAGACCGGTCTTTTCGGCGAACTTCCGCTTGGTGGCCTCGTCGTAGCCGTAATCCACGCTCCCGTCAAAGTAGGGGTAACGAATGTAGTCGAATTCCAGTCCGGAAATGTCATAATGCTGAATGATGTAGCGGACGTAGGCGCGAAAATAGGCGCGGTATTCATCGCTCGCCGGGGAGAAGAACGGGTCGAGGTTCTCGGTTTCCTTATTCGTGGCGGTCTGCCACTCTTTCTGGTAGTTCACCCCGCCGGTGTTCTGAAACACCGGAATGCTCACGACCAGCTCGACGCCTTCCTCCCGACACGCCTTGGCGTACACCGCGAGCAGGTCGACGCCGCTGCACCGCGCGTCGACGCGGAAGGGGAATTTGATGCTTCCGCCCGCGCCATCGTCAAGCATCTCCGGCATGGGGACGATCGTGTGGTAGCCGTTCGAAACGCCCAGCCGCACTTGGTTAATCCCGGTTTCCGCCATACGGCGGACGGTCTCAATCGCGCCTTCAGCGGTCCATTCGGTCGGAACGTACCAGACGCTGCGCACCTCAACCGGCGCACGTTCGGTCAGCCCGAGCCGGATCGGCGTGAGCCGGGAAAGCAATTCGTCCCGGGCTGCAAACGACAAAAGTCCGCCGTCCGCTTCGATCTGTGCGATTTCCGCCTCGGCGTCCGCAAGCTGCGTTTCAACGGCGTCGTAATCCACCAGCCGCAATTCTTCCTTCGCCGTTTCCAGTTCCCGCCGGATGTCCTCGAGCTCCGCCTTCACCGTAGTCGTGAGCATCGGCGGCTCGTACTTCACGGTGACGCGAAGCCCGTCGAGCGTGCAGAACGCGCCGGGAATGAAGTAAGTCTTGAGGAGGTCCGCGTCCGCTTTTTCAATGACGGAGATCACATATCCGCCCTCCGGGACCGCGTTGTTATTGCCACCGGAAGATAAAATCTGCCCGTCCGCGCCAACGCAGACCTCGTAGCCGTAGCCATTGGTCCCGGTGGTTTCCCCGCGATCGTACAGGACGATGGTCTGCGCATAGCGCACGTCATTATACACGGTCGCCTGTAAGGTATATTCATAGAACGGGTCGATCTCCCCTGCGGAAATCAGCACCCGCGAGCTGTATGCGTCGAAATAGACGTTCGAACCGATCTCCGCCGCGTCGTAGGGCAATTTGCCGGGATCGTCACAGCCGGAAACCACCATTCCGCCCGCCGGGATGGCAAGATCCCTGCCCCTCGTGTCCCCCGCCGGGATCTTCTCGATGACCTTGCCGCCCGCATCGACGACGATGTTCCAACCGTACTGGTTCTGCCCGGTAGTCTCCGCATTACGGTAGACAATGAGGGTTTGCTCCCAGCGTGTGCCGTTAACGGCGTTGACCGGGAAAATGTGGGTTTTCTCCTCCTCGGCCGAAACGCCGAGCGACGAAATGGGGGAAGCCAGCGCGGAAGTCAGAAGCAAGAACGTCAACACCCGCAATCGGGCAAACCGGTGAGTTTTCATAGGGATTTTTTCCTTTCCCGCAGATTCATTTCTTAATATGTATATTGTATCATATTTGCTTCGCTTTGTCAACCGGGAATCCCCAGCCGGACGTGTGCGATTTGTTCATATTTCCGTGTTGAAATATTTGCAATTTCGTGTTAGACTGGAAAATACTGGAGGCGACGACATGCCGCTTGCGGCGGACATCGGAAATTCAAGCATTTCGTTCGGTCTGTTCGACGACGTAAACGCGGACAACCGTATTCATAAATAACCCGCTGCACCGTACCCGCCATGCGGGACGTCAGCGGCAAAAGGAGAAACCCCATGCAAACCAATGAAAAGCCCCTGTCAAAGGCACAACGCGTCACCCTGCTTGGCCTTATGACCGCTCTTGTGGTCGTTTTACAGCTGCTCGGTTCGTTCATCCATTTCGGCATGTTTTCCGTTTCCCTCGTGCTGATCCCGATCGTCATCGGCGCGGCACTGCTCGGCCCGCTTGCAGGCGGGTGGCTCGGTCTGGTGTTCGGCGTGACCGTGCTCGTATCCGGCGACGCCGCGTTCTTCATGGGATTTAGCATCGTTGGGACGGTCGTCACGGTACTGGTCAAGGGCATCGCCGCAGGCGTCGCCGCCGGTGTGGTCTATTCCCTGCTGCAAAAGTGGAACCGCTGGGTCGCCATCCTCGTTTCGGCGCTCGTCTGCCCGGTCGTGAACACCGGCGTATTCGTCGCGGGGTGTTACCTGTTTTTTCTCAACGATCTCTCCGCGGTCGCGGCGGATCAGGCACAATGGCTGATCACGGCGACCCATGCGTCTCTCGGCGCAGATGGAAATTTTGAAGTTACTGCCGCGGCGGCCAATTACGAAGCGGTCCGCAAGATCCTCACCGACAGCGGTTGCGCGATTCTCACGGAGGAACTTCGGGAACAGAACGTGACGCAGTACATCTTTTACGTCTTAGTCGGCGGAAATTTCCTGTTTGAGGTCCTATTCAACCTTATACTTTCCCCAACGATCCTTCGCCTGACGAAGGTTGGAGAAAAAATCTTTGGACGGAGCCGCACCTCCGCCGCGTAACAACGAAAATACCGCCAAAGAAAGGCGTCACCGAGCGGGGCGACGCCTTTTCTTTATGAAATGCGGCCTTTCTTCCGCCGGAAACCGTTCCGAACCCGCTTATACAGCTCGCAGAACACCAGCGGGAACGCGCAGAGCCCCGCGGTGCAGAGCCACTGGGAAGCGTTCAGCGGAACGGTCAGGAACAATCGTCCGAGGAACGGGATCTGCACAACGGCGACCTGCATGGCGGTGCCGAGCAGGAACGACCCAAGCAGCCACGGGTTGGAGAACGGCGAAATCGTCAGAAGCGACTCGGACGAGCGCATGTTGAACGCGTGTACCAGCTGCGACACCGCGAGTACCGTGAACGCCATGGTCCGTCCGACGGCAAAGCCGCCTGAAATCGCCCCAAATCCGAAGGCGAGAAGAGACAGACAGCCGATAAGGACGCCCTCCGCAAAAATCTCCAACCAGCGCGGGGCGGGGAACAACGGCTCGTCGCGCCGGCCCGGCGGGTGTCGCATCACGTCCCGGGCGGGCTTTTCCAGCCCAAGCGAAATAGCGGGCAGGGAGTCGGTCACGAGGTTTACCCAGAGCAGTTGAATCGCCTCGAGCGGAGAAGGCAGCGAAAGCAGGATGCCGAGCAAAACCGTGATGATTTCACCGATGTTGCAGGAGAGCAGGAAGTGCACGGCCCGGCGAATGTTGCCATAGATGGTCCGCCCCTCGCGGACGGATTCGACGATGGTGGAGAAGTTGTCGTCGGTCAGGATTAGGTCGGACGCCTCCCGGGCGACCTCCGTGCCGCCTTTGCCCATTGCGCAGCCGATGTCTGCCTTGCGGAGCGCCGGCGCGTCGTTGACCCCGTCACCGGTCATGGCGACGACAAAGCCGTTTTTGCGGTAAGCATCGACGATGCGCATTTTAAAGGCGGGGGTAGTGCGGGCGAACACCGTGCAGGTACGAACCTGTTCGGCGAGCTGCTCATCGGAAAGATCCCGCAGTTCCGCTTCCGTGCGGCAAGTCTGCCCGTCCCGCAGGATGCCGAGCCGGCGGGCGACCGCGGAGGCGGTCGAGGCGTGATCGCCGGTAATCATGACCGGCAGGATGCCCGCGTCGGCGCATTGCCGGACCGCTTCCTCCACCCCCTCTCGGGGCGGATCCTCCATCCCGCAGAGTCCGAGGAACCGGAATCTTTGCCGCAACGGATCCGCCGGCTGCGCATCCGATTCCGCGACCGCAAATCCGATGACCCGCTTCGCGTCCTCCGTCATGACCTTCATCGCCTCCGCCGCCTCCCGCGAAAGCCCGCCGCAAAACTCCGCAAGCACGTCCGGCGCCCCCTTCAGGTAGGTGACATAGCGATTTCCGAAGCGGTGCAAGGTCAGCATCCGCTTGACGTCCGAATCAAACGGCAGGGTTTTCACCCGGGGGAAGCGTTCACGGAGGACTTCCGGGTCCTTTCCCGCATGAATGGCGAAGTCCCAGAGCGCCTCCTCGGTTGGGGAGATGAGGTCGTTGCAAAGGATGCACGCACGCTCGATCTGTTCGCGTTCGCCGTACACGTCGGTGACGGTCATGCGGTTGCAGGTCAGCGTTCCAGTCTTATCCGAACAGATGACTCCGGCGCAGCCGAGCGTTTCCACCGCCGGGAGCCTGCGCACGATGGCCCGCTGCTTCGCCATACGCTGCACCCCGAGCGACAGCACGACGGTCACGATAGCGGGCAGCCCCTCCGGGATGGCCGCGACCGCGAGGCTGACGCTTGTCAGGAACATGTCCTTTGGCTTAAGCCCCTTCCAGAGGGAGAGCAGGAAGATGACCACACAGATCCCGATGGTCAGGTTGCCGAATACCCCGGAGAGCTTTGCGAGCCGCTGCTGCAGCGGGGTCTTTTCCTCCTCCCCCTCCAGCAGCGACGCGATGCTTCCGACGGCGGTGTCCATGCCGGTTTTGACCGCCACGAACAGTCCGCTCCCCGCGAGGACCGCCGTCCCGCCCCAGACCGCATTAACCACATCCCCGGTCGAAGTCCCGGGCGGCAGCAGGCGCGAAGCGTCCTTGCGCACCCCGCCGGATTCGCCGGTCAGCGCCGATTCGTCTGTGAGCAGCCCGTCCGCCTCCAGCAGTCGGCCGTCACAGGGAACAATCTCCCCTTTCGACAGGCGGACAATGTCCCCGGGGACAACCTGTTCGCCCGGAATGCACCGCTCGACCCCATCCCGCAGGACCGTGCAGGTCGGAGCGGAAATCCGTTTAAGCGCCTCGAGCGCCTTTTCCGCCCGGCTCTCCTGTACCAGCGTGACGATGGCGTTGAGCAGAACGATGGCGAGAATGATGAACGGGTCGGGGCTGAATTCGCCGTTAAGGAGGTCGGTGGCGAAGGAGATCCCCGCGGCAGCGAGCAGGACCAGCGTCATGCGGTCGGCGAAAGCGGAGAAAAAGCGGAGAAGCGGGTGTTTGCGCCGGCGTGGCCGCAGGGTGTTTGCGCCGTAGGTGCGCAGACGTTCGGCGGCGTCGCGCTCGCGCAGGCCGTTTCGGTCGGTTTTCAGTTCGCGCAGGAGGACTTCTTGTTCTTCAGAGTACCACACGTTGACAACCTTTCCTTTTCGGAGATGTAGACGACTTCTTTTCGTTGCAGGAACAAAAGCAGGAGGTTCGGTAGGATCATCAGAGCGTTCAGCACGTCCGCGATCGCCCAGAGCGCGCGCATCGGAACGAATGCCCCGAAAAAGGCCGCCCCGACGGACAGCAGGCGGTAGACCGTCTGCCCGTGCGGCAGGGCGAGGAAGGTGAGGCAGACGTCGCTGTAATAGCACCAGCTGAGAATGGAGGAAAAGGCAAATACCGCAGCGAGCAGCGTGAACAGCAGTACCCCGCCCGTCCCGAACGTTTCGCCGAACAGTTCCGCCATCTGCATGTTTTCCCCGCCCGCCGCAAGCAGCGCGAGCGCCGTCAGGGTAGAGACGAGGAAGGTGTCGGCAAGGATCTCAAAAGCGCCCCATTCCCCCTGCTTCTGCGGGTCGCTTTCGCCGGAGGACGCATGGGCGAGCGGGGAGGACCCGACCCCCGCCTCGTTCGAGAACACCCCGCGGGCAAACCCTTCGCGCAGCGCCAGCGAAAGCAGGCTCCCGCTCACTCCGCCGACCGCCGCGCGAATCCCAAAGGCCTCTCGCAAGATGCGAAGGAACACCCCCGGCAGAGCAGACAGGTTGCAGAGCAAAATCCAAAGGACCGAGAGCAGGTAGAGCACCGACGCGGCCGGAACAATGGCGGTGTTCAGCTTGCCGATGCGCTCCCGCCCGCCGAACAGGGCATAGGCGAGCAGCAAAGCGCACACGCCGCCGCAGACCGGGGCGGACACGCCAAGCGTTCCCGCCGCTTCCGTCAGCGCGCCAATTTGCGCGAGGTTGCCGACCCCGAAAGAGGAAAACACGCAAAGCAGAGCGAACAGCACGCCAAGCGGTCGCAGCCCGAGGTCGGCAAGACCGTACGGAGCGCCGCCGGTATACCCGCCGTCCGGCAATTTCCTGCGGTGGGCGACGGCGAGGTAGACCTCGGCGTACTTCAGCGCCATGCCGGTAAATCCGCTGACCCACATCCAGAATACACTCCCCGCCCCGCCGACGGCAATTCCATAAGCGACCCCGGTGATGCTGCCCACCCCGACCGTCCCGCCAAGCGCAGTGGAAACCGAGGCAAGCAGAGACCGCCGCCCCTCCTTCTTGTGAAACAGCCCGCCGACAGTATGGCGGCACAGGCGGATCGGATGGAGCTGGAAGAAGCCCGTCCGGATGGTAAACCAGCAACCGCCGACCACCAGCAGTGCAATCATAGGAAATCCCCAGAGGGCCTCCCGCAGGGTTTGCAGCATACGAAACTCCTTTCCGACGGGCGAAGGTCGTGTTTTCTGGTTGACAAATGCGAAAAAATGTGGTATCTTATCCGTAGAGAAGGAAACAACGGCGTAAAAAGCGCCGGAAGGGATGGGACAGACGCATGGCGGAAGCGATGTTTGCGAAGGCGGGACGCGGGTACGACCGCGATCAGGTGGACGCTTTCCTGCTGGAAATGAACCGCACCTGCGCGGAGAAGGAAACGGCGTGGGAGGACAAGTTGCGAGAGCTTGAAACGGCGCTGGCGGAAACGCAGGAAGCGCTGCATACCAAGGAAGTGGAATTCGAAGCGCGGGAACGCGAGTTGCGCGAAGCGCTTGAAGCAAAGGAGCGGGAGTTCGAGACGCTGCAGGCGAGCATTGGACAGCGGATGCTGACCGCGGACGCCCGCGCCGAGGCGATCCTCGCGGACGCGCAGCGGAAAGCGGCGGCCCTGGTCGCCACGGAGCGCCGCAAGGCGGAACAGGAAACCGCCCGCGCCGTCGCGGAGGTGCGCGCCCGATGCGCCGTTCTCGGACAGGCGGCGGACCTGTTCGCTAAGCGCATCGGCGCGCTTTCGGCGGACCTGCGCAAAACGGAGACCGCCATCGGTGACGCGACGGAGGACCTGCGCCGCAAGGCGCTTGGGAATCTGCAATGAGTGAAGTTCGTTCGGTGCGCGTCGAGGACGCGTCGTGCTGGCTGCCGGAGCTGCGCGCGGGGGATGTCCTTTCGCTGAGCGGGACCGTGTACACCGCCCGGGACGCGGCACATAAAAAGATGTTCGAGCTTCTCGCGGCGGGCAAATCCATGCCCTTCCCGCTGGAGGGCGCTTTCCTCTACTATGCCGGACCTACTCCCGCACCGGAAGGGCGGGTATGCGGCTCGTTCGGACCGACGACGTCCGGTCGGATGGACGCATTCGCCCCGTCGCTCTATCGGCTGGGCCTGAAAGGGACCATCGGCAAGGGCGGTCGGAGCGCGGAAGTCGTGGAAGCGATCCGGGAGACCGGCGGCTGCTACCTCATCGCGGTCGGCGGGGCCGGCGCTTTCTACGCCAGCCGGATCGTTTCCTGCGACGAGATCGCCTTCCCGGAACTCGGGTGCGAGTCCGTCAAGAAGCTGGAATTTCGGGAATTCCCGCTGACCGTCGCAGTGGACGCGAACGGGAACGATCTATTCAGGGCGCATTCGGAAGCAGCCCCTCCGGCGGGGTCTCCCCGGGTGTAAACGGGGAATCCACGGCCAGCTCCCGCAGGAACGTGACCTCCGCGTCGAGGATGCAGGCGTTCTGGATCTCGTCGAAGCTGACGCTGCTCGTGCTTTCGAGTACCTCATCCGTCTGCCGCCCCAGCCACGCCTGAAACGCCTCCTCCGCCTCCCGCTGCGCCTGTTCCGGTGTGATGGTGACGGTCTCCGGAGTGTATTCGGTGTAGGTCACGCTCGTGCGAACGATCGGGGTCTCCGCGATCCCGAAAAGCACGAATGGCTTTTCCGTAACCTCTGTGTCGAAGGTGTCAAACCGGCATTCTTCATTCCGGAACAAGTCAAGACTCTTGCCCAGCAAGGTGAGGGTCGTCTTTTTTTCGGTCCGCCCGGTGTAGTGTTTGACCGTGCGCTCGAGCGGGATAACGAACGAACATCGCTCGTAAGTCTGTGCCTTGACGCTGCCGCGGGCGTGGTGGAGCCGGTAGACTCCGCGCCCGTCGACCGTGTAGCCGCTGACCAGCGTCTGCCCCGCCGTGACCACGTCCCCCGGGTGCACCAGCGCCGTCCCCGCCGCCACGTCCACCGAAAGGACAATGCCGTCCTCGGACGCGACGAGGTCGCATACCCCGTCGTTTGGGTCGATCTCCGGCGCGTGGGTGCGTTCGAGCAGCTCGACCTCGATATGCGTGCCCTTGACGTTGATGGCGATGGAGGAGACGTCCCGGAAGGTTAGCAGGAACTCGTTCTGCACTCGCAGGATGGGAATGTCCGGGATGTAGCTTCCCACATGGACTCCGCAGTCCGCGAGCGCTTCGGTGACTTCCTTGTCGGTCAGCAGCACGTTGCCGTTGACCGACACCTTCCAAACGAACAACTCCGCCCAGAACAGCAGCGCAAGCCCTAAGAACATTCCAATCAGCAGCCCCGGACGCCTCCGGTAGCGGGCGAACAGGAAGGGAAGCCCCCGCTTGCGCAGCAGCTCCGTCTCCAGCCCCGCTTCCCGCGCTTCGGCGAGCAGGGATTCGGCGCAGGACAGGGAAGTCCGCAACAGGACAGCGCCGTCCTCCTCTCGCCGGACGTGCCAGAACAGCACCCCGTCGGCGCTCTGCCGGTACAGGAACGGAAGGACGCCCTCTCCCCGCAGGCGGATATGGTACTCCCCGAACAGGGGATGCAGAAAGCGGTACATGCCCTAGCGCTCCTTTTCGGTTTCGTAGCGGACCTCGAGGATATCCCCCTCGAGCACGATGCGGTTCTCGGAAAGGAAGGTCATCTCCAATCCCGAACCCGCAAAGACGATGCGCCGGTCCCCCGCGCCGACGGCAACCCGTTCCTCGCCATATTCGAGCAGGCTGTCAATCCCCTCGGCGAGCAGCCGGTTCCCGTTGCGCCATTCGATGTAAACCCCTTCCGAACGGGGCAATTTCTTCAGCAAAACCCGCTTCACGCGCCTTTCCGCAGGCGGGGGAAGTACCCGTTCCGACGAAAAAAGCATACCCCCCGCTGCAACAATAGTATATTGGTGCCGGAGGGATTTTATGAACCTGTCTGCCGGTCTGCGCCGGGCATCCCGGTGCATTTTCATGCTCTTTCCGCTCGCGCTGTTCGCGCTCCTGCTCACGCACCCGTCGCTGTCCGCTTCGCTGACGCTCGGGCGACTGACGTTCTTCGTAAAGTCGGTATTTCCATCGCTGTTCGTCTCGCTCTGCCTGTCCGGACTGCTGGTGTCCTCCCCGCCGGCGCGGGCGCTCTACCGCTTTCCGTTCGGGGTAGAGCTGACGGGGCTTGCACTCGGCGTGCTGTGCGGGTTCCCAGTCGGGGCGCGGACAGCGGTGCAGCTATATGAGGAAGGGCAGATTTCCAAGGTCCGCGCGGAATTTCTGTGCGGGTTTTCCAACCTCGCCTCCCTACCGTTCCTTGTCGGCGTGGTCGGGAGCACGCTGTTCGAAGACGTCAGGTTCGGCGTCCGGCTTGCCCTGCTACAACTGCTCGCCGCCCTGCTCGCGGCGGGGGTGCTGTACGTCGTCCTCCGCCCATCCTGCGGCGGGGTGCGGGTTTCCCCGGTCCAGACGGAAACCGGGATCAGCGCAGTCGCGAGGACGGTCGCGGGGAGCGCGCACACGATGCTCGAGCTTGGCGGGATGCTGGTGTTCTTCGGAACGTCGGCGGACCTGCTGCTGCATCTCTCCGGGATTTCGCCGGACGGCGTCGGGGCGGCGATTCTGCAAGGGCTGCTGGAGTTCTCCTCCGGGGTCGAGCGGGCGGCCGCGCTCGGTGGAAAAACCGGCAGGCTGCTCGCGGCGGGAATCGTGGGCTGCGCCGGGCTCTGTGTGTGCGCGCAGGTTTCCTCGGTGACACGCGGAAAATTGTCCCTGCGCCCGTACCTGCTCGGGAAACTGCTCACGGGTGCGTTTTTGCTGCTGCTCGCGGAACTTTTTGCTTGACAAAACCGGTGGAAAGGGATATAATGGAAGAAAACCGGGGAAGGGAGGCAGCCGACCATGCTGCTCGCTTTCAGCGCGGTGGGGATCCTGCTGTCCGCGCTTTGCTGCGTGCTTTGGGACATTCATAAAGCGCTGCTCCTGCCCACGTTCATCGGGCTGTCCGTCGCTTTCCTATTGGGGATCATCCTGCTGTACATCCTGTTTCTGCTGATGGTTTCCTTTTTCCTACGCCCGAAAGCCCCGTTAGAGCGGGAGCACCCGGCCGCACGGTGGCTTCTGGTGGAGACGCTGCGCTCGGTTTGCGCGGCGGCCCGGGTGAAAGTGCGGGTGGAAGGCGCCGAAAAGCTGCCGGAAACGCCGTTTTTACTGGTATCCAACCACCGTTCCCTGTTCGATCCCATCGTCGCCGTCGCCGCCTTCCCGAAACGGCCGCTGTCTTTCGTCGCCAAGCCGGAGATCCTGCGCATCCCGCTTATCGGGAAATTCGCACGCTACTGCGGTTTTCTCGCGATTGACCGCACGGACGCACGGAGCGCCATCCGCACGATCCACACCGCCGCCGACCAGCTCGGACGGGGGGTCTGCTCGATGGGCGTGTACCCGGAAGGAACCCGCAACCGGCTTCGCAAGGATTCGCCGAAGAACCAGCCGCTACCGACGCTGCTGCCGTTCCACGACGGCGTAATGATGATTGCGCAGAAGGCGAAGGCGCCCGTCGCCGTCGTCGCGACGCGCGGAACCGCCGAGATTGCGCGCCGCTTCCCGTTCCGCCGCACGGAGGTGACGCTGACGGTCTGTGAGGTGCTGCCAGTCGAGGAAGTGATTTCCCTGCGAACCCGTGCACTGAGCGAACGGGTCTCGTTGCTCCTGGAAACCGCTCTGAAAACGCCATAAAAAAGATTGCCTCATATACAATTTATCCGGGCAACCGAAAAAGAAAGGAATGGTCATAAATGAACGTGAAGTACATCCTTTGCACCGCCCTGCTCTGCCTGCTTGCGGCGATCCTGCTTTGCGCCTGCGCTGGGCATGATCTGCCCGCGGAAAGCAGCACGGAGGTCGGCAGCGAAGAGACGAGCAGCGAGGAAGGCAGCAGCGAAAAAAGCAGCGAACCGCCGAGGGAGGCCGCCTATATGGATTACGAAATTCCGGAAAACTACAACGAAAAATACACCGACACGTTCGCCGAAAATCTCGGAGAAACTGACGGAATCGATTACAAGCCGATGCGCATCGTGTATAACGCGGCCAACGGGGTCTATTCGATCTACTACGACTACCCCGAGGGCGGCTCGTACATGACACAGTTAGTTGAGAAGCGCTGGGGCATGTATATGCTCGGTGCCATCCGGCACACGGACGCGTCCGGCACCATGGCGCAGATCATTGACGCCTCGACTGACTTTGAATGGGTCCTGCGCTGCGGCCCGACGTCACAAACTAGCGGCACCTTCCGCGGCGGCAACCACGGCGACTACACCGCGGCCGACTGGACCGCCGAGGACACCACGAAAACCAATGACCACTTCATTGACATGACCTTTTACGACGGGGAAACCGGCGACAAGATCGAGCCGAAGGACGGCGAACCGTTGAACACCAACGGACTTCGCGTGGTTATCCACAACAACATTTACGACGGCGAATACACGCAGGAAAACGTGATGATTAACGTCGAGAAGCTCTACCTGTTTAACGGCGAGGACGTGTTCGTCGAATCCAAGCTGTACATGACCAAGAACGTCTACTTCCAGATGTCCTACACCTGCATGATGCCGATCATGAAGCAGTACGGCAACTGGACGAAGTTCTACAACCCCGACGGCACGGAAAAGCTGGTCCGGACCCCGCTGGTCGGCACGAGCAACTACGGCAATAACTTCAACAACGGCAGTCAAGCCCGCAAGGTCGAGATGTGGGGCGAGCAAAACCCGGCCTACCACATGACCATGCAGATTTACAACCCCGATGACCAATTCTACCGCTCGACCGATTACGTCAAGCTTTGGGACATGAACCCCGGCTCCAACAAGCTTTACTTCTCCTCCTTCGGGCTCGGCACGCCGACCCTCGTCAAAAAGGACACCGAATGGACCTTTGTAAGCAGTTGGAGCTTCTCCTACCAGCCGGACTTTGTCTCTCCCACCGAGCCAGACGAGACGCTGGGCTTCTGAGAACGCATCAGACTCCTAAAACCCATGGGCTGTCGCAAGACAGCCCCCGCCTTTTTGACAATCCGTCCCGCAAGGGGTGTCCTGTCAAGAGAAACGAATATGAAACGAAAAGAGAGACCACGATGGAAGTAATCAGGCAACAGGTTTATGTCGGCGAGCGTCCGCTGTTCCACGGGAGCGATCTCGAGCTGCATGACACCATCTTTACCGACGGGGAGTCGCCGCTGAAAGAAAGTCGGAACATCCGGCTGTTCAACTCCATGTTTCAATGGAAGTACCCGCTCTGGTACGCGAAGGATATTTACGCGAAGGACTGCACATGGTTGGAAATGGCCCGCTCTGGCGTATGGTACACGGACAACATCACACTCGAGGACTGCGTACTCGACGCCCCGAAGAATTTCCGACGGTGCCATGGAGTGACCCTAAAGAACGTTTCGTTTTCGCAAGCGGCGGAGACGCTCTGGACCTGCGAGGATGTTTCGCTCGACCGGGTCACGGCGAAGGGCGACTACTTCGGCATGAACAGCCGCAGACTGCAAATCCGGGATTTCACGCTCTATGGTAACTACGCGTTCGACGGCGCGAGTGACATCGAAGTGCACCATGCGAAGATGCTTTCCAAGGACGCTTTCTGGAATACCCAGAACGTCACGATCTACGACAGTTTCCTCTCCGGCGAATACCTCGGCTGGAATTCGAAAAACCTGACCTTTGTCAACTGCACCATTGAAAGTCTCCAGGGGCTCTGCTACATTGAAAACCTTACCCTGAAAAACTGCAGACTGCTCAACACCACCCTTTCCTTTGAATACACCACGACCGACGCGGAGATCATGGGGCGAGTCGAAAGCGTGTTCAACCCGTCCGGCGGTATCATCCGGGCGGACGAGATCGGAGAACTGACGATGGATCCGCAGCGCATCGACCCATCAAAGACTGTCATCCTCACCGGCGACGCCGTGAAAAAGAGGAACCCGGCATGACCGACGAGCGCTTCGACCTGCCGGTCGACCGGCGACACACCAACTCGCTGAAGTGGGGGGTCGCCCCGGACGAACTGCCCATGTGGGTGGCGGACATGGACTTCCGCACGGCTCCCACGGTATGCGAGGCAATTCAGCGCCGTGCGCAGCACGGGATATTCGGGTACGCGACGGTTACGGACGCGTGGTACGACGCGTACCGGACGTGGTGGAGAACCCGCCACGGCTTTGAAATCGAACGGGAGTGGCTGATCTTCTGCACCGGCGTGGTACCCGCGATCTCCACGATCGTTCGCAAGCTGACAACCCCGGCGGAAAAAGTGATCGTAATGACCCCGGTCTACAATATTTTCTTTCATTCCATCGAGAACAACGGACGGCGGGTGCTGGAATGCCCGCTGGTGTATGACGGACAAACGTACGAAATCGACTTTTTCGCCCTCGAAACGGCGCTCGCCGACCCGCAGGCGACCCTGCTCCTGCTCTGCAACCCACACAACCCGGTTGGGCGGCTGTGGAGCCGCGAGACGCTTTTCCGCATCGGCGAACTGTGCAAGGCAAACCACGTCACGGTGCTATCCGACGAGATCCATTGCGACCTGACCGACCCGGGATGCTTCTACGTGCCGTTTGCGTCGGTTTCGGACGTGTGCCGGGAGATTAGTATCACCTGCCTTTCACCGACGAAGGCGTTTAATCTTGCGGGACTGCAAACGGCCGCGGTGGTCGTGCCGAACCCGGCGCTGCGGCACCGCGTGGACCGCGCGCTGAATACGGACGAGGTTGCCGAACCGAACGCTTTCGCTATCGACGCGACGGTCGCCGCCTTCACACAGGGCGGAGACTGGCTGGACGACCTGCGGCAATACCTCTTCGAAAACAAGCGCACCGTTGCGGACTTCCTCGCAAAGGAACTCCCTCAAATCGGGCTGCTTTCCTCGCGGGCAACCTATCTGCTCTGGCTGGACTGCGGCGAACTCCCGGGGGATACGACGGCGCTCGCGCGCTTCCTGCGGGAACGAACCGGGCTTTACCTCTCCGCTGGTGCACAGTACGGTGGCAACGGTGCCCGTTTCCTGCGCATGAACATTGCCTGCCCGCGAAGCACGCTGCTCGACGGTCTGGACCGCCTGCGTCGGGGCGTAGAAGCGTACCTCGGAGAATAAACAAACAACTATCGACAGGCTGACGGCCCCGTATGCCCATGCGGAGCCGTTCTTCATTTTTCCCAAAAACTTCCGCAAAAGATATTGACAAATCCAATTTTCTGTGTTATACTATGCCGGAAAGGAAAGTTGACTAGTCAATATTCGACGAAAAACAGCGCAGAAGCGCACCTGGAAGGAGGACTGTCGTGATCGAAAGGGAAGGCGTTGTCATCAGCAGCTTTCTTCGCCTCTCCAATGCGCTAACGGCCTTGCAAAAGAATCTCGAGCGGGCCAAATCCCTCCGGGCGAGACCTCTCAACCTCAAAAATGGGGAAGTACTGGTCATGTACCTGTTCTATGACAACCCGGACGGACTTTCCGCGGAGCAGCTCTCCCGCGTGTGCATGCTTGACCGCTCCCTGATTTCGCGCAGCCTGCGCTCGCTGAGTCTCAAGCGACTGATTACCTGTCCGCAGCTCGCGGCGGGCAAGCGCCGGTACGGCAGCAAGCTGATCCTGACAGAGGACGGGCGGCGCGTCGGCGGTATCGTCAAGCAGCATGTCCAGGAAGCGCAGGTCTTCCTGCGGGAAGAGATTACCGACGAGGAGCTGGAAATCATGTACAGCACCCTCGAAAAACTCTGCGCACGGTTCGAGGAGTACAATCGGCTGACCCGCGCAGAACTGAAGCAAAAAAAAGAAAGTATATAACAAAAAGTATATAACAACAAAAGTATATAACAACAACTTTAAAGGAGAATGATCATGGTACTCGAAAAAGTGCAGGAAATGCTTGCGGAAAAGCTGGGCGTCCCGGCGGAGGAGATTACGGCGGAATCCGAATTTTCCACACTCGGTCTGGACTCGCTGGATTTTGCGGAAATGCTGATGACCGTTGAAACGGAATTCGGCGTATCTATCGAAGCGGACCCGTCCATCAAGACGGTCGGCGCTCTGGTTGAAAAAATCGAAGATCTGCAAAAGAAGGAGTCCTAATGAATTCCCCGCTCTGCAAGTTGCTGCATATTCGTTATCCCGTCCTACAGGGCGGGATGGCGTGGATTTCGGACGGAAAACTCGCCGCCGCGGTTTCCGAAGGCGGTGGATTGGGCATCATTTCGGCGATGAACGCCGGGGCGGACTACCTCAGGGAGCAGATCCGTCTCGCTCGCTCGTTGACATCCCATCCGTTCGGCGTGAACATCATGCTGATGAGTCCGCACGCGGAGGAAGTCGCGCAGGTGGTAATCGATGAGAAGGTTCCCGTCGTCACGACCGGCGCCGGCTCCCCGGCAAAGTTTCTCCCCGCTTGGAAAGCGGCGGGGATCGTCGTGCTTCCCGTCGTCGCCTCGGTCGCGTCCGCCGTCATGGCGGAGAGGTCCGGCGCTGACGCGGTAATCGCGGAAGGGCAGGAGTCCGGTGGACACATCGGCGAACTGACGACCATGGCGCTGGTGCCGCAGGTGTGCGACGCGGTCAAGATTCCGGTACTCGCCGCCGGCGGGATCGCCGACGGGCGTGGAATGGCCGCCGCATTCATGCTCGGCGCCTGCGGGGTCCAGATGGGCACCCGCTTTCTTGTCGCTACAGAGTGCGGCGTACATCAAAACTACAAGGATATGGTGCTCCGCGCCACGGACGTTTCCACGACCACAACCGGCAGACGATTCGGCGGGAACACTTGCCGCTGTCTGAAAAACCCCTTTAGCCGCCATTTTCTGCAAGTGGAATACCGGCCGGAAACCACGGCGGAGGATGTCGCAAACCTCGGGGCCGGCGCGTTGCGTCTCGCCGCCGTGGAGGGCGACACGAAGAACGGCAGCTTCCTCGCGGGCCAGATCGCCGGGCTTGTCCGGAAGGAACAGCCCGCGGCGGACATCCTGCGCGAGGTCTGTGAACAGTGCGAGGCCCTTCTGACCGGCTTTCGCGGAAAGGACTAACTTCCATGGCCAAAATTGCATTCCTCTTCTCCGGCCAGGGCGCGCAGCACCCCGGCATGGCAAAGGATTTGTATGAGCAAAACGCCTCCGTGCGCGCCCTGTTTGACCGCGCGGAACAGCTTCGGAACGGCACGCTCCTCCAAATGTTTGAGGGTGACGCGGAAACCCTCCGTGCAACCGAAAACACGCAGCCCTGTCTGTACCTCGCCGACTTCGCCCCCGCCGCCGTTCTCGCAGAAGCAGGGGTCCGTCCGGCGGGTTTGGCGGGCTTTTCTCTCGGCGAGCTGCCTGCGCTGGCGTTCGCCGGCGCGATCGATCCGGCGGAGGGCTTTTCGCTGACCGTCCGGCGGGGCGAGCTGATGGGGCAAGCCACGCGGGAGCGCAAAAGTTCCATGGTCGCGGTCATCAAATTGGACAACGAGACGGTAGAGCGTCTCTGCGCGGAATTCAGCGAGGTCTATCCGGTCAACTATAATTCCGCCGGCAACCTGTCCGTCGCGGGGGAGGAAGTCCAGCTCGCGGCGTTCTCCGAGCGCGTCAGGCAGGCGGGCGGACGGACCCTTCCGCTAAAGGTGGCGGGCGGGTTTCACTCGCCGTTTATGGACCATGCGGCCAAACAGTTTGCGGACGTGCTGCGAAAGGCGTCCTTCGAACCCCCTCGCCTGCCGGTATACGCTAACTACACCGCTTCCCCTTACGCGGGACCGGTCGCCGACACGCTCGGGCAACAAATGAACCACCCGGTCCGCTGGGAGCAAACCATTCTGCGCATGGCGGCGGACGGATTCGACACGTTCGTCGAAACCGGCGTGGGAAATGTGCTCGCGAAGCTCGTCACCCGCATTCTGCCGGAAGCGAAGGTCTATACCGCCGAAACGGCGGAGGACTGCGCGAAAGTCGCCGACGAGGTGGGCAGCCATGTTTGAGGGCAAAGTCGCTGTCGTCACTGGCGGATCCCGCGGGATCGGGCGGGAGATCTGTCTCGAGCTTGCGCGCCGCGGGGCGGACATCGCCTTCCTGTACGCAGGCAACACGCAGGCCGCCGGGGAGACGCTTACTCTGCTCAAAGACCTCGGCGTCCGCGCGGAAGCGTATCCGTGCGACGTTTCGGATGCTGCCGCCGTGCGGGAGACTTTCAAAACTCTCCTTGCGTCCTTCGGGACGGTGGACATCCTCGTCAACAACGCCGGGATTACCCGCGACAAGCTGGCGATGCTGATGAAGGAGGAGGACTTCGACCGGGTGCTTTCAGTCAACCTGCGAGGGGCGTTCTACTGCACAAAGCAGGCCGTCCCGGTTATGGTTAAGAAGCGCAGCGGAAAAATCATCAATATTTCCTCGGTTTCCGGGCTGGTCGGGAACGCGGGACAGTGCAACTATTCCGCCGCGAAAGCGGGACTGATCGGGTTGACGAAGTCCCTTGCCCGGGAGCTCGCGCCCCGCGGGATCACCTGCAACGCGATTGCACCCGGTTTTGTGGAAACCGATATGACGACGAACCTCGCCGCGAATACTTCTCTGTTGGACAGCATCCCGCTCAAGCGATTTGCCAAGCCAGCCGAGGTCGCAAAGCTGGTCACCTTCCTCGCGTCCCCGGACGCGGATTACATTACCGGCGAAACCATTCGCATTGACGGCGGGCTCGCCATGTAAGGGAAGGCGCACCCGAACAGAAAGGACAGGAATTTTTCATGCCAAAACGCGTAGTCATTACAGGAATGGGAGCGGTAACGCCCATCGGGAACAGCGTCCCCGCGTATTTTGAAGGACTTCGGACTGGTAAGAACGGCATCGCTCTGCTGACCCGGTTCGATACGACCGATTTCAAGTGCAAGGTGGCGGCCGAGGTCAAGGACTTCGACCCGTCCGCCTGCTTCGACCTGATGACCCGCCGGAAGACGGATCTGTACGTGCAATATGCAGTGTGCGCGGCGCAGGAGGCGGTCGACGACAGTGGTATCCTCGACAAAATCGACCGGGACGAGCTTGGCGTCTACGCCGGCTCCGGCGTAGGCGGGCTTGATACCATCTGCGAAGAGCACAAAAAACTGCTCGCTGGCGGTCCGAAGATGGTCAGTCCGCATTTCGTTCCAAAGATGATTATCAACATTGCCGCCGGGCAGATCGCCATCCGGTTCCAGGCGCACGGCCCGGCCATGAACCTTTCGACCGCCTGCGCGACCGGTTCGACTTCCGTCGGCGAGGCGTTCCGCGCCATCCGCGACGGATACCTGACCGCCGTCATCTGCGGCGGCAGCGAAGCGGCCGTCAATCCGCTCGCCATCGCGGGGTTCGTCAACTGTATGGCGCTCTCCCAGTCGCAGGACCCGGAAGCGGCGTCCCTGCCGTTTGACAGCCGCCGCGGCGGATTCGTACTCGGCGAAGGCGCCGCGATGGTCGTGCTCGAGGAGTATGAGCACGCCGTCGCCCGCGGGGCGAAGATCTACGCGGAGATCTGCGGCTATGGTGCGACTTGCGATGCGCACCATGTCACCGCGCCCGATCCCGAGGCCAAGCAGACCATCCGGGCCATCGCCATGGCAATGAACGGCGTCGATTACGACCCGGAGCGCACCTACGTCAATGCCCACGGCACCGGCACGAAGCTCAACGACAAGGTCGAGACCCTTGCCTTCAAGTCCTATTTCGGTGAGGACGCGCAGAAGCTGCACATCAGCTCCACCAAATCCATGACCGGCCACATGCTCGCCGCCGCCGGCACGGCGGAGCTGCTCGCCTGCGTGTTCGCGCTGCGGGAGAATCTCGTCCCGCCGACCATTCACCTGACCTCCCCCGACCCGGAACTCGACCTCGATTACACCCCAAATACGGCACTTCACACCCCGATTGACACGGCGCTGTCCACTTCGCTCGGCTTCGGTGGACACAACACCTGCCTAGTCCTCAAGAAGGTTTCCCAATGAACCGGGAGGAACTGATGACCCTACTCCCTCATCGGGACGGGATGCTGCTTCTGGACGAAGCGGAGGTCCGCGACGGCAAGGCGCTGGGCAAAAAACAGATCCGGCCGGAGGAATTCTTCCTGCAAGGGCATTTTCCGGGCGACCCGATCGTCCCGGGGGTGATTCTGTGCGAAATTCTGGCGCAATCGGCGTGCGTCCTGCTGGGGGACAGCATCAGCGGACCGGTTCGCACGGTGCTGACCGGCCTCGACGGCGTGCGCTTCAAGCGCGCGGTGCGCCCATGGGACGTGCTGACGACCGAGTGCGTGATTGAAAAGCAAAGACCGCCCTTCTACTGGGCGAAAGGGACCGGGAAAGTGAACGGAGAGCTCAGCGTCAGCGCCTCTTTCTCTTTCGCCGTGTTCCCTGCGAAGCGGGAAAAGGCATGACCCTCTTTTCCCCCCTCCCCGATCAGTTTTGCAAGAAAGGATTGGTATTTGGCATGCTGCAAATACATACCCGTCCCGTCCCGTTCGCGCAGGCGGCGGACAACGGTTCCGCCGGTTCCGGCGCGGATTTCGAGGTGTGCTGCTCCGCGTGCAAGGCGACACATAAGCGGTCCGAATTGTTCGGCCGCCGGTACGTCTGCCCGGACTGCGGCGCTTACGTCCGCATTCCCGCCCGGGACCGCATCCTGCTGCTCGCGGACGAGGACAGTTTCGCGGAGATGGACGAAACGCTGACCTCCACGGACTTCCTGCACTTTCCGGAGTATCAAAACAAGCTTGAAAAGGCAAAACAGACCACCGGCGAACAGTGTGCGGCGGTTTCCGGCGTAATGCGGATGCATGGAATCCCCTGCGCGGTATTCGCGATGGATTCCCGCTTCGTCATGGCAAGCATGGGCTCCGCCGTCGGTGAAAAGATCACCCGGCTGTTCGAATACGCGACGGAGAACCAGCTTCCCGTGCTGGGTGTGCTCTGTTCAGGCGGCGCACGGATGCAGGAGGGCATCGTTTCGCTCATGCAAATGGCGAAATGCAGCGGTGCGGTCCGCCGTCACAGCGATGCGGGACTGCTCTACATCACCCTGCTGACCGACCCGACGACCGGCGGCATGACCGCCTCCGTCGCCATGGAAGGCGACATCACGCTCGCCGAACCGAAAACGCTTATCGGCTTTGCCGGCCGCCGTGTGATCGAGCAGACCACCGGCGCGGAGCTCCCGGAAGGCTTTCAGACCTCGGAATTCCTGCTTGACCACGGTTTTGTCGACCAAATTCTCCCGCGGGAATCCCAGCGGGATACCATTGCCCTGCTGCTCCGGCAGCACCAGAAGGAGGTCGTTCCGGACGGCTGACGGCCCGGCTCGTCTTCGCTGATGGAATAGAAAGGAAGGGTATTGATGACTGCTTATGAGAAATTGAAAGCGGTGCGCGCTTCCGGTCGTCTGAAAGGGCGTGACTTCGTCGAAGCGCTGTTCACCGAGCGTGTCGAACTCTGCGGCGACCGCAGGTTCGCGGATGACCCCGCTATCCTCGGGGGCATCGGCTATTTGGGAGACGTTCCGGTCACCTATCTCGCCATGGACAAGGGGCGAGACCTCGCGGAACGTATGAAAAAGCATTTCGGCTGCCCGATGCCGGAGGGCTACCGCAAGGCGCTGCGACTGATGAAGCAAGCGGAAAAATTCCGCCGCCCAGTGATCTGCCTTGTGGATACGCTCGGCGCACATCCCGGGGCAGACGGCGAGGAACGCGGACAGGGGCAGGCGATCGCCGAGAACCTTTTCGAAATGATGGGGCTGAAGACCCCGATCCTGTCGGTCGTCATCGGGGAAGGCGGCAGCGGCGGCGCGCTGGCGCTGGCGGTCGCGGATCGGGTATATATGCTCGAAAACGCCGTCTATTCAGTCATTTCGCCGGACGGCTGCGCGAGTATCCTGTGGAAGGACGCGGGCCGCGTACAGGACGCGGCAGACTGCCTGCGCATCACGGCGGAGGACATGGTTTCCTTCGGCGTGGCGGAAAGCGTTATCCCGGAGGATTTCCCCCATTTCGACCGGATGTGCGCGGGAATAAAGGAACTGCTGCTGGGCGACCTGAGTGAACTGCGCGGGCTTTCCGACGAGCGGCTTCTGGAGAAGCGCTATGAACGCTTCCGCCGTATCGGCGTCTATGAGGAGAATGGGAGCAAAAACGGATGAGTGCACTTTATCCAGAGTTCTGCACCGTTTCGGGGAACGGGGATTTCTCGCTCCGCATCCCCGAAACGTTCAATTTTGCCTATGACGTGGTTGACCGCATGGCGGCGGAACATCCCGAACAGCGTGCGCTGGTCTGGGTACAGGACGAAAGCTGCGAGCTGTACGCTAAGACCGCCTGCCACGAGCGGACGCTGACCTTCGCCGACATGGCCCGCCTGTCCAATCAGGCAGCAAACTTCCTAACCGAGAACGGCATCCGCAAGGGCGACCGGGTCATGCTGCTGCTCAAGCGGCACTACGTCTACTGGTACCTGCTCGTCGCCCTGCACAAGCTCGGCGCCGTAGCGATGCCGACGGCGTGTATGCTCAACCATGACGACCTCGTTTCCCACATGCGGGACGCCTCGGTTTCCGCCGTCGTCTGCCTCGGGGAGGAGTCGCTGTGCAAAAAAGTCTCCGCCGCGGCGGCGGACAGCCCGTGTGTACACCTGCTGTACAGTGTCGGGGCAGATCAGCCCGGATTTACCCGGCTCGACGGGGCGGTCGAGACCTGTCCGGCGGAGTTTCTCCGCGTGGAGACCCGCAAGGAAGATCCACTGCTGCTCTACTTCACGTCCGGGACGACCGGAAACCCGAAAATTGTCGTGCAGGACGGGATGTACCCGCTCGCGCATATCTCGACCGCGTTGCTCTGGCAGAACGTGCGGGATGGCGGTCTGCACCTTTCGGTCGCGGACACCGGCTGGGCGAAAGCGTCGTGGGGGAAGATTTACGGGCAATGGCTGTGCGGCAGCGCCGTCATGGCGTATGATTTTGACGTGTTTTCCGCCGTGCGGATGCTCGAAGTGCTCAAGAACCAGCACGTCACGACTTTCTGCGCCCCACCGACCATCTACCGCTTCTTCGTCAAGAATCACTTGCTCGAACACGGCTTTGCCGACGTGGAATATGCCGCAACCGCCGGGGAAGCGATTCCGGCGGAGATCGTCGAGCAGTTCCGCCGTTTGACCGGACTTGACATCCATTCCGGCTACGGGCAAACGGAATCCGTCCTGCTGACCGGAGAGTTCCGGGGGGAGCCGATCCGTCCCGGCTCAATGGGCAAAGGCTCACCGCTGTACCATCCGATCGTCGTCGACGAGGACGGCAAGGAATGCCCGCCGGGCGAACAAGGGGAGATTGTCCTCCCACCCGCCGGACGGTGCAACGCGGGGCTGTGCATGCGTTCCGCACCCGGTTTCGACCTCGGCGACAACGTCTGGGAGGGTGATCTCTACCGCACCGGGGACATCGCGTTCCGCGACGAGGACGGCTACTTCTGGTTTGTCGGCCGCGTGGATGACATGATCAAGTGCAGCGGCTACCGCGTCAGCCCGTTTGAGGTAGAAAGCGTGCTGATTCAGCACCCAGCCGTCATGGAGTGCGCGGTCACGGGTCTGCCGGACGAACAGCGAGGTTTCGTTGTCAAGGCGACCGTGGTACTGCGCGACGGCTACAAGCCGGGACTTGCGATGTCGCGAGAACTGCGGAATTTCGTCCGGCAGAAGACTGCCGACTACAAGGTTCCCCGCGTGGTGGACTTCGTTGAGCAGATCCCGTCCACGTTCAGCGGCAAAATTCGCCGTGTGGAAATCCGCGAGCGCGACGCCTGCAAGGCGGTGAAGACCGACCCTGTTTCCGGTTGATATCGCTGCCAAACCCAAACCGAAAGGGATCCCCGCTCGCAGGAACGGGGATTTTCGCATTTTTTCCTAATTTTCCTTCTTTCCCTTGACAGACAATACGACCCGGGGCGCCGAGCATTGCGGACGGCTCCGCAAGTACCACCGCATCACCCCGCGGGGGGTGAGCGCGTCGAAGCATTTAAGCGGGACTGTCAGGAAACGAAGTCTATCTACCGATATATCGTCAGGGAGGAACAGGAGCGTGACGGAACATGCCGCAATGCACGAGCGAGGACATTCTCGTCACCGTCGGATGACCCGATCTGCGAAAACGAAAGCCGGGACATTCCGCATGGGAACGCCCCGGTCGTATTCGTTTCCATTTCGCATTCGCCTTCGCTTGAATTTCTCCGTCGGTTCAGACCGGGGACATCATCGCGCCGCTTCCGGTCGTCTGCCGATTCTTCAGCCGCAGATTGTCCGCGATCATGGCGATAAATTCGCTGTTGGTGGGCTTTCCACGAGAGTTCTGCACCGTGTACCCGAAGAAGGAGTTCAGCACGTCGAGGTCTCCCCGGTCCCACGCGACCTCAATGGCGTGACGGATAGCGCGCTCCACGCGGGAGGAAGTCGTTCCGTACATCTTCGCAACCGAGGGATAGAGGATCTTCGTGACGGAATTGATGATCTCGTTGTTTTCCACGACCATGATGATAGCCGTACGGAGGTACTGGTACCCCTTAATGTGCGCCGGAACGCCAATCTGGTGGATAATCTTGGTGACCTGCGTCTCGAGGTCACCGCTGTCCCCGCCCCGTTTCCGGTCCTTCTGATCCTTGCTGAGAAGACGCTGGATGCGTGCGTTGAGCGTATCGTAGTCGAGCGGCGCGAGCATGCAGTGGGAGGCCCCCGCTTCCGTGCACTCCTCAAACGCCTCCGGACAGTCGAAGGTCGACACCATAATGAACGAAGGATGGAAATCGGTAAACTGCTTGCGGGTCTCCCGAATTAGACGGTTTCCGTCAATTTTGCTGAGCGCTACGTTCGCCACAACAATGTTCGGACGCAGGCGGGCGATTTTTTGCAACGCCTCCTGCCCGTCGCTGGCCTCGCCGATGACGTTGTGTCCCATTCTTCGCAGGTTCATCGCGCACTGGCTGCGAAGCTCATCGTTGCTCTCCGCGATGAGGACTCTGGCTTTTTCCATACTGTGACTAACTCCCTTATCTTTTCTTTTTGCCCATGCTTTTTCGCTGCTTTCCTTCACGGCAACTCTATTTTAACACGCTTTGCTTCAAAAAGCAAGGTTTTATTGGAAAAAATATCCACTTTATGTAAACTTTTGTGTACTAATTTTCGACAGAAAGACGAAAAAAGCGGCAGTTCCGGACAGGTTTTTTCGCGAATTTCCCCCTTTTTGGCGATTCGGTGTCGAATTTTCGCAAATGGGGGATTTTTCTCGTTTTTGAGCAAAAATGGGACTTGACAAACGCAAAAAGCTCTGGTATACTTATGTTGATTTTAAGGGATTTTAGACGGGAAGGAGGCGGGACGGTTGCACGGCGTTCGGTTTGCCGCTTTTGCGGCGGTAATCACGCTTTTGTTTGCGTGCGGCGGCACAGTTGCCTTTGCACAGTCGGAACCGGAAGAAGCGCCTTTGACCCTGACGATCACGCTCGCCGGAAAGGACAATTCGCTCGTGCTCGCGTGCGAAACGGTTTGGCCCGAGGATAAGGACGGAGACGGCGTGCTGACCGTACACGACGTGCTGACCTGCGTCCATGAGACGCTCTGGCAGGGTGAAGACGTCGGCTATCAAACGGAGCAGACTGATCCTGCCGGGGAGTCCGGGGAGACCCTTCGCGTATGCACGCTGTGGGGAGAGGAAACGAAAGGCTGCGTTTGCCGGCTTAACCACCTGCCCGCCGACCTGCTCGACCCGGTGAAAGACGGAGACTTCCTTTATGTATATCCTCTCGCGGATTCGGCGGTGGAGACTCCGCTTTACTGCCATTTTGACAAGACTTCCGCCTCGGTCGCCGGCGAAGAGACGCTTACGCTGACCCTGCTTGCCGACGGGACAGACGAGGACGGAAACCCCGCGAACGTCCCGGTGCCGGGCGCGGTTATCCGCATCGACGGCAAAGAAACCGCTTTCTTGACCGACGAAAACGGCAAGGTTACGCTGGAGTTTGACGGGGCAGGCCGGTGCGTCATCAGCGCGTGGAAGGATGGGGAATCTTTCGTCACCCCGGTCTGCGCGGTCGCCGTCAGCGGGGAGGAGCCCTTCGCGGGGAACCGTACGTCGCTGCTCGGATGGGTTTTTCTCTCCCTTGCCGCATTGACAGGGCTCGCGTTCGTGCTGCACCGGCGGACCAGTCCGGCGGATAGGCTGTAAAGAACGAACATGAGAAATCGCGTACTCCGCCAAACTTCGGCAAAGTACGCGATTTTTTAGTGTTTCTTCTCGTTGAGCAGCCGAGTCAGCTCGTCCATGAACGCCCCGATATCCTTGAACTGTCTGTAAACTGAGGCGAACCGGACGTAAGCGACCTCGTCGAGCGTCCGCAATCGCTGCATGACCATCTCACCGATGGCGGAGGAGGTGATCTCCCGCTGCAGGGAGTTTTGCAGGGAACCCTCGATCTCGGAGACAACGCTTTCCATCTGCTCCATCGTCACATGCCGCTTGTCGCAGGCGCGAATGATGCTGCGCAGGATTTTGCTTCTGTCGAAGGCCTCCCGCGTGCGGTCCTTCTTGATGACGATGATTGGGAGCGATTCGATGGTCTCGTAGGTTGTGAACCGTTTTCCGCAGGCGAGACACTCGCGGCGGCGGCGGATCGAGCTGCCGTCGGAGGCGGGGCGGGAGTCGACCACTCTGCTTTCCAGGTGGCCGCAAACCGGACATTGCATGAGCGCATTCCTTTCCTATGTTTTTAAAAAGCCTCTATGGGACAACCCCATATCTTATCATAACATATTCCCAGCACTTTCGCAACCTTTTTTGTGGATTTTTTCAAAATTTTTTTCAAAATACGAAAAAACTTCTTGCAATTACAGGAAATTTGTGCTATACTTTCTATTGTACGGTACGGAACGTTTCCGCATCGACGCTGGTGAATCCTAACAAGCTTAAAGGAGGCTCCCTATGAAAACCCGCAATATGTTACGCGCATGCTGTTTGACGCTGATCCTTCTGCTTTGCTTCGGTGTATTCGCCGCATGTGGCAAAGACGAATCGGAAAACTCCTCCGGCGCGTCCAGCGAAACGTCAAGCTCGACGGTTTCCCGCAGTGAATACCAGGACGAAAACGGAAACTACGTCGCCGAAACGTCCGGCAAAAATTACGGCGGCGCCACGTTCACCTTCCTTGTGTGTACCGTGAACAAAACCTACCAATCCGAAATTGTTAAAAACGACTATGACCTTCCCCAGTATCAGGTCAACGAAGAAGACCGTATGCTTTCGACACTCAACGATGCCATCGGCGACCGTACCGATTTCGTCGAAGAGCAGATCGGCGTGGAAATCGAAGAAATCTATGTGGACAGCGACTCCCGTCCGGGCGGCGCGATGTCCACCCGAATTCGGCAGGACAGCATGGTGTTCGAGGCCGACTATCAGATCGTGGTTCCTTGCCTGTACGACAGCGCCCTTCTCGCGCAGGAGAACATTTTTCTCGACCTCAACTCCATCCCCGGTCTGCAGATCAATGCCCCGTGGTGGGACGAAGCGTTCAACAAAGAAATGACCATCGACAATAAGCTGTTCTTTACCATCGGCGATATCGGCATCGTCAACAAATCGGCTACCGCCGCGCTGACTTGGAACAAGAGTCTGTACGAGCGGTACGGCCTGACGGAAAAGTACGGCGGAACCCCCTATGACTTTGTCCGCGACGGAACCTGGACCATCGACCTTGCGTACCAGATGACGCAGGAGTTCAGCGAAGACCTTAACAACGACGGTGTGATTAACTACGAGGACCGCGTCGGCTGGGAGGGGCAGCTCGACGATATGTGGAGTCTGTTCTACGGTGCCGGCGCCCGCATCGCCTCTGCGCAGAACTCATCGGACGGCTACCCGGAACTGACGATGTACAACGAACGCAACGCGACCGTCATGGAAAAGATCCAGAACCTAGTCCTAGATTCGACGCACTACATCAGCGCAAATGACTATTTCGGTCAGGGCGGTGTGGAGTGGCCGTCCATCCTGACGCAGAACAACTTTATCGCCGGCAACGCGCTGTTCTTCAACGGCGACATGACGATCCCGCTTGTGCTGGGCAACATGGAGGACGACTACGGTCTCGTTCCGATCCCGAAGGGCGACGAGGAGCAGGAAGGCTACAACAGCTTGGTCAACCCGTGGTCCGCAACCTGCTTTGCGGTCCCGAGATGGGTGCCGGAAGACCAGCGGGAAATGGTGGCCGATGTACTCAACGTCATGGGTGCGGCGAGCGCGAACCTGCTCGCACCGGTCTTCCTTGACCAGTGCCTTGAGACCATGAAGAGCCGCGACGCCGACATGAAGGACATGATCGACAACTACATTCTTCCGGGACGCAGCACTGACATCGGTCTGGTGTTCCGGTGGGGCGAACTTGACACGCTCCTGCATAGCATGGCGGAGGATGCCAACAAAGGGCAGTTCTCCTCCGCGTACCAAGAAAAGGAATCCGCCGCGCAGGCCGCGCTAGAGGAAACCATTAACGCCTTCAAACAGGCGGAGAACTGACCATATACTTCCGTATCGTTTACAGCGAAAAAGAACCGGCGCGGGGCCGTGGTACCGCGCCGGCTCTTTTTCGTTCTGCTAAAGGAAAACCACGGCGAGCGTCACGGCAAGAATGAAGATCGCCGCCGCGAGCGAAACAAGCGCGACCGTCCTACTCTTCCCCCAATACGCGGCCGCCTGCACGACCATCAGCAGTCCGACCAGCGGCACATAAGCGTTCCCCGCGTCCGCCCAGACGCCAAACAGCTGTAAGAGCGCCAAAACGAGGACCGCAATCGAGAGGATCAGCCGGATTCCGGCAAGGACCTTCGTTTCCCTGTCCATTTTCCGCCTTCTGTCAGCTGACGTTGTCCGTCGGGGCTCCCTTTTCGCCGAACTGACAGCGCAGAATCGCCTCGACCTCCTCCTCGGACGCGTCGAAGAAGTTCGTGTAGATCTCCGTGCCACTCTGCAAACGGTCGCACAGGATCTCGCAGCTATCCGAGATCTCGTACAGCCGGCAGCAGACGAACTGGTGCTCCTCGTTGGTGTAATCGCATTCGTACTCAAGCGCGAGCTCCTCTGCGCGACGGTAGGAATCCTCCAGGTCCGACGCGCGCAGGTAGAACATCCGCTCCACCCAGCTCACTCGAGGCAGCTGCCGTCCGCCCATGGCATAATAGGTCGTTTGAAACATGCACTTGACGCTGTATCTCTTTTGCTCCATCCCGTCGGTCCCTTCCTTTCCGCCCACAGTATAGCACACCGGCCGGAAAAAGTCAAGCGGGGAAACCAAAGGAAGAAGAAAATCGGCAAAAAATTTGCGAAACCCCTTGCAATCGCCGGAAAAATATGATATACTTATACGGTGCGTCCAAAAAGGACGTATGAAGTACACACACCGTTCTGCGTCCGCGGTTCGGGTCTGGGCAACCGGAAAAACGGGACGTAAATTCCAAAACGGTGGCGGGACAAACCCGAAAGTAAGGAGAAAGACCATGTCTGTCGTATCCATGAAGCAACTTCTCGAAGCAGGCGTCCACTTCGGTCATCCGACCAGACGGTGGAACCCAAAAATGGCGGAGTATATCTTCACCGAACGAAACGGGATTTATATCATCGACCTGCAAAAGACCGTCAAGAAGATCGAAGAGGCGTACATGTTCGTGCGCCAGATCGCTGCGGACGGCGGGAGCATTCTGTTCGTCGGGACGAAGAAGCAGGCGCAGGACGCCATCCGTGAGGAGGCGCTGCGGTGCGAGCAGTTCTATGTCAACACCCGCTGGCTGGGCGGCATGATGACCAACTTCAAGACCATCAAGAAGTCCATCGCCAAGCTCAACAACCTCCAGAAGATGGCGGAGGACGGCACATACGACCTGTTGCCGAAGAAGGAAGTCGCCGCGTTGCAGAAGCAGACCAACGACCTCGAAAAGAACCTTGGCGGGATCAAGAGCATGAAAACCCTCCCCTCGGCGATCTTTGTGGTTGACCCGAAGAAGGAGACCAACGCCGTCGAGGAAGCGCGGAAGTTGGGCATCCCGGTCATCGCGATCGTGGACACCAACTGTGACCCGGACGTCATCGACGTGGTCATCCCCGGCAACGACGACGCAATTCGCGCTATCAAGCTGATCGCGTCCGTCATGGCGGACGCAGTGCTGGAAGGCCGTCAGGGCGAACAGTTCACCGATTCGACGGAGGAAGCCGCTCCCGCCCCGACCGCGGAGTGACCGGGACGGATCATAGGTAAGGAGGAATCAGAAAATGGCAGAAATTTCTGCAAAAATGGTAATGGACCTGCGCAAAAAGACCGGCGCGGGGATGATGGAATGTAAGAAGGCGCTCGTCGCCGCAAACGGCGATTTTGACGAAGCAATTAAGGTGCTTCGCGAGAAAGGGCTTTCGGTTGCTGCGAAGAAGGCGGATCGCATCGCGGCAGAAGGCGTCGTTGACGTCCTGACCGCCAACGGCGTGACCGCGATGGTTGAAGTCAACGCGGAAACCGATTTTGTCGCGAAGAACGCGACCTTCCGTGAATTCGTTCAAGGCGTTCTGCGGACCATCGTCGCCAACAAGCCCGCCGACATTGCGGCCCTTCTCGCACTCCCGTTCGACGGCGGCGAAATGACAGTCGACGCGGCGTTGAAGGACAAGATCTTCACCATCGGCGAAAATATGTCCATTCGCCGGTTCGTCATCGTCGAAGGCCTGACCGGCACGTACGTCCATGGCGGCGGTTCGTCCGCCTGCATTGCGAAGTTCGACGCGGACGAAGCAGTCGCGAATAACCCGGCGTTTGCGGAATATGCGCAGAACATCTGTATGCAGATCGTTGCGATGAACCCGACTTACGTCTGCCGCCGCTGCGTCCCGGAGGACGTTCTGGCGAACGAAAAGGAGATTGCCCTGACCCAGATCAATAACGATCCGAAGAACTCTTCCAAGCCGGAAGCCATTAAGGAAAAGATGATCGAGGGCCGTCTCAACAAGTTCTACGAGACCGCCTGCCTGCTTGACCAGGATTACGTCAAGGAGGACAAGATGACTGTTTCGCAGTACACCGAAGCGACCGGCAAGGCGCTCGGCGGCAAGCTCGCGATCCGTTCGTTCGTCAAGTACGAACGTGGTGAGGGCCTCGAGAAGCGCGAGGACGACTTCGCGGGCGAAATCGAAAAGCTCGTCAAAGGCGAATAATTTGCGCAAAACCGAATCAGGCGAGCCCGCCCCGGATATGCAGAGGCGGGCTTTTCCAATGAAAAGCGCAGGAGTTTTCGACCGAAAACCCTGCGCTTGCCTTTTTTACCCGTACAAGCTGAATGTCCCGAGTACATGCCGTTTCAGCAACAGATAATCCGCCGCGCCAAGATCCTGCCCGCTCAAACGACCTGCGTAATAGGCGGCCCCCTCCAACGGGAAGGTACCTAATACGTTCCGCTTGACCAGCAGGTAGTCCATCGCGTTCACTTCGCCGTCGCCGGACACGTCCCCGCGCACGCCGATCGGGAAAGCCCTGCCTCCGCACTCCACCGCGCAGCCGGTGTAGACGATCTCCTCCGGTTCCATTAACGTACCGTCCGCATTTCGGAACCGCACCGTTCCTTGGAACAGCTCGCCCCATTCCTGCGCGGACATTCCGATCTTCCCGCCAAACACGACGCCTTCGCGCAGTTCCAGCCCGGAATCCGGCAGCGGCACCGGCTCGACCGGACGGTGCTGCTGCCAATTTGTCAGAAGATTCGGGTAATCGACGTAGGAGACATTCAGATCCACAACCGTCGAGACCCCATCGACGTGGCCCTTGTCGGAATACTGGTAAAGCCCATAATCCCGGCTCAGATTCTGGGAGAGCGTCCCGCTCGCGGTCCACTTCGCAACCCAAAGGTGTTCCCGACCGCCAAGACGGTCGCCGTCCAGATGCGTGCGAAACCACGAGAAACTGCTGTACACCCCGCAGAACAGCCCCGCATCCTCCATCGCCGCCTGGAAATGCAGCGCCAGCTGCACCAGTTTTTCCGACGAAAGCGTTGCCTGCTCATCGGTTTCCAGATCCAGATAGACGGGCATGTCAAAGGTCTTTCCATCAAGCCACGAGCAGAAATTCTCGGCGTCCTTTTTGATTTCAGCCTCCGTCAGGGCGTAGGAAAAGAAATAGCTGCCGACGTGCAGCCCCGCCGCCTTCGCTTCGCGGTAATTCTCTTCAAACTTTTCGTCCTTGTCCTTAGACGTTCCCGCCCGCAGAATGACGAAGCTGATCCCGTCGGAAGCGACTTTCTGCCAATCCACGTCCCCCTGATAGGAGGAAACGTCGATTCCAAAGCCAAACAGGTCGCTTTCTGGCATCCACACCGCATATAGCGCTATCGACGCGTCCGCGCGATACCAGTCGCCCGGCACGTAGTCCGCCGAAACCGCGGACGGATCCGGCGACCAGCCGAGGAACCGGTACCCCTCTTTGATCGGGACGACAGATGAGAGCTGCAGGTCCGTTCCCGCCGCCTTCTGCTGCGCCGAGGGGCCGCCGGTCCCGCCGTTGGTATGGTAGGTCACGGTGTACTGCTCGGACGGTGAAACCGGGACGCAATAGACCTCATCCCCATTCAGCATTCGCAGCGCGCACCAGCCGTCGATGGTTTTGCCCCAGAGGTAACCGTCCGCCTCCGCCGTGTCCAGCAACTCAAACTGCGTGCCGTAGGGGTATGTAAAGAGCGGCGGGTTGTCCGTCCCTACGCCGGGCTTCGCGCGGACCCGCACACCGGCCCGCTCAATAACGGTGTAAAGCGTAGTTTCCGGCGGAGAAGCGCCCGGGTCAACGTACTGCTCGTCCACCGTATAGACCAAAAGGCAAAAGACGCTGTAAACCGAAAGCAGCGTGCGATTCTTGTAACCGGGATCGCAAATATGTACCTGCCCGTCTTCTACATAGTCCGCCGCCACGTAATGATTTCCGCCGTTGACACCAATGATGATAATATATTCCTTGCTTGAATCAGACAACAATTGCGTAATGCGGTTCTCCGGATTTTCCGGCTGCTCAAAGTCAACGTACCGCACGCCCGGAATTAGCTCGTCGAAGGCGGTATCGTATTTTGCGCCCCCGCGCTCATTGAGATACTTGCAGCTCCCGCCGTCGTACATCGTGCTCCCGAGGGTAAGCGGCGTGATCTCCTTGCCGTTCGCGAGCGTCATCCCGTAGGCGCGGGACAGGATTGCCATGGAGGTGATCAGGCACCCCGCGTGACCCATCGTCTCGTCCTCGTGCCGGTTGCCGGCGCCATCTATCCACGGGTCCTTGCCGATGACTAGATCCCGCCAGCGTTCATCCGTCTGTTTCCAAGACTTATATAACCCGTCCGGCAACGGAACCGTCGCCGAATGCCCGAACGCGAGCGCGGTGAGCGGGAGCAGCCCCGCCAGCAGCACCATCGCAAGGATTCCACACAAAATTCGTTTTTTCACCCGAATTCGCCTCCCGTCAAAGCCTTTATGTATTCAGTATAGCATATTTCGACGTGCGGTGTCAACCATCGACAAGCGAATATATCCCCAATATATCCCCGAAAAATGTAAAAAAAATGTAAAATCCTCCACGCAAAAAGCGCCCCGTACAGGGGGCGCTTCGCAAAACGGCTCTTGCTTTAATGCGTACTGAACAAACCCGGAAGCCCTGAAAGCCAAGGATTTTAAGACGCGACGACTTTGTTCAAGTGCAAGGTTTCCGGAAGAAATCCTTCAAAACCCTTGCGCCTTGCCAATGACGGTACGCATTACTGTAATACCAGATACTGCCCGAATACATAACCGGTAATCCCGTTGTACTGCACGACGTACCAGTTGCCGTCCTGCCCGGTGACCGTCACCTCGGTGCCATTCGGAATCTGCCCAAGGACCTGCGAGGATGTGTTGGGCTGGCTGCGAATGTTAAGCCGTCCGCCCTCCGTGCGCACCACACCGGTCTGCAGCGGTTCCGGATCGACCAACGGCACGCCGAAATACTCCGCGACCGACAGGGAGAGGTTACGGGCAATCCGCTTGATGTTGGACTTGATCCATTCTGCGTCAGCGGGGTTATCGTGGTAAGCGAGCTCAATAAGAATGGCGGGAGCGCGGGTGTTGCGCAGCTCGTAGAGCGACGTCGTCGGAACCGCCCGGACGCGAGACGGGGTCGGGTAAATATCCCGCAGGTTCTGCGCGAACAGCTCGGCGGCCTGCTTACCGCGGGTGCTGGTGGCATAGTAGTAGACGTCAGTTCCCTGCTGCGAACCGGGATTGGCGGAGCCGGAAGCGTTTGAATGCAGGGCCAGATGCAGGGTGTAATTGCCCGCGTTCGACTGGCGGACGGAATTGCCTACCGTGCCGCTCGGGTCGTTGCGGGTAAAGGGAATGCCGGAAGCGGTCAGGTAGGGTTCCATCGCGTCAGCGATCTGATTCATGTAATACTCCTCGCTACCGCTGTTGTCATAATAAAGATTGTATTCCTGTGTGGACGGGCTTAAAAAAAGTTCTGCCATCAATCGATTCCTTCCTTTCCTTTTCCAGCATATGCGAACACCTCCATGCCCGTGCAAAAAAGAGGTTCTCGACAATCCGGGCCGACGGGGATTCCCCGTCGGCCCTTTTGCCGTTAAAACCCTCACGAGCGGTGCGGGAAGGAAAAAAATCCTTTCTTTTCCGACGTTTTTTTGCCCGCTTCCTCCCGGTGAACGGCGAGCACGCGGTAGCCGGTCGGTTCGATCGCTCCGCGCAGCGCGTCGTCAGGAATGTCCTTCGCCGTCAGCAGGACGCAGGTTCCCTTCGCGTGGGAGGACGTAACCTTTTTCACCTGGAAGTTCCGGCGGATCACGTCGTTGACGTGGGATTCGCACATCTCACACATCATCCCGTCGATTTGCAGCGTAATCCGCGTCACGACGGATCGCCTCCCTTCCTGCGGTCACAAGAGCCGCTCATCGGGCAGGACCCGCACGACCCGCAGGCGTCGCAGGACCCGCCCCGCTTCCGCTTGCGCACCATGCTGACGATGATGGCGCATACGATTCCCGCCAGCACGAGACAAATGAGGATCGTCGCGAGGTTCTCCGCAATCCATTGCATGGATGCTCTCCTCCTTTCGGAAATTCTTCATAAGAGAAACCCTCGAAAAACAACTGAGAAGCAGGTATTTTTGTGAAATCGGCTGACCGGCCTGATCCGGCATAAAATCTTGCGTCGGCCTCGTTATACGTTGGTCTTTTCCTTGATTTCCTCCGACACAGCCGTTTTCTTGACAGTCGGACGACTGGATTCGCGGTACGGGCGGAACAGCTGGAACAGGATGCCGGCCAGTACCAGCAGGGCCGCGATGAGCGCGACGACCTGCGGCGCGGAGGTGATTCCTCCGGTGAACAGCAGCCCGAAGTTGTAGATCATTAGCGAAACCGCATAGGCAAATACGCACTGGTACCCGATCGCGAACAGCGTCCACTTCCAGCTGTTCATCTCCCGGCGGATTGCACCAATGGCGGCAAAGCAGGGAGCGCAAAGCAGGTTGAACACGAGGAAGGAGTAGGCCGCAAGCGGTGTCATGCCTTCAAAGTCCAGCACGCCGAATACGCCGACGACCTCTTCCTTCGCAACCAGACCCATGATCGTCGCGATGGTCGCTTTGATATTGCCAAAACCAAGCGGAGTAAAGATCCAGCAGATGGCGCTGCCAATGATGCCGAGGACGCTGCTTTCCAGCTCCATCTCCGGGTCAAACAGGAACCTGCCGTCCACCACACCGAACGATGACCCCGCCCAAATGACCAGCGAAGAAAGCAGGATGATGGTCCCCGCTTTCTTGATGAAGGACCAGCAGCGCTCCCACATGGACCGCAACAGGTTTGAGACCGTCGGCCAGTGATATGCGGGCAACTCCATGACGAACGGCGCCGGGTCACCGGAAAACGGGCGGGTCTTCTTGAGCATGATGCCGGAAACGATGATCGCCGCCGCGCCGACGAAGTACGCCGAGGGCGCGACCCACCACGCGCCGCCGAACAGCGCCGACGCGATGAGCGCGATGATTGGCAGTTTCGCGCCGCACGGAATGAACGTCGTGGTCATAATGGTCATCCGACGATCGCGCTCGTTTTCGATGGTCCGCGACGCCATAATCCCGGGCACGCCGCAGCCGGTGCCGATGAGCATCGGGATAAACGACTTGCCGGACAGCCCGAACTTCCGGAAGATGCGGTCCATGACGAAGGCGACACGAGCCATATAGCCACAGGACTCGAGAAACGCGAGGAACAGAAACAGCACGACCATCTGCGGCACGAAACCGAGTACGGCGCCGACGCCGGCGATGATGCCGTCGAGCAGCAGGCTGTTCAGCCATTCCGGCGTACCCGCCGCGGTAAGCCCGCGCTCTACCAGCACCGGGATGCCAGGCACCCAGATCGGGTAATCCTCCGGGGCGGGGACTCCTTCGGCATCGTCCCCAAGCGCCGCGTCGTAAATGCCGGAGATGTCGTATCCCGCTTCCGTGAGCGCGTCCGCGTAGGAGCCATAGGCCTCGTCGAACGCGGAGAAATTGACGTCCTCGATGGCGTCTCGCAAATCACCCGCGCCGACGACGTCCGCTTTGGCGGCAGCATCCACAAGGGTCCACATCTCATCTGTCCAGAGGTTTTCCTCCGCATATTCGTTCATCGCATCATCATAGGCGCGAGAACCGATGCCAAACAGGTGCCAGCCGTCGCCAAACACCCCATCGTTCGCCCAATCCGTCACGACCGTGCCGACTGTGGAAACTGAGATATAGTAGACGAGGAACATGATAACCGCGAAGATCGGCAGGGCGGCAAACCGGTTGGTGACGACCTTGTCGATCTTATCCGAAACCGTCAGCATTCCGGCCCGCTTCTTGCGGTAGCATGCCTTCATGAGCGAAGCGATATAGATGTAACGTTCGTTGGTGATGATGCTCTCCGCATCGTCGTCGAGCTCCTCCTCTGCCGCCTGGATGTCGGATTCAATGTGCGCAAGCGTGGTCTCCGGCAGCTTCAGCTGCTCGAGCACCTTTTCGTCCCGCTCGAAGATCTTGATCGCGTACCAGCGCTGCTGCTCCTCCGGCATGGTATGCACGGCGGCCTCCTCAATATGCGCGATGGCGTGCTCCACGGCGCCCGAAAACGTGTGGTGCGGGACGGTCTTTGTGTTCGCGGCCGCGTGAATGGCGGCCTCCGCCGCTTCCATCAGCCCCGTGCCCTTCAGCGCCGAGATGCAGACGGCCTTGCAGCCGAGCTGGCGGGACAGTTCCTCTGTGTCGATGTGATCGCCGTTCTTTTCGACGACGTCCATCATGTTGACCGCGATGACGACCGGGATGCCCAGTTCCGTCAACTGCGTCGTCAGGTACAGGTTCCGCTCAAGGTTCGTGCCGTCGATGATGTTGAGGATCACGTCCGGCCGCTCGCCAATGAGGTAATTCCGGGCGACGACCTCCTCGAGCGTGTAAGGGGACAGCGAGTAGATGCCCGGCAGGTCCGTAACCGTCACACCGTCGTGCTTCTTGAGCTTGCCTTCCTTCTTTTCCACCGTCACGCCCGGCCAGTTGCCAACGAACTGGTTCGAGCCGGTCAGCGCGTTGAACAGCGTCGTTTTGCCGCAGTTCGGGTTGCCCGCAAGGGCGATTCGCAATTCCATATGCCTTCCTCTCTTTCCTGTTTTCAGAGCCGTTAGCATTCGCTAACCATCGGTTAGAAAAATCGCCGGAGCCCGCGTCCCGGAAGTTTGCCGGCCCTACTCAACCTCAATCGTCTCCGCGTCCGCCTTACGCAGGGACAATTCGTACCCCCGCACGGTTACTTCGATCGGATCCCCCAGCGGCGCAACCTTGCGCACGGTGATCTCCACGCCCCGCGTGATTCCCATGTCCATGATCCGGCGCTTTACCGCGCCCTCTCCATGGAGTCGGACGACACGGACCGTATCCCCGATCGAGGCCTCCCTGAGTGTTTTCATCTGCCATTCCCTCCTGTTCTTCAAACCATGATTTTCCGAGCCATCTGTTCGCTGATCGCGATGCGGGAATCCTTGACGTTAACGATCACATTCCCGCCAATTGCGTTGATGATGGTCACGCTCCCGCCAACAACGAACCCGAGCGTTTCCAGATGCTTCTTGACTTCCGGGCTTCCGCCCACCTTCTTAATAATCATTTCCTCGCCGACATCAGCGAATATCAGCGGCATCATATCTGCGTGTTTTCCTTGCCTTCCTCAAAACTGAAAGTTAGTCATCGCTAACTACTAATACTATACTCCGCCCGGGCGGGTTTGTCAAGGGGCTTTTTAAAAAATTTTCCGATTTGTGCGACATGCACAATTTATTTGCAAATGTTCCTCAACAATCTAACAAGACTTTATCAATTCTCGAAAATTTTCGGTCAATCGGTTGACGAACGTCGCAAAACGGTATACGCTGAAGAAAGAACAAGCGACGAAAGGAGAATCCCACATGCCGAACGCAAAAGGAGCCGCCTGTGCGCTGGAAAACGCCTGCCGGGATTTCGAGCTGCCCAAACGGGAAAAGGACGTCATCGCCAAGCATTTGTCTCCGCTCAATCTTCGCCCTCCGCGCAACCGCAGAAGCGCACTGGTGTGCGCGCCGGAGAAGGTGTGCGCCGTGTTGGAGACGTTCGGGTCCGGCCGCCCGCGCAGACGGGCCGGGCCGCACAGCATCGTGCGCCCCGCTGGCAAAGAAAAGACAGAAATCGACGGACGGTCCCCCACGTCGGGGCCGTCCGTCATTTCATTCCGTTTCCGTTGAAATTGGCCGAAGCGCATTCTTCATCGGGGCCGTCCGCCCGCCAATCCGGAACATCGTCAATCGTTCCGGGAGCACTTCTCCGCGTCAAACGCCAACACAAACATCAGCACGCACAACGCGTCCCGCGGATCCGCCACGTCCATCGTATACGTGTCCGCCCAATGGAACAGCTCCTTGGAGACCGCCGCCGCCACCCGGCCATCCAGGGCATAGATGGTGTAATCCCACTCGAAAATGTTTCCCTCGACGTGCTGGCCGTTGCAGTCGATGTCGTACCGGGGATAAAAGAACGTAAATTCCCGGCGGATATACGGCCGACGTAGAGTTCAAACTGCGGCAGGAACGTAAGCACCTTTTCCAAGGCCGTCCCGCACTCGCGGCCACCTGCGTCGAAACTCTTCAAGTAAGCCCCCACGCGAGCTGCCCCTTGATGACAAACGCCGTGCCACCCGTTTCATCGCGGATGTCGTAACTGTCAAACCACGAGAAAATCCTTCCGTTTCATCTTCATCGCTGCCTCACGCCGCAGGATCCGGCTCGCTGGAATTCGCCGCGTTCTGCGCAAGGGCGGCGATGTCAAGAATGGACAGCGCACCGTCCTCCCCGACGTAGGTCTCCGGCAGTTTGCCGTCCCATCCCTCGATTAGGTAGTATTGCAGCAGCGCCTCGGTCAGCGAATCGGCGAGCGCGTCGTTGATCGCCGCATCCTTCTGGCCCGCGTATTCCGCAGCGTCCGCCTCGATCCGACGGATCTCCGCCTCCGCTTCGGCCTCAATCTTTTGCGTCTCCGCTTCAGCCTCCGCCGCGATGACCTTGCGTTCCGCGGACGCACTCTCCTCCATCGTCGCCTGCTCCTGCACGATCTGCGCCTGCAGCTTGTTCTGAGCGGCAACCTGCTTGGCTTCGACCGCCGCGGTGAACGCGTCGGTAAAGTCAATATTCTCGACCGCCGTTGACACGACCTGAATATTGTACGTCGCGAGGTCCTCTATCAGCAGGTCCATAATCTTGTTCGACAGTTCATCCCGGCGCTCGACCAGTTCGTCGGCGGTGTACTGCGCGATGACGCTCTTGACCGCCTCCTGGATGCGCGGCACCATGACGGTTTCATAGTAGTCCACTCCAATGGAGCGGTAGATTGTCTGGGCGTTGCTCTTTTCAATCTGGTAGTTGATGGAATAATCCACGTCCACTTCCTGGATATCGCTTGAGAAGCAGCTCATCTGCAAAGTGCCCTTCTGGTTGCGGTTATCCATGCGGACGACCTCCTGCCACGGCAGTTTGAAATGCACGCCCGCTTCGTAGGTGTAGTTTTCCACCTTGCCGAACGTGGTGACGATGCCAGTGTGGCCGGTTGGGACTGAGCTCATGCAGGCCGCCCCGATGACGACCAACCCGCACAGCGCAAACCACTGCCGCTTGCTGCGCCGCCACGTCAGGTGCTCCTTAACCTGCCCATTGTAAGAATACTTTTCCTTGCGGATGCCGAGCAAAACGTACAGCACCGCGATGGCGATCAGCCCGCATACAAAAATTATCATCCTTGTTTTCTCCTTTCAAAATGAAACCTTTTTGTCGAATTTTTCATTCCGCGTACGCCGCCGAAAGGCCCGCGAGCCGCCCGGTCGCAAACGCGATTTGCAGATTATACCCGCCGGTATAGGCGTCAACGTCCAGCAGCTCCCCGGCAAAATAAAGCCCGGACACGAGGCGGGACGCCATGGTCTTTGGGTCCACCTCATCAACGGACACCCCGCCGCTGGTAACGATCGCCTCCGCGAGCGGGCGGGTGCCGTTCAGCTCGATTTGGATACACTTCAGCCCCGCACGCAGCCGTTTGCGGTCCTCCCGCGGTAGGGAATGGGGCTTCTCCTCCCCGGTGAACCCGAGCCGGGTGAGGAAAGGCAAGATCATCTTCGCCGGGAGCAGCTGGTTCATACAGTTGCGCAGGTCCCGATTCCCATGCGATGCGAACTCCCGCTGTAGACGCAGGTCGAGCGTCTTTTCATTCAGCGCGGGCTTCATATCCAACCGCAGCGTGACTGGGTAGCCGCTTCGCAGGTGCGCCGATGCGGAAAGAACGATCGGCCCGCTGACCCCGAAATGGGTGAACAGCAGTTCCCCCCGCTCCTCGTACAGCACCTTGCTCCCCTGCAGGAACGCCGTGCCGACGTTGCGCAAGGAAAGCCCCATGCAGGCTTTGCAGAACGGGTCGGCGGATTCCAGCGGCACCAGCGAAGGCTTCGGCGGGACCACCATATGCCCCGCTTCCGCGGCAAGCCGATATCCGTCCCCGGTCGATCCGGTCCCCGGATAGGACGCCCCGCCGGTCGCAAGAATGAGCCGATCGCAGGAAAGCGTTTCCGCCTTCGAGCCATCCGTCCGCCTTCCGATCAAGCCGCACACAGCGGGTCCGCCGCCCGTCTCCTTCAGCGCCAGCGACGTTCCCGTAAAGTGCAGGATTCGCACCCCATGCTCTCGCGCCGTTCGCGTCAGGCAGTCGGTCACGTCCCGCGCGGAATCGCTAACCGGGAATACGCGTCGCCCGCGCTCCGTCTTGGTCGGCACGCCGTGCGACGCGAAGAACGTAATTGTGTCCGCCGGGGAAAAGTCGGTCAGCGCCCGATACAGGAAGCGCGGATGGACCGGAACATTTGCGAGGAACGTGTCCCGATCGCACTCGTTCGTCAGGTTGCACCGCCCCTTGCCGGTAATGTTGAGCTTCTTCCCGCAGAACGGGTTTTTCTCCGCCAGGGCGACCGACGCCCCCGCCTCCGCGGCGGCAATGGCGGCAAACAGCCCGGCAGCGCCGCCGCCCAGCACCAGCACCTTCGGCTTGCCCATGCAGGTTCCCTCCCCTCTTGGCCCAATGAGATAATACCACATAATCAAATGATTGTCAATAGGTTTCGAACGATTTTTTGATTTTGAAAGTTATTTTTGAGACTCGAACGGCCGTTTTGTCAATTCTGCAGACAAAATTTAGCACTTTCGGACAAAAAATGTAAAAAAATCGCTTGACAAATCGTTGTAAAAGGGTTAAAATGGAATAGAGGTGTTCTTTTAAGTTGGTGTCCGCGGGACGGACGCCCTTCCTGCGCTGCGGTATGAGAAAGAAGCGAAAAATATGTTTCGGCAAGGACAACAGATTATTTATGGAGGAAACGGTGTTTGCACGATCGATGCGATCACCGAACGGGAAAGCACCATGCTGGGCGTTCAACAGGTATATGTCATCCGGCTTGCCTCCGGGCTGACGTCCTATGTTCCGGTGGACAGCACCGTGTTCATGCGTGCGCTTATTACGCCGGAGGAAGCCGAACGGGTGCTCGAGGACTTCCCGTCCATCCGCGTCCGCAGCTTTGCGGGAACCAACTCGAAGGCCCTGTCCGACCAGTACCGCGCGCTCATCGCGCGGCACGACCCGCACGAGATGCTCAGCCTATACAAGACCCTCCGCCGCAAGGTGGAAAGTGCGATCCGCACGGGCAAGCGTCCGGGCGCGATGGACGAGCGGTTTGCCGCCGCCGCCCTCGATCAGGTCACGCAGGAGCTTTCCATCGTCTTGCAGCGCTCCCCGCAGGAAATTTACGAACGTCTGCGAGACAACGCCCCGGTGTGACGGGGAATCCCTGAAAGCCGATAAAACGACGGAGGATTCCGTCGTTTTAGATTATCGATAAACCCTTTTTCAACAGGCTGAAGCCGCCGCCTCTGTGCGGCGTTTTTTCATATTCTCTTACACATTTCGACAGGAAACCCCATATGCTGACATTGGACAGAAAAACACAGGCTCTGTCAAATCCAACAGGAAAAAGGAGCATCTCCCGTTTTGGAAAAATTTGACCAGGAAACGCTGGAAGCTGTCATGCCCGATAACGGTCCTTTCCCGGAAAAGATCTCTCTCGCCATGGCGTACGTGCCAAACCAGCCGTTCCAAAACCTTTACGATGAGCCCACCGCACTCTCCCGCGGGACGCTTTTCAAATCGCTGGACTTTCCGTTTGTGGGGGCGAAAAAAAGATGAACAAGAATGACAACCAGTCCGCACTGCTCCGGAGCATCCAGGAAGCCTGCTTTACGCTGCACGAACTGGTCCTTTATCTCGACACGCATCCGAACAACCGCAAGGCTTTCGCGATGTACCAAACCTATCGCAAAAAATGCAGCGAACTGACCGCGCAGTACGAAGCGACCTACGGCCCGCTGACCGCGAACGGCGTTACCGGCGACCGCTGGACGTGGGGAAGCGGACTCTGGCCGTGGCAGAATCAGGAAGGAGGCAACTGCCATGTGGACGTATGACAAGAAACTGCAATACCCAATTAATATCAAGAACCCAAACCCGGCGCTTGCCAAGCTGATCATCACCCAGTTCGGCGGCCCGGACGGGGAGCTGGGCGCCTCCATGCGGTATCTCTCCCAGCGCTATACGATGCCGAATTCTCACGTTATCGGCACGCTGACCGACATCGGCACCGAGGAACTCGCGCACATGGAAATGGTCAGCGCGATCGTCTACCAGCTGACCCGCAACCTCTCGCCGGAGGAGTGGCAGGAAGCCGGTTTTGACGCCTATTTCGTGGACCATACCTCCGGGCTATACCCAGTATCCGCCGCCGGCGTGCCCTACGATGCTTACACGTTTCAGTCCAAGGGCGACGCCATCACCGATTTGTCCGAGGACATGGGCGCGGAACAGAAAGCCCGCACGACCTACGACAACATCCTACGGTTCTGCGACGACGCGGACGTCCGCGACCCGATTCGATTCCTGCGCCAACGCGAAATCGTGCACTTCCAACGCTTCGGCGAATGTATGCGAATGATCCAAGACGATTTGGATTACAAGAACTTCTACGCATTCAACCCTGAATTCGACTGTCGTTGATCCCCTGCCAAGAACGCACGGCGAAGCTTCCTGTTCGGCGCTTCGCCGTTTTCTTTGCCGCATTGCGGTTTTTGCCCCGACTGCCCTCTAATTGCGCCGATGTGGATTGATCCGACGCGCAAACTTACGGATTGGAGCGAAACGCCGAGATGACCGGTTCCCTTTTCCTGCGTCAGATCGCGTTTACAACGCATTCGTTTCATGTTCCTGCCGATCAAAAGATTCCTGCCGTTTCTTTACGATCCGTGCTGATACTTCGCGCGGAAGGAGGCGTTGATTTCCGCCAACTCCCGTTTCCCCTCGATATAGTCCTTATACATCTCGAACGGATCTCCCGCGCCAAGACTGCAAGACGAACAGTTCTCGCATCCCCCGCCGCCGCAGTCCAGCGAGCGCCGGATGATTTCCTCCCGCTCTTCTCTCGTCGTGTCCTTGATCCGTATTTTCATGCTTGTTCCTCCTTACACGGGACCCAAACGTCCACTTCCGTCGGGTCCGGCGGTTCATATCGCGATTCGAATTTGGTGAGCAAATTGCCGTCGACTGGGTAGGCGCCGCATTTCCCCCGCGCCACGGCGCGGTTGCGCGTTTCGATGCGTGCACGCCATGTTGCGTCGTCAATTTTTAGATAATGCAGTTCGAACGGGATGCCCCGCCCGGCATAAAAGGCACGAATCTCCGCCCGCTTTTCTTTCTGCCACGGGCCCCAATCCAGCACGACGTCCAGCCCGGCCTGCACCAGTTCCACCGACTTGCCGAGCAGGAACGCCTCCGCCCTCGCCGCATACAGGTCGTGCCGCTCGCCCGTGTACGGCCCAAACAGCGCGAGCATCAGCTCGTCGATGGAAAGCGTCACTGCCCTGTGCTCTCGGCAGATCGCCGACGCATATGTACTTTTCCCGCAGCACAGTTTGCCGCAAAGCAGAATCACCTTCGCCATCGGTTCTCTCCTCCCGTTTCTATGGCGACGCATGAAAAACGCCGCCTGTTCCGCATGAGCAAGCGACGTTTTTTCCCGCCGCGTCCGCTTACACAAACACGGCCAAGGGCAAAATGCAATTGTTTGTCAAATTCAAGCCCCAAAATGACACGCTTGCCGCTCGATTGAGCACCAAGGGCAACCGACCGTCGCCGTCATCGTAAAAACGAATCGGTCGCATCGGTTACATCCTTATCATGCGCTTTTTCCGGCGCTCCATGCCCGGAAAAATTCGGAAAATCATCGAAATCCGTCAGCCCTTCACCCGTTCGCAGCGCACCGCGACCCGCATCCGCCCGTCAAGCGTGCAGGTAAAAAGCGTCAAATCCCACTCGCCGCCCAACAGTTCCGACACATCCCGCCCAGAAACCGTCTCGGTTTGCAGAACCTCATAGCGGAAGCGGTTTCCGTCCATGTCTTTAAATAGAACCTCATCGCCCGGACGCAAGTTCTTGAGCCGACCGAAATGCGAGGTGTAATTGTGCGCCGCAAGGACGAGGTTATCTAGGTACGCCGAACCTTTGTAGCGGCAGGGCGCGATCTTCATTTGCGGGTAGCTCCACGTTTCCATGATCGGCAACTCCAGCTCCAACACCGGGATGGACAGCGTGCCGATATACCGATATCCGTCGATTTCCACGGCCGGCATATCCATTTCCGGGTTGAGCAAATAGTCCGGCATCGGAAGCGTCGGCAAATCGGAAACCGTACCGCCGGACACGTCGCCGCCCTCATCGGAAGGCCGCTCCTGCTCGAGCACCTCGAGGACGTTTCGGACCAATTTTTCCGCACGTGCGTCGTCCCAAAGGTTATAGAAAAGCAGGACAAGCGCTGCCACGACCAACAGCAATCCCACGCTGATCAGAACAACGCTTGCAATCCGCTTACGCATGATTCCCGTTCCGATGTCTGAAAAGCAACGCACCGACTGCGATCAGCACCACGCCGGCCACCAGCAGCACCGGCACCGGCCACCAAAGCAAACCCGTCTGCGGCGGAGGTTCGGACGACGGCGGATTGGTGCTCTCCGTGGGTGTGTACGTGTTGGTAATTACATAGGTGAGTCCCTGCCGGTCGATCGAGACCTTGTAGTCTGCCGGGACCTCTTTTTCGATCACCCGCCATTGACACTTCGCGTCCAAATCGGTCCAGCTGTAGCGCCAGTTGTTCTCCGCGTTCAGCTCCTGCTCGTCATACAGTTTTCCGTCACAAAGCAGTTGCACCGTGATCGAATGCGGGCGCAGTTCCGCATTTGCCTCGTTTTCCCAAACCTTCAGCGCGCGACGCTCCAGCTTATCGTCCTCGTGGTACAGTTCAAACTTCGGTTCGGCCGTGATCTCATAAAGCAGCCCGCCGTCCTCAGACACCGTCGGGATCGGAATCAGGAACGGAGACGGCTGGTAAACGGTTCCGTTCTCGGTCGTCAGCACATCCCCAACCACAAGATACATCCCGAGCGGCAGTTCATGCAGGCATAGCATTCCGTACAAATCGGTTTCGCCCTCCGCGTCCGGGGAAATTCGCTCCTGCGTAACGTATGCGGCAAACGTATTCGCCGCCGCGTTCCAAGAATCACTGTCCCGCAGATCCTCAATCGTGATGGGAAAAGACGAAAACGCTTCCGTCAACCCATACTCGCCGGCCTCATCCTGTTCCGCAACGCGATATAGGCGGAAAACCGCACCTACGACAGGAACCTTATTATGAACGAAAACAATATTCACGGAGCCGGTCTGTTCCCCTTCCGCGGCCACGGACAAAGGAAGCAAGACCGCAAGCAGGAAAAGCAGAACCGCGAAAACTGCGGCCGCCCAATGTCTTCTCATGGGAATACGTCTCCCACCTTTCTCATAAAAGTGAATCATTCTGCATCCTAGCCGCCTTGGTCAGGTTTTTTATCCTTTTTCGATACTTTCGCATTCCCACGCTTTCGCAACCAATGCCGTGTCACCAGCAGCACGATCAGAACGGCGAGCGCCGCTGGAGGAACCAGCATCCACGGTCGGAATCCGCCGATCTCCTGCAAAAGCCCTCCGCTATCTCCTCCATTGGAAGTCTCGTCGTCCCCCGTCTCCGGCGTTTCCACGCGGTGCCCGCGCACCAGAAGCCGATGCGAGTTGACGCCATAGGGCGTACAGGTGACGAGCGTACAGTAATCCTTTCCTGGCTCAATACGAAGCAGATCCTTCTGCTCATACGGGAGGATCTTCCGAATCTGGTCCACCTCGTAGGTCAGCACCTTGTCGAGGATACGCAGCCGGAAAATATCTCCTTCTTTCAGTTGGTCGATGTCCGTAAACAGCTTCGCCGACGGCAAAGCCGTGTGGCCGGTCAGCACCGCATGGGTGCTTTCCCCGCCGACCGGAAGCGAACTGCCCTCCAGATGGCCGACACCGTCTTGCAGGGTTTCGTCGGCCGTGCCGTGGTAAATGGGCAGGACCACATGAATCGACGGGACTTCCACGTATCCCATCATGCTGTCGCCCACCGCGTTAAGGACCTCATCGTACTGCGCTTTGAGCGAATCGGTATAGCCCTGCGCCGCCAATTCCCGGTTCCACTCGTCCGCTTCCGCCATGAGCCGGTCATACGCATCCGTATCCAATTCCTGCACGACGTGCTCGTAATCCTCAACCACGCGGCGAAAACGCAGGGAATTGATATAATCGCTGACGGACGGGTAGAGCAGCAGAGACAGTCCGCCCAGTATGATCAGCGTCAGACAGACAACGGTCAAAACTTTTTTCATCGCACTGCCTCCGCCGCTCCCCCGTTTTCGGAATTACTTCCCGGTAGCCTTCTTTTCCCCGGCAGCGAACAGGAGCACGACCGCAGCCGCGAGTAGGGCGATCCCCGCGATATAAAACGGGAAACCGCCGATGCCGCCAGTCCCCGGCAGCGTGGGCGACGGATAATTGACCAGCGTGGTCGGGACAAGCCCGACGCTTGCGTTCACCGTCGGATTCTCGTTATCGGCCTTCACATACTCGACGTTATCGATGCCGTCGACCTTCACTTCCGCAATCAGCGTCAGCAGTTTTCCGCTCTCCTCGTCAAAGGTCGCCGTAAAACGGAACTGGACCGGGGTCATGTTGTCATAACCCGCCGGAGCCTTGGTTTCGATAATCGTATACCAAACGTTCGCGTCCAAACCGCCAAACTGGAAACGACCGTTCTCATCAGATGTCAGGATGGTCAGAGCCTGCTGCTCGGCGGTAAGTTTGTCCTCGTCCACCCACTTGTCAACCATCCAGAGCGGAGGTACGGTCTCATCCTCCGGGGAAACTCGCTTGAACATCGCGTACTGACGGACCGAGGCCCTCGTGCCGTCCTCATTCTCCACCTCGACTTCGCGGTAGAGCTTAAATTCCGCACCCTCCAGCTTGTTTTCCGCACTACTCTTGTCGGATGCGACCTTGGTTACATCCAAGCCAAACGTAAAGACATAAACGATTTTCTCTTCGCTCTTGCCAAGCCCCTCGTTTGACGGGTTGTTGGAGAACTCGAGAAACAGCGTATTGGGGTTGCCTCCATCGCCGAGAACCGCGTCGGAGTTGAGTACCGCCGCGTAATCAACATAAACGGTCATTGTGCGGTCGACCACGGTCGGTTTGCCGTAGGCCTCTTCAGTCGGCTTGCCGTTTTCAAGTTTATAAAACTGAAGCCCGCTGAGTTCGGTCAGGTCTGCGAATTCGATCCGAAGGACCGTTTCTCCATTCTCATTCGTCTGAGAGGAAACCGTATAGCCCGTCGAAATTTCCGCCTGCACGTCAAAGGTTTCATCGCCTTCGGTTACCGTCTTGCGGATGAACACCTTGACGGAACCCTCCGTATAGGTCAGGCCCTTCGACATGGTATCGACAAAGTTAAGCGTGTACTTCTCATATTCGCCGTAGTTTTCCGGCAGCTTCGCGGAAAGACGAAAGTTGACCGTATCGCCGACCTCGTAGCTGTCGCCCTTGCTGTTCCCGTTGTCGCCGTCATCGTCGCTGAGAATCTCCTTATCCGGCGTCGGCAGCGAGGGCTTCATTTCGACCTCAACGTCGTCGTGGTCGCCGAAAACGCCAAGGATGAAAGCGGAAGCTTCCACGCCGCCCGCAACCGTCGCGTCCGACCAGAACGTATCCACGAACAGATAGTAGCCTTGATCCGTAAAGTCAAATTTCCAGGCCCCGGCATCCTCGTTCCAAATGGACTTCTTCGTCGGTTCGGGCAGGTTTCCTTCTGTGCCTCTGGACTTGAAATAGTTAAACGCCAAGCGGGCGAACGCACGGACACGCACGTCGCTTTCCTCGTCCTCATTCCCCAGCACGCGCGCGACCGCTCTCGCGGCGTCTTTCGTATTGTAAAGTGCTTCTGTGATGTTTCGGGCACTCAATTCGTCCTTCAGCAGCTGCTGAAACGCCTCAACGCCTTCCACGTCGCTCTCGCTTTCCAGCAGGTACGTGATGAACTTATCACCGCAGAGCACTTCTTTGCCATCCTCACCCGTTTCAGTCAGACTCGCGCCCCAGATGATATCCGAAAGGACACCGGACATATCCACCGTTCCCCCGTCACGAATCTCACCGGAAAAAATCTGGTAGGCCCAAAACCGCTCGGCAAGTGTTTCCGGATCGTCCTCAGTAGGAGTCGCCGTTCCGTTGTCGGGCCGGATGGTCACGGTGTAACCGCCTTCCCTCCCGACCGCCGAGACAGCAAACGAGGCAAAAACGGTCAGCATCAGGACTGTCGCCGCCACGACGGCCAAAAGTCGTCTTGTAAACGCCTTCGTTTTCATGTACAGGGCCTCCTTCTTTAATGTATTATTAAATTATTTCTCCCTGCGTGAATCGATAGCCGTCCCCACAAAAGGGAAAATGGAGTCAATAAATCAATCTTGATTATACCACCCTCTTTTTAAATTTGCAAGTGCTTTTGCAAATTCTTTTCAAAAAAGTCAGCTCTTTTTGCAGGAAATTTCCGCCAGCTCTGCAAATTCTACCCAAAAAGCCAAAAAGACGACCAAACGGCCGTCTTTCTGGCTTTTTGGGGGTCTTTTTGGGGGATCTATACATCACAGTCAAAAGGGGAAGACTGCAATGCACTTACCTCGGAAGGCAAATTTCTTGCCTTCCTTCTCTATTATACGCGCCATTCTTTAATTTGCCTGAAAATTTGGATGGCTTTGAAATTTTTTTAACATTTTTTTGAATTTTTCAGATTTTTGCCCCGCTTTTAGACTTCCTTGTTTCCCCGGCTTTCTTCAAGCAGAGTCCTTGCCTTTCCCGGAGTAAACATATGCTTCACGGCCCAAACGGAAAGCTGACAGCAGTTCGGCCCGGGCTCCTGAAATTTGGCGGATGCCTGCCGGATATCGGCCGCCATGCCGTAGCCGGGAAATGCTCCGATTTTGTTCATAAAGGTTTTTCCTTCCTTATTTATTATGAAAGGAAATTTTGTCCTATGATACGCTTTATTTGTACAGAAATCTGGTCGCTTCCCGCGTCCATTCCGCACTCGGATGTGCGCCGCCGTAAGGGACCGCCTGCGTCACCTGATCGCCGAGACAGAGTCCGTGCCCTCCGTGGGGCCAGATGTGCAATTCAAAAGTCGTGCCGTTCGCTGAAAGTGCCTGCGCGAATTGCAGCGCACCGACGACCGGCACCGCGTCGTCCTCCGCCGTCGCCCAAAGGAACGCCGGCGGCGTTTCCCCGTCCACACGGTTCTGCAGGCTGAACGCTTCCCGGCAAGACTCCGGCGGAAGTTTGCCGAAGAAAGCGCGCACACTTCCCTCGTGGCAGGGCTGCGTGAAGCGGATGACCGGATAGCAGAGCAACAGCTTATCCGGACGGCTTTGCCGCATCTCCTCCGGAGCAAGCATGCCTTCCGGCTTGTTCCAGAGCGTCCCAAGGCAGGCGCACAGGTGTCCCCCAGCGGAAAAGCCGCAGACGGCGACATTTCCGGGGTCAATCTCGCAGTCCTCCGCGTGCGCGCGAATCCACCGCAGGGCGGCAAACCCCTCCCGCAGTGCCGCGGGGTAGGCGGCATTCACGCCGGACGACGGATTCGCGCAGGTGTAATCCAGTACGAACGCCGCAATCCCTTCGGACGCGAACCGCAGGGCGATCGGTTCCGCCTCGCCCTCGTAGGTGAATTCGTATCCGCCGCCGGGCAGGATCAGCAAAGCCGGACGGCGGCCCCGGTAATAACTGCGCTCCGTCGCGTCTGGCAGGTAGGCGCGAAACCGACAGCCAAGCAATTGCAACTCTTCAAATCGCATGAGAAATTTCTCCTTTTTGCATTCATGCCTCCGGCAGCTGGGAGAATAGCAGAAGCTGCGTGCGGGCCCGGACGAGGTTGTGCAGGGGAGATTTGGTCTGGTAGTAAACGTCCCCCTCCAAATAGTCGGTCAGGAATCGAAGCGCCTGCTCGAAAACGATCGTTCGTGCGCCGAGCAGCAGGTTTTCCCGTTCCGCGGGCAACAGAATTTCCCCGCACCGCTCGAGAAACCCCTCGCGGAAGGCATCGCAGTAATCCGGCAGAAAGCGCATCCGGGAAAGGTCCGGGTCGTCCTCCGCTGTCGAAGCCGCGCCGGTGCGGATGGCGTCGCCGAAATCGTACAGCACCGTTCCGGGCATGACCGTGTCGAGGTCGATGACGCAGACCGCCTCGCCAGTTTCGTCGTCGAGCAGAACGTTCGACAGCTTGGTGTCGTTGTGTGTGACGCGGAGCGGCAGGATATGCCGTTCGAGCAGAGAGACGACCTCCCCCGCGAAGGCTTCCCGCTCGCGCAGGAAGCGGATCTCCGGCTCACAGTCCGCCGCGCGCCCGGCGACGTCCGCTTCCACGGCCCGCAGAAACTGCACAAACCTGCTGCGGGTATCGTGAAAACCGGGCAGGACTTCCGCAAGCTCCTGCGCGGGAAACCCATCCAGCAGTCGTTGAAACTCCCCGTATCCCCGCCCCGCCTCGTACAGCAGATGCGGGTCGGACAGCGTCGTATGCGCCCGTGCGCCGGGAATCAGCCGGCTGCACCGCCAGACAGACCGTTCGCCTGAATAATATAGGAAAGAACCCTCCGTATCCGGCAGAAATTTCGGCACGCGGCGGGCGGGGTCCTTCCCCTCCTCATACAACTTTTCCCGCATCCATTCCGTCACCCGCAGGGTGTTGCGCATGACGGCCTCCGGGTCCGGGAACACCTTCGTGTTGACCTTTTGCAGGACATACCCGTCTCCGTCCGGAGTTTCCGCACGGAAGGTCCTATTGATCAGTCCCTCGCCCAGCGGACGCAGAGTATCCGGGTCGGCGTCCGGCAGAAACGCACGCAATGCCCGTAGGGCTTCCGTCTCATTTGTCACCGTCGCTGTCTCCTTTTGCTCCGAACAGCCTTTGCAACCGAAGGGAAGCGTCGTACAGCATGCCCTTCGGGGCGGTCTTTTCCTTCGCCAGCGCGGAAACCGCATCCCGTGCGCTCAGTCCCTGCCGAACCATTTTTTCCACCAAGAGCGCCTCCGGGGAGAGCGCTTTGGTTTCCGGTTTCAAAACGGACGAGCGGTGAATCAGCAGCACGTATTCCCCCTTGCGCACGTTGGGGTTCCTTTGCAGTTCCCCAAGCACCGACGCGGGGGAACCACGGTAGATGCGCTCGAACTTCTTGGTCAGATCGTTGCAGACACAAAGTTCGGCGTCCGGCAGTTCTTCGGCGACCAGTCCCACCGTTTCCACGACGCGGTTGGGGGATTCGTAGAACACCGAAAGCGGGGCGTACTCCCCCGATACCCGCCGCAGCACCTTGCGGATTTCCCCCGCCGTCCGCGGAAGGAACCCGTAAAACGCAAACGACAGCGCATTGAATCCGGACACCGCCAAGGCCGCCACCGCAGCGCACGGACCCGGGACCACCGTGACCGGCACTCCCGCCTCGACCGCCGCCTGCACGAGCAGGTATCCCGGGTCGGACACGCAGGGCATCCCCGCGTCGGTCACGAGCGCAACGGTCTCCCCGCACAGAAGCGCGTCCACGATCTCCCCCGCCACCTCCTGTTCGTTAAACTTGTGGCAGGACAGGATGCGCGATCCGGTCACGCCGTAGTGCGCAAGCAACTGCGATGCCGTACGGGTATCCTCAGCGGCAATGAGATCCGCCTCCCGAAGCGTTTCCAACGCACGGGGGCTGAGGTCCCCGAGGTTCCCGATCGGCGTCCCGACCACATACAGCGTGCCGTTATCCATGTTTCAGCCCGCGCAGCACCTCGCGCAGATACGCCCACGTTCTCGCCACGGACGGAACCGAAAGCATTTCCTCCGGCGTATGGATTCCTCGCATATCCGGGCCGAACGAGACGGCGTCCAACCCGGGAAGCCCCCCGGCAAACAGTCCGCACTCCAGCCCTGCGTGGACCGCTTCCACCCGCATCGGCTTTCCGAACATTCGCTCGTATACTGCTGTCATTTTCTCCCGCAACGGAGATTCCTTGCGGTACTCCCACGCGGGGTACACACCGGAAAGTTCGCAGGTCCCGCCGTATTCCTTCGCAAGGAAGGAAAGCGTTTCGCAAAGGGCTTCCCTTTCCCGTTCGACCGAGCTGCGCACCGAGTAGGTCAGCAGGACTCGATTCCCGTCCGTCCGCAGGATCCCAAGATTGAGGGAAGTCTGCACAAGTCCGTCGATCTCCCGGCTCATCGCCTGCACGCCGTAGGGCGCGCGCCCGAGAAATTCCCCGAGCGGCAGGGCAAGCACATTTGCGGCGGTTTCGCCGGTCTTTTCCGCATACACCCGGATGTCCTCCGCCGGATAGCGCTCGCGGAACCGGACTTCACAGTCCTCCGCCGCCTCTGCGACCCCGTCGCCGCAGATGATCAGCGTACAGCCGGGCAGGATCGCGTTGTCCGCGCTCCCGCCTTCGATACTGACCAGCCCCTCGCCGCAGGAACGCAGCAGTTCCCCGGCCAATACCCCGGCGTTCGCACGTCCTTTGTGAATCTCCGCGCCGGAATGCCCACCGGTCAGTCCGTCGATGCGAACCGTCCAGACCGTCCCGTTCCGCTTTTCGCGCGCGGACGGAAGGGTCAGCCGCACCGTCGCCCCGCCGGCGCAGGACACCGTCAGCACCCCCTCGTCCTCCGAATCGAGGTTCAGCAGAAGCCGCCCCTTCAGCCTCGAACAGTCAAATGCCTTCGCCCCGCGCAAGCCGATTTCCTCGTCCGAGGTCAGCAGAACCTCCAGCGCAGGATGTTCCGCCGTTTTGTCCTCCAGCAGAGCGAGCGCCATGGCGACGGCGATCCCGTCATCTCCGCCAAGCGTCGTGCCGTTCGCCCAGACGGTTTCGCCATCCGTTCGTAGGTCCAGCCCATCCCGCAGAAAATCGTGCGCGCTTCCCGGCGCCTTGACGCATACCATGTCCGTGTGCCCCTGCAAAATCACGGTCGGCACCGCCTCATATCCCGGCGATGCGGCCTTGCGAATCAGCACGTTCTTCGCTTCGTCCCGTTCGCAGTCCAATCCGCGCTCCCGGGCGAACGCGAGCAGAAACTCCGTTACGCCGTTCACGTTGCCGGACCCGTGCGGAATGGCGCAAAGCTTTTCAAACCAATAGAAAACCCGCTCCGGCTCCAGTCCGGCGAGAACCCCCGTCTTTTCTTCCACAAATCCCTGCCACCTTTTCCTTTTCGGCACAAGTATAACACACTTTCTTCCCGATTGCAAGCCGTTTTTCCATTCTTTTTTGCATTCCCTCTTGGCTGACAAAGAAAACGACAGGATTCTTCTGAATACTGTCAAAAAATACTGTCAAAAATTATATTAAAGGAGAAGGGGACTTTCCCATAAAAAACACCCGCGCTCCTGCTCGCGGCGGTTTCTTCGGGGCCGGCCGCGGGCGGCATGGGGCCCCGGTCTGGCGGTTTTGGCAGTCGCCGCGGTCGCGGATGTCGCGGTCATTGTCAAGGTTTGCCGCTAAGCGATTTGGGGATTTGTTCCGGCAAGGGATATTTGGCTTTCCTGCCGGCTTTTTGCATGGCTTTGCAAAAAATTCGAAATTTTGTGAATAAACCCTTGACAAATGCAAAAAATTATGATAACCTATATCATAGAAAAAAAACAAATACAGAAAGGAAAGCTTGCTATGAAAAAATCCCGTATTTTCGCGCTCCTCCTCGCGACGCTTCTCGTCGTTACGGCGATTTGCGCCTGCCTGTCTGTGTCCGCAGCGGCTGGCGACAACCTTGCGAAAGGCAAAAAGTATGAAGGAGCAAATCCCTCTACCCACCCGAGCAACGCGAACTATACTGCCAATCTGACCGACGGCGTGGCTCTCGACAAATTGTCCT
>CAZHBX010000002.1:0-26847 GCA_964530795.1 uncultured Ruminococcus sp. | reverse complement strand
GTTGAACTGCAGGGCATTTTCGCGTTCCTGAACGAGATCGAAGTCATCGAGGGCGGCTCTTCTGGCGGCAACGGTACCGGTGGTGGCAACACCAATAGTGGCAGCAGCGATAATACTAGCAGCAACGCCTCCAACAGCAATGCTTCGACCAATAGCGGCGCGTCCGCTCCATCGGACTCCAGCGCCCCTGCCTCCAGCACCACGCCTCCCGCAACGGGTGACGCCGGTTTGATCGGTTTTGCGGTTCTCGCGGTCGTTGCGGTTTCCGGCGTAGCCATTGCGACAAAGGTCCGCCATTAAGCAGCTGATTCCAGAAAACCTATTCCGGCAGGGGAAACACCGTTTCCCCTGCTTTTTTGCGCATTTTTGCATTTTTTATGAATAAGCCCTTGACAAATGCAAAAAATTATGATAGTCTATATCATAGAAAAAATTAAAAAACAAAAAACAAATGCAGAAGGGAAAGATTGCTATGAAAAAGTCCCGTATTTTCGCTCTCCTCCTCGCGGCGCTTCTCGTCGTTACGGCGATTTGCGCCTGCCTGTCTGTGTCTGCGGAAAGCACCAACCTTGCGAAAGGCAAGAGCTACACCGGCGCCGTCGTCTCCACGCATGATGCTGTCAAATGCTACAACGCCAACTTGACCGACGACAAATACGAAAATATGAAGATGAGCTACCAGGATGGCGTGGACGAGTGGTTCTGTTTCTATTACAATCCTGAGGCAAAGGGTGAGGGCAACAACAATGCTACGCCCGTCGACGGCAAGAATGTCGGCGAAATGACAATCGACCTTGAGGCGCTTTCCTCCGTCGAATCCGTAAAGATCCATTTCAACAAGGATTATATGAATGCCACCGTAAAAGTGGAAGTGTCCGAGGATGGTGAAACTTTCACGCCCGCCAGCGAAAAAGCTGTCGCCAACGGCGATGGTGAGCAGAGCGGTGATTGGGGCAGATGGGTCGAATTGAAGGATCAAACGCTCAACGGACGTTACGTCAAGATTTCCTTCACGTTTACCGGTTTATTCTGCATCTTCAATGAAGTGCAAGTGTACGGTACGGCGGCTGCTCCCGGCACTTCGACCGACAGCACTTCCGGCACGGACAGTTCCAGCACTTCCGGTGCCGGCAGCACCAGCACTTCCGGCACGGACAGCTCCAATACTTCCGGTGCCGGTAGCACCAGCACGCCCAGCACCAGTACGCCTGCTTCCAGCGCCCCTGCCTCCAGCACCACGCCTCCCGCAACGGGTGACGCCGGTTTGATCGGTTTTGCGGTTCTCGCGGTCGTTGCGGTTTCCGGCGTAGCCATTGCGACAAAGGTCCGCCATTAAGCAGCTGATTCCAGAAAACCTATTCCGGCAGGGGAAACACCGTTTCCCCTGCTTTTTTGCGCATTTCTGCATTTTTTGCAAATGAGCCCTTGACAAACGCAAAAAAATATTGTAAGATACCTACTAGAAAAAGATAAAGAAAAAGAGTTGCAGAAAGGAAAGCTTGCTATGAAAAAATCCCGTATTTTCGCGCTCCTCCTCGCGGCGCTTCTCGTCGTTACGGCGATTTGCGCCTGCCTGCCCGCGTTCGCAGCGGTCGGCGACAACCTTGCGAAAGGCAAAGAGTATGAAGGAGCAAATCCCTCTACCCTCCCGCAAAACGCGAACTATACTGCCAATCTGACCGACGGCGTGGCTCTCGACAAATTGTCCTATGAGAAGGGCGACTGGTTCGCGTTCTACTACAACGAAGCCGCAGAAGGCGACCAAATCAACGCTCCTGATAAAGTCGGCACGGTCACCATCGACCTCGGCGCGGTCTATTCGGTCGATTCCGTAAAGGTCAACACCTTTACCGGGAATAGCTCCGGCATACTGCCGCCGAAATCCATGAAGGTAGAGTATTCCGAAGACAACTCCAAATTCTCCGTACTCGAAGAGAAAACCTTTACCGTACCCGAGGTGGAAAAAGATGACGCAGGCAAGAACATTCCGGTTGAAACAGTTGAAAATGTGGAATTCAAGGGTTCCGCTTCCGTCAACGCTCAGTATATCCGGGTCACCGTTGAACTGCAGGGCATTTTCGCGTTCCTGAACGAGATCGAAGTCATCGAGGGCGCCCCAATTGGTGGCGATGGTGGCAATACAGAAAATAGCACTTCGACTGACAGCACTTCGACTGACAGCACTTCGACCGACAGCACTTCGACTGACAGCACTTCGACCGACAGCACTTCGACCGACAGCACTTCGACCGACAGCACTTCGACCGACAGCACTTCGTCTGACAGCACTTCGTCTGACAACAACTCGACGGACGAGACATCCGGCAATAATAGCTCGGCTCCCGGCGGTTCCTCCACGTCCGTTTCGACGGAACCCAGCACCTCCGCCCCTGCCGCTTCCGGCAGCACATCTCCCTCGACGGGTGATGCGGGTCTGATTGGCTTTGCGGTTCTCATGGTCGTCGCGGTTTCCGGCGTGATCATTGCGGCAAAGGTTCGCAAGTAATCTTATTATTCACAAAAAGGGCGAACGTTTCGTTCGCCCTTTTTGTTTTTCTTTTGACATTTGCGTAAAAGGGAAAAAATATGAAAAAGGGCTTGACAAACCGAAAAAAACGTGGTATACTGCCAGCGTAAAAAGAAGCAGAGCGGGTTTTCCCGTTCTCACCTTGCGACGTTTCAGCCGGCTCGGTTCATTTTTTCCGATTCGTTTTTCCGTACGGTCCTTGGTTTTCGGGACTTCCGCGGGGGGCGAACGGACGGTGGACCGCGCCATGCGAGAACGCATGGGTCGCGGTTTTCTTTATTTTCCTTCTTGTCCATTCCAAAATTCATTCGATTTTATGGAGGTGCTTCACCATAGCAGCCACAGACAAAACCCTGATCAACGAAGCGATTTGTTCCCCCGAGGTCCGCGTCATCGGTCCGGAGGGGCAGCTTGGCATCATGAAGCGTGCCGACGCGCTCCGCGCCGCGGAAGAACTCGGACTGGACCTCGTAGAGGTCGCGCCGGATTCCAAGCCGCCGGTCTGCAAGATCATGGATTACGGCAAGTACCACTTCGAAAAGGAAAAAAAGGAAAAAGAGCAGCGACGGAAGAAGCCCTCCGTCGAGCTCAAGGAAATCCAGCTTCGCTGCCGGATCGACACACACGATTTCGATACAAAACTTCGGCACTGCATCGAGTTTCTGCAAAAAGGCAACAAGGTCAAGGTCATCGTCCGCTTCTTCGGGCGGGAGATGTCGCGGACCGAGATCGGCGCGGAATTGCTCAACCGCTTCGCCGCCGGCTGCGGGGAGCTCGCTTCCGTCGAGCGTGCGCCGCTGCTGGACGGCCGCAACATGATCATGATGCTCGCGCCGAAGAAACAAACGGAAACCAAAACCAAAACGGAAAGGACCTGACCACCATGGCAAAGATGAAGACACACAAGGCTTCTGCGAAGCGGTTCCATTTCACCGCGACCGGAAAACTCAAGAGGGGACACATGAGTACCCGCCACAATACCGGGCTGAAGAGTTCCAAGCGGATGCGTTCGCTGCGCAAGGCAGCCTATGCTTCCGAGACGCGTATGCACGATCTGAAGCGGCAGCTTCCCTACGGCTGAGCGCCGGTATTACGAATAGAAAGGAACCGTTGACAAATGGCAAGAATCAAGGGTGCAACCTCCACCAAAAAGAGAAGAAATAAAACGTTAAAGCTCGCCAAGGGCTATTGGGGTTCCAAGAGCAAGCACTTCAAGATGGCTAAAGAGGCCGTCATGAAAAGCGGGAATTACGCGTTCATCGGCAGAAAGCAGAAAAAGCGCGACTTCCGTTCGCTGTGGATCACTCGCATCTCCGCGCAGTGCAAGGTCTGTGGGATCAACTACTCCCGGTTCATGAACGGGCTGAAAAAGAGCGGAATCCAGCTCAATCGCAAGATGCTGTCCGAACTCGCTATCCACGACAAGGACGCGTTCGCGAAACTGGTCGAAACGGCGAAGGCGGCGCTGTAAACGGTCGCGCGCCGTGTGTTCCCGCGAGGTTTTCCGGGCTTGAACGAAATTTTTTCACATTTTCCGGGAAACCTGTTGACAGCCGTCGAATTATTTGTTATAATTGTTTCGTTGCAGTAAGAAAGGCGAACGGAATCGCCTCGAATAAGGGAGTGAAAAAAGGATGGCTGAGATCCACGTCAAGGAGAACGAGAGCATCGACAGCGCTCTTCGCAGGTTCAAGAGATCTTACCTCAGAAGCGGCGTTCAGGCGGAACTTCGCAAGCGCGAGCACTACGAAAAGCCCAGCGTCAAGCGCAAGAAGAAGTCTGAAGCGGCAAGAAAACGCAAATACAGATAAGTCTACAGGGAACGGAGCGGTGAAAATCGTTTCGTTCTTTGCTTTTTCGCTTAGATCATATGATGAAGTGCAGCGAAAAAATTTGGCAAAAAATATAGAAACTCATCGAAAGATCCTTTATCATGGCAGATGACAAGTAAACCGGCAGAGCGTCGAGCGGATCGCAAACGGCCTGCTCGTGCAGAATATATTCTCTTTCAAAAAGAAAAAGTCTACCGGGGCGGTTTTTAAAACGCTCCCTGCGCGCTTTTTCCATCCTTTTCCGTTTTTCGGGTATAAATCCCAACGAAGCGGTCAACACTAAGCCGAGAGTAATCCAACGGGAAAGGATAGGTCATCCATGAGAAACGGTTCCTCGCTCCGCGCAAGGCTTTCCGCCGCCATCCGCGCCATCCGCGCCAGCATCCGCGAGGGTGCGCCGGAATGGGTCGCGGACAACTACTACCTAATCGACCGGCAGTACAACACCGTGCGGAAAAGCGACGGACTGCGTTCCTCCCCGGAAACCGAGTCCCTCGCCGCCGACTACCTCGCGTCGGTCGGGTGGAAGCTGACGGAGGAGAGCCTGCTCGACTTCCTGCGGGAGCAGTCCGCGCAGACCCCGCTGGGGTACGTCGTCCTAAGCGCCGTACCCGCCATGCTCGCCGCAAACGCCCTGCTGCGCATCGGAGGCATCTGCGAAGGCAAGAAGAATGCTTCCCTCCTGCCGGAAGCGGTGGGGGTGCTGCGGACCGTGCCGGACCTTTCGACGTCGGCGCTGTTCGAAGCGGCCTGGGAGCCGGAAGGGGTGCTTGCGGAATTCGAAACCGACTACCCACTCTTTTCCCCGGAAACCAAGGCGGCCTACCGCCTGTCTCTCGCCCGGCGGGCGCGGAAGCACAAGCGTAGCGAAGCGAAGGAGGCCGTCGAGCTGGCGTCTGAGGCAAAGGCAAAGGGGGTTCCGCTCGGGGAATTGCTGTTCCCGCACGGGGCGTCCGTCCGGGGCATCCTCATCTGGTGGGGGTGTTTCCTGTTCCTGTTCGGCGGTGGCGTTTTGCTGTGCACGTTCGCGTTCGGCTGGCTGACCGTCCCGCTGCTGCTGCCGCTGGCGGAAGGTGCCGCCCCGGTGTGCGACCGGATCGCATCGCTGTTCCGGCGGGAACACGCGGCCCTGCGGCTCGACCTGCCGTCCGTCCCCGACCGGGCGCGGACGGTGGTCGCCGTGACGGCGCTTTTGCAACCGGATTCCGACACGTTCGACCGTCTGGAACGCTTCTATTATCTAAACCGGGACGAAAACCTCACCTTCTGCCTGCTGGCGGACCTGCCGGAGGCTGAAATCCTCCATGCCGACGGCGACGACGAACTGCTTTCGCAGGCGAAGGATGCGATTGACCGGCTCAACCGGGAGCATGGTGACCGCTTCTTCCTCTTCTATCGCGAACGCGAAGCTCTGGAAAGCGGGAGATTCGGCGGGAAGGAGCGCAAACGGGGCGCCGTCGGGGCGTTGGTCCGCCGGCTGACCGGGGAGGACGCGGGACTGCTGTACGGGACCTGTCCAACCGACGTGCGCTACCTGCTGACACTCGACGCGGACACGGAACTGACCCCCGGCGTGGTGCGGGAACTGCTCGGGGTGGCGCTGCACCCGGTCAACCGCCGTTTCGGCGTGTTTCAGCCTGCGGTGCAGACCGAACTGCTCTCCTCCTACCGCACCTACTTTACCCGCCTTATTTCTGGCTCGGCGGGGGTTTCTTTCTATGAACGCGCTTCGTTTGACCGGAACATGAGCCTGTACGGGGAGGGTATCTTCTGCGGAAAGGGCCTGCTCGACGTCCGACGTTTCCGCGAAAAGGCGCTTGATCTGCCGGAAGGAAAGATCCTCAGCCACGACCTGCCGGAGGGCGGCCTGTTAAGAACCCTGCTGGTATCCGACCTGTCGCTGCCGGACTCGGTTCCGAGCAACCCCGCCGCATGGTACCGAAGGGCGCACCGCTGGATCCGCGGGGACGTGCAGAACCTCCCGCTACTGTTTCGGCGGAAATACCCGCTCTCCTTCGTCAGTCGACGGCAGATCATCTGCAACCTGCTCCGGCATTTGACCCCGGTCTCCGCCCTGCTTGCCATCGTGCTCGGCACAGTCTTCGCGCGGGGGGAATGGGAGGCGCTGGAAATGTTCCTCGCCGCCTATAGCTATCTGCTGCTCCCGTTCGCCGTCGGTTCGGTCTGCGACCTGCTGTCCGGGGGTCCGTTCCTGCTGCGGCACGCCTTCACGGCAGGGCTTTCCGCCCTCGCGGAAGCGGCGCTACGGCTCGGGAACGACCTGTGTTCCGCCTGTCGGTCCGCATTCCTTTCGCTCGACGCGGTCTGCCGTTCGCTCTGGCGAATGACGGTTTCTCACCGCCGTCTGCTCGAATGGACGACCGCCGCGGCGGGGGAAAGCGGGTCCGGGAAGCTCTCGCTGTACCTGCGGAAAGGTCTGCCCGGGGCCGTCGCGGGGTGTCTGCTGTTCCTGTTCGGCGGGGCTTCGGTCTACCGACTGCTTGGCATCCTGTTCTTTATCAACCCCATTCTGTCCTATCTGCTCTCCCTACCGCTGACACGGGACGGCAACCCGCAGACCGGCGAATGCACCGCCGTCCCAGCCGAAAAGGACGCGGCTCTGCTGCGTAGGCACGCTGCCGACCAATGGAGCTTTTTCGCCGACACGGTCACGCGGGAGACTCACTTTCTTCCGCCGGACAACCTCCAGCTCGCTCCGAGTGAGGAAACCGCCATGCGGACCTCCCCGACCAACATCGGGCTGTTCCTGCTTTCCGTTCTCGCCGCTCTCGACCTCGAGCTTGCGGATGCGAAGGAGGCGGCCGACCGGATCGAGCGCACGCTCGCGACCGTGGAAGGGCTGCCGAAGTTCCGAGGCAACCTGTACAACTGGTACGACCTGAAAACTCTCTCCGTACTTGGGGATTCCTTCGTCTCCTTCGTTGACAGCGGGAACTTCGTCGTCTCCCTGCTGACGCTGGAAAACGGCCTTGCGGAGTACGCCGACGCGGAGGAACGCTTCCCCGCCCTCGCGAAACAGTGCAGGCGGCTGGCGGACGAAACCGACCTGCTGGTCTTTTACGACGAGCGCAAAGCGCTCTTTTCCCTCGGCTGGGACAGCGTGCGCAACCGCCGCGAGCCGGGGTGCTACGACATGCTCATGAGCGAAGCGCGCACGACGAGCTACTACGCGGTGGCCGCCGGGCTGGTTCCGAAGAAGCATTGGTACACCCTGTGCCGGACGGTCGCGACGGAAAAAGGGTATATCGGCATGGTTAGCTGGTCCGGGACGATGTTCGAATACTTCATGCCCCAACTTTTCCTGCCCATCTACCGCAATTCTTTCTTACAGGAGACCCTTCTCTTCTCCGTCTGGGCACAGCGGAAGGCGGCGCACGGCAAGCCGTGGGGGGTATCCGAATCCGCCTACTACGCCTTCGACGGGGAACTGCACTACCGCTACCGGGCCCACGGCGTCCGCACACTCGCTCTGCGGCGAGACGTCAGCGGGGAGACGGTGATTTCCCCCTATTCGACTTATTTGACGCTGGCGGTCTGCCCGTCCGCCGCCGTGCGCAATCTGCGCGCGCTCGAAGCGTGCGGGATGTATGGCAAGTACGGGCTGTACGAGGCGTTCGACCGCACGCCCGGCCGTAGCCGCGACGGGGTCGCCGTGCGCAGCTATATGGCGCATCACATGGCCATGAGCCTGCTCGCCATCGCAAACGCGCTGGAAGACCGCGCGTTCGTGCGCCGGTTTATGCGCGACGCGCGGATGCGCGCCGCCGCGGGGCTTTTACAGGAAAAACTCCCGCCCAACCCCGCGCTGCTGACCGAGGGACTGCGTGTCCCGCCGAAAACCCTGCGCCTGCTGCGTACCGACCGCCCGACCGAAAGCAGCGAAACCGACCTGTGCGCTCCAAAAGCGGCGCTACTCAACAAGGACGGCTTTTCCGCCTGCGTCACATCACTCGGGCACGTTCGGCTCCGCAAGGGCGGATTGCTGCTCAACGACTGCCGCACGGAGCGCTTCTCCTGCGCCCACACCCTGCTCGTGTCTTTCCCGGCGGAGGACCGCGCGGACGGCTGCACACCGTTCTTCGGGGAAGGGGCGTACGCGTTTGAGACCAACGCGGATTCTGCCAGTCTCATCGCGGGAAGCAAGCGTTTCTCCGGACGGGTTCGGTTCTCGTTCTGCCGCCGCGCGGACTGCTTCCGTGTGGAGACACAGGCGGAGAGCCGCCGTTCGCGGGAGGTGCTGTTCGCGTTTGAACCGGTGCTTTCGGAGGAAGCGGCCTATGACTCCCATCAGGCATTCTCCAAACTATTTATCGAAAGTTCCTACGAGCCCGAGACCCGCATCCTCTACTTCGCCCGGCGTGACCGCGAAACCGGCAAACCCCGTGACTGGCTCGCCGCCGCGCTCGGGGACCCGGAAACCCCGTTTACCTTCTGCACCTCCAAGGACGGCTTCCCGGCAGAAAGCCTCAATACCCCCGCAGACTTTAACCGCCCGCTCGACGGAAAAACCGGCGCCTGCATTGACCCGCTGTGCATCATCCACACGTCCTCCTGCCCGGGCGGACGCGCCGCCCTGCTGCTTTCCGCCGCCGGGAGCCGCGCGGAGGTCCGCAAGGCGATCCTCGCCGCCCGGCACGAGCAGCAGAGTTTCGCCGGTTCGTCTCGCCCCGAGACCTGTGCCCTGCTCGCGTCCCTGCTGTTTCCGAAGTCCCCGCCCCCCGGCGTATGGCCGGAATATAGGCGGGAAATGCTCTGGAAATACGGTATTTCTGGGGATTACCCGCTGCTCGGGATGCAATGCGGCGAATCCGACATGGCGTCCGCCGAATCCCTTCTCCGTTCCTTCGCAGAATTGGCACACGCCGGGCTCCGCACGGAGCTTCTGCTGCTCCCGGAGGGGGACGGGCAGTATTTCCGCCCGGCGGAAAAGAAACTGCTCGCTTTGTGTGAACAGCTCGAATTACAGGGCTTTCTCGGCACACGGGGCGGGATCTTCCTGCTGCGGCAGGAGCAGGTGGACGGACTTCTGCTCGACCTGCTGCCCCGTCTTTGCGTATACTGGAGCCGCCCGGCGAAGGTGCAGAGCGGGAAAGCCCCGTCCCCGCTCCTGCAAATTCGTCCGGTCTGCGTCAAGCCGTCTCCGGTTTCGCGACAAGTCCCGGAGAACGCTCTTTCTCTCGCCGACGGCTACGCGTCGGAGGACGGATTCGTGCTCTTCAAGGATTTTCCGCAGCCCGGTCCGCGTTCCTTCGTGCTGTCCGGCCAGAAATGCGGCAGCATCGTGACGTCCTCTTCGCTCGGCTACACCTTCTGCGGCAACGCTCACGAGCGTCGGCTCACCCCGTTCGCGGGCGATCCCGGATCCCTGCCGGACGGCGAACGGCTCTACCTGCGTTCCGGCGGGCAACTCTACGACCTGATCGCCTGCGCGGGCAAGGTTACGTGGGGGGACGGCGTAGCGGTCTGGGAAGGCGCGGCCGCGGGGACAGACTATACCGTACACGCCTTCTGCTGCGCGGATAAGCCGCTCAAGCTGCTCTGCGTGCGCTTCGCGTCGCCCTGCGGGGAACTGCTGTACTGCATTCGCCCGGCTATGGGCAGCGGGGCGTCCCCGGCGCCCATTCTGTGGAAAAAAGAGCAGAATGGCGTTCTGCTGTTCCGTTCCGGACACGATGTCGCCTTCGGCGACGGGGTCGGGTTGCTCTACGCCAAGGGGGCGACCCCGCTTTATTCTCAGACGGAAGTCCTCGCCGGCCGAACCGAATCGGACTTCTCCGACCTCGTCGGCCTGCGGGTGAACGCCGGGACGGCGGTCTTCGTGCTCGGCGGGTGCGACGCGCAAGACCTCGAATCCCTGCTAAAAGGCTTGCCCGACCTCTCGCCGGACGCGGAACAGGCCGGAGCGGAGGCATTCGCCCGCTCCATGCGTCCGCCGATCGACTTCCACACCCGCAGTCACGCGCAGAACTTGCTGCTTGGACGATTTTTACCTTATCAGGTCGGGGCAAGCCGATTCCACGCCCGCGCGTCTTTCCGCCAGTCCGGCGGGGCGTACGGATTCCGCGATCAGCTCCAAGACTGCCTCGCGCTGGTCTATGCGAATCCGCAGGAGGTCCGCACCCACATCCTTCGCTGCTGCGCACACCAATATGAGGAGGGCGACGTGCAGCACTGGTGGCACCCTGACGGCAAGGGCATTCGCACCACCTGCTCGGATGACCTGCTCTGGCTCCCCTACGTCGTCGCGGACTACGTCCAAAAGACCGGCGACAGTAGGTTGCTGACCGAACAGGCGGAATATCTGTCCTCCCCGCCCCTGACTGGGGAAAACGAGCGCTACGAGCTGCCGGCCCGCAGCTTCCTGAGTGAAAGCGTGCTGCTGCACTGCCTGCGGGCGTTCTCGCGGGCAGACCGCCGGGGGTCTCACGGGCTTCTGCTGATGGGGAGCTGCGACTGGAACGACGCCTTCTCCGCCGTCGGCGCGGAAGGGCGGGGGGAGAGCGTCTTTTCAACGTTCCTGTACGTGGTGTCGGCGAAGGCCTTCCTGCCGCTACTTTCGGAGCGTGACCCCGCTGCCGCGGAAACCCTGCGGCACACAGCGGACGAACTGCTTGCCAACGCAGAAACCTGCGCCTTTGACGGGGACCGCTACCTGCGAGCGTTCTGTGACAACGGCGAAGTGCTCGGGAAGGAAGGCAACCCGGAGTGCGCCATCGACATCCTCTCGCAGGCGTTTGCCCTGTTCGCCGGAGCGGACGAAACGCGCTGCCGAAAAGCGCTCGACACGGCGGAAAGGCAGCTCTACGATCCGCACAACCGACTGCTCAAACTGTTCGACCCGCCGTTCGACGGGGGTGATGTCCCGGCGGGATATATCCGTGGCTACCCGCCCGGCGTCCGCGAAAACGGCGGGCAGTACACCCACGCGGCCGTCTGGGGAGCTCTGGCGTTCCTGCGGGTGGGCAAGATCGAAACAGCGCTCGACCTGCTGACGGGTATCAACCCGCTCAACCGCACCTCCACCCGCGTCGAAGCGGAGCGCTACCGCGCGGAGCCGTACGCCCTGTGCGCGGACATCTATACCGGGCAACACATCGGTCGGGGCGGCTGGAGTTGGTACACCGGATCCGCCGCATGGTACTACAAGGTGTTTGTCGAGGATGTGCTCGGCGTGCGCCTGTCCGCCGGGGGACGCATCCTCGACCTGCGTCCCCGCATCCCATACGAACTGACCCTGCGCCTGCACGGGACGACGCACATCCGCGTTTCGTCCGACCAGATTACCGCCCTCGACGGCCGCCCGGCAGAATTCCCCCTGACCCTGCTCGACGGCGACCACACGGTCACATTCCGCCTGGAATAGCCGATAAAACGTTAACCTGTCAAAAAAGATTTGCCGAAGCTTTCCCGAAACCGCACGAAGCACAGTTCTCAGCCCTATTCAAAAACTTTTTATTTGGAATCTGAAAAGGAGAAATTCTTTCGTCGTAGTCGGGTGTTTTTCCCGCCGCGGCGGGGACTTTTCGGACGGTCGAAATTCCGCACCCACGCGGAATTTCGACTTTTTCCGATCGATTTCCCTGGATTTTGGAGCATCCTCCAAAATTTCCAATGCGATATTGTGAATTTTCACCATTGGCTTTTTTTGAAAAACCCCTTGCGAAGCGCGGAAAAAAAGTGTATACTATATGCAGTCATTGTAAACTTGGGTAAACTCGGGGGGACTGTATGGTCCGGTCGGCAACGCCGATCGAATGTGCATTTCGCCCGAGCGGATTTCGAAAAGGACGGCGATGGTATGGGCGCGGAAAAGACCATTCAGATTGCGATTGACGGTCCCTCCGGTTCCGGCAAAAGCACGCTCGCCCGCCGTTTGGCAAAGGCGCTGGGGTTCGTGTACATCGACACCGGCTCCCTCTACCGGGCCATCGGTTTGGCCGCCGCGCGAGCGGGGATTTCGCCGGAACCGGAGGGCGTTTGCGCTCTGCTGGACGGGCTGAATTTAGAGATGCGGCTGGAGGACGGCGGCAGCGCCGTTTACCTTGACGGCAAACGGCTCGGCGACGAGATTCGCACGACTCTTGTGACGCAATATGCCTCACAGATTTCCAAGATCCCGCAGGTTCGCGCGTTCCTGCTGGAGACCCAGCGCGAAACCGCACGGAAGTACAACGTCGTCATGGACGGGCGGGACATCGGCACCGTCGTCCTGCCGGATGCGCAGCTCAAGCTCTTCCTTTCCGCCTCGCCGGAAACGCGTGCTGAACGCCGATTCGCCGAACTGCTCGCAAAGGGCGAGCAGTTGACGAAGGAACAGGTCCTCGCCGACCTGCGCTGGCGGGATGAAAATGACCAAAAACGGGAAATCGCCCCCGCAAAACCTGCGCCGGACGCCGTTTTTCTGGATAATTCCGGACTTGACCCGGAGGAGACCCTTCAAGCGGCCCTCGCCGTCGTTCGTGAACGGCTCGGCGGGTTGCCCGCGTCGGTCTGACTGCGGCGATGAGTCTGTACGGTCTTGCCCGGGCGCTGGTGAGCGGAGTGTTTCATGTACTTTACCGTGTCCGTGTCGTCGGGCGGGAGAATGAACCGGCGGAAGGCGCTTATGTTTCCATTGCGAACCATATCTCCTTCCTTGACCCGGTCTTTGTTTCTATCGCGCTGCACAGAAAGCAGCGGTTCCTCGCCAAGCGGGTCCTGACGACCCACGCCGCCCTGCGGGTGGTGTTCAAGGTATTCGACGTCCTGACCGTGCAGGAGGGCGAAAGCAACCTCTCCTCGCTGCGGGAAGCCATAAAGACCCTGCGGGAGGGTCGGTGCATCGGGCTGTTTCCGCAAGGAACGCGCATTCCGCGCGAAAACCCGCAGCCATCGCAGGCGATGGGCGGCCTGATTGTCATCGCCACCGGCGCAAAAGCACCGGTACTGCCGGTCAGCATTATCATCAAAGGAAATAGGCCGCGCCCTTTCCGGCGGACCTTGATACGCATCGGGGAACCGATTCCGTATGAGGTCTACCACGCGGAAGAGAAGGCGAACGGGCGGAACGCCGCCGCCGCGACCTGCTTTGCACAGGTCTGCGAACCGGTCGCGGAGGGAAACCGATGAAAACTCTGCGCGTGGCCAAGAGCGCCGGCTTCTGTCCCGGGGTTTCCCGCGCGGTTGGGCTGATGGAGAAGGCCCTCGCGGAGCGGGAAACGGGGATTCGCAAAGGCGAGGTGTACTGCCTCGGCGAACTGATCCACAATCGGGTGTTTACGGATTCCCTGCGTACGCGGGGCGTACATTTCATCGGACCGGAAGAACTATCCGACCTGCCGCCGGACGCGCTGGTGTTCATCCGCGCCCACGGCGCGACGGAAGGAATTTACCGCTCCCTACGGGAGAGCGGGACCGATTTCATCGACGCGACCTGCCCGTACGTGCGTAAGCTGCATGAGATCGCGGCTTCCGCCGCCAAGGCGAAGTTCCTGATCATTGGCGACAAGGACCACCCGGAGGTGCAGGGCATCGTCAGCGCCGCCCCCGGCGAAAGTGCCGTGTACAGCGGGCTCGCCGAACTCGAAGCGGCCTTCCCGGATCGGGAAGTGCGGGAAGAACCGGTCGTCCTCGCCGTACAGGCGACGTTCGACACGGAGGAATGGAGAAAGTGCCGCTTCTTTCTCGAAGGGATTTTCAAAAAAATAAAAGTTTACGATACAATTTGCTCGGCGACCGAGGGCCGCCAGAAAGAGGCCCGCACGCTTGCCGCAACGTCCGACCTGACAGTGGTAGTCGGCTCCCCGAACAGCTCGAACACCATCAAGCTGTTTCGCATCGCGCAGGAGGCCGGCAGGGATGCCGCGCTTGTGGAACGCGCCGCAGACCTTGAAGCGCTTCGTCCCCGCATCCGGGCGGCGTCGTCCATTTCGATTACTGCAGGAGCCTCCGCTCCGGGTAGTATAATTCAGGAGGTTAGAAACACTATGGCAGAAATTCAGAATGAAGAAACCAGCTTTGCAGAGCTGCTGGAGGCGTCATTCAAAACATTACATACGGGAGATAAGGTTACCGGTACGGTTTCCGCGGTCAGCCCCACAGAGCTGAAAGTGGATCTCGGAACGAAGCACACCGGCATTCTCGCCTACGACGAGATCACCGATGAAGGCGGAATCGACCTGACTGAAAAGTTTCACGTCGGCGACCAGATCGACGTCGTATGTATCAAGTTTAGTGATTCGGACGGTACCGTCCAGCTCTCCAGCAAGCGGCTCGACATTGCAAAGAACTGGGATTCCATCAAAGCGGCGCACGAATCCGGCGAGTTCCTCACCGGCGTCGTCAAGGAAGTCATCCGCAAGGACGACGGCTATTCGGGCGTTGTCGTTAACAAAGGCACTTCCCGTGTCTTTATCCCCGCGTCGCAGACCGGTATCGCCAAGGGCGAGCCGCTCGAACCGCTCAAGGGGCAGCGCGTCACATTCAAGGTCATCGACCTCAACGAGGAGCGCAAGCGTGCCGTCGGCTCGATCAAGGCCGTGCAGCGCGCCGAAAAGAAGCAGGCGGAGGAAGAATTCTATAAGAGTCTCGAAGTCGGCCAAAAGTTCGTCGGCACGGTTCGCGCCATCATGAACTACGGTGCCTTCGTCAACATTGGCCCGGTCGACGGCATGGTGCATATTTCCGAATTGTCCTGGGGCAGGCTCCGTCCGCCGGCAGAGGTCCTCACCGTCGGACAGAAGCTCAACGTTTTCATTAAGCATTTCGATCCGGAAACCAAACGCATTTCACTCGGCTACAAGACCCCGGAAAACGATCCGTGGAAATTGTTCACGGATCAGTATTCCATCGGCGATGTGACGGAAGTAAAGATTGTTTCGCTCATGCCGTTCGGCGCGTTCGCGGAAATCATCCCCGAGCTGGACGGTTTGATCCACAACAGCCAGATCTCCGACAAGAACGTTACGAACCCGGCGACGGTCTTGAAGGTCGGCGACAAGGTCAAAGTCAAGATTGTCGGGATCGATTTGGAAAATAAACGCATCAATTTGTCCATTAAGGCACTTCTAGAGGAGGCTCCGGCGGAGGAAGCCCCGGCAGAGGAACTCCCCGCGTCCGAAGACGCTTCCGAGCAGTAACCCAATCAAGACGATCCCGTTTTCCCGGTGTGAAAGCGCCGGGAAAACTTTTTATGCCTTTTCCGGCAGGAAAGTTTTTGATTTTCACCTTGATTTTTCGTCTCCTATATATTATAATAGAGGTGATTCTCATGGTATGGGAGCTGTTGCTCTGTCTCTTCGCCGCCATTGGACTTTTGGCGGTCTGTCTGGAAGTGTTTCGGCTGTTCGGAAAGCGCCGGCTGCGGTTCACCTGTCTCCTGTTCGGAGACGATGCGAAGGACGCGTGGGACGGCCGGACGTATCAGATCGTCCTGCTCTGCCGTTCGGAATTGCAGGAGGAAGAACTGATCCGCCGCCTGTCCGACGGGGAAAAGCGCAGGATTTACATCAGAAGGTGGTGAAAAAGCGGGTGGACGAATTCCTGGAAGGTGTCATCGACGAGGTGGTCTATACCAACCCGGACAACGGCTACACGGTCTGCGTGATGGATTGCGACGGCGAACCGGTCACGTTGGTCGGCACCATGCCGTTCCTCGGGGAAGGCGAAACCATCAAAGTCCACGGCAGCTGGACCGTCCACCCGACCTTCGGTCGACAGTTCCGCGTGGACTCCTTCGAAAAGAAGCTGCCCGATTCAGCCGAGGCCATCTACCGCTATTTGGCGTCCGGAGCGTTGCGCGGCATCGGCCCGGTGCTTGCGGAACGGCTGATCCACCGATTCGGGTCGGAAACGCTCGACGTCATCGAGCACCATCCCCGCTGGCTGTGTGAGATCCGGGGCATCTCCCCGAAGAAAGCGGATGAACTGCACGAATCGTTTACGCAGCAATTTGGACTCCGTTCGGTCATGCTCGCGTTCGGGGAACTCTTCGGCCCGACGCTGTGCGTGCGCATCTTCAAGCACTACGGCGCGGCGGCGGTCGATCTGGTCCGGCAAAACCCATACCGACTCTGCACGGAGCTCGATGGAGTCGGGTTCCGGCTGGCGGACCGGCTCGCGCAGTCGCTGGGCGTCGCGCCGGACGCGGAGGAGAGAGTGCGGACGGGGATTTGCTGTATGCTTGACAGCGCAGCGTTCCAGAACGGGCACTGCCGCGTGCCGGAGGACCAACTCTGCGTCCAGACGGCGAAGTCGCTGGAGGTCCCGGAGCCGACCGTGCGCGGGGCGCTTTCCGCCCTCGCGGAGGAAAAGGTGCTGATCCGCACGGAGGAGGACGGGATCGTCTTCTACGCCTCGCAGACGCTGTACATGGCGGAGCGATACATCGCATCCAAACTGGTCCTGCTCGCCGGAGAAAAGCACCCGTTTACCCCCGTCGGCATGTCGGAACGCATCGACGCGCTCGAGCGGGAAGGCGGCATCACCTACGCCGAGGAGCAGCGGCAGGCAATTACCTACGCCGTGACCGAAGGGGTGACCATCGTCACCGGCGGGCCCGGTACCGGGAAAACCACAGTCATCAAGGCGATTCTGCAACTGTTTGACGACCTGAAACTAGATTGTTTGCTCGCGGCTCCCACCGGACGCGCTGCGAAGCGGATGAGCGAAGCGTCGGGACGGGAAGCGAAAACCATTCACCGACTGCTAGAGACCGGCTTTACGGAAGACCGCAAGACCCGCTTTCAGCGCGGGGAGGACAACCCTCTCCCCTGCAAGGCGCTGGTCATCGACGAGATGTCCATGGTTGACACGCTGCTGCTCGAAGCGCTTCTTCGGGCGGTCCGTCCGGGCACGTTCGTCGTCTTTATCGGGGACGTCGATCAGCTTCCGTCGGTCGGACCGGGCAACTGTCTTGCGAACCTGATCGATTCGGGCCGGTTCGCGGTTGTGCGGCTGCACCACATCTTCCGGCAGGCGGAGCAAAGTCTGATTATTATGAACGCCCACCGCATCAATCGCGGCGAGATGCCGCTGCTTTCCGTGCGGGACAGCGATTTCTTCTTCCTGGAACGCCACGGCGCGGAGTCGGTGCGAAGCACCCTGTTGCAGCTTTGCGCTCTGCGCCTGCCGAAGCGGTACGGAGTTGACCCGTTTGAGGACATCCAGATCATCTGCTGGACCCGCAAAGGACCTCTCGGCACAGTCGAACTGAACACAGCCCTGCAGGAGACCCTCAATCCGCCAACTCCCGGCAAGCGTGAAAAAACGGCCGGTTCGCGCACTTTCCGCGAGGGAGACAAGGTCATGCAGGTCCGCAACAACTACGACCTGCTTTGGCACCGTGCGGACGACGCGGGGAACCGCGTTGACGGCGCGGGGGTATTTAACGGCGACATCGGGCGCATCCGCCACATCAACTCACAAGGGGGAACGCTGCTGATCGACTTCGACGACCGGATCTGCGAGTACGATTTTTCCCTGCTCGACGACCTTGAGCTTGCCTACGCCATCACGACCCACAAAAGCCAGGGAAGCGAATACCGTTTCGTGCTGATCCCTGCGTTCGAGGCCGCCTACCCGCTCATGACCCGCAACCTGCTCTATACGGCGGTAACCCGGGCCCGGGAGATGGTTTGCGCCGTCGGGGATCCGCAGACGTTCTCCATCATGGTCGGAAACGACCGCAAGCCCGTCCGCTACACCGCCCTGCCGGGCATTCTGCGCCAGATATGACGCGGAAGAAACCGGATTGGCAGTCCCTGCGGCTGCACCTGTTTCCCCAGCCTTGTCTGCTCTGCCAGGACGGCGCGTGCGTCACGCCGCTGCCGATTTGCCCGGACTGCGCCGACCGCTTCCGCGCCCTGCTGCTCGAACCGTGCGGGAAGTGCGCTCTCCCGGCGTCCGAATGCACCTGCGTGCAAAAGCAACACCTGCACGTCCTGTTCTGGTACCATAGCCCGGATTCCAAGCGGGTGGTCCAATCGCTGAAATATCGGGCGGACCGCGCGGAGGTGCGTGCGCTGGGGGAATTGCTCGCGTCGCTCTGCACCGGACGGTATGACGCGGTGACCTATGTACCGCGAAGCCGGCAGCGCGTCCGGCAATACGGGTACGATCAGGCGCGGCTTCTGGCGAAAGCGATTGCGGACCGCTTGGAACTGCCGCTGCTCGACACGCTCGCCAGCCGTTCCACGGTCGAGCAGAAACTGCTTTCCGCGTCCCAGCGGGAGAAGAGTATGCATGGGCGGTACGCCGCCATGCCGGCCGCCGTCGCGTTGTATCCGCGCCTGCTACTGGTCGACGACGTGTTCACTACCGGGGCGACCATGCGCGCCTGCGCCTCCCTGCTGCGGCAGGCGGGCGCAAAGGCTGTCACCCTCGCGTCGCTCGCGAAAACTCCGTATTCGCGAAAATAAACCCACCAAAAGGGAGAAAAAACGCCGTGAAACCACCCAAAACCTGCTCCGTCCTGTTGGCGGGAGACTTGGAAATCGCCGTCGGACTGCTGAAAAGCGGAATCTGCCTGCGCGGCGTGACCGACCGCAAATCCCGCCGCCGTTTCCTGCAATCGGACGCCCCGCTGCTGACGCTGACCGCCCGTCGAACGGGCGGGGACGAGCTGCTGACCGTCTCCTCCGGCGGGGGCCGGGAGCGGGTGAGCGCGTCCGTCATGGAGACGGTTGGAACGTTCACGCTGTCCGACCACGTATTCCTGCCCGGGGTCACGGTGGCGCTGACCGCGCTGCTGCTTCGCGACCGCGGCGAATGGACGGTACAGCTGCACAGCGAAAACCCATCCTACACGCTCTACGCCTGCGATTCCCCGATCCTCTCCTTTCGCACGTGCAGCCGCACAAAGGGGTTCTTCCCCTACGGCTGCGGCGAGGTTTATCCCGCTACGAGAACCTTTTCCTCCCGCCAGAATTACCCGTCCTACGGCGCATCGATGCAGTACCTTGCCGTGTGGCACACCGGTGTGTGCCGGGGGATCTACTACGGTCTGCACGACCCCGCCCCGGCATATAAACAGCTGGAATATCGCAAAGCCGAGGGAGATTCGGTCGCCTGCTTGACGTCCATGCCCTTGCGGAACATCGACCGCGCCGGCAACTCCCGGACACTTGAGGGAAGCGCGGTCCGGCAGGGGTTTGACGGCGACTGGTACGACGCCGCCCAATTCTATCGAGCGTTTTGTGAGCAAAGCGCCTCATGGCTGCCCGAACGGAGAGACGGCAAGCGGACCGACACCCCGGAATGGCTTCGCACCAATCCGCACTGGTGGCGCAAGCGGATGCTGTGGGGCACATCCTTCGCCGGCGAATTGCTCGAAGCGGAAGAGGACCTCAGGCTTTCAACGGTCAGCCCGGTGCATCTGTACGACTGGTTCCAGATTCCCTACGACACAAATTATCCCCACTATTTCCCCGCGAAAGAGGCGTTTCTGCCGGGCCTTCGGCGCTTGCAGGTATGGGATGCGGATCATGCCATACCTCAACGGGCGTCTGCGGGACACGCACGACCGGAGCCGGGAGGACTGGATGTTCGCCTCCACCGCCCTGCCGAACTGCACGAAAACGCGGGACGGCAAGCCGTTTTTGGAGGTCTGCCCGACCAGCGACATCGAGCCCGCCATCATGTGCCCCTCGACGGCCCTCTGGCAGGAGACGCTCGCGAAACCGGCCGAACGACTGTGCAGCGAATGCGGGGTCGACGGGATTTCCCTCGACCGGATCGGTGCAGCACAGCCCTACCCCTGCGCGAGGACCGCACCCATTCCCACCGCCCGGGCGGGGAAACTCGTTGGGTCGAGAGCTACCGAAATTTGCTCGATCACGTCCGCCGCACCCTGCCGGACGGCGTTTACACGCCGCAGGGAGATCTGACTGAGCCTGCCCGCATCGAAAACGGAATTTTGACGGCGACGCTGCCCCCGCTTTCGGTTTCGCAGATCATACTTTGAGAGAAAAGGGGGCGTTGCCCATGGAGTACGGCGAAAAGAAGGGGCTGCTCTACCCGGACGTCCTGTTTAAGAATATCTATGAGATTACGCCGGACTTCCTGCGTGCGAACGGCGTCCGGGGAATTCTTTTGGACCTGGACAACACCATCGCCCCCTACGAGGTCGAGCAGCCGACCGACGAGATGAACGCGTGGTTCAACGCCTTGCGAGACGCGGGCATCCGGCTGGCTTTCGTCTCCAATAACCACGGCGACCGGGTGACCCGGTTTAACCGCACATGGGGCATTCCGCAATTCTGCAAGGCGGGCAAACCCTCGCCGAAAGGGATGCGGCTTGCGCTCCGACAGCTCGGACTTACGCCGGAGGAGACGGTTTCCCTCGGCGACCAGATCTTCACCGACTGTCTCGCTGCCCACCGCGCGGGACTGCGTTTCTACATTGTCCCTCCCATTCGCGACAAGCGGAACCCGTTCTTTCGTTTCAAGCGATTCTTGGAGCGGCCGTTCATCCGCCCGTTTCGGCACTATCGCCTCTATCTCTCCAAAACCGACAGTATGCCGCATCGTCAGAAAGGACGTGATTTGACATGAGCGCACATTTCGGACCCGGCGGGAACTCCGACGAATTCCGCCGCGCCGGCTGGAAATCCACGCTCGACGCTCCCCTTTTTGTCGCCTCCTGCGGGCTGGACGCCTACGAATACGAGGCAGGTCAGGGTATCTCCGCAACCCCCGAAACCCTGTCCGCCATCGGAAAGGAAGCGGTCGCCCATGGCGTGCGGATGTCCCTGCACACGCCGTATTTCATCTCGCTTTCCTCCATCGAACCGGAGAAACGACAGAAAAGCGTGGAGTATCTGTACGAATCCGCCCGCGCATCGACATCTCTCGGCGCGACGGTCATGGTCGTGCACACCGGCTCGGCCGCGAAGATCTCCCGCGAGAACGCGATGGCGTACGCGTCCGACACGCTCCGGCAGGCGGACGAAATGCTGGCGGAAAACGCCTTTTCCGTTAAACTCGGACTGGAAACCATGGGCAAGCTGAACCAGCTCGGCACGCTTGACGAGGTCCTCACGCTCTGCAAGCTGTCCCCCCGTTTCGTCCCGGTCGTGGATTTCGGGCACATCAACGCCCGCGAGCAGGGCGTCCTGCGCACGGAGGACGATTTCAAGCGGATCTTTGACCGCGTCGCCGCCGAACTGGGCGCGGAAGCGGCGGAAACGCTGCACTGTCACTTCTCCCGCATTGAATATACCGAGAAAGGCGAAAAACGGCATCTGACCTTCGCCGATGAAACGTTTGGACCGGACCACCGCCCGCTGCTGCGCGCGGTCGTGTCGCTGGGCGTTTCCCCGACGTTCATTAGCGAATCCGCCGGAACGCAGTCCGAGGACGCCCGCGCCATGCAGGCGTACTACCGTTCACTATGAGGTGGAAGGAGACCCTGCGTTCCCTCACGCACCGGACGTGGTTCCGCGTGCTCGTCGGCGGAATCGCGTTCCTGCTGCTCGTGGTTCTGGTCTGCAACCTGATCGTGCTGCTTTCCGCGTCCCCGTTCCGCACGACGCGCGGGAAACTGGCGTCGGACGAAAGCGCGTGCTTCGACTGCATTCTCGTCCCGGGCGCGCGCGTCCACCCGGACGGCAGGCTCTACCCGATCCTGCAGGACCGCATGGATACCGGGCTTTCCCTGCTACGGGACGGCTACGCGGACATTCTGCTGCTCTCCGGCGACTCAGAGGACCCGGACACGTACGACGAGGTCGGTGCGATGGCGGTTTACGCGGAGGAAGCGGGTGCGGAGGAAGCGCAGATCCTACAGGACCCGCTCGGCCTTTCGACGTATGAAAGCCTCTGGCGGGCGAAATACGTCTATCACGCCGAAAGCGTTCTGATCGTCACGCAGTCTCTCTTTCTGCCCCGCGCACTCTACCTCGCCGACCGGCTGGGACTGCGGTGCAAAGGGATCGCGACTGAGCGAAAGGTCTACGGCCCCCGAAACTACCTGCGGGAACCCATCGCATGCGTCAAAGCGGTCTGGGACGGGCTCTTCCTGCCCGACCCGACCTAAGGAGGCAAAACCCGTATGAAATTTGAAGAACTCACCATCCACACGACCACCCCCGGCAGCGAGCTGGTGGGAGGCGTCCTGCTCGCTGCAGGGGTTCCCTGCTTCGTGACCGAGGACTACAACGACCTCGTGCAAGTCATCGAGGAGAAATCTATTCCCTTCGACTATATCGAGGAAGAGCTGCTGCAGGACCCCGGGGACGTGCGCGTCAAGGTCTATCTACCCCACAACGAGCAGGGGCGGCTGCAAAAGGCCGAGATCCTCGCGGGGCTAAAAAAGCTGCGGGAGGAACCCGATATGGACGTCGGCAGCCTGCAAACCGACTCTTCGGAAGTCGACGAGGAGGACTGGGCAAACAACTGGAAGCAGTATTTCCACCCCCTGCCCATCGGCAAGCGCTTCGTCGTCAAGCCGACGTGGGAGCCCTGCGAGGGGAACGACCGCGTCGTGCTGGAGATCGACCCCGCCTCCTCTTTCGGCAGCGGGCAACACGAGACAACGTCGCTCTGCTTAGAGGAACTCGAGAACCTGCCGCTGACGGGCTCTTTCGTACTCGACATGGGCTGCGGGAGCGGGATTCTCGGCATCGGAGCCGCCCTGCTGGGGGCGGCGGACGTCGTCTGCGTTGACATCGAGCAGATCGCTGCAGACACGGCGGCGAAGAATGCGAAGATTAACCGCATTCCGGACGGGGTGCTAAAGACCTACTGCGGCAACGTCCTGACCGACCCGTCGCTGTGCGAAACGGTGCTGGGCGCGGAGCGGTATGATGTGATCCTCGCGAACATTGTCGCAGACGTCATCGTCGCCATGCTGCCGCTCTTCCTGCGTGCGCTCAAGCCCGGCGGGGTGCTGCTCTGCTCCGGGATTCTGTCCGCCCGGCGGGAAGATGTGCTTTCCGCCGCGCGTGCGCAGGGATTCGTCGTCCGCTCATCGCGGGAAAAGAATGACTGGACGGTGATCGTATGCGAGAAGTAGAGAGGCGGATGCGGGAACTGGAAAGGCTTTTGGAGTACCATTCCCGGCTCTACTACGAGCTCGACGCCCCGGAGATTGAGGACGCCGAGTATGACCGCCTCTTCCGCGAACTACAGGACCTCGAACGGGAAAACCCGTTTCTCGCCTCCCCCACGTCCCCGACCAAGCGGGTCGGCGGTCGGGTAGCGGAACGGTTTGAAAAGGTCCGGCATCAAGGCAGCATGGGCTCGCTTTCGGACGTGTTTTCCGAGGGGGAGTTCCGCACTTTCGACGCGCGGGTTCGGGAGATCGCGCCGGACGCGGTCTACTGCGTAGAGTACAAGTTCGATGGACTTTCGGTCGCGCTGGAGTACCGCGACGGCAAGCTCGTGCAGGGATTGACCCGCGGGGACGGGGTGTACGGCGAGGATGTGACGGACAACCTCATGACCATCCGCAGCCTGCCGCTGACCCTCCGTCAGCCGGTCCCGCACCTGATCGTCCGCGGGGAGGTCTATATGCCCAAGCAAGTGTTTGCTTCCCTCAACGCCTCCCGTGAGGAGGAGGGGGAAAAGCCGTTCGCCAACCCTCGCAACGCCGCCGCAGGCTCGCTGCGGCAGTTGGACAGCCGGCTTTGCGCCGCTCGGCGGTTGGAAGTGTTCGTGTACAACGTGCAACTCTGCTCCGAGCCGCTCCCGGCAACGCATTACGACGCGCTGGAATGGCTGCGCGGACTGGGATTCCCGGTGTCTCCGGACAACCGGCGGTGCCGGAACGCGGACGAAGCGATTGCGTGCATCCGCGAGATGGGCGTGTCTCGCCCGAACCTGCCGTTCGATATCGACGGCGCGGTCATCAAGGTGGACTCCTTCGCCGCGCGCGAGGAACTCGGCGAAACCATGTCCGTCCCCCGCTGGGCGGTCGCCTATAAATACCCGCCGGAAACGGTGAAAACCGTCGTCCGCGCCATTGAAATTCAGGTCGGGCGGACCGGGGTGCTCACGCCCCGCGCGGCAATGGAGCCAGTACCACTCGCCGGTTCGACAGTGACCTATGCGACGCTCCACAACGCGGATTACATCGCTGAAAAGGACATCCGCGTCGGCGACACGGTCCTGCTGCACAAGGCCGGAGACGTCATCCCGGAGATTCTTTCCGTCGTTTCGTCCGAGCGCCCGGCGGATACCGTGCCCTTCCGCATGCCGATGGTCTGCCCCTCCTGCGGAGAACCGGTCTACCGCGAAGCCGGCGAGGCAGCGACCCGCTGCATCAATCCAGACTGCCCCGCCCAACTCGAGCGGAGCGTGATCCATTTCGTATCCCGCGACGCGATGGGCATCGATTACCTTGGCGCGAGCAACGTCCACGCCATGATTTCGGGCGGGCTGTTGAAAAGCGCTGCCGATCTCTATACGCTTACGAAGGAAGACATCCTCTCCCTTGGCAGCGGGTACGGCGAAAAAAGCGCATCCAACATCCTTTCCTCCATCGAAAAAAGCAAGCAGGCGGGCCTAGCGCGGCTGCTGTTCGCCCTCGGCATCCGCCACATCGGGGAAAAGGCGGGGCAATTGCTCGCCACCGCCTTCCCGGACCTCGCGTCCCTCCGCGCGGCGGACCGCGATACCCTGCTTTCCATTGACGAAATCGGGCCCGAGAGCGCGGATTCCCTCCTGCGCTTCTTCCAAAGCGAACATGCGAGGACCTTGCTCGACCGCTTGCAGGCGTCGGGCGTCTCCACCGAAAGCAAGCAGGAACGCACCGGCGACGCGCTCGCCGGGATGACCGTCGTCTGCACCGGCACCCTGCCGACGCTCAAGCGCGCGGAGGCGGAAGCGCTCGTCCGCGCCAACGGCGGCAACCCGTCCTCCTCCGTCTCCAAAAGGACCTCCTTCGTCCTCGCCGGGACGGACGCGGGGAGCAAACTGGCGAAGGCGCGGTCCCTCGGCATCCGAATTCTTAACGAAGCGGAATTCCTCGAACTCATCGGGGATCCCCACGCAAATAACAGCTGAAAGGACAGAATTCTTATGGCAAACACTGATTTTTCCCGTTTCCCTGTCTACGCCGAAGCGGAGGTCGTCGTCTGCGGCGGCGGAACCGCCGGGGCGTTCGCGGCAATCGCGGCCGCAAACGAAGGCCGCTCCGTCCTGCTTGTCGAGCAGTTCGGCACGCCTGGCGGCACCGCGACCGCCGGGCTGACTACCCCGCTGATGCACACTCACATCGACGGCAACCCCCACAGCTCCTATCTTTATCCGCTCTTGCAGCAAAAGCTGCTACCCATGGGTGCCACCAACCCGGAGGGCAACCTGTTTGATCCAACGCTGCTGGGCGTCGCGCTCGAGCAAATGTGCGTCGAATCTGGGGTAAGGCTGCTCTACCACACGTTTATCCCCGAGGTTGTGACGGAAAACGGCAAAGTCACCGCCGTCGTCATTGCCAACAAAGCCGGACTCTCGCTGGTAAAAGGTAAAATTTTCATCGACGCGTCCGGCGACGGCGACGTCAGCGTGCGAGCAGGCGCCGCCTACAACAAGGGCAACCCGGAGACCGGCAAAAACCAGCCGATGTCCCTTCGCTACATCATCGACAACGTGGATTACGCCGCGCTGAACGACTTTTTCCGCGAGCAGATTCAAAAGACCGGCGTGAAACGCAACGCCTACGCCAACCCGAACGGTCTGGACATGTATGCGGACTGCTGCAAGAGCGGTGCCCCCGTCACGCTGACCGCCGTCTTTGAGGAGGCCATCGCCAACGGCGATCTGACCGTCGAGGACCACCTCTACTGGCAGGCGTTCAGTTTGCCCGGGCGAAAGGGGTCCATCGCTTTCAACTGCCCCGAGTTCTTCGATCGCATCGACGGCACGAACCCCGAGGACCTCACGCTCGCACAGATCAACGGCAAGAAGGCGGTCGTCCGGCAGCTTGCGTTCTACAAGAAGTACTTTAGAGGATTCGAGGACGCCTACATCGCCGAGATCGCCTCGATGGTCGGCATCCGCGAGAGCCGGGAGATCGTGACCGACTACGTCCTGACCGCCGAGGACATCCACTGCAAGCGCAAGTTCGGCGACATGTTCTGCCAGTGCAACTACCCCATCGACATCCACGGCGCGGTACTCCAGAACTCCTATCCGGTCAACACGCCGGTCGATGAGCGGCCGTGGTATGAGATCCCGTTCCGCTGCTTACAGGTCAAAGGCGTGGAGAACCTGCTGGTCTGCGGGCGGTGCATGGGGACAGATTTCGTCGCCGAAGCCAGCAGCCGCATCCAGATCGTCGCCCGATCGTCCGGCGAGGCGGCGGGGATCGGCGCTTCGCTCGCCCTGCGGAACGGAACGTCCGTACATCAGGTCGACGGCACCGCCGTCCGGGAAATTATGGTCGCCCGCGGGGCGGAATACGCAAAGTAACGTGAAAAAGAAATGCCCTGCAGGCCGTTTGATATAATCCCCTTAGAGTAGACACTTGAAAAAACGAAAGGATTTTCAAGA
>CAZHBX010000001.1:82064-102116 GCA_964530795.1 uncultured Ruminococcus sp. | reverse complement strand
CCCCGATCAAATCGGGGTTTTTGCGGGTGCATCTTTTTTATGCAACCTTTCTGGCCCGCCCTGGGGGACTCGAACCCACGGCCTTCAGAATCGGAATCTGACGCTCTATCCAACTGGGCTAAGGGCGGAACACAAAGATTTTGCGCAAAACTTATTTTTTCCCAGACCGGGACGCAAGGAAATACAGCGCCCAGAACAGGCAGGAAATCAAAAGCAGGATCCCGCTGAGCAGCAGAGTATACAGCCCGTTCAACGGGGATGCGCCCGCACTCCGCACGGCTTGCACGGTTTCGTACGCCAAAACCGACGCGAACGGGGGCAACAGGCAGCTGAGCGCATCCAGCGCGACCAATCGGCGAATCCTCACGCGGCGCTCGCACGTTCGCAGGCACACCAACGTACACCAGAACGGAATCGTGTACAGGCTGCCAACACCCGTCGCCGATAGGTACAGCCACGCGAGCGGGTTTTCGTCCGACGAACGCGATGTGATCAGCAGTACCAGCACCGGCAGAAGCAGCTCGCCGCACGCCTTGAGCAGCAGGGCCCGACGGCTGTACAACCGGTCTAACCGCGTCACGGCTTTACGGGCGGGACAGGATCCGCAGGGTGCGAATACGCTGCGCCTCCAGTGGGCGGTCGGCGCGGTCGGTGCGGGTTTCCGCGACGCGGTCGATTACGTCCATTCCCTCCGTCACACGGCCGAACGCCGCGTATTGGTTGTCGAGGTGCGGGGCGTCCGCGTGCATGATGAAGAACTGGCTTCCCGCGGAGTCCGGGTCCATGGCGCGGGCCATCGAGATCACCCCGCGCTTGTGCCGGATCGGGTTCTCCACGCCGTTCGCGGCGAACTCGCCTTTGATCGTGTGCCCCGGGCCGCCGGTGCCGGTACCGGTTGGGTCGCCGCCTTGGATCATGAACCCGCGAATGACGCGGTGGAAAATCAGCCCGTCGTAGAAATGCCTGTCACACAGGGACACAAAGTTTTCGACCGTCAGCGGGGCGGCCGTCTCGTCCAGCTCCAGCAGCACTCTGCCGCCGTCTTCCATGATCAGTTCGGCTGTGTACATCGCTTTTCCCTCGCCTTCCGTGTTGTCAATCCGGTTTGCTTGGCAGGACCTTCGCTTCCGTGATCGTAATCGTCTTGATCGGGCGCTCGTTCTGGGTGTCCGTCGGAGCCGCGGCGATTTCATCGACCACATCCATTCCGCTGGAAACCCAGCCGAACGAGGCGTATTGCCCGTCGAGCGAGGACGCCGTCACGTCGTCGAGGCAGATGAAGAACTGGCTGCTCCCGGAGTTGTAGTCGTTGCTCCGGCGAGCCATCGAGATCACCCCGCGCTTGTGCGGAATGGGGTTATCATATCCGTTGAGCTGAAATTCGCCCTTGATCGGATCGCTTCCGCCCGTGCCGTCGCCGCTCGGGTCGCCGCCTTGGATAACAAATCCCTTCGAGATGCGGTGAATCGTCAGCCCGTCGTAGAATCCCTCATTCGTCAGGTCCACGAAATTCCGCACCGTCGTCGGCGCCGCTTCCGGGGCAAGCTCCAGAACGATGTCGCCGTACCCTTCGACCGACATCCGCACGTACACATGCTCCTCGTCGCCCGTCGGGCCTTCTAAGGTCGAAACCGCGTCGCTTTCATCGCTCCCGCGGGTCAGGAACACAATCGCAATGACGCTGCCGACGACCGCGACCGTCAGGACGAGGATGGTGACGATCACACCGACCGACGCGCCGGCGCTTCCGCCCTGCTTCTTTTGCGGTTTGTCCGGCACCTCGTCCCCCACCTTTCCTTCGCTTACGCGGGGTATTATAGCACGTTCGCGAGGAATTGTCAAGAGGTTTTTTGCGAAAATCCCTGCGGAAAGGGGACGAGGAGTACCTTGGGGGAAAACTCGTTTTCCCCCCGCCCCTCATTCCGCGAAGCCGGAGCTTCGGGCAGGACATTTGTGGATTTTTCCCTTCCCGCCCTGGGGTTTGCATGGAAGCGCCTCTTGGGGGATGGAAAGTTGGAACGAAAAAACGCGGGAAGGCTCCGTTTAGAGCCTTCCCATCCTATATTCATGCATACGGTTCCGATTCGCAGGGGGTACCCCTCGCGAATGGTTTTGCCGTTACAGAAACTGTTTGAGTACCTCGACGTTGCGTTCCTGGGCGGCGAGGAAGTCGCCGGCGAGGGATTTGGTTTCGGGCGGGGTGTCGGGGTACTGCTTAAGAGCGCGGGTGACGTCGACGATGCCCATGGTGCTGCCGAGGAGGAGCATCTGGGCGAGCTTCGACGTGTCGTCGCCGCTCATGCGGATCATAGCGGAGGTGCGCATTTTGGCGAAGGTGCCGATCTGGGAAGCGGGGCCGCCGTTCTGTTCCTCGGCGGCGGTGTAGAGGTTGCGGTAGTCGGTCTCCTGGATCGAGAGTTCCTGTCGGAAGCGGCGGTCGGTAGACATGCCGCGAACCTTGGGGAGGGTGTAGAGCCCAGTGCGGGCGTTTTTGTGCAGCTTTTCAAGTACGGGATCTTTCAGCATAGTATAGGAGCACATCCTTTTTTGCTTTTAGTGTGCGCAGAAAAATCGGAAAAAATTCAGAAAAATTTTACGGGAACGTCACTTGTGCCCGGAGTATTTTTCTGCTATACTTATGATAATGAAAAGAGATTCGGCAAAAGGACGTGAAAAGGCGGGCATGAGAGACTACAAACAGATGCAGGAGATCCAGCGGATGCGCGAACAGGCGGAGAAGGCGGAGGCGGAGAAGGCCGGGAAGGGCGGGGATGCCGGCGAGGACGCCGGGCCGGAACGGGAAAAGGACCGCTACAGCCACCGCAAGCCGGGATTCAAGGGCTGGGTTTCGTATTTGTTTGAATACTACCGCTGGCCGATCGTCATCGGGTTGGTGATCCTCATCGGGATCGGAGTTGGCGTCTCGCAGATCCGCGACGCGTCGAATCCGGACTACGCCCTGCTGTACGTCGGACCGCCGTACCTCGCGCTGAACTACGAGGAACAGCTGGAGCACACGCTCGCGAACCTGAGCGGGACCGGGGAAGTGCCCGGCGACTGCAACGGCGACGGGGAATACAAGGTTCGAATGCGGGACGTCACGGTCGCGGTACTGACCGACGCGGAGGGCGAAAAGCACGTCACCGACGATGGAAACACCGCCCTCGGCAGCTTCCAGACCGAGCTGACCGCCGGGGAGGCAATGCTGTACTTCCTCGAGCCCTCCTTCTATCAGAGGGCAAAGGGGTCGAGCGTTCTGCAACGTATAGAAGCGTTTGGAGATGAATATGCCGCAAAGAGTTTTGACGGTTATGGCGTATACTTGGGCGATCTGGACGCATACGCGCTTGACGGGCTTTCGCGAATGCCGGCGGAGACGGTTGTCTGCCTGCGGCGGTCGCCGGAGGACGAGGATTTGAGCTACGGCCGGGGATCGGACGACTGGTCGCACCATCGGGATCTGTTCCTGCGGCTGCTCGGGTACGAGGACGACTCGGCGGATCTGCCGAACGAAGGGAGCGACGCGGACGTGACGCTGCTCGTCGTGAGCGAAGCGCCGGTGTGCCGGAGCGTGCGCCGCCCGATCGACGAGGCGCTTTCCAAATGGGTGAGCGACGGGAACGGCGACGGGAAAAGGGTCGGCCGTCTCAGGCCGCTGCTGCGAAGCGGTTCGTCGGCGGCGCGGGACTTGCAGGCGAAGGAGATCCGCACTGAGCTTGTGACCGGGGACAGCATGCTCTGGCTGCTCGACGAGGAGGCCTATGCCTACGCCAAGAAGCGCGGACTCATCGCCGCACTGCCGGAGGAGCTCGCCGAACGCGAGGGCGCTGTCGACGGGCTGGCGATCAAGCTCTACACGCTTGACTGCTTCGGGGAGGAGGGCTTCTGCGGGCTGCACGGGAGCGGTTACCTTTGCCTGCGGCGGGACCCGGCGGAGGAAGCCGAGTCCTACGGGCGTACCGCGGAGGCGTACGAGCGGGCGAAAGAGGTCTTTTCGGAGCTGACAAAGGAGAAAAAATAGGATTTTTCGGCGGAATTTCAAAAAAGGGTTGCAATTTACGGAGTAATCTGCTATAATACCCCTATTGGAAAAGGATCCCGTTCCCGAAACGGAAAGAATCGGAAGAATCCGGAGGATGAAAGGGTATGGCATCAAACTTTAAAAAAAAGCAAAAAAGGCAGCTGATTGTCGCGATCGTTTGCAGCGTGCTGGTGTTCGCGCTGCTGGCGGCGACGCTGATCGTCGGATTGCTGCACCGCGCGTCCATCGCGACGAACTTCGCGGACCAGAGCTTTGCGACCGCGATCGCGAAGGCGATGGATCTGTCTTCCCGGTATAATTTGTCGCAGGAGGACCTCGACAGGGTAGAGGGATTGGTCTATTTCTGGGACGTCGGCATCAGCGAGGACTATACCTCGTCCTATGCATATCCGATCGTTATGCTCTGCGATAAGGAATACACCGATGTGCTTATCGAGCAGAGCGACCCGGAGTACGAGGCCCCGGAGGACCAGACCGAGACGCCGGACTACAGCGACCATTTCACGACTGTTCCGTACATTCTCTCCGATCCGAGCGATCTGAATTTGTTTCCGAATCTGCGGTTGCTGCGGGTATTTGACATCACGGAGCTGAACCAAATGTCCCAAAGCTGCCAGACCACGCAGATCTACGCGATGTACAGCTCGGGTATCAGGGGTTACAGCATGGACGCCCTGCTCGCGGCGAGCCGCCTGAGCAAACTGACCAGCCTGACCCAGCTTTCCTCGCTGACCAAGCTCGAGCAGATCTCGCTTTGCTATACCGGGATCCGCTCGCTCGAGGGGATCTCGCAGTTCCCGAACTTGACCAAGCTCGACGCGACCTACACCCCCCTGACCGACCTGACCGGGCTGGACACCGCGACGGGTCTGCGGACACTGGGGCTGAGCAGCCTGAACGTGCAGACGGCGACGGCGAGCGACGACGAGGACACCTCGTCGGACGGCACCTCGTCGGATGACACCTCGTCGGACGGCACCTCGTCGGACGGCACCTCGTCGGACGGCACCTCGTCGGATGACACCTCGTCGGACGGCGACGGGGAGAAAGAGGAGGAGGAAGAAAAGGAGCCGACCTTCAATGGGACCGGCCTGACGGCGGAAAGCCTCGAAATCGTCGCGAAGCTGCCGAACCTCGTCTACCTCGATGTGGCGTACAACAACATCGATGACCTGTCGGCGCTGTCGGCGCTGAGCGGGATCAAGTACCTTTCCGTCGCGAGCAATCCGATCACCTCCCTCAAGGGAGCGGAAAATATGAAGGAACTGGAAGTGCTGTACGCTTCCGGGTGCCTGCTGAACGATGTTTCGGCGATCGACGGGTTCGACAGGATCGAGTCCATTTACGTCGCCGATAACCAGCTGACCGACCTGTCCGCGTTCAAGGCGGCGACGGCGGTCACGTCGCTGGACGCGTCCGGCAACGAGCTGACCGACGCGAGCGGGGTGTCCGGGATGAAGGACCTCGAGACGCTCAATCTGTCCGACAACAAGCTGACGGCGGTTCCGGACCTGTCCGCCCTGACGAAGGTTACGACGGTCAACCTGTCCGAAAACGAGTTGACCGACGCGAGCGGGCTGGAACAGTTCGACCCGACCGACTACGAGATCGAGGAATCCGAGGACGAGGACGGCGAAACCGTGACGAACGGCCCGTCCGTGACCCTCAACCTGTCGGCGAACAAGCTCACGTCGCTCAAGCTGACGGCGAGTATGCTCACGACGCTGGATGTTTCGGATAACGCCCTTGGCGAGGACGACGGGTCGCTGGTGTTCGAAGGGTGCGACGCGCTCGCGAGCGTTAACATCAGCAAGAACGACAAGCTGACCGAGGCGTCGAGCCTTTCGACGCTGGAAGCGATGACCACGCTCAACGCGTCCGAAACCGGGTTGACCGGGTTGCCGTCGCTGAAGGATTTGGAGCGCCTGACGAGCGTCAACCTGTCGAAGTCCGCCGTCGAATCCATCGGCGGGCTGGAGGGCAACGAGTCGATCACGACCCTGACGCTGACCGAATGCGAGAAACTGACGGACATCTCCGCCCTGCCGACGATTTCCGCCTTGACGACGGTCGATTTCTCGAAGAGCACCGCCCTGACCGACGACTCCATCACGGAAGCGTTCGGAAAAGCGAAGACCGACGAAGCGGACGCCGAATTGAAGTTCGATTCGACCAAGAAGATGACCGTCACGCTGTCCGGCTGCACCGGGGTGAAGGACTTCTCGGTGTTCGACGAGTACGGCAATATGACCGTCAACAAGGACGAAAGCGCGTAAGGAAAGGACGGGCGGGGCCATGCCGGATCTGCTGGTAAAACTGTACGACCTGCCGGACGGGCGCGAGACGTTCGAACGGCTGGAACGGGACGGGGTTCGCCTGTCCCGCCCGATGACGCCGAACCGGGATAAGGTGCTCGGCTGGATCGAAGCCAGGTTTGGAATCGGCTGGGCGAACGAGACGGCGACGGCGTTCGCGCATACGCCGGTGTCCTGTTTTGTCGCCGCGGAGGCGGAAACCGGGCGGATTTTGGGGTTCGCCGCTTACGACTGCACGGCGCCGGACTTCTTCGGGCCGACCGGGGTGGACGAATCCGCCCGGAAGCGCGGGATCGGGGGCGCGCTGCTGTTAAAGTGCCTCGAGGCTTTGCGCGAGGAGGGGTACGGGTACGCCGTCATTGGGTCCGCCGGGCCGTCGGAGTTTTATCGCAAGGTGTGCGGCGCGGTGGTGATTCCCGACAGCTCGCCGGGAATTTACCGCGGTCTTTTGTGACCGAACTATATGATAATGAAAGAAGTTCCGTTTATGAACCAGACAAAACTGCGTGCCGGGGTCATCGGCGCGACCGGGATGGTGGGACAGCGGTTTTTGACCCTGCTCGCCGATCACCCGTATTTTACCGTCACGGCGCTCGCGGCGAGCGCCTCCTCCGCCGGGAAACCGTATGAGAAAGCGGTCGAGGGGCGCTGGAAACTCGCCGAGCCGATGCCGGACCACGTGAAGGGGATGGTCGTGCGCGACGCGGGCGACATCGAGGGAATGAAGCCGTTGTTGGATTTCGTATTTTGCGCCGTCGATATGCCCAAAGCGCAGGTGCGCGAATTGGAGGAATCCTACGCGAAGGCCGAGATTCCGGTCGTTTCGAACAACTCCGCCTGCCGGGGGCTTCCGGATGTTCCGATGCTGATCCCGGAGATCAATTCCTCCCATACGTCGGTCATTCCCGCCCAGCGCAAACGGCTCGGAACGACGCGGGGGTTCATCGCCGTCAAGCCGAACTGCTCGATCCAGAGCTACGTCCCGGCGCTCACACCGCTGCTGTCCCACGGGGTCGAGGCGGTCAATGTGACGACCCTGCAGGCCATTTCGGGAGCGGGCAGGACGTTCGACACGTTCCCGGACATCCTTGACAACGTTATCCCGTACATCGGGGGCGAGGAGGAGAAGAGCGAGCGCGAGCCGCTGAAGATCTGGGGGACCGTGTGCAGCGGCGAGATCGTTCCGGCGGAAAAGCCGGTCATCGCGGCGACCTGCACCCGCGTGCCGGTGCAGGACGGGCATCTGGCGGTCGTTTCGGTCAAATTTGCCGACAGGCCGAGTCGGGAGCAGATCCTCGCGGCGTGGAACGCCTACGTCGGGGAAGCGCAGCGGCTACGTCTGCCGTCCGCTCCGAAAAAGTTTTTGACTTACTTTGACGAGCCGGACCGCCCGCAGAGCCGTCTGGACCGCGGTTTGGAACGCGGCATGGGAATCGCGGTAGGCCGTCTGCGGGAGGACCCGCTGCTCGACTGGCGGTTCGTCTGTCTGTCGCACAACACGCTGCGTGGCGCGGCCGGGGGCGCGGTGCTGTCCGCCGAACTGCTGTACCGGCAGGGGTATCTGCAACAATTTGCGGAAGCGTAAAGTCGTTTTCGCCGTGCAAACGCGACGCGGCGTCGGCGCTTTCGCGGGAAGGGCGCCGAGAGCGGGCCGCCCTTCCTTTTTTTCGCAAAAAGAAACTACATACACAGAGAGGAGCCATGTATGAAACCGGACATTCAAATTGCACAGGAAGCCACGATGCTTTCCATCACGCGGGTCGCGTCCCAGATTGGACTGCGGGAGGAGGAGCTTGAGCTGTACGGACGCTACAAGGCAAAGCTGCTCCCCGAGGCCGCCCGGAGGCTCGCGGACAGGCCCGATGGGAAACTGATCCTCGTCACCGCCATTTCCCCCACCCCCGCGGGAGAGGGGAAAACCACGATGACCATCGGGCTGGGCGACGCGCTGCGCCGGCTGGGCAAGAAGGTCGCTATCGCCCTGCGCGAGCCGTCGCTGGGGCCGGTGTTCGGGCTTAAGGGCGGCGCGACCGGGGGCGGGTACGCCCAGGTTATGCCGATGGAGGACATCAACCTGCATTTTACGGGGGATTTCCACGCCATCACGAGCGCGAACAACCTGCTGTCCGCCATGCTGGACAACCATATTTACCAGGGGAATGCCCTGCGCATCGACCCGAAGAGAATCGTGCACGCCCGCTGTCTCGATGTGAACGACCGTGTGCTGCGGGACGTCGCCGTGGGATTGGGAGAAGCGAAGAACGGCGTGACGCGGCAGGAGAAGTTCATGATTACGGTTGCGACGGAGATCATGGCGATCCTCTGCCTTTCCTCCTCGCTTGAGGACTTGCGGGAGCGGCTTGGGAACATGCTGGTCGCTTATACCTACGACGGTGAGCCGGTCTATTGTCGGCAACTCGGCGCGGCCGGAGCGATGACGGTGCTGCTCAAGGACGCGATCAAGCCGAACCTCGTGCAGACGCTGGAAAACACGCCCTGCCTGATCCACGGAGGCCCGTTCGCGAACATCGCGCACGGCTGCAACTCCCTGATCGCGACCAAAACGGCGCGGAAGCTCGCCGACTATACGGTCACGGAGGCCGGATTCGGTGCGGATCTGGGAGCGGAAAAATTTCTCGACATCAAGTGCCGCGCGGGCGGATTTCACCCGGATGCGGTGGTGCTGGTCGCGACTGCCCGGGCGCTGAAGTACAATGGCGGTGTGCCGAAGGAAAAGACGGCCGAGGAGAACCTCGACGCCCTCTCGAAGGGCATCGCGAACCTCGGCGCCCACATCGACAACCTCAAAGGGTTCGGTCTGCCGCTCGCGGTGGTAATAAACCATTTCTACGCGGATACCGAGGCGGAACTCGACTCTATCAAGGCGTACTGCGCCGGGAAAGGGGTCAAGGCGATCGTCTCGAAGGCGTTCGCGGAGGGCGGAAAAGGATCCCTTGAGCTGGCGGAGGAGGTCTGCCGGCTGTGCGAAGAACCGAGCGATTTCCGCTTCACCTACCCGCTCGACGCGCCGCTGACCGAGAAGATCGAAGCGGTCGCTACAAAGATTTACCACGCGTCCGGGGTGGACTACACGCCGGGGGCGAAGAAGTCGCTCGCGGCGCTCGAGTCGCTCGGTTACGGGAACCTGCCGGTCTGCATCGCCAAGACGCAGTATTCGCTCTCGGATGATCCGAAGAAGCTGGGCGCTCTGAGCGGATACCGGTTGACCGTGCGGGAAGCGCGGGTCTCGGCGGGCGCCGGGTTCGTCGTCGTGCTGACCGGGGAAGTGTTGACCATGCCGGGGCTGCCCCCGCATCCCGCCGCCGAGCGGGTGGACGTGGTGGACGGTAAGGTCGTCGGGCTGTTCTGATGGAGACTTGGGTGACCCGGTCGGTCGGGGAGACGGCCGCTGTCGCCGCCCTGCTCGCGAAGCGGTTGGAACATGGCGGGGTGCTCGCCCTATACGGGGACCTCGGCGCGGGGAAGACCGCGTTCGTGCGGGGACTGGTGGAAGCGCTCTGTCCGGAGTGCCTGCCGCTGGTGCATTCGCCGACGTTCGCGATCGTCAACGAGTACGCGGGGGAGCGCTGCACGGTGTGGCACTTCGACTTCTACCGCCTCAAGGACGAGGACGACCTCTACTCGACGGGGTTCTTCGAGGCACTCGACGGGGGCGGGGTGGTCGTGGCCGAGTGGAGCGAGCGCTTCCCGGAGGTGTTTCCCGCGGGGACGCTGCGCCTGCATTTTGACGTGCTGCCGGATGGAAGCAGGAGGTTAGAGTTATGTTGATTCTGGCGCTGGATTCGACGGCTTTGGTCGCGTCCGCCGCCGTCGCGGAGGTGGAGAACGGCACGCTCCCGCGGCATGCGGTCTTTACGGGAAAGTACCGCCTGACCCACAGCGAGACGCTCCTGCCGATGGCGGAACGGGCGCTTTCCCTTTGCGGCGCGACGCTCGATGACGTGGAGCTGCTCGCGGTCAACGCGGGACCGGGGTCGTTCACCGGAGTGCGCATCGGGGTTTCAACCGTGAAGGGACTCGCGTTCCCGCGGGACCTGCCGTGCGTTGGGGTTTCGACCCTCGCGTCGCTTGCCGAGCCGTTCGCGGGCATGGGGCTGCCCGTCCTCGCCGCGATGGACGCTCGCCGCGGGCAGTTTTACGCGGCGCTTTTTTCCGGCGGTTCGGTCGGGTCCGGGCCGGTCCGCCTTTCGCCGGACGCCTGTCTGTCCGCCGAGGGAGTGCGGGACCTGCTCGCGTCCGCCGCGTGCGGGGAGGTGTTGCTCTGCGGCGATGGTGCCGCCGTTCTTGCGTCCGCCGCTCCGGGGCTGTCGATGCGCGTCGTTCATCCCGTCGTGCGTGAGCAGAATGCCCTTGCCGTCGCGGTCTGCGCCGAGCGGCTGTTCCGCGCCGGGCGTGCGGTGTCCGGCAAGGAGTTGCGCCCCGTTTACCTCCGCGTCCCGCAGGCTGAACGGGAAAGGTTAGCAAAAGGGAAAGCGTAAAGGGGTACGTGCCGGGGGACGTCGTGTTCTTCGCGCCCCCGTATGAATCATAGACGCGGTCCCGCAAGGTTTTTCCTTCGCGTGTGCCGCCCTCTCGTTGTGAACTTCGCGGTCCGGGCGGGTTGCCCGCTCCGGCCGCGCCCGTTGAAGGAATTATGACGGAAGCGGATGTATGATAGAACTGTATAGAAAGGGTTTTGAAAAATGGCAACGTACAAAGTAGCGCTTGGATGCGACCACGGCGGGCTGGAGATCAAAAACGCCATTCGGCAATCTCTCGAGGCCGACGGCGTTTCCGTCGTCGATTACGGGACCTACACGCCGGAATCCGTTGACTACCCGGTCTACGCCCACAAGGTCTGCGAGGCGGTACAGAGCGGCGACGCGGATTTCGGCATTCTCTGCTGCGGTACCGGCATCGGCATGTCCATCGCCGCCAACAAGCACAAGGGCATCCGCGCATCTGTCCTGTCCGACCCGTTTAGCGCCGAAATGACCCGTCGGCACAACGACGCCAACGTCCTCTGTCTCGGCGGGCGTGTCATCGGTCCGGAGCAGGCGGTTTCCCTCGCGAAGTTGTTCCTTGCTACCCCGTTTGACGGCGGGCGGCATGAAAGAAGAATTCACATGCTGGAGGAGTTCCATTGAAAAACGGAAAAAATTGCGAAAAAACAGGGATTTTCCCTTGACAAGGCTTGTTTCTTCTGCTATAATAGAAGCACCTCTAAACGCGGGGTCTTTTTGTTGTGGGTTTTCGGGAGATTTTTCGATTTCCGCTCCCGGGAATCGGTGTCGAAAAAAGATCCTTTGCGTGGATAGAGGGAGGTAAATAATCCCAACAAGGAAAATTGGAGGTGCCGACGCATGAGAGTGAAAATCACTCTGGTTTGCACGGAGTGCAAACAAAGAAACTATGACACGATGAAAAACAAGAAGAACGACCCTGACCGGTTGGAAATGAAGAAGTATTGCAGATTCTGCCGCAAGCACACGGTCCACAAGGAAAGCAAGTGAGGGGTGGAGACCATGTCGAAGAACAGACTCCTGAGGCTTTTGCCGGTGCTGCTTGCGCTTCTGCTGGTTCTCTCCATTTCGGCGTTCGCGCCGTTCGCCGAGCCGGACGACACGTCGTCGGAATCCGTTTCCGCTGAGACGTCCTCGACAGACGAGGGAGCTTCATCGGAGGCGGTTTCGGCGGAAACGTCGGAAGAAACGTCGGCGGAAACGTCAGCGGAAACGTCGGAAGAAACATCGGCAGAAACGTCGGAAGAAACATCGGCGGAAACGTCGGGCGAAGCGACGGAAGCCGTTTCAGACGGGGAAAGCGGCGCGGCGGACGGGGAGGAAACGGGAAGCAACATTCCGTGGAAGTTGATCATCTCGCTGCTGGTCATTGCCGCCGTCGTCGTGATCTTGTTCATCCTCGCCAAGACCAAAGGAAAACTCGGGCAGAGAATTGCAAAATTCTTTAAGGATTATAAGAGCGAGATCAGTAAGATTTCGTGGATGCCTCGCAACGAGCTGATTCGCAGCACGCTGGTCGTGCTTGCGGTCATCGTGGTGTCCGCGATCGTGATCGGGTTGCTGGACTTCCTGTTCTCGTCCTTGGTCGGCTTGCTGTCATTCGGCAACTGAAAGGTTGGTTGACAGATGAGCTTGCCGCAGGAAAGCACCCCGCTTTGGTACGTGGTGCACACCTATACCGGGTACGAAAACAAGGTTCTGAGCAATCTGGAAAAAATCATTGAGAACCGGGGGATCAGCGATCTGATTCAGGCGGTTCGCATCCCGACGGAGACGGTCACGGAGATGACCGAAAACGGGGAAAAGGAAATCGAACGGAAGCTGTTTCCAAGCTACGTGTTCATCAAGATGATTATGAACGATGAGATGTGGCACATTGTCCGGAATACGACCGGCGTGACCGGGTTCGTCGGTCCGGGTTCGCGTCCTGTCCCGCTTTCCGAGGAGGAAGTGGAGAAGCTGGGGGTGGATCCGAAGGTCATCGAAGTCCGCTTCGCAGTCGGGGACAGCGTGCGCATCTGCGCCGGACCGCTTTCTGGGTTCATCGGCGTCGTTGATGAAATTTCGGCGGACAAGAAGTCCGTTAAGGTCACGGCGTCCATGTTCGGGCGGGAGACCAAGGTGGAACTGAGCTCCATGGAGGTTAGTCCGCTGGACGAAACCGTGTAAATGTTCTCGCAAAGAAACGTTTCCGCCGCCTTGCCAAGCGGCGGGGCGAAACGTGGGAGGGACGACGGTCCCGAAAAAAGATTTTTACCACATTCGGAGGTGTAATTCTCATGGCAAAGAAGGTTGTCGGTTATATCAAGTTACAGATCCCGGCGGGGAAAGCGACTCCCCAGCCGCCGATTGGTCCGGCGCTCGGTCAGTACGGCGTCGCGATTCAGGTGTTTACGAAGGAATTCAACGAGCGCACGAAGAACGACATCGGCATGATTATCCCGGTCGTCATCACGGTCTACGCCGACCGTTCGTTTACGTTCATCACCAAGACTCCGCCCGCCGCTGTGCTGATCAAGAAGGCGGTCGGGATCGAGAGCGGGTCCGGTGTTCCCCAGTCCCAGAAGGTCGGGCAGATCACCAAGGAGCAGGTCCGCAAGATCGCGGAAACCAAGATGCCCGATCTGAACGCATCGTCGATCGAAAGCGCGATGCGCATGATTGCCGGGACGGCGCGCAGCATGGGCGTCGTCGTGGTTGACTAAAGGAGGGCCGGAGAGATGAAGAGAGGCAAAAAGTATACCGCCGCGGCGTCCGCGGTGGACAGAACCAAGCTGTATGAGAGCGCGGACGCGCTGGGACTGGTTTGCGAAATCGCGAAGGCGAAGTTCGACGAGACGGTCGAGCTGCACGTGCGTCTCGGCGTCGATTCGCGTCACGCGGATCAGCAGGTCCGCGGCGCGGTCGTGCTGCCGAACGGCACCGGCAAGACCATTCGCACGCTGGTGTTCGCCCGTGGCGACCGTGCGGCGCAGGCGCAGGAGGCCGGCGCGGACTACGTCGGCGCGGAGGACCTCGTGCAGAAGATCACGGGCGAGAACTGGTTCGATTTCGACGTGGTCATCGCGACGCCGGACATGATGGGCGTCATCGGTCGTCTGGGGAAAGTGCTCGGCCCGAAGGGGTTGATGCCGTCGCCGAAGGCCGGTACGGTCACGATGGATGTGGCGCGCGCGGTGTCGGAGGCGAAGGCCGGTAAGATCGAGTACCGCCTCGACAAGACGAACATCATTCACTGCCCGATCGGAAAGGTCAGCTTTGGCAAGGAAAAGCTGAATGAGAACTTCAACGCGCTGATGGGCGCAATTGTCAGGGCCCGTCCCGCCGCGCTGAAGGGGCAGTATATCAAGTCCTGCTCGGTCACCTCGACGATGGGCCCCGGTATTCGGGTCAACACCGCGAGACTGGCGAACTGAGGCGTACGGGACAGCAAGCAAGGGGGGCGCCGCCCCGACGGGGAAACCGAAAAAATTTCGCAAAACCCCTTGACAGGGGCGGAAAAACGTGCTATACTCCCCAAGAACCGTCCAAAGACAGCAAGCGGCGCGGGCTTTCCCTGCGGGAGGCCGGCGCGTAAGTCTCGCCGAGGAAGGCGCGGAAAACAGGAATTGTTCGATGCTCCTTCGCTGCTGCATGGCGGGGAGCATTTTTGTATCATTGGAGGTGAAATTTGTGGCAAACGCAACGATTATCGAACAGAAGCGGCAGGTCGTCAGCCAGCTCGCGGAGCGGATGAGGAACGCTTCGAGCGGCGTGCTGGTTGACTACAAGGGGATCACGGTCGAGAACGACACGAAACTGCGCGCCGACTTGCGCAAGGCGGGGGTCAGCTACGCGGTCGTGAAGAACACGCTGTGCGCCCGCGCGTGCGACGAGGTCGGGTTCGGCGAACTGCGCGGGGTGCTGGAAGGCACGACGGCGCTGGCGCTGAGCGGGGACCAGGTCGCGCCGGCGAAGATCCTCAACGACTTCGCCAAGGACCACGACAATTTCGTCATCAAGGCCGGCTTCGTGGACGGACGGATCCTTTCCGCCGACGAGGTTAAGGCGCTCGCGGAGATCCCGCCGAAGGAAGTCCTCATCGGACGTATCCTCGGCTCGCTGCAATCCTCGCTGTACGGATTCGCGTACGCGATCCAGGCGATCATCGACAAGAACGGCGAATCTGCCGCCGAAGAACCGGCTCCGGCTGCGGAGTAAGAAACAAAAAAGATTGTATTGGAGGAAACATTCAAATGGAAAAGATTCAGCAGATTCTCGAAATGATTGATACACTGACGATTCTGGAGCTGTCCGATCTGGTCAAGGCGCTCGAGGAGAAGTATGGCGTGTCCGCCGCTCCGGTCGCGGTCGCTGCCGCTCCGGGCGCCGCTCCCGCCGCCCCCGTCGAGGAGGAGAAGACCGAGTTTGACGTCGAGCTAACCGCATTCGCGGACGACAAGAAGCTCAAGGTCATCAAGGAAGTCAAGGACGTCGCCGGATTGTCGCTCGGCGAGGCCAAAGACCTCGTCACCAGCTGTCCGAAGATGGTCAAGACCGGCGTGAGCAAGGAAGAGGCCGAGTCCATCAAGAAGCAGCTTGAGGAAGCCGGCGCGACCGTTACGATTAAGTAAGGTCGATTCTCCCGCGTTACATCTGCCGCGAGGAAATTTTCCCTTGCGGCATTTGTCGTTTTTTGGGCGGAAAGCCTTGCGTAAGGGGGACGTGGAGTACGCGACGAGATTTGAGAGGGATTCGCAAGTTCTTTCAAATGTTACACTTGCGAAGGAGATGCGCCCCCATTTTGCTTCCTTTCCGGCCGCGCCGGCTTTACGGGATACGGTTTTCGGCAATCGAAAAAAGGCGGGGTTGACAAACGGGGAACGGTGGCGTATCATACAAAAAATTGCCCCAAAGATGGAGGATGACGTGATGGACGGGCGTGTGGAACGAATGCTGGAACTCTTTTTTGAGGATTTGCCGTATTCGGCGGAAGTGGCGCAGGCCCGTGCCGCCGCCGGCGAAGCGTTGGAGCGGGAATTCGAGGCGCTTCGGAACGGTGTGCCGTGTGGAGCGGACGCGGAACAGGGTGACGCGGCGAACCGGGAAGGGACAACGCGCGAATCGGTTTGCGACGGTGAACGCGCGAACCGGGACACGTCCTACGAAACACCCCGCGACGGTGAAACGGCGCGGGAATTCGAGGCGCTTCGGAACGGTGTGCCGTGTGGAGCGGACGCGGAACAGGGTGACGCGGCGAACCGGGAAGGGACAACGCGCGAATCGGTTTGCGACGGTGAACGCGCGAACCGGGACACGTCCTACGAAACACCCCGCGACGGTGAAACGGCGCGGGACGGGGCGGCGATGAGCGGAGACGAGGCGATCGAGGTCCTGCTGAAACGGTACGGGTCGCTCGGAGCGATCGCGGAGCTGGCGGGGTTTCCGGCGGAGCGGGCAAAGGTCTGGCGCAGCGGCGGGAACGCAAAAGGGCTTCGCGTCGTGCGGAAGGAGGTCGTTCGGCAGCGATGGCGGGTCTACGCCCTCGCGTTTCTCTTCGCCCTCGCCGGCGTTCATCTGTTCGTCGCGCTGCTTTGGCTGCTTGACGCTCTGCTGCGGTTACAGCCGGTGCGGGTGCTGTTTGTGGTGCTCCCGCTCGCCTTATTCGCCCTCTTTGCCCTGCCCGGGACGTTCCTTTTGCGGCGGTACCTGCGGCGGGAACGGCTCTTGACGGACGGCGCGCGCTACGGAACCGACGCCTGCCTGTGGCTGCGCGAGCTTTCCGACCGGTACGTCAAGCGGACGCTCAACGGTGTTGCTCTCTCGGTCTGGCTGGCGGTGCTTTATGTCGCGTCTGTGGTCTACCTGTTTGCCACCGGCGGGTCGAAGGACGCGGAGGCATTCCAGACCGTTTATGCCAACCTGTTCCTTTTGTGGCTCGCGGTGTATGTATGCCTGAAAAACCTGCTCTGCCTGCGGCTGGTCTCGCGGCGGTTCCAACGGACGGCGGAAAAGCGGTTCCGCAAGCAGTTTTTGGCGTTGACGACCGGCTGCGTGGGGTACTGGACGCTCGCGGGGATCGGGCTGTTGCTTTTCCGGCGCGCGGTGCGGTATCCGGCGGACGTTCTGTTCGCGCTCTCCGTCGTGTACGGGCTTTTGCTCCTCCTTTGGGACCTGACAGTTCGGAAAGCGGTCGTGCGGAAGAACCTCGTATTCAACCGGAAGCGGGTAGGGCTTGTCCTTGTGCTCGCGCTGCTGATCTGCGGGGTGTCGGTCATGCAGCGGGATGCGTGGTACACGCAGCCGTACATCAACGCGACGCCGGTCGTCCCGCACCGCGAAAACGCGATCACCTACGACGACGCGACGGGCGTCTACACGATCACACGCGCCGACGACGAGGATTTCAAGATCCTACACCTGACGGACATCCACCTCGGCGGCAGTCTGTATTCGCTGACGAAGGACCTGAAGGCGTTCGACGCGGTCTACGCCGAACTGCGATATACCCGGCCGGACCTCGTCATCGTGACCGGGGACCTGTCCTTCCCGCTCGGCATCATGTCGCTTTCGCTCAACAATTCCGCGCCGGTCGGGCAGTTCGCCGCCTTCATGCGGAACACGGACATCCCGTGGGCGTTCACCTACGGCAACCACGACACGGAAAGTCTCGCGAACCTCGACCAGTCCGACCTTGACGAGCTCTTCCGCTCTCTGTCCTACAAGACCTCCGGAAACCTGCTCTACCCTTATGTGCAGCCGGACATCACCGGGCGGAACAACCAGCTCATCGAAATCCGCAACCCCGACGGATCGCTCAACCAGGCCCTGTTCCTTCTGGACTCAAACGCCTACACCGGCGAGGGGTTCAACGAATACGACTACATCCACGACGACCAGGTCGAGTGGTACGCGAGCCAGGTCGAGAGGCTTTCCGACGCGGAAGGCCGGGTCGTCCCGTCCATGGCGTTCTTTCATATCCCGCTCCAGCAGTACCGCACCGCCTACGAGCTTTACGAGGCGGGGAGCGGGGAAGTCGAGTGGTTTTTCGGCGAGAACAACGAGCAGATGATCGACAGGGTCTGCTGTTCCGACCATCCGAGTGCGCTCTTCGACCGCATGGTCGAGCTTGGCAGTACGTCCGCCGTCTTTTGCGGGCATGACCATTACAACAATATGTCTCTCGAGTACCGTGGGATCCGCCTCACCTACGGGATGTCCATTGACTACCTCGCCATGCCCGGAATCGAGTTCGACACCGCCCAGCGCGGGGCCGAGCTGATCACGCTGCATGCGGACTCGTCGTGGGACCTCGCGCAGCTTCCGCTGGAGACGGTATCGCGGGAGCTTGAGGCGGGGGCCTGACAGGGGGTGGCAAAGCCGGATATATACCGGAAGGATTCTCCATGGAAAAGATTCCGGGACGTATTCCCGCGCCGCCGTCCGCTGTGTTAGGCGGTTTGCGGGGGTCGAGGGGTACGTTGGGGGTGCCGGAACCCTCGGGCTCCCCTGTCGCGAAACCTTGGGGGATACCGGAAAGTCCGTAAAAAGGAAGAAAGAAGGCTCGGATTTGAGCCTTCTTTCGATGGATCCCCGATGGAATCCTTACAAAAGGGTTTCAACCGGCGTTCCGGTTTCGAGGCAGCTAAGCAGGTATTCCATGTTGGCGAGCATGCGGGGGTAGTGGAACGGACCCTTCCACAGGGAGCCCTTCTGGGTGTGGGAGACGGTGCCGTCCTTGTGGAGGTAGCCGTACCACTCGCCGCAGGTGTGGTCCGCGAAATGGCCGAACGCGTAGGCGTGTACCTTTTCAAAGAGGTTCCAGTAGGACTCCTCGCCGGTGATGCTGTAGGCGAGCAGGGCGCCGATGAGGGCCTCGTCGTGGACCCACCAGAGCTTCATGTCGTGCTCGAGCTGTTCCGGCGGACGGCCGTTGACATCGGTGAAGTAGATGTACCCGCCGTACTCCTTGTCCCAGCCCCGGTCGGAGGAGCAGTTGAAGATTTGAAGGGCGGTCTTGAGGAGGGACTCGTCCTTGGTCGTGAGGTACTGGTTCATGAGGAACCAGCTGTTCTCCATGGAGTGGCCGGGGTTGACGGTGCGGCCGGCGGGGGTGTCGATGAACTCGCCGTTCGGGCCGGTCGTTTCGAGGACGCAGCCAAGCTCCGGTTTCCAATGGACGCGGAGGATATTGTTTGCCATTTCGTCGGCGACGGCGGTGTAGTAGCGCTTCCTTTCGGGGTCTCTGACGCAGCGGCGGAGCAGCTGGGCGGAGGAAACCAGAACCATCGGGACGGCGACGGCGTCCTCGGCGCGGGTGGAAGCGTAGGACTTCGGAGAAATCTTGTACGGGTCCGTCGCGGGGTCGCGGAACATGGAGAGCATGCGTTCGAAACAGTCGCAGGCCTTTTGGACGTACGAGTCGTCGTTCATCATCAGGCCGTACTCCGCCATGCCGAGCACGTAGAAGCTCTCGGTGAACATATAGCGGCGCTTGCGAAGGGGTCGGCCGTCGCGGGCGAGGGTGAAGAACATACGGCCGTCGGAATCGGCGAGGTGCTTCTCGATGAACGCGGCGCCGCTGCGGGCTGCCTCGACCCACTCGTCCCGCTTGCCGTAGCGGTTGCAGAGCATGGAGAAGGTCCAGAGACAGCGCCCCTGGAACCAGCCGGACTTGTCCGTCGAGTAGAGCCTGCCTTCGCGGTCGATGCAGGTCATGTAGCCGCCGTAGGTGCGGTCGAGCAGCTCGCTCTGCATCCAGAAGGGGACGCAGTCGTCGAGGAGCTGGTGGCGGTAGAAGGTTTTGTAGGAGGAGATGAGCTGTTTTCTGTTGGCGTCCATGGGTGAGCCGTCCTTTCTTGTGTGTGGAAAATGGTTCTTTTTTTGTATTGTACCGCTTTTTTGCGGTCTTGTCAATCGGATTTGCGGAAAAAGATTGCGGTTTCGCGCTTTTTGCGGGGAGGCGGGGCGTTGGAATTTGCCGGGATTCCTTGACAAAAGGGTTCGTTCGTGTTATACTGAAGTCGGCATGAGGTTGACAGCGGAATCATGCCGGCAATGCCGACTTCACGAAAACAACCGCTTTGCGGTCGTTTTCCGATGGGTTCACGAGGTGCCGGGGTCGGCATGAGGTTGACGGCGGAATCATGCCGGCAATGCCGACTTCACGAAAACAACCGCTTTGCGGTCGTTT
>CAZHBX010000001.1:0-81964 GCA_964530795.1 uncultured Ruminococcus sp. | reverse complement strand
TTTGCGGTCGTTTTCCGATGGGTTCACGAGGTGCCGGGGTCGGCATGAGGTTGACAGCGGAATCATGCCGGCAATGCCGACTTCACGAAAACAACCGCTTTGCGGTCGTTTTCCGATGGGTTCACGAGGTGCCGGGGTCGGCATGAGGTTGACAGCGGAATCATGCCGGCAATGCCGACTTCACGAAAACAACCGCTTTGCGGTCGTTTTCCGATGGGTTCATGAGGTGCCGGGGTCGGCATGACGATAAAACTTTTGACGATAAAATTTTTCAAGGAGGATGCGTATGTTCGCGAAGCGACGGAGAATGGCCGGCTTGCTCGCCGGGGTGCTCGCGCTGGGCCTGCTGTTTGGCGGCTGCTCCCTCTCCGTGGAATCCATAATGCGGGACCTTAAGGCGTACATCAACGGCGAGGAACCGTCCGAACCGCCCGAAGGATTCGTCGAGTCCAGGGAGAATGACACGTTTTCCTACGACATCTACGACGACCACGTTGTTTTGACCGGGTACAAGGGAGATTCCGCCTACGTGACCGTGCCGGACAAGATCGACGGTCTGCCTGTCACCGTCATTGGCGGGCTCGCCTTTTACTACGGCGTGCCCGTCGAGAACGTCAACCTCCCGGAAACCGTGACCGAGCTTGCGGAAAACGCCTTCTACTACTGCCGCTCGCTCCGGCACCTTGAGCTGCCGGATTCGGTCGTCAAGCTCGGCGATAAGTGCTTTTCGTGGTGTTCGTCGTTGACCGTACTGACCCTGCCGACGGGCGTGACCGCCATTCCGGACTACTGCTTCAACGAGTGCGGCGGACTTGAGCGTCTGACCCTGCCGGATGGGATTACATCCGTCGGCACGCGGGCGTTTTCCGGGTGCAAGCTGCTCGCGCGGGTGTCGTTCGGGAAGTCGCTGACGTCTGTCGGGGCGTTGGCGTTTCGCGGGTGCGAGGAGCTGCCGGTGCTGACCCTGCCGGGGAACTGCGCGATCGGGCGGGACGCGTTCGAGGGCTGCGCGGACACGTTCGGCGTTGTGACCGAGCGGGATTCCGTCTGCTGGCAGGCCGTCTGGGACATGGGCGTCGCCGTCGGCACGAGTGAAACGACCTTGACGAGGAAACCCGTGACGGATACGTCCGATTTGTCCGGCACGACGGCGGAAACTTCCTCCGAACCAACGACTACAGAATAAGAAAAGGACTGGCGACGCAACAAGATGGAACCGCTTTCTTTGAATGTCTTACGGGAAAAATTCCTCTCCTTCTTCGAGAGCAAGGGGCATCTGCGAATGGACTCCTTCCCGCTCGTCCCGCAGGACGACCACTCGCTCCTGCTCATCAACGCCGGCATGGCTCCGCTGAAGAAGTACTTCACCGGGGAGAAGCTGCCCCCGCGGAAGCGCGTGACGACCTGCCAGAAGTGCGTGCGCACGCTCGACATCGACAACGTAGGCAAGACCGCCCGGCATGGCACGTTCTTTGAAATGCTCGGCAATTTCTCGTTCGGGGATTACTTCAAGTCCGAGGCGATCCCGTGGGCGTGGGAATTCCTGACCGAGGTGCTGGAGATCCCGGCGGACCGGCTTTACCCGAGCGTCTACGTCGGGGATGACGAGGCGATCGAGGTCTGGGAGAAGGTCGGCGTGCCCCGCGAGCGCATCACGCGGCTGGGCAAGGAGGACAACTTCTGGGAGATCGGATCGGGTCCGTGCGGACCTTGCTCGGAGATCTACTTTGACCGGGGCGAGAAGTACGGCTGCGGCAGGCCGACCTGCGGGGTCGGGTGCGACTGCGACCGGTACATCGAGATCTGGAACATCGTCTTTACGCAGTTCGAGGGGGACGGCAACGGGAACTACACCCGGCTTGCCCACCCGAACATCGATACCGGCATGGGACTCGAACGGCTCGCCTGCGTTATGCAGGGGGTCAACAATCTGTTCGAGGTCGATACGGTGCGGAACATCATGGCAAAGGTCTGCGCGTTCGCGGGGGTGACCTACGGGGCGTCCGCGTCGGCGAACGACGTGTCGCTGCGGGTCATCACCGACCACATTCGCACGGCGACCTTCCTCATTGGGGACGGCGTGCTGCCGTCGAACGAGGGGCGGGGGTACATCCTGCGGAGAGTGCTGCGCCGCGCGGCCCGGCATGGGCGGCTGCTCGGCATCGAGGGGCCGTTCCTGTCCGAGCTGTGCGAAACGGTCATTCACGAAAACGCCGGGGCGTACCCGGAGCTGGTCGAGCGGCGGGATTACATCCGCCGGATTATCGGCATTGAGGAGGAGCGCTTCCGCCAGACGCTCGGCGCGGGGCTTTCCATTCTGGAAAAGATGATTCGCGACGCGAAGGACGCCGGGAAGACTTCCCTTGACGGGGAGGACAGCTTCCGGCTCTACGACACGTTTGGATTCCCAGTTGACCTGACGCGGGAGATTCTCGCTGAGCACGGGCTGACGCTGGACGAAGCGGATTTTCAGGCCCGTATGCGAGCGCAGAAGCAGCGCGCCCGGGACGCGCGGCTCGCCATGGGCGACATGAGTTGGACGGACGATTCGGTCGGCGGGGTGGACAAAACCCGCCCGACGCGGTTCGTAGGATACGAAACGGACGAAGTTTCGTCCGAAATACTTTCCCTCATCAAGGACAACGAACCGGTATCCGTGCTGTCGGGCGGAAAGGCGGTCGCGGTGCTCGCGGACACGCCGTTCTACGCTGAGATGGGCGGGCAGGTCGCCGACGTGGGCGAAATTCGGCAGGGCGGCGGGGTGTTCCGCGTCTCGCAGGTCAAGCGGACCGCCGAAGGGGTGTATCTGCACTTCGGCGAGGTCGTGTCCGGGTCGGTTTCGCTCGGCCCGTGCGTCGCGTCGATCGACGTGGAGCGGCGGGACGCGATCCGGCGGAACCATTCGTCGGTGCACCTGCTGCAGGCCGCCCTGCGGCAGGTTCTCGGCACGCACGTTCGGCAGGCGGGTTCCTACGTTGACGAGAGCAAGGCCCGGTTCGACTTCTCGCATCCGGTCGCGATGACGTCGGACGAGCTTTCGCGGGTCGAGACGCTGGTCAATCAGGAGATCCTGCGCGGGGACGAGGTTTTGACCGAGATCATGACGCCCGACGAGGCGCGTGCGCAGGGGGCGATGGCGCTCTTTGGCGAGAAGTACGGCGATGAGGTTCGCGTCGTGTCGATGGGAGACTTCTCGAAGGAACTTTGCGGCGGGACGCACGTCTCGAACACCGCGAGGATTGGGATGTTCCGCATCCTGTCCGAGTCGTCGGTCGCAGCGGGAGTGCGCCGCATCGAGGCGGTGACCGGGTTTCATTCGCTCGCGAAGGCGCGGGAGAACGACGCGCTGCTCCATGACGTGCAGTCCGCGGTCAAGGCCGCCGGTTTGGACGACATCCCGCGCCGCATCGAGGCCCTTCAGTCCGAGCTGCGCGCCCAGAAACGCGAGCTGGAACGGTTGGAACTCGCGAACCTGCTCGCGTCCGCACACGCGGCGGTCGCGAACGGGACGCCGATTGGAAACGTCCTGCTCGCCTGCGCGACGGTCGGCGCGGGGACGTCGATGGATGCCCTGCGTTCCGCAGCGGACGGGGTCGCGGCGGGGACGCCGAACGCCGTGGTCGTTCTCGCCTGCGAGCGCGACGGCAAGGTCCAGCTTGCCGCGGCCTGCGGCAAGGACGCGCTTTCTGCGGGCGTGCACTGCGGCAAACTGCTCAAGGCCATCTCGCCGATTGTCGGCGGCGGCGGCGGCGGGCGGCCCGACAGCGCCACGTCCGGCGGCAAGAACGCCGCCGCCGTGCCGGAGGCATTGGCCGCCGCGGTTGACATTGTGAAAGAGCAGATTCACGCGTAAAAGGAGTACGGGGTGGGGACTCGTTCCCCCACATCCTCATTTTGAAGGCTTTTCCCTTCATTTTCCTCGAAAAGCATTGGCAATTTGCGGATTTTATGATACAATAGGATTTGGAAACGACCGGGAAGGCGGTGACAGGGGACGTGGCGTACGGGCAGAAAGCGGAAAACGGGCTGGACGAGCTGAAGAAGCGGCTGAAGGACGGGCAAACCGGCGGTGCGTTTCTGCTCTGGGGCGTGGAGGAGTACACGAAGGACCACTACGCGGAGAAACTGCGGAAGATCGGGAAGGACGCCCCGGTGCCGGACTTCAACTATACGGTGTTCGACGCGGAGACACGGGAAGCGGACGGGTTCGCCGAGGAGGTGCTCGCCCCGCCGTACCTTTGGGAGAAGCGGGTCGTCGAGCTGCAGGGCGTGTCGCAGAGCCGCAGGGGCAAGCTGAAGCAGTCGGACGCGGAGAAGTACGTTCACGCGCTTGAGGAACTGCCGGATTACACGACGGTGCTGCTCGTGCTGCGGGCGGGCGAAAAGGAGAAGTCCCGCGACAAGGGTCTGGAGGGTCTGCGAACGCTGGTTGATGGGTTCGCGAAGAACGGGCTCTCTGTCGAGTTCGGGCAGCCTCGCGCGAGCCAGCTGTATGCGTGGATTTCGCGGCATTTCGCGGCGAACAAGACGAATATTTCGGACGACCTGCCGCGGGCGATGGTCGATTGCTGCGGGACGGATTTGTATACGTTGCAGGGGGAGATCACGAAGCTGTGCGCCGTCGCCGGGGAGCGGACGCTCGAGGCGGCGGATGTGCGGACGTACTGCTGCCCGAACGAGAGCGGGGTTTTCTTCGAGGTGGCCGACCGAATTTTGGCGGGCGACCTCGCGGGCGCGGTGCATACGCTGGCGGTGCTGAAGCTGGACCGGAGCGGCGTGCAGCTCGCGATCGGCTACCTCGCGTCGAGCTACCGGCTGCTGCTGTTGGCGGACGCCGCAAGGACGCGGGGCGTGCCGCAGTCGCGGGTGGCGAAGGAGCGGAATCTGCAAAGCTGGCAGGTCAGCCGCGCGTTCGCGAACCTCTCGAAGGTGAGTCGCGAGGGAATCCGGCGTTCCCTCGGGGAGATTGCGGAGACGGATGCGGCGGTCAAGACCGGCCGCGCCGACCCGGTTCTCGCGCTCGAACTGCTGGTGACGAAGCTCGCGGCGCTGGCGGGAACCGCCGGATGAACGGAAACGGGCGGCTCCGGCTGCGGTGCCCGGTCGTGGTCGAGGGCAAATATGACAAAATTCGGCTGGCGAATCTGGTGGAAACGCCAGTTATCACGCTCAACGGGTTTGCGGTTTTCAAGGACAAGGAGAAGCAGGCGCTGCTGCGTCGGGCGGCCCGCGGCCGGGGGCTGCTGCTGCTGACGGACAGCGACCGGGCGGGGCAGTTCCTGCGGGATAGGCTGAAAGGGTTTTTGCCGCCGGAAGCGAAGGTCTGGAACGTGTACGCCCCGGCGGTCGCCGGAAAGGAGCCGCGGAAGGCGAAGCGGTCGGCGGACGGGCTGCTCGGGGTCGAGGGCATCGACGACGGGACGCTGCGCGCGCTGCTCGCGCCGTTCGAAGCGGAAAGCGCGACCTGCGGCGACGTGAGCCGTGCGGAGTGGTACGCGGACGGGTTTTCCGGCGGGAAAGGCAGCGCGGAGAAGCGAAAGCGGCTGGCGGAAGCGCTCGGGCTGCCGGCGACGCTGACGTCCGGCGGGCTGCTCGAAGCGGTCAATTGGCTTTGCGGCCGTCAGGCTTACGAGGACGCGAAGGTCCGCATCGGGTAAGCGAAGGAAAGAGGAACGTTGCATGGGCAAACGGGTGTGCATTCAGACGCTGGGGTGCCGGGTCAATCAATACGAATCGGTCGCCATCGCGGAAGCGCTGGAGAAGCGCGGGTTCGCGGTGCGGCGGGATCCTGACGGGGCGGATTATTTCCTGCTCAACACCTGCGCGGTCACGGCGGAGAGCCAGCGGCAGAGCCTACAGCTTGCCCGACGGCTGTCGGCAAAGGGACCGACGGCGGTGCTCGGGTGCGCGTCGCAGCACCGCAAGGAGGCGTTCCTTGCCCTGCCGGGCGTGTTCTACGTCGGCGGGTGTACCGGGAAAATAGACGTTGTGGAACAGTTTGTGTTGCTGAACGGTCAAACCGACGCGGTGGCGGACGTCAGGTCGGCAGGATACGAGCCGATGGAAATCGACGGGAGCAATCATTGGTTTTCGTCCTGCCGGGCGTATCTGAAAATTCAGGACGGGTGCGGCGGGAAGTGCTCGTACTGCCTGATCCCGGCGCTGCGGGGACCGTCGCGGTCGCGTGGGGCGGACGAGATCGTCGCGGAGGCGGAGCGGCTGGTCCGTGTCGGGGTGAAGGAAGTCGTGCTGACCGGAATCGAGGTTTCGGCGTTCCCCGGGTTGCCGGCGCTGTTAGCGCGGCTGAGCGGTTTGTACGGCGAAGGGCTGGAGCGGGTCCGCGTGGGGTCGCTTTCGCCCGGGTCGCTGCGGGCGGATTTCTTTCGGGCGGCCGCCGGGTCGGCGAATTTCATGCCGCATGTGCATTTGTCGCTGCAATCCGGTTCGGACCGGGTGCTGCGGGCGATGCGCCGTCCGTATACGGCGGGCGAGGTCGCCGAGCGGGTTTCCGCCTTGCGGGAAGCGCTGCCGCGGGTGCAGCTGAGCGCGGACTTCATCACGGGATTCCCGACCGAGACCGAGGCGGAGGCTGCCGAGACGGTGCGCTTTGCCCGGGAATTGGGGCTGTTCCATGTCCATGCGTTCCCGTATTCGGAGCGGGACGGGACGGACGCGGCACGAATGGATGGGCGGATCCCGATGTCCGTGCGCAAGCGCCGCTGCGCCGAACTGCTCGCCGCCGTCGATCGGGTTCGGGACGGGATCTTCGCGTCGTTTCGCGGGAAACCCGTACGGGTGCTGGTCGAGCGCGTGCGGAACGGAACCGCGGACGGGCATACGGAAGAGTTCTTCAAGTGCCGCTTCCCGGTCGGGGCGTGCCCGCCGGCGGTCGGGGAAACGCGAACGGTCATCGCCGCCGGACAGGACGGAAGTGCGCTTCTCGGGTTGGATTTGGAAAGAAGCGCCATAAATCATGTGTACTGATACAGAGGAAACTGTGTAGGAAAGGATGACAAAGATGGACGAAGTCACACGGATGGATACACCGGAGGAACAGCCCGCGGCGGAACAGCCGGTTCGGCCGGGGACGTACCTGCGGCAGGCGCTTGGGGAAAGCGACTGGTGCGGGCGGCTGCTCACGCCGATCTGGCGCGCGTCGTTCGCGGAGCGGGAGCCGGCAGAAGCGTTTCAGGTGTTTACGAAACGGATTGGAGTCGGGGAGTCGTTCACGCTCGCGGAACTGCTGCTCGGGCCGGAGCTTTTCTACGGCCGGGAGGTCGTCGGCAAGCCCGGAGACGGGATCTACCTGCTGCGGGAGCCGGTGCGGGATATGCGGCTGGGCAACACGCTGATGGGGCGTTCCGTTCCGGGGATCTTCGGTCTGCTGACCGTCGCGGGCGGCGCCGACCTTGAGCTGCCCGGCGGGGTGACCGAGGAGCAGATCGCCTTTGAGCGGCTGATCCTTCTGCGTGACCGGGACGGCAAGCAGCTCGCGGAGTCCGGCGTCGCGGCGCTTTTGCAGGTTGGGACCGTCGTGCCGGATCGGCTGCGCGTCTCCGCCGGCGGGGATTCCGCCGACCTTTCGGACCTGTTGGCGTACCGACAGACGACGGTGCGGGTCGGGCCGGAGGAATCAAAGCTGTTTGTGCTCGGTTTTCACGCCGCTTTGGGGTACAACTGCTGCGTCGGATTCCCGGGAAAGTATTATGTCAACCTCGCGTCCGGGGAAAGCGGTCTTGCGGGGATGCTGGCCGGGGGACTGGGAATGTTTTCGGCGATGATGCAGTACCGGTTCCCGCTGCCGTCGATGCGGTTCCGCGCGAGCGGCGGGGTGGCGCTTGCGGTGCCGCGGCCGCACCTGTATGCGGGCGACAGCGTATACGTGTTCCTGCCGAAAGCCGGGTCGAACGGGCAGCCGCTGCCGATGGAGTTCGGGAAGCTGCGGCTGTTCCTTCAGGAGAACGTCCGCACCAAGAAGGTCCGCGCCGTCCTGCCGCTCAAGCCCAACGTAGCGTCCATGCTTGGCCGCATGGGCGGCGACGATCTGCGCTACGCGCCTGAGGCAAATGCGCCCGTCGGTTCGTTCGCGATGCTTGGCATTCTGCCCGCCGGCGAGTCCGCCCCGGGAACACGCATCGGGCATTACGAGCCGTTCGAGACTTTCGGCGAGGGTGAATAGGGAATCGCTTCCTCTAAACGGATCCCCTCGCACGCCTACTCCAAATCGTCCAAAATCTCCCCGATGTTGTTGAGAATGACGTCGGGGGCGTTGGATGGGGTGACGTCGGAACGGGCCGTCTCGCCGGTGAGGACGAGGACGGACAGCAGGCCGTTGTTTTTGCCGAGGGCGATGTCGGTGTAGAGCCGGTCGCCGACGACGGCGATTTGCTCGGGCGGGACCGCGCAGAGGCGGGTGATCATTTCCGCCGTCTCGCGCGCGGGCTTGCCGAAGTAGCGCGGGGTCACGCCGGTGCAGGCGGTCAGCAGGGCGCAGATCGACCCGCAGTCCGGCTGCACGCCGCCCTCGATCGGACAGACGAGATCCGGGTGAGTCGCGTAGAATTTCGCACCGTTTCGAATCAGGTTGCAGGCAATATGCATCTTTTTGTAGGTCAATGTGGTGTCGAACGACACGACGACGATAGCGACGGGCCCGGTGGGGAACGTGCCGTCGGGCCGGTTGACAAGGCGGATTCCGTCGGCGCGGAAAGCCTTCTCGAGGGCCGGGGTGCCGACGAGGTAGACGGGTTCGCCGGGGTGGTGGAGGTTGAGATAGGCGGTCGTGACGTCGCCGGAGGTCATGACGTCCTCGCGGGCGGCGGAAAAGCCCATCCTGCGGAGGCGGCGGACGTAGACGTCGGGGCTGCGGGAGGAATTGTTTGTAAAGAAGAGCACGCGGCGACCGGCGGCGCGGACGCGCTCGACGAACCGGAGCGCTTCGGGGAAGACGCGGTTGCCAAGGTAGATCGTGCCGTCCATGTCGAGGACGAACAGGCGGACGTCGCGAAGGTTGTTTGCGTTCATAGGGTTCTCCTTTGGTGAATTCATGTCAGTATAGCACATTTTTTCGGGAGTTTCAAGAGGAGAAGCAGGGTTGTGAACGCGATGGGCAAAAATTTGGATCTCCGCGTCGGTCCGGAGGGGGTTCGCCCGCACGATCAGGCGCCGGGAACGATGTACCTTATCAGTTCTATCCCTATATACGGAGGCAAAGATGGTGAGCGGTGGATACGGCGCGAAGGAAAAGGTCGAAACGAGGCGGAAGGCGGAGAAGCGGCTCCGGCGGGACCGGCTGCGGCCGCTGCGGGTCGTCGAGGTGCTGGAGAGCGGCGGGGTGTTCGCGAAGAGCCCGGTGGAGATTAAGGAGGGGTACGTCGTCTCCGACCGGGACACGGGCGAGCTGTTCGTAATGCTGGTGTTCCGCTGCGTCGCGGAGAAGCCGCTGCTCTCGCTGGACGTGCGACTGCTGCTCTACGAGGAGGGCGCGCAGACGCCGTATGAGCGGATCGTCCGTCGTTACAGCTGGGAGACGGCGACGCTCGGGGAGCGGGTGGTCCGCGGGCAGGTGCGCCGGGAGCGGGAGTCTCGCCGGGAGCCGCTGATTGAGCCGGGCGAGGAGTTCGGGCAGGGGGTGTTCCTCCCGCTGCCGGAGAACTATTTTCACCGCATGCGGATCGAGCTGACCGGCGTGACCTATTCAATCGGCGGGTACGAGCCGCTCGGGCTGACGTACGACCCGTTCGACCGTCGCCGGGCCGCGAGGCGGTTTGCCGACATCGACAGTTCCCTGCGGTCGTCCTACCGCAGGCTCAACATCTTCGAGCAGGCCGAGGAGGAGCATCCGATCCGCGTCCTGCCGCAGGCCGGGGAGAACGCCTGGCTCTGCTGCTGCGGGCAGAAAAACCCCGCGTCCGCCGAGATCTGCGAATCCTGCGGACGCGACAAGGCGTGGCAGCTCGAAAACCTCTCCGAGCGGCACCTCCGCGAGGTCGAACAGGCGTCGGAGCCAGCCGCCGGCCGCGTCCTGCATGACACGTCCGCCTACCCGCAGAACCGCTACCTCGAAAACGACGACGAGAAGGAGCAGAAGGTCAGGCAGTGCGACGAAGCGCTTCGGCGGCTCGCCGCCCAGGAACGCGAGCGCCAGCGCCGCGGCCGCATGATAATCCCCAAGCTGGGATTGCTGGTGTTGTTACTCTTTGTCATCTGGTTCGTTTATGAGTTGATTGTGAGCGGGAATCTCATGGGAATTTTCGGCGGTGCGTAGGACAGGGAGAGGGGGGACGCGTGAGGACCCCCACACCCCGCAGAATGAGAGAATATTAAAATAGGAAGGTTCTGTCTCCAGAACCTTCCTTCGTTTCTCTGTACGGACCTCCCGGTTCCCCCTGTGCGAACGCAACCCCCGGAGGCGGGTACCGGCAATCACCGAATTCAACGGCGAAGCCGGAGAATTCGCGGAATGGGGGTGTGGGGGAACTTGTTTCCCCCACGCGTACCCCTTACGCTTGGATCAGCGCCTTCGTCGCCGTTTCGAGCCGGTCAAGCCGAGATTGGGCGGTGGCGGGGGTGGAAGCATGGGTGAAAAGGTAGACCTTGATTTTCGGCTCGGTGCCGGACGGTCGGATCGCAAAAGCGGAACCCGAGGCGAGCTCGAAGTAGAGTACGTCGGACGAGGGCTGTTCGAGCGGGGCCATGCGTCCGTCGCGGGTGCGGGACGTGCGGGACAGGTAGTCGCGGACGCGGACGACCGGATCATCGTCGAGAGCGTCTACCCCGTTTTCACGGAGCGCGGACATACGCTCGTGCATGACGGCCATCGGGTCGAGGCCGGTGACGGTCAGCGAGAAGCCGGACTCGCGGTAGCAGCCGTAGCGCTCGTCGAGCGCGCGGAGCGCGTCGGGGAGGGAGCGGCCGTGGGCGAGGTGGCGGCAGGCGGTTTCGGCGAGCAGGAGGGACGCGCCGACGGCGTCCTTGTCGCGGGCGTAGGAGCCGGGCAGGTAGCCGTGGCTCTCCTCGTAGCCGAACAGAAAGGTATGCTCCCCGGTGCGCTCCCATTCGGTCATCTTCTCACCGATGTATTTGAACCCGGTCAGGACGCTGACGTGCGAAACGTTATGGCTGTCGCAGATTTCGTCGAAGAGCGGGGAGGAGACGATGGAGCGGATGGCGCAGCCGTTGGCGGGCAGGGTGTTCGCCGCTTCGCGGGCCGTCAGGATATAGTCAATCAACAGAGCGCCGATGCGGTTGCCGTGGAGGGCGTGGAATTCGCCGGAACTGTCCGGCACGGCGACGCCAATGCGGTCCGCGTCCGGGTCGCTCGCGATCAGCAGGTCGCACGGGAGGTGTTCGCGGCGGATCAGATCGACCGCACGTTCGAAGCAGGCGTCGTTTTCCGGGTTGGGCGACGCGACCGTCGGGAAGTCCCCGTCGGGCGTGGCTTGCTCTTCGACGACGCGGACGTTCGGAAATCCCGCGCGGCGGAGGCATTCGGGGATCAGCCTGTAGCCGGTGCCGTGGAGCGGGGTGTAGACGATGTGCAGCTTCCGCCCCCACGCGGAATCGAGATCGGGCGAGAGCCGGGACGCGAGGACGGCGGACAGAAACGCGTCGTCGGTTTCGGTCGAAAGCAGGCGAATTGTCCCGGAGGCAAGGGCGGAGTCGTAGTCGGCGAGCGGGACGGTCAGCGGGTCGATGGCCGACGCGAGCTCGGAGACGCGGGACGCGTGCCCGGGCGGGAGCTGCGCGCCGTCCTCCCAGTAGACCTTGTAGCCGTTGTATTCCTTCGGGTTGTGGGAGGCGGTGATGTTGATGCCGGAAATGCAGCCGAGATGGCGGATCGCGAAGGAAAGCTCCGGGGTCGGGCGGATGCCGTCGAACAGGTATACGCGCACGCCGTCGCGGGCGAGGACGCGGGCGGCCGTTTCGGCGAAGCGGGCGGAGTTGTGCCGGCTGTCGTAGCTGATCGCGACGCCGCGGTCCTGTCCGTCCGAGGCGAGAATCAGCCGGGAGAGCGCCTTGGTCGTCTGGGCGACCGTGTAGACGTTCATCCGCGAAATGCCGAGGGACATCGTGCCGCGCAGCCCCGCTGTGCCGAACTGCATGGGCAGACCGAAACGGGCGAGGATCTCCCCGTCGTCGTTTTGGATCGCGTCCAGCTCGGCGCGCTCGGCGCCGGTTAGGGCGTTCCGCCAGCGCTCGTACTCCCGGCGGGCGGTTTGCAGCAGGGCTTCACTCATGACGCCGCCTCCGCAAGCGCTTCGCGGAGCGCACGGGCGAGCTGGTCGGGGCAGGACGTCGGCTTCATGCCGCACTTCACGCCCTCGATGCGGGCGATGACGTCCTCGGCCTTCTGCCCCTCGACCAGCCGGGCGACGCCTTGCAGGTTGCCGTTGCAGCCGCCGTCAAAGCGGACGGAGCGGATGATGTGGTTTTCATCGAGGTCGAAGGTGATGAAGCGGGAGCAGGTCCCTTTGCAGGCGTAAACGTGTTCCATGGTCATTTCTCCTTTATTATATTAGGATATAGAAATTTTTCTGCTTTTATCATAGCAGAAAAATTCCGACTTGTAAAGGGGTTTTCGAATTTCTTTGAAAGCCGAAAAAAGGCTGAAAATCTGGAGGTTCGTTAAAAAAGGTTGGAAAACGGCGGAAAACGGATGAAATGGAACGGAAAGAAGGAAATAGGGTCCGTGCGGGTAAAAACTGGCAGAGCAGGCATTTGTTCACAAAATATTTACAATTAAACCCTCGGAAACGAAAAAATTGAAAAATGTTTGAAAAATGCTTGACATTTGTGAAAAGATAAAGATATGGTAAAATAACCATACTCTAATAGAGAAGGATACAGAGAAGGGAAACGCAAACACATTTTATATGAAGGAGTTGTAGATTATAAAACGCTTGATCCTAATGCTGATATTGGCGCTTTTGACGGTCGCGGTCTACGGATGCGCTGTGACAGCGGATGACATGCCCACGGATTCGTCTTCGGCGGAAAACGCGTCGTCGGCCGAAAGACCCGAAACCCCGGCACAGGGGATGACGATGGTCGTGCTGCCGTCCCCGCCGATGTGCAAGACGACGGACGACGCGGCGCTGACGGCAAAGGTGCGCGGGATGTTCGCGGATGCGGTGAAAACGCTGTCCGAGGAACCGGAACCGACCGCCGGCTGGGAGATCAAGATTGATTTCGATGACGGGACTTATGCGTCCCTTGGGGGCAACCGGATCTCCTACGAGGGTGCGACCTATGTCATGCACGATGAGGACTGTCAGGCGCTCGTGGCGGAACTGAAGGAAATCTATCAGGAGCTGGCCGCCGAGGAAACGCCGTATCGGTAAAAAGTTTTGAAAGGATCCCGGGTCCGGGTTTGGGGCGGAAGCCCCAGTGGGGAAATACTCCCGTCTGCACACAGACGGGGCTTTTTGAAGTTCATAAAAAGTTTACAATTAGAAAAGGGCGGAAATAGGTGGAAAAACGAAAAAAATGCTTGACAATATAGGGTGTTTATGGTAAAATGCTCTCTGCTTGGTGCGCGATGAAGCGGAAGATTGCCGCCAGACGGCGTTTTTGGCGCGAAACGCGGCAAAATTGCCTGAAAACGGCGGGGAACTTCCGCGGAGCAGGTCCGGAAATCGGGCGCAGGGATCGGGAAAAGCGCTTTTTTTCGGGGCGGTGAAGAAACGCCCGGAGCGGTGTACTCTCCCGGTCGGCTGCCACTAAAAATTCAAATCTTTTTTAGGAGGCTTCCCCATGGCAAAAGAAAGAATCCGCATTCGGCTGAAGTCGTATGACCACAAGCTCATTGATCAGGCCGCCGAAAAAATCGTCGAAACGGCGAAGCGCGGCGGCGCTTCCGTGTCCGGCCCGATCCCGCTCCCGACGGAGAAGGAGATTGTGACCATCCTGCGCGCGGTGCATAAGTATAAGGACAGCCGCGAGCAGTTCGAGTACCGGACGCACAAGCGTCTCATCGACATTCTCAAGCCGTCGAAGGCCTGCGTGGACGCGCTGATGAATGTGGAGCTGCCGGCGGGCGTTGATTTCAGCGTAGAACTTTGATCGACGCGGGTTGTCAGGATTTCTCTGTGAAAAAACATGACCACGGTCATGTTGAGCGGAACGCCGTGAAATGCGTTCCTTTCAACCAATAACCAAGGAGGAAAACAGAAAACCATGAAAAAAGGCATTATCGGCAGAAAACTGGGCATGACGCAGATTTTCACCGAAACCGGAAAGGTCATTCCCGTTACGGTCATTAACGCCGGGCCCTGCTCCGTCGTCCAGAAAAAGACGGTGGAAAAGGACGGCTACTGCGCCGTGCAGCTCGGATTCGCCGACCTGCGGGAGCGAAAGACCAACAAACCCGCCCAAGGACATTTCAAGAAGCACGAAGTGTCCTACAAGAAGTTCCTCAAGGAGTTCCGGCTCGAGGACACGTCCGCGCTCAGGGAAGGCGATACCATCACCGCCGATACGTTCGCCGAAGGCGAAAAGGTCGACGTCACCGGCATCACCAAGGGCCATGGGTACAGCGGCGTGATCAAGCGCTGGAACGCCCACCGTCTGCGCATGACGCACGGCACGGGACCGGTGCACCGTCAGGTCGGCTCCATGGGCGCGAACAGCGACCCGTCGCGTGTGTTCAAGAACAAGCACATGGCGGGACAGTACGGTCACGAGCGGGTGACGATCCTCAACCTCGAGATCGTCAAGATCGACGCGGAAAACAACCTGATTGCCGTGCGGGGCGCGATCCCCGGACCGAAGGGCGGTATCGTTTATCTCCGCGATACCGTGAAATAAGCGGAGAAGGAGGAAGTAGAGAATGCCTACAGTCAACGTTGTGAATATGGAAGGCCGTGCCTGCGGCACGATGGAGCTTTCCGAGAAGATCTTCGGCATCGAGCCGAACGAAGCGGCGGTTCATGCGGCGGTTCGCGCCTATCTGCTCAATCAGCGGCAGGGCACGCAGTCCGCGCTGACGCGCAGCGAGGTTTCCGGCGGCGGCAAGAAGCCGTGGCGCCAGAAGGGCACCGGACGTGCCCGACAGGGTTCGACCCGCGCGCCGCAGTGGACGCATGGCGGTATCGTCTTTGCACCGAAGCCCCGTTCCTACCGCGTGACGCTCAACAAGAAGCTCAAACGGCTCGCGCTGTTCTCCGCGCTGAGCGCGAAGGTCGCCGACGGCGAGCTGATTGTCGTCGATCGGATCGTTTCGAGCGAGTACAAGACCAAGCCAATGGTGAAGTTCCTGTCCGCCGTGGGCGCGGAAGGAAAAGCGCTGGTCGTGCTTCCCGCCGTTGATAAGAAGGTCGTCAAGTCCATGGCGAATATCCCGGGCGTCGAAACCGCCCCGTTCAACGCCATTCATGTCTACAGCATCCTCAAGTCCGGCAAGCTGGTCATCGCGCGGGATGCGGTCGCCAAACTCGAGGAGGTATTTGCGGAATGAAAACGGCATACGACGTAATTTTGAAGCCGATCATCACCGAAGCTGCTATCCAGAATATGCAGCACCGGAAGTACACCTTCCGCGTCGCCAGCGACGCCAACAAGATCGAGATCCGCAAGGCGGTCGAGGAGATCTTCGGCGTGCGGGTCGAACGAGTGACCACGATCAATATGAAGAGAAAGCCCAAACGGATGGGCTACCACAAAGGGTACACCAGCGCGTGGAAGAAAGCGATCGTCAAGCTGACGGAGGATTCCAAGACGATCGAGTTCTTTGACAGCCTGATGTAAAGAAAGGGGAATTGTCATGGCAGTTAAAACCTATCGCCCGACAACTCCGTCACTCCGGAACATGGCCACTCCCTCGTTCGAGGAGCTGACCAAGGGCAAGAAACCGGAAAAAAGCCTGCTTTCGACGCTCAAGCACAAGGCGGGCCGGAACAATACCGGAAAGATTACCGTTCGCCACCATGGCGGCGGGAACAAGACCAAGTACCGTGTCGTGGACTTCCGCAACACCTTCGCGGAGAGCGGCGAAAGCACCGCGAAGACCGTCACGGCCATCGAATACGACCCGAACCGCACCGCATATCTCGCGCTTCTGACCGCGGAGGATGGCAGGAAGAGCTATGTGCTCGCGACGGATGGGGTCAAGGTCGGCGACGTGCTGTACGCGGGCCCGCAGGCCGACATCAAGCCGGGCAACGTGCTGCCGATCTCGGCCATTCCGGTCGGTACGATGATCAATTCCATCGAGCTTTACCCGGGGCGCGGCGCGCAGCTGGTGCGTTCCGCCGGCGCGGCGGCGCAGCTGATGGCGAAGGAGAACGGCAAGGCGCAGATCCGTCTGCCGTCCGGCGAGGTGCGTCTGGTGCGGTTGGATTGCCACGCGACCATCGGCGTTATCGGCAATCTGGAGCATGAAAACATCAAGATCGGCAAGGCAGGCAAGAATCGTCATCTGGGCATCCGCCCGACGGTCCGCGGCTCGGTCATGAACCCGTGTGATCATCCGCACGGCGGGGGCGAAGGCCGCGCGCCGATCGGGCATCCGGGCCCGATGACCCCGTGGGGCAAGCCCGCCCTCGGTCTGAAGACCCGCAATAAGAAGGCTCGCACGAATAACATGATCGTCAAGCGCCGCAACGATAAGTAAGAAGGAGGAGCAGTATCATGGGCAGAAGTGTCAAAAAAGGTCCTTTCGTGGAACAGAAGCTGTTCAGCCGTGTCAAGGACATGAACGAGAAGGGCGAAAAGCGGGTTCTGAAAACCTGGTCCCGTGCCTCCACCATTTTCCCGGAGTTCGTCGGCCATACGATCGCGGTCTATGACGGCCGGAAGCATGTTCCGGTGTACGTCGTGGAGGATATGGTCGGGCATAAGCTCGGCGAGTTCGCCCCGACCCGCACGTTCAAGGGCCACGCCGGTTCAAAGACCTCCAACAACGGCAACTAACGCGGAAAGGGCAGGAATTGAAGGAATGGAAAATACCAAGTGCGCCAAGGCGTATCTCAAGCAGCTCCGCGTTTCCCCGCGTAAGGTCGGCGTGGTGCTCGACGAGATCCGCGGCAAGGACGCGGCGACGGCGATGGCGATTCTACTGAACACCAACAAGATGGTGAGCGAGAGCCTCGTCAAGCTGCTCAAATCGGCGATGGCGAACGCCGAACACAACTACAACATGGACGTGGAGAAGCTCTACGTGTCGGAATGCTTTGTGACGCCCGGCATTCTCAAGAATATGAAGCGGGTCATGCCCCGCGCACAGGGCCGCGCGTTCCGCATCATCAAGCGGACCTCGCATGTCACGATCGCTCTGAAAGAGAAAGAGGAGGGCTAACATGGGACAGAAAGTGAATCCGCATGGGCTTCGCGTCGGAATCATCAAGAACTGGGATTCCCGCTGGTATGTCGCGGAGGAGGACTTCGGCGATACGCTGGTTTCGGACTATCAACTGCGGAAATTCCTCAAGAACCGCCTCGGTCAGGCGGGGATTCCGCAGATTGAGATTGAGCGGGACAACAGCCGCATCCGCGTGATAATCCACTGCGCGAAGCCCGGTATCGTCATCGGCAAGGGCGGGGCGGAGATTGAAAAGCTCAAGGGCGTCATCGCCAATTTTCTCGGGAACCCGCGGAATGTGACGATTGACGTCAAGGTCGTCGAGGTGCGGAGTCCTGACCTGAACGCACAACTGGTGGCGGAGAACATCGCGTCCCAGCTGGAGAAGCGTATTTCGTTCCGCCGCGCGATGAAGCAGTCCATCGGCAGAACCATGAAACTCGGCGCGAAGGGGATCAAGATCTCCTGCGGCGGACGGCTCGGCGGGGCGGAAATCGCCCGCACGGAGCAATATCACGAGGGAACCATTCCGCTGCAGACGCTGCGCGCGGACATCGACTACGGCTTCGCCGAGGCACGGACGACCTACGGGAAGATCGGCGTCAAGGTTTGGATCTACAAGGGCGAGGTTCTCTCCGAGGTCAAGCGCACCAATGTACGCGAGGGAGGTAGACGGTAATGTTAATGCCCAAGAGAGTCAAATACAGACGTGTCCACCGCGGCAGAATGACCGGCAAAGCCTATCGCGGCAACCGGATCACCGACGGACAGTACGGACTCGTCGCGCTGGAACCGGCGTGGATCACGTCGAACCAGATCGAGGCCGCCCGTGTCGCGATGACGCGTTCGATCAAGCGCGGGGGCAACGTCTGGATCAAGATCTTCCCGGATAAGCCGGTGACGGAAAAGCCCGCGGAAACCCGCATGGGTTCCGGGAAAGGCTCGCCGGAATACTGGGTGGCGGTGGTCAAGCCGGGACGCGTGATGTTCGAGATGGACGGGATTCCCGAGGACGCCGCGCGGGAAGCGATGCGGCTGGCCTCCCACAAGCTGCCGATCAAGTGCAAGTTCGCCACGAGGGCGGAACTGGAGAATCAGGAGGCGTAAGGGATGGAGATCAAGGAAATCAGAGAAATGACCGCTTCCGAACTGACCAAGGCCGTCCGCGAACAGAAAGAAGCACTGTTCAACCTGCGGATGCAGCATTCCATTAACCAGTTGGACAATCCGATGAAGATCGTCGAGACGCGCAGGACCATTGCGCGGATGTTGACCGTGCTGCGGGAAAAAGAAATTTCCGGCAAGGCTTGACAGGGAGGAAACGGAAAAGATGGAAAGAGCAATGAGAAAGGTCCGCGTCGGACAGGTCGTCAGCGACAAAATGGACAAAACCATCGTCGTGGCGATCCACGACAGCGTCAAGCACCCGCTCTATAAGAAGATTCTCAAACGGACGCTTCGGCTGAAGGCGCATGACGAAAAGAACGAGGCGAGGGTGGGCGACACAGTGCGGATCATGGAGACCCGTCCGCTTTCAAAGGACAAAAACTGGCGTCTTGTCGAGATTCTCGAGAGAGCCAAGTAAGCAGGAGGTACAGCAATGCTACAGCAGCAATCCCGAATGAAGGTTGCCGACAACACAGGGGCGAAGGAGCTTATGTGCATCCGTGTACTTGGCGGGACCGGGCGACGCTACGCGGGCGTGGGGGATGTGGTCGTCTGCACCGTGAAGAAGGCGGCGCCGGGGGGCGTGGTCAAGAAGGGCGAGGTCGTGCGCGCCGTGGTGGTGCGGACGGTCCAGCCGACGAGACGGGCCGACGGGTCGTATGTTCGGTTCGACGAGAACGCGGCGGTGATCATCAAGGAAGATAAGAATCCCAGAGGCACCCGTATTTTCGGGCCGGTGGCGAGAGAGCTTCGCGATCACGAATATATGAAGATCCTTTCGCTCGCGCCGGAAGTGGTTTGACGGGAGGAACGCGAAATGAGTAAAATGCACATTAAAACCGGGGACACGGTGGTCGTGATTTCCGGCGAATATGCCAACGGCAGCAAGAAGTCGGTCGGCAAGGTCATCAGCGTCTCCCCGAAGGAGGGCAAGGTGATCGTCGAAGGGGTGCACGTCGTGTCCAAGCACGTCAAGCCCCGCCGTCAGGGGGATCCGGGCGGCATCATCAAGACCGAAGGGGCGATCTACGCAAGCAAGGTGCAGTTGTACTGCCCGAAGTGCGACGCAGGCCGCCGTACTCGCGTGAAGGTGACGGAGAAGGGCGAAAAACTGCGCGTCTGCGTCAAATGCGGGGAAGAACTTTAAGGCGGGAGGAACGGAAAGATGTCAAGATTGGAAGAATTCTATAAGAGCGACGTCGCGCCCGCTCTCATGTCGAAGTTCAAGTACAAGAGCCCGATGCAGATCCCGCGGCTGAACAAGGTCGTCATCAACGTCGGCGCGGGCGAGGCAAAGGACAACCCGAAGGCGATCGACGCGATCATCGCCGACCTGACCGCGATTACGGGACAGAAGGCGGTCGCGACAACAGCGAAGAAGTCGGTTTCAAATTTCAAGGTCCGCGCGGGTATGAAGATCGGCGTGAAGGTCACGCTGCGGTCGGAGAATATGTGGGAGTTTGTGGATAAGTTCTTCAATCTCTCGCTGCCCCGCGTGCGCGACTTCAAGGGGATTAACCCGAACGCGTTCGACGGCCGTGGGAACTACACGATCGGCCTGAAGGAACAGTTGATTTTCCCGGAGATCGAGTACGATAAGGTTGACAAGGTCCGCGGGATGGATATTTGCTTCGTGACGACAGCGGAGACGGACGAGGAAGCCAGAGAGCTTCTGACTCTGCTCGGCGCGCCGTTCGCGAGACAGTAAGCGAAAGGAGGAAAACAGCATGGCAAAGAAGGCAATGATCCTCAAGCAGCAGAAGAAGCCGAAGTTTTCCACCCGTGCGTACACCCGCTGCAAGATCTGCGGACGGCCGCACGCGTATCTGCGCAAGTACGGCGTCTGCCGAATCTGCTTTCGGAACCTCGCCTACAGGGGCGAGATCCCGGGTGTGAAAAAGGCGAGCTGGTAATCGAAAAGGGGGATTGTACTATGCAGATGACAGACGTTGTGGCGGATCTGCTCACCCGCATCCGCAATGCGAACGACGCAAAGCATGATACGGTGGACGTTCCCGCCTCCAATATGAAAAAAGCCATCGCTCAGATTCTTCTTGACGAGGGCTATATCAAGGGTTATCAAGTGACCGACGACGGCAAGCAGGGGATCATCACGATCACCCTGAAGTACGGCGAGGGAAAGCAGAAGATCATCCAGGGACTGAAGCGCGTCTCCAAGCCCGGATTGAGGATTTATGCGGCAAGTCAGGATATTCCGAAGGTCAGAAACGGCCTCGGCATCGCGATCGTTTCCACTTCCCGTGGAATTATGACCGACAAGGCTGCCCGCAAGCAAAACGTGGGCGGCGAAGTGCTCGCGTTTGTCTGGTAAAAAATTCGCGAAGCGGATTTTCCCCGCTGAGGGAAAAACGAAACACGAGTGACAAGAAAGGAAATAAGGTCATATGTCCAGAATTGGCAAGAAACCGATTGCGGTTCCGGCGGGCGTGACGGTGACGATCGATACGGTCGGGGACCACAACCTCGTCACGGTCAAGGGGCCGAAGGGCACGCTTTCCGAAAAGCTGCACGCCGGCATCACCGTCCGGCAGGAGGGCGCCGAGATCTTGGTCGAGCGTCCCAACGATGAAAAGGAGTTCCGTGCGCTGCACGGGCTGTCCAGAACCCTCATCGCGAACATGGTCATCGGCGTGACCGAGGGCTATTCGCGGAGCTTGGAGATCGTCGGTACCGGCTACCGCGCCGAGATGAAAGGGAAGGACCTTCTGCTGCACCTCGGCTATTCGCATGATATCCTCGTGCCGGCGCCGGAGGGCATCACCTACGACGTGCCGAAAGACAGCAACGGGCTGAAGATCACGGTCAGCGGCCCGAGCAAGCAGCAGGTCGGTCAGATCTCCGCGGTCATCCGCGGCAAGCGCGCGCCCGAGCCGTACCACGGAAAGGGCATCCGGTACGCGGGCGAGCACGTCAGAAGCAAGGCCGGCAAAGCCGGTAAAGCGAAGTAAACGGGAAGGAGTGAGAGAGCATGATTCGTCACGTTGACAGCAACGCAAAGCGGCTCCATCGGCATAAGAGAGTCCGCGCCAAGATTTTCGGCACTCCGGCAAGACCCCGTTTCTGCGTCTACCGTTCCAACGAGAACATTCAGGTGCAAATCATCGACGATACCGTCGGACATACGCTCGTCGCCGCTTCCTCCACGGAGAAGGCGTTCGGCAAGGAGGGCGGGAATATCGAGTCGGCCAAGAAGGTCGGTGAGCTTGTCGCGAAGCGCGCGCTGGAAAAGAACATCACCGAGGTGGTGTTCGACCGGGGCGGCAACCTGTACCACGGCCGTGTTAAGGCGCTGGCGGAGGCCGCTCGCGAAGCCGGCCTGAAGTTCTGAGGAGGAGTACGAGATGAAGAAGGATTATTCCAACATCGAATTCAAGGAAAATCTGGTCGATACCAAGAGCGTCTCGAAGACGGTCAAGGGCGGCCGGATCCGCCGGTTCTCCGCGTTGGTCGTCGTCGGCAACGGCGAAGGGCTGGTCGGCTATGGGATCGGGAAGGCGGCGGAAGTGCCGGACGCGATCCGCAAGGCCATCGAGGCCGCGAAGCGCAACATCATTGAGGTTCCGCTGGACGGGACGACGATTCCGCATGAGATTATCGGCGAATTCGGGGCCGGGAGGGTGCTTCTGAAGCCCGCCGCGCCCGGTACCGGGATCATCGCCGGCGGCAAGATGCGCGCGGTGCTGGAGATGGCGGGGATCCGCGACATCCGCGGCAAGTCGCTGCGGTCGAACAACCCGGCGAACGTGGTCAAGGCGACGTTCGAGGCCCTCAAAGAGCTGCAAACGGTCGATCAGGTCGCGCGGCGACGGGGCATTGAAGTCGCGGACGTCCGCTGAAAAGGAGGTTCGGGATGAAAGTTACCATCACATTGACGAAAAGCCTCATCGGCCGCAAGGAGAACCAGATTTTGACTTGCAGGTCGCTCGAGCTGCGCAAGATCGGCGACCGCAAGACGGTCGAGAGGACTCCGGAAATCGACGGCAAGCTGGCGGTCATTTCCCACCTCGTCCGCGTCGATGAAGCCTGAAAGAGGAGGAAACAAAAGATATGAAGCTACAGGAGCTTTCCCCGGCGCCGGGCGCTGTCAGGACGGCGTACCGCAAGGGCCGGGGCGCGGGCAGCGGCAACGGCAAGACCGCCGGCCGCGGCCATAAAGGGCAGAATGCCCGCTCCGGCGGCGGGGTCCGTCCCGGATTTGAGGGCGGCCAGCTTCCGCTTTACCGCAAACTGCCGAAGCGCGGATTCAAGAACCGCTTCGCGAAGCGGTTCGCCATCGTCAACCTTTCCGATTTGGAGCGTTACGAGAGCGGCGCAGTCGTCGGTCTTGATACGCTGCTCGCGGACGGGACGGTCAAGAACGCCTTTGACGGGCTGAAGGTGCTGGGCAACGGCGAATTGACTCACCCCCTGACCGTGAAAGCCACCCGTTTTTCCGCTACCGCAAAAGAGAAAATCGAAGCCGCAGGCGGAAAGACGGAGGTGCTTTAAAATGTTCGTCCGAACGCAATCGGCGCGCGGAAAAGGCCGCAATGCTTTTCGAAAGGGCAGGTGAGTAAGCATGTTCAAGATTTTCAAGAATGCGTGGAGGGTGCCGGAAATTCGCAAACGGATGCTCTACACATTGTTCATCATCGTGGTGTTCCGTTTCGGGGCGAACATCATGGTGCCGTTCATCGACAGCAAGGGAGTCAGCGAACTGTTTGATTCCACCGCGACGAACGGAACGTTGTTTGGATACTTCAGTATGCTTGCCGGGCAGGCGTTCCAGAACGCGACGTTGTTCGCACTCGGCGTCAGCCCGTATATCACCGCGTCGATCGTCATTCAGTTGCTGACAATCGCGATTCCCGCCCTCGAACGCATCGCGAAGAGCGGTCCGGAAGGGCAGGCTAAAATCTCGAAAATCACCCGGTACGTCACGATCGCTCTCGCGCTGGTCACGTCGTACGGCTACTATGCGACGCTCAACAGTCAGGGCCTGATCGATTCCAATATGCCGAAGTGGTTCACGATGATTGTCATTCTCGCTTGCCACACCGCCGGGGCATGCCTGGTCATGTGGATCGGCGAACGGATCGACGAAAAGGGCATCGGCAACGGAATCTCGCTGATCCTGTTTGCGAACATCATTTCGAGTGTCCCGTCGGTCGTCGAGTCCATGCTCAACATCACGATCAGCTTCGGCGACATTCTCGGTGTGATCCTCGCGGTGGTGATGATGCTCGCGATCGTGACGCTGGTCGTCTTTTTCTCGAACTCCGAGCGGCGGCTGCCGGTGCAGTACGCGAAGCGGCAGGTCGGACGGAAAATGTACGGCGGCGCGAACACGTATCTCCCGATTCGCGTCATGATGGGCGGTGTCATGCCGATCATCTTCGCGAACGCGATCGTTTCGCTGCCCGCGACGCTGGCGCTGCTGATCGGCGGCAAGTTCCAGGCGTGGGTGCAGAAGTGGTTCTCGCCGAGCAGCCCGATCTATGTGATCGTGATGTTCGTGCTGATTATCGCTTTCGCGTACTTCTATATTGCGATCTCGTTTAACGTCAACGAGGTTGCCAACAACCTCAAGGCGAACGGCGGCACGATCTTGGGTTACCGCCCGGGTCAGCCGACGGCGCAGTATATCAAGAAAGTCGTCCATCGTGTGACGCTCATCGGCGCCCTGTTCCTGGCGTTCATGTCGATCTTCCCGATTCTCATGAGCTGGACCGGCTGGACCGCGCTGGGCGCGCTGGTGCATGGCGGCACGTCGGTCATCATCGTGGTGGACGTCGCGTTGCAGACTGCGCGCGACATCGAGTCCGAAACGACGATGCGGCATTACAAGGGCTTCCTTGCGTAAGTGAAGAAAGGTTGATTTGCGATGAAACTCATTCTGTTCGGCCCTCCGGGCGCCGGAAAGGGCACGCAGGGCGAACGGATCAGCGCGGCCCTGCGGATTCCGACGGTTTCAACCGGCGCGATGCTGCGTGCGGCGATCAAGGAAGGCACGGCACTTGGCAAGCGGGCCGAGACGGTCATGGCGAGTGGGGCTTTGGTCCCGGACGAACTGGTCGTCGGGATCCTGCGGGATCGCTTGGCGCGGGACGACTGCAAGAACGGGTTTATTCTCGACGGTTTCCCGCGGACCGTTCCGCAGGCGGAGGCGCTCGAGTCGCTCGGGATTGCGGTGGACTGTGTGCTTTCGCTGGAAGTCTCGGACGAAACGATCGTTGAACGCATGAGCGGGCGGCGGGTCTGCCCGTCCTGCGGCGCGACCTATCATGTGCTGTACAACCCGCCGAAGAAGGACGAAGGGAAATGTGACGTCTGCGGCGCGGCGCTTTCGCAGCGGCCGGACGACAAAGCGGACGTCGTGCGGAACCGGCTCGCGGTCTACCACCGCGAAACCGAACCGCTCAAGGCCTATTACGAGCGGAAGGGCCTCTTGCGCACGGTCAACGGGCAGGACAGGGTCGAAGACACGTCCCGCTTGGTGCGCGAGGCGCTCGGCATCGGGAAATGATTACGTTACGAACGGACGAGGAACTGCGCAGGATGCGGGACGCGGGTCGGATTGCGGCGCTTGCGCGGGAGGCGGGCGGCGCGCTCTGCAAGGAGGGCGTCACCACCGCCCAGATCGACGCGGAGATTTGCAGGGTGATTCGCTCGCACGGGGCAAGTCCGTCGTTCCTGCACCTGTACGGGTTCCCGGCGTCCGCCTGCGTCAGCGTCAATGACGAAGTGATCCACGGGATCCCGTCGGACCGGGCGCTCAAGGCGGGGGATCTCGTCAAGATCGACGTCGGGGCGTTCTATCGCGGATACCACGGCGACTGCGCCGCGACCTTCCCGGTCGGGGAAATCAGCGACGAGGCGAAACAGCTCGTCGAGGTGACGCGGGAGTGCTTCTTTCAGGCGATCCGGGCCGCGGAGGCGCCGGGCGCACGGCTCGGGGACATCGGGCACGCGGTGCAGACGTACGCGGAAGCGCACGGCTGCAGCGTGGTGCGGGAGTACGTTGGGCACGGCGTGGGGCAGAAACTCCACGAGGACCCGGAGGTCCCGAACTACGGGAGCGCCGGCCGGGGCATTCGGCTGAGCGCGGGCATGACGATCGCAATCGAGCCGATGATCAACGCGGGGACGCACGAGGTGCGCACGCTCGCGAACCGCTGGACGGTCGTGACGAAGGACGGGAGACTTTCCTCCCACTACGAAAACACGATTGCACTAACAAAAAACGGAGTTTGGATCCTGACGGATCCGAGCTGAAAAGGGTTTTTATGGGTGATGATGGCTGGTTAGGACGGGCGGTCGTCCCCTTGGCGGGACGGGACCGCGGGGTGGTCTGCGTGGTCGTGCGGGAGGACGGGGAGTACCTGTACCTCGCGGACGGCCGGATCCGCCCGGTGGAACGCCCGAAGAAGAAGAAACGCAAGCATGTGCGGCCGTTGTACGGCGCCGACGGCGAGGCGCTCCGGTTTGACGGGGCAGTCGTGACGAACCGCTTTTTGCGGCAGTGGATCCGGGAAACGACGGGACAGGCGCCGGAGGCGTGAGGTTTGGAAGGAGGAATTGTTCTGGCTAAGGAAAGGGACGACGTGATCGAGTGTGAGGGCACGGTGGTCGAGGTGCTGCCGAACACGGTGTTCCGTGTGAAGCTGACGAACGGGCATCTGGTGACGGCACACATTTCCGGCAAGATGCGGATGAACTATATCCGAATTCTTCCGGGCGATCGGGTGAAGGTCGAGGTTTCGGTTTACGACCTGAATCAAGGACGTATCACATTCAGAGCGAAATAAACGCCCGTTTATTTCGCCGCAGGATAAAAGAAGCACGGAATACTGCGAAAAGGCAGACATGATTCGGTTCAGAAAGGATAGGTGTCCCACATGAAGGTCAAACCCTCTGTGAAGAAAATCTGTGACAAGTGCAAGATTATCAGGAGAAAAGGCAAGGTCATGGTGATCTGCGAAAATCCCAAACACAAGCAAAAACAAGGTTGAACCCATCATAATCAGAAAGGAAAAAGTAGAGAATGGCACGTATTTCAGGTGTTGATATTCCCAATGCAAAACGGGTTGAGATCGGGCTTTGCTACATCTACGGGATCGGCAGAAGCCGTTCCAACGAGATTCTCAGGCAGACCGGCATTAACCCCGACACCCGCGTGAAGGATTTGAGCGAATCCGACATCGCCAAGCTCCGTGACTGCATTGAAAACAACTACGTTGTCGAAGGCGATCTCCGCCGTGAGGTGGGTCTGAACATCAAGCGAATGGTTGAGATCGATTGCTATCGCGGGCAACGGCACCGCAAGGGTCTGCCGGTTCATGGTCAGCGCACTAAGACCAACGCGAGAACCAGAAAAGGTCCGGTCAAGACCATCGCCAACAAGAAGAAGTAAAAGGAGGGCAGCCAACCAATGGCAAAGGTCACCAAGAAAACGGTTACCAAAAAGCGCCGCGAAAAGAAGCATATCGAACGGGGCGCGGCACATATCCAGTCCAGCTTCAACAACACCATCGTGACGATCACGGACACGCAGGGGAACGCGATCTCGTGGGCGTCGGCGGGCGAGCTCGGCTACCGCGGATCGCGGAAGTCCACGCCGTTCGCGGCGCAGATGGCGGCGGAGACGGCCGCGAAGGCCGCGATGGAGCATGGGCTGCGGACTGTGCAGGTGTACGTCAAAGGCCCGGGACAGGGCAGAGAATCCGCGATCCGCGCTTTGCAGGTCGCCGGGCTGGAAATCACGATGATCAAGGACGTGACGCCGATCCCGCACAACGGATGCAGACCGCCCAAGAGACGTCGTGTCTGAATGAAAAGGAGGCTAACACATGGCAAGATATACTGGACCGTCCTGCCGACTTTGCCGCCGGGAGGGCGTGAAGCTCTACCTGAAGGGCGACAAATGCGCCAGTGACAAATGTCCTTATACCCGCAGAGGGCAGGCGCCCGGACAGCACGGGGCGAACGTTTCCCGCCGCCGTCCGAAGGAGTACACCCTCCAGCTTCGCGAGAAGCAGAAGGCAAAGCGTTACTACGGTATTCTGGAGAAGCAATTTAAGAACTACTTTGAGAAAGCCGACCGCCAGCCGGGTCAGACGGGCGAAAACCTGCTGATCATGATCGAGCGCCGGCTTGACAATGTGGTTTACCGCATGGGTCTGGCTGCGAGCCGCAAGGAAGCGCGTCAGCTCGTCCTGCACGGTCATTTCACCGTCAACGGGAAGAAGGTCAACATTCCTTCGCAGCTGGTCCGTCAGGGCGACGTGATCGCGCTCAAGGACAGCAAATCCAACCAGGAGTCCGAAAAGATTAAATCGCTTATCGAGAATATTGGCGGCAGACCCGTGCCCGCCTGGCTTACGGTCGCGACCGAGCCGGTCAGCGCGACGGTGAACGCTCTGCCGACGCGCGCGGACATCGATTTCCCGTTCGAGGAGCATCTGATCGTCGAGTTGTACTCCAAGTAAGGTGTGCGGCGGCCTGAAAAAGGCTGCTTGGAAGGTATCACGAGAAAGGAGAAGTTGATTCATGATCGAAATCGAAAGGCCGAATATCGTTACGGCCGATGTGAGCGAGGACGGCAGACACGGCGTGTTTGTCATCGAGCCGCTCGAGCGCGGATACGGCATGACGCTCGGCAACGCCCTGCGTCGGGTGCTGATCGGTTCGCTGCCCGGCGTGGCCGCATCGAGCATAAAGATTGACGGCGTGCTGCATGAACTGTCCGCGGTTGCGGGCGTTCGCGAGGACGTGCCGGAGATCGTACTCAACGTCAAAGGCATCGTCGCGAAGCTGTATTGCGGCGAGCCGAAGACCGTGCTGATCGAGTCTCACGGCGGGGAAGTCAAGGCGGGCGACATTCAGGCGGATTCCGACATCGAGATTCTCAACCCTGACCACCACATCGCGACGGTCGAGCCCGGGACGTCGTTCTTTATGCAGGTGACGTTTGAGCACGGGCGGGGCTATGTTTCCGCGGAGCGCAATAAGGAACTGGCGGAAAACCCGGTCATCGGCGTGATCTACACGGACTCCAACTACACGCCGGTTTACGCCGCAAACTACACGGTGTCCAACACCCGTGTCGGCAACGTCACCGACTACGACCGCCTGCAGCTTGAGGTCACGACGAACGGTACGATCGACGCGAAGGAAGCGGTTTCCCTCGCCGCGAAGATCCTCAACGAGCATCTGAACCTGTTTGTTGACCTGTCCGACGGGACCAAGGATACAGAGATTCTGGTCGAGCGGGAGGAGACGAAGAAGGGCAAGGTACTTGAGATGACCATCGAGGAGCTTGACCTGTCCGTGCGGAGCTTTAACTGCTTGAAGCGTGCGAACATCGATACCGTGGAGGATCTCATCAGCAAGTCCGAGGAGGAAATGATTAAGGTTCGCAACCTCGGAAAGAAGTCCCTGGAGGAGGTCGTTCTGAAGCTGCAGTCGCTCGGGCTCGCTTTCAGAAAGCCCGAAGAATAATTTTGTGTGCGTAAGGAGGCAGAAAGAAAATGCCCGGAACAAGAAAGTTAGGCAGACCCACGTCCCACAGGATGGCGATGCTCAAAGGCATGGTGACGTTCCTGCTGGAAACGGGTCGCATCGAAACGACATATACCCGCGCGAAGGAAGTCAGTGCGTTGACCGACAAGATGATTACGCTTGGCAAGCAGAACACGTTGGCTTCCCGCCGTCAGGCGCTCGCGTTCCTGAAGAAGGAGGAAGCGGTTTACAAGCTCTTCACGTTCGTTGCGCCGCTGTATGAGGCGCGGAACGGCGGTTACACGCGGGTTCTGAAGCTGGGTCCGCGCCGCGGAGACGGCGCGGAAATGGCGCTCATCGAGCTGGTGGACGCGGAAAGCTACTACGCCCCGAAGAAGGACAAGAAGGACAAGAAGGAAGAAAAGGCGGACGCGAAGGCGGCGAAGAAGGCCGCCAAGAAGGCCAAGAAGGCCAAGAAGTCCGAAGAGTCGAAAGTGGAAACCCCGAGGGAAGAAGCCCCGGCGGAGGAGGCCCCGGCGGAGGAGGAAGCCCCGAAAGAGGGGGAAGCCCCGAAAGAGGGGGAAGCCCCGAAAGAGGGGGAAGCCCCGGCGGAGTAAGTACGAAAGATGTACACGGCGGCAGAAAAGGACGGTTCGTCAGAGCCGTCCTTTTTTGCATGGAGGCGAAGGGTGGGCGTTGCCCCGAGCCGTATTTGCCGAATACGACCGTTCTGCATTTTCTTCGGAATGGTCATGGATCGATGGATATACATTGTCTAAGGCCGTTCATTCTGCGATTCCTAAAGGGATTATATGGGAAGTTCCCCATTGAGATTGATACAAACACACGTTGGCACCCAGTTTGGGGGCATTGGGTGCGGGTTGGGCGCAACGTGGCGCATTTGGGTGCAAAACAATCGAATCGGGCGGATTCTGCCCTGCGCGCCGTGCGGGATAAGCCTTGACTACCGGAAAGGCGGGAACATACCCGCGCGGGAGCCGCCGTATGCCGTATTGCACGCTACGATCGTCCCGTCCGCGGTTTGCACAACATCTTGAATCAGTTCCGGACGCAGATAATTGCTCGCCGGCGGTTCCCCAGTGGAAAGCTTCACCGCGACTTTTCCCTCCGGTTTCCAGCCGAGAGCCCCATACACTTTCACCATGCCCTCGGCGCTGATATCGAAGGTGAAAAACACCTTTGAAATATCTTCATTGTTTTTTTCAAAGACTGTCCCGCTGTTTCATTCCATGTTGCCCCCCGCTATCGTGACGGTCACATCGCCGCCGGAAAGAAGCTTTGCCATTTCGTCTTTTGTTTTGTCCGTAATCCTGCCAAGCCGGGTGTAGGACCACGTATTCGATCCGTAAAACACGACAATCTGATCGCCGGAATACAGGACGATGTCTCCCGCGGCTGTGGTTATCTGCGAATCACTATTCGGCAGGTTCTGCCCGAGAGAACCCACCTGCTCAAAACCGCCATACATAGACATCGGAATCTCCAGGGGATGATCTGCGCACAGTGCTCTCAATGCTTCCACGGATGTGTTGTTTTCCCAGTCCACCGAAACTACGGTATCGCCGATTTTCATCTGCATCATAGCGTTTTCCTCCTCTCCTTCATGGATACGATTTGCTTTCAGCCAGTCTGCAATGTCGTCCGGCAGTGTGCTTCCGCCGGAGTAATGGATAGACAGCGGCTCGCCTATATCGGCATCAGGGGCCAGCTTGGCGATCGCCGTCAGGCTCTGCCCGAAACGCCCTCCCCCGTGGGAGCAGAACGGGATGATCGTCTTGCCCGAAAAGTCATACGCCTCTAAAAATGAGGCAATCGGCATGGGAATGGACGCCCACCAGTTTGGATAGCCTAAGAGGATGGTGTCATACTGTTCAAAATTCTCCGCATGGTTTTTGATCTCCGGCCTCGCCTGGATGTTCTGGTCGTGCTGTGCCTGGTCGAGTACGGTGTTGTAGTCGGTTGAATAGGGATTGACAAGCTCGATCTCAAAGAGATCCGCCCCGGTCTGCGATTGGATTTCTTCCGCGATCCCTCTGGTGTTTCCGCCCCAAGAGAAGAAGGCAATCAATACCTTTCCGCCATCTGCCGTTTCATTTTCTGTTCCGGAAGTAGTGACACTTCCCGCGCCGTTCACAGCGTTCCGCACAAGGCGGATGCCGAGGTTGAAGCTGCCTTTATCCTCCGGCAGAGTGGCACGGTAGGCAGAGCGCAGATTCTTGGCGAAATCGTTCCAGCCGCCGCCCCGGTAGACGCGGCGCGTCCCTGTTTCAGGACCTGTGGGGTCGGCGGTGTCGGACATGTCATATTCGCCGTAGAAATCCCACACCCATTCGCTGACGTTGCCGTGCATATTGTAAAGCCCCCAGGCGTTTGGGGAGAAACTGTCCACGGCGACCGTCGTCTGCCTGTATTCGCCCGGCTTTGTCGAAAGGTTCCCTTGGGAAAAATAGTTGTTCTCGATCTCGTAGGGGTAATGTCCATAATAGTTGGATTCCTCCGGGCCGATGGAGGTTTCGGTATTAAACGGCGTCGCCGTCCCGGCGCGGCAGGCGTATTCCCATTCCGCCTCGGTGGGCAGACGGTAGCCGTTCGCGCTCCTGTCCCATGTGACAGTCTGCCCGTCCACGGCATAGGCGGGCGTGAGGTTTTCCTTCTCGCTTAGCGCGTTGCAGTAAGCAATGGCGTCCAGCCACGACACGTTTTCAACGGGGAGGTTATCTCCGGCAAAATTGGAAGGATTTTCTCCCGTGACCGATTCATAGTCGCTTTGCCTGACCTCATAGGGGCTGATATAGAAATCGCTCACTGTCACAGTGTGCTGTGCCTCATCGCCGGAGCGCCACGGCTCATCCTTCGGGCTTCCCATTTTATAACTGTCGCCTTTTATCAGTACAAATCCGTCCTGCACATCCGCGGTTTGTTCAAGATTGCTGTTTGTCGGAGGCTCGGCAGGTTTGCTTTGCCACGGCAAATTTCGCGATGGCATATTGAACCCCGCAATCACAAGCGCACAAACAAGCACGGGAACGGCGAACGCGCATATTTTCCATGCCGTTCCATTCAATTGCTTCTTTTCGGATTTCTTTCCCATAAGGCGTAAAAGTTTGTTCAGGTAGTGCGCGGCCGCCGCGAAAAGCACAATCATAGCGGCGGTTTCGGCAAAGTAGACGACCGCCGTCTTTGTCTCGTCAAACATCACGAAATGCGTCCGCAGGAACAGATAGTCCCAGATGCGTTGGCTGGCAAAGGCGTAAATGCCATAAGCGCATACTGACGCGGCGAGTGCGCGTAAAATCCACTTCCTTGCCACGCCCTTTCCTGAAATATGGAACAGCTTCCTTCCGACTCCTATGAGCATTTCCATATGCAGTCCCAGGTGCGCCGACATCAGGATCAGCCCCCAGTAAGAGGCAAAGAGGTGAAGTTTTCTCGCGACTGCCATCCCTCCGCTTATGGGGAGAAAGTCAAAGACAAAGCCGGACAGCATGATCCCGCTTACGCCTAAAGCTATAATATCCAAAAGGAGCAGCAGGTCGAGGGACACGCCAAAGCAGCGGGACGGCGTATATCTCCCTTTGAAGAGAGTTTTCCACCAGCCAACATTTAGAACGTGGTGGGCGATAAACAAAACCAGCATTCCCGTCCCGAGCCATTCGTGGATTTCCTGTCCGATCAGGACTTCCGCCATCAAAAGCGGCAGAAGGATGACCATGCACAAGTCAACAATTCGTCTGATCATCTGTTTTGGTTGCTTCATTCATGCTACTCCTTCACTGAATGCCAAGGCCGTCCGCCCATTCTGTCACCCCATCGGAAAAAAGCAGCGCATCCCGGATCTTTTCTATGTCATCCTTCTATGCGCAGGGACCGTCCATCCCGCGGTGCTTACATCCGGGACACGGATGGATATCCATGTGCGCTGCGTCCAATTCTAAGATCTCATGCCCGGCATCTTTCGCGCCCCTGATAAACCCATCCGCCAGCGTATTGGGCGAGCCGTTTTTGTGGGAGCTGCCCTTGATTCCTGCAGTCTTCATAATCGTATGGAAATTTTCTTGACTCCTGCTGTTATGCCATTGACAAAAGGGGTTAAAACAGGGTAGAATAGCATCGCAGCTTTGCTGCCGCAAAGCACAAAAGCACAGCTTTTGCCGCGCGGACGCGCGGACTCGCTATTGACGGCTTCGCAAAAAAACCATCAGCGGAAAAACCTATTACTACCATCAATGGTCACAGGGCGGCGTTAAGCAGAGCCGGTATCTGCACGATGAAGAGATCGAACCGCTGTCCGAAAAATAGAAAAACGCAAGGATTTGCAGGCGGAGCTTCGCGTTTTGAAAAAGGCGCTGTCCGGCAGGAGTGCCAAACGAAACGAGGGAAACGACTTGAACTTTACCTTGCAAACGAGGACCGACACCGGAACAATTTCGGCGTTCCGCAGCACGCCGAAACGCTGGAATGGCCGGGCTTCGCTGCGTGTGGGCGATCCGGAAGTACCCGCCCGCCACCGAGGAACAGGCGATCCTCTCCCAGCCTGCTGGCCGAAGCGGAGTCACCCTCCGTATTTCATAAGACAGATCGTGAAAATCGGCCGGTACAGCGGACATGCATTGAATTGCCGGAGGAATCAAATCGAACAAAAACCGGAAACCTTTTACGGAAGCAGCTTTTCCGCCTGCGAACCGACGGGCAGCAGCACGATTTTTCCCAACCTCTCGAGGGTGTCGAGCAGCGTCGGCAGCTTCTCGCGGACCTCCGAAAGGCGCTTTTCACTCATCCACGGGAAGCAGAAAACGTCCTTCCTCTGGCTGTACGCCACGGAGACCATCGCCTGCAGCAGTTCGTCCCCCATATCGGACAGCGGGCGGTCGAACCGCTCGGAGGAGATGCCGAAAAGCTCCCGCACCTCCTCCGGCGACTGTTTCGAGCGAGTCCTGCGCAGGCCGTTCTGGATCAGCCGGCACACCGGCGCGGTTTTCGCGAAGAGCGGGTAGGACTTATCGAGGTAGCAGGCGAAGCGAGCGAATTCCTCGAGGGACAGCGCATTCCCGTTCACCGTTACTTCCGGCGGTTCGAACATGGAGAAGCACTTCGGGGTATGGCAGTACATGGACAGCAGATAGCTGACCGCCCACACTCCGGAATCGATGTCTCCGATCAACCGATGGATCCCCGGCGTGAAGGTGTAGCGGATCTCCGCGTCAAAGCCGTCCGACGCGGTATAGAACGCGGATTTGCAGAACACCCGCCCCTGCCGCAGGGTGATTTCGAGCGACTGTACGGACTTCATACATTTTCCTCCCTTTATTTTCATCATAGCACAATCCCCTCGCCTTGTCAAGCCGGAAGGCGTCCGGGCGGAGAAAGGATTTACGGTTTGTTCAAAATAATCTGCAAAAAATTCACGTTTTCCGACCGAAACGTTTCATTTTTATAGCATATACTCAAAGAAAAACCAACGGGGAGGCATGGCATATGAAGAAGCAGGCGCTCCTGTCGCTGCTGCTTGCGGCGGGACTGCTCACCGCCTGCGGGGCGGGGAAGGCGCAGTCGCATTCGCAGGACACGTCGGCGGAATCGGCAGGTTTGGCGGGCGATGGCGGAGCGGACGCGGTTTCGGGGACCCTTTCGGGCGCGGTTTCGTGGGACGAAGCCGCGCTATTCACCGACCGCGACCGCCGCACGTCCTACGACGACGGGGACGCCGTGCGGATCCTGCTGCAAGGCTTGACGGCGGAATGTGACAGCAAAGACGTGACGGTGGACGGCGGAACCGTGACGATCAGGGCCGAGGGAACCTACGTCCTGTCCGGTACGCTCGACAATGGGCAGATTCTCGTCGACGCGGGGGAAAACGATCAATTGCAGCTGGTGCTCGACGGGGTGAACGTCAACAGCTCCGCGTCCGCCGCCCTGTACATCCGCGAGGCGGACAAGGTGTTTATCACGCTCGCGGAGGACAGCGAGAACACTCTGTCAAACGGCGGTTCCTTCGTTTCAGACGATGGGGACAGCATCGACGGGGTGTTGTTCTCCAAGCAGGACCTGACCTGCAACGGCGCGGGCCGCCTGACCGTAACTTCTCCGGGCGGGCACGGGGTGGTCTGCAAGGACGACCTGGTGCTTACCGGCGGAACCTATACCGTTCGGGCGGGTTCGCACGGATTTGATGTGAACGACAGCGTCCGCATCGACGGCGCCGCACTTGTGCTGGAGACCGGCAAGGACGGCGTCCACGTCGAGAACGAGGGTGACGAGACGCTCGGGTACTTCTACCTCGCCGACGGTTCGCTGTCCGTCGTGTCGGACGGCGATGGGATCAGCGCGAGCGGCGCACTGGGGGTGTCCGGCGGGGACGTGACGGTCACGTCCGGCGGCGGGCACGAAAACGGTCCGCAGCATGCGTCCGGCGGTTTCGGCGGGTCCGGCTGGAATCGCGCTGTGACCTCCTCGACCGATACCGATTCGACGGAGAGTACAAAGGCGATCAAAGCGGACGGCGGGCTGCTGCTCGCCGGCGGGACGTTCGCACTCGACAGCGCCGACGACGCCGTGCATTCCAACGGCGATGTGACGGTCGCCGGCGGGACGTTCACGATTTTGACCGGGGACGATGGCTTTCATGCAGACGAGGCCCTGACCGTGACCGGCGGGACCATTCGCGTCGAGAATAGCTACGAAGGGATCGAAGGGCTGCACGTGCTCGTCACCGGCGGGGAGATTCAACTGACAGCGGACGACGACGGCATCAACGCGGCGGGCGGCACGGACGAAAGCGGCTTCGGCTTCGGCGGCGGGCGCGGACCGGGCGGCGGACCGGGCGGCTCCTCCGACGGCTCGGTCGTTATTTCCGGCGGGACGGTTTCGATCGTCGCTTACGGCGACGGGATTGATGTGAATGGCTCGCTGGAGATCTCCGGCGGAGACGTGACGGTTACCGGCCCGACGGAGGGTGACACCGCCGCGCTGGATTTTGACACCGGCGGCGTAATCACGGGCGGTCGGTTCGTCGGAACGGGCGGCGCCGGAATGGCGCAGACATTCAGCGGTTCGTCGCAGGGGGTTATCGCCCTGCAAGTCGGGAACCAGCCCGCCGGAACGCAGATCGTCCTGCGGGACGGCGGGGAGATCCTGCTGACCGTCGAACCGTCGCTGCCCTACGCGGTGGTCATCCTTAGCCTGCCCGAACTGACCAAAGGCGAGACTTACACGGTCACGGTTGGCTCCTATACCGGCGAATTCAAGGCGGACTGACGGTTCTTTTCCGGTTTTGATGAGCCTGTTTTCATGCGTACCGCCATTGGCGGTACGCATCAATCGTGAAACAATGGCCGTATTTTATGAACAAGCGGGTTCCGGTTTTTTTGACCCGCTTGTTTTCTATCTGCTGCTTTTTTGGAAAAAATGAACCGTGAAACTGTACAATTTTTGATTATGCACGGAAATTTTTTGAAAAACACTTGCTTTTTTCAAAAAGCGGGTGTATACTGTGTTCATACTAATAGAATTTTGAAATGAAATTGAACAGCATTCATCGAAAGAGCCCTTTCGCCTTTATGTTCAAAATCGACAAAAATCAGCCAGAAAGGGGAACAGCCAATGAAGCTTGCGATCCTATCCGACCTGCACGGCAACTTGGAAGCGACCCGCGCGGTCGGCGAGGCGCTGAAACGTGCGAATCCGGACGGGTTGGTTTTGCTCGGCGACCTGATTGACTACGGAATGCGGTCGAACGAGGTGGTTTCGCTCGTGCGGTCGTGGCCCTTTCCGGCGCTCTGCAACCTGCGTGGCAACCACGAGCAGGCTGTCCTCGACGGGGACTTCTCCCGCTTTTCGACCGAGCGCGGGCGGCTGAGTGCTCGCTACACGCAAAACGTGCTGACCGAAAGCACCCTCGCGTACCTGCACGGACTGACGGACGGTCCCTGCGCGTTTGACGCCGATGGGGTATACTGCCTCGCCGTACACGGCAGCCCGAACGATGTGTACTGGGGGTCCGTTCGTCCCGGACCGCAACCGGATGCCTGCCGGGTTTACGACTACGTGTTCTCCGGGCATTCCCACCTCCCGCATTTTTTCGAGGTCTGCTACCCGGCGGACGACCCGTCCCACCGTAACCGCAAGCGGACGGCGTTCCTCAATCCCGGCTCGGTCGGGCAGCCCCGCAACCACGTGCCGCACGCCCAGTTCGCCCTGCTCGACACGGCGACCGGTGACGTGCGACTGCAAAAAGTACCGTACGACGTCGCCGCGGAGCAAAAGACTTTCTGCGGGCAGACAGACGATTTCTACCGGGAAAGGCTGGAAAAAGGGATATGAAAGAACTGTATGTCGTCAGCGGCGTGACCGGCATGACCGGCAGCGAGCTCGCCCGACAAGTGACCAAGGCGGGGCAGAAGGTCATCGGCTTTGACAACTTCTTTGCGTCCTCCTTCGCGTCGGTCGAGGATTTGCGGGACAACCCGCTCTTCGCCTTCCACCCGTTCGACCTGAACGACCCGGCGCAGATGGAGAGGATCCGGCAGGAGGTGCTCGCGGAAAAACCGCATTGTGACAGAATCGTCTACGTCAACTGCGCCGCCGTGGTGCATACGGAACATTTTTACCATATCAACCGCACCTTTCAGACCAACGTCGTCGGAATGAAGCGGTTCCTCGACCAGGCGATCTCAGCCGGGGCGGAGGTCTATATCAACTGCTCGACGTCGGAGGTCTATTCCATGGCGTCCTGGGCGGAAGGCGGGGTAAAGGAGAGCGATTATATCCGTCTCGCGAACGCCGAACACAGCCAGCGAACCAGCTACGCGACCGGAAAGCTGCTGACCGAATTCTTCCTGCGCGACGCGGTGAACGAGGGGCAGATCAAAGGCTGCTCGATCCGCTTCGCGAACGTCTACAGCAAGAGCGAGCTTTACCCGAAGCACATCATCCCGCATATCCTGCACCAGCTGCGCGACACCGGCGGGGTGGAGCTGCTGGAAAACAGCCGAAAGAATCGCCGGACCTTCCTCTACAATGAGGACAGCTGCTCGGCGGTGCTCGCCCTGATCCGTTCGCCGGAAGCCCTCGACGGCAGCGTCTACAACGTCGCGACGGAGGAGGAAATCTCCATTCTCGACCTCGTGCGGCTGTGTGCCGACAAGCTCGGCGTGACCGACCCGAAGATTACGTTCAAGGGCTATCGGGCGTCGGACCCGGAGCGGCGGGTGCTGAATACCGAGAAGATCCGCTCCCGCACCGGCTGGGCCCCATCCGTCCCGCTTGAAAAGGGCATAGAAGCGTGCGTGTGGGAGCTGCGAAAATGAAGCGTGTGCTGTTGGTGACGGTCGCCGGGATGGCAACACGGTTCTCGCGCTCGGTCGGGCGGGAATGCGTCAAATGCCTGTACCATCGGGGGGACTTTTCGACCTGCCTGCTTGCCCGCCTGCTGCGGCAGCTGGTTCCGTTCGACCGCTACATCCTCGTCGGGGGGTACCGCTTCGGGGAATTGGAGGAGACCGTCCGTCGGGAGTTTCCCGATCTTGCGGACCGTCTGACCCTCGTCGATAACCTGTCCTACGAGCGGTACGGTTCTGGCTGGAGTCTGTACTGCGGACTGCTGGAAGCCTGCAAGGGGGCGTTCGACGAGCTGGTCTTCGCCGAGGGGGATCTGTACCTCGATACGCCGTCGTTTTCCATCGTGTGTGAGTGTCCGGCGGACGTGATGACCTATAACCGCGAACCCATTACGGCGGACAAAGCCGTCGCTTTCTATCTCGACTTGCGCGGGCATGTGCATTACCTCTACGACACCGACCACGGCGCCCTGCGCGTTGACGAACCCTTCACGGAGATCCGCAACTCCGGGCAGGTCTGGAAGTTTGCCGACCCGGGCCGCCTGCGCGCGCTCGTGCGGGAAACGCCGGAACGCGACTGGCAGGGCACGAACCTGACCTTCGTCGGCAGGTACTTCGGCGGGCGGGACCGGGAAAGCTATCGGATGCTCCCGTTTGAAAGCTGGATCAACTGCAATACCGTTTCGGATTTCGACAGAATTCCCGAAAACAAGGAGGAAACGCCATGACACCGTTGGAACGCAAACTCAACCTGCTGCGCGAGCCGCTCGGAACCCGCAAGGCCCGCATCCTCATCGTTGGGCTCGGGAGCGTCGGGCACTATCTGCTCGACTACCTGCTTTCGGACGCGGACGAGGGCGTCGAGCTGGCCGTCGCCGGACGGAACCCGGAAAAACTGATTTCCGATGTGAATATCCTGCGGGTCGCGACGTCCATTCGCGGGCGCTGCCGCGGGCCGGTCCGCATCTTCGACACGGTCAACCTCGACGACGTCCCGTCCATCGCGGAGGTGCTTTCCGCATGGCAGCCGGATTTCATCGTCAACAGCAGCCGCGCTTACGCCGGGCTGAAGTACGGCAGCATCTCGTGGAAGAATGTCCGCGCCTACGGCATCTGGGCGCCGCTTTCGGTCAAGTACGTGCGTAACCTCATGCGGGCGTGCGAAGTGGCGAGTCCGGACGCGATCGTCGTCAACACGTCCTATTCCGACGCGATTCTGCCGTGGCTGAAGTCCGCGGGGCTTCCGTATCCCGATTTCGGCAGCGGCAACCTTAACCACCTCGTCTACCGCTTTAAGCTCGCCACCGGGGAATTGCTCGGTATTCCCGACCCTTACAACATCGACGTGACCTTCGCCGCCTCCCACTTTCACGACGTCTGCATCAGCAAGGAGGGGCAGGCGGAAGGGCAGGAGCTGCTGCTGGAGCTGCGTTACCGCGGGGAAGTCCTGTCGGTCGCGCAGAGCGAGCTGTTCGCCCGCTGCGCCATCCCCATGCCAATCGACGCGAAGCGCAACATGATGAACGCGTCGAGCAACTACGAGATTCTCCGCGCCTGTCTTGCCGTCGTGCGGGACCGGCAGGTGCGCAAGCTGCATATTCCCGGCGCGTTCGGCGAACTCGGCGGGTACCCGGTGCTGCTCGACGGGCGGGACGAGCACATCCGCGCGGAGGTGCTCGAAAAGCCGTTTTCGCTTGCGGAAATGCGTCGGAAGAACCGCGAATCCATCTATCTCGACGGAATCGAGCGGGTCGAAGGCGGGGTGCTGACCTATACCGACGAACTACTCGAAAAGTGTCGGACCGCCTTCGGGACGAACCTGCCCAAGCACGTCCCGTTTGACCGCATCGACGAGACGGCGGATTTCCTCGTCCGTGAAATCATCGATAAATTCCGCTGAAAACGGGGATGAAACCAAATTTGCGAGCTTGAGGAGGGGAGTATCGTATGAAAACCGTTTACGCCTGCTTCTGCACGGATGTCATCCACGAAGGGCACCTGAACATCGTCGAACAGGCCCACCGCTACGGCAAGGTCATCGTCGGGGCGCTTTCGGACGAAGCGCTGATTCGCTTCAACCGTTTCCCAACCAAATCGCTTGAGGAGCGGATGCGGCTATACGGCGAGATCGACGGGGTGGAGGAGGTCGTCGTGCAGAACGATATGCTTTACACCGACGTTATCCCGGCCCTGCGTCCGGATTACGTCATCCACGGCGACAACTGGCTGGTCGGTCCGATGACGGGAATCCGCGCGAGCGTCGAGTCGCTGCTTTCCGCTTACGGCGGGCAGATCCTTGACGTGCCCTATACTCGAAACGAAGCCGTCCGCGAGGTGGACAACCAACTGAAAGAGAAACTCGCCATGCCGGAGTACCGTCGCAAGCGGCTGCGGCAATTGATCCGCATCTGTCCGATCGTCAAGGCGCTCGAAGCGCACAGCGGGCTGACCGGGTTAATTGCCGAAAAGACTGTCGTCGAACATAACGGCCGGCTTGACCAGTTCGACGCGATGTGGCTGAGCTCGCTTTGCGACTCGACGGCGAAGGGAAAACCGGACATCGAACTGGTCGATATGTCCTCCCGCCTGCGTACGATCGATGATATTATGGAGGTTACGACCAAACCGGTCATCCTCGACGGTGATACCGGCGGACTTCCCGAGCACTTCGTCTATAACGTCCGCACGCTCGAGCGGATGGGGGTCAGCGCGGTTATCATCGAGGATAAGGTGGGACTGAAGAAAAACAGCCTGTTCGGTACGGAAGTCGAGCAGGAGCAGGCCCCGGTCGAGGAGTTCTGCGCCAAGATTTCGGCCGGCAAGCATGCGCAGCTGACCGAGGACTTCATGATCATCGCCCGCATCGAGAGCCTGATCCTCGAAAAAGGCATGGAGGACGCGCTGACGCGCGCGTCGGCGTTCGTCGGCGCGGGAGCGGACGGGATCATGATCCATAGCCGCAAGAAGGACCCGTCGCAGATTCTCGAATTCTGCGACCGTTTCCGCGGGACCGACCCGCACACCCCTCTCGTCGTCGTGCCGTCCTCCTTTAACAGCGTCACGGAAGAGGAACTGGCGGCCCACGGGGTCAATATCGTCATCTACGCCAACCAGCTCACGCGCAGCGCCTTCCCGGCGATGCAGCGCACGGCGGAGGACATCCTGCGCTACCACCGCGCGAAAGAGGTCGACGACCGGCTGATGCCGATTAAGGATATCATCACCCTCATCGACGAGCTGTAGAGGAGGGGGGAGGATTTACCATGCAAGTCATCGATTTTCTGCGCATCGTGGGATCGGATTTCTATACCGGGGTGCCGGATTCCCTGCTTCGACCGCTGTGCGATTATCTGCTGGATACCTGCGGGGAGGACCCCCGATGTCATCTGATTGCGGCGAACGAGGGAAACTGCGTCGCGCTGGCCGCCGGGTACCACCTCGCGACCGGCAAAGTCCCGCTGGTTTACCTCCAGAACAGCGGGGAGGGGAACGCGGTCAACCCGCTCGCCTCCCTGCTCAACAGGTCGGTCTACGCGATTCCGTGTGTGTTCGTCGTCGGCTGGCGGGGGGAGCCCGGTGTGCCGGACGAGCCGCAGCACCGGTTCCAGGGGGAAGTGACGGTCCGACTGCTGGAAACGATGGACGTTTCCTGTTTCGTTGTCGGGAAGGAGACGACAGAGGAACAGTTGCAAAAGGCGATGAACGGCTTCCGTGTACTGCTCGCGGCGGGAAAGCAGGTTGCTTTTGTCATTCGCAAGGGTGCGCTGACCTATGCCGGGCGCAGGGTTTATCGCAACGGCTACCCTTTAACGCGAGAGGCGGCGATTCGCCGCCTGCTCATCGCCAGCGGGGAGGACGCGGTCGTCTGTACGACCGGGAAAGCGTCCCGCGAGCTGTTCGAGCTGCGTGAGGCGGCAGGCGTCGGGCACGGGCGGGATTTTCTGACCGTCGGGTCGATGGGGCACAGCTCGTCGATCGCGCTCGGCGCGGCGCTGCAGAAGCCGGAGAAACGGTTCTGGTGCCTCGACGGGGACGGGGCGCTGCTGATGCATATGGGCGCGCTCGCGGTTATCGGCAGCGTGAAGCCCAAGAACCTCGTCCACGTCCTGCTCAACAACTGCGCGCATGAGAGCGTCGGCGGGATGCCGACGGCGGCGGGAAGCGTTGACCTGTACGCGGTCGCGAAGGCGTGCGGCTACCCGCGCGTCCTGACGGCGCGAACTTCGGAGGAACTGGAAACCGCTCTGCGTGACGTGAAGGAAAGCCGCGAACTGACCTTCCTGGAGATCAAGTGCGCCATCGGCGCCCGCAAAGACCTCGGCCGCCCGACGACGAGCGCGATCGAAAATAAGAACGCGTTCATGTCCTTTTTGCAATCGTAAAAAACGACTTAAAAAGTTTCTTTGCATGGGGGGTCGGGCCGCGTTCGCGCAGTCCCGGCAAACCTCCAGCTTTTTTATCCCTTCTGAAACACCACGGCGCACCGCGCCGGCAGATAGCACCGGAACCCGCACCCCCCGTCCGCAGCCCGCACGGCGCGGTACACGTACGACCCGTCCACACGGTCGAATCCGCCGAACCGCCCGTCGTCGGACGAGAACAGCACGCGGTATTTCCCCGCCGACGGCGCGGGCAGGAACACCGACGCGTATGACCGCACCGGGTGGAAATTGAAAGCGAACAGCACCGACCCCTTCGCGTAGACGATCCGCTTGTCCTCCTGTGAGACGAAAAGCCGTCTCGTTTTCTTTTCCAAAATCCGCTCGTCCCGCAGCAGCCCGGTCATCGCCCGGTCGAACGCCTGCAATTCCCCGTAGCGCAGGAACCCGTTGTCGGCGAGGCTCCATTGCCGGCGGCAGTAGGTGTAACTCCAGCCGTTGCCCTCGCGGGGGAAATCGATCCATTCCGGGTGTCCGAACTCGTTGCCCATGAAGTTGAGGTAGGCTTCCCCGGCGAGCGTGGCGGTCAGCAGGCGGATCATCTTGTGCAGCGCGACCCCGCGGTCAATGACCGCGTTCTGCGAGCGTTTCTCCATGCCCGTATACATCTCCGCGTCGCACAGCCGGAACAGCAGCGTCTTGTCCCCGACGAGCGCCTGGTCATGGGACTCGCAGTAGCCGACGTTCTTTTCGCCCGGGCGGCGGGTGGTCAGCTCGTACCACAGCTTCTCCATGTCCCAATCCTCGTCCCGCAGGCCGGTCACGAACTTGACCCACACGTCCGGCACGCCCATCGCGAGCCGGTAATTGAAACCAATCCCTCCGTCCCGGATCGGCAAGCACATCCCCGGCATCCCGGACATATCCTCTGCGACCGTGATCGCGTGCGGGTTGACCCGGTGGATCAACTCGTTCGCGAGCTGGAGGTAGGTGACCGCCTCGACGTCGGTGTTGAGCGAAAAGTAGTACCGGTAGTCCGTGAAAGCGGTCCCGAGCCCGTGGTCGCGGTAGAGCATGGACGTGACCCCGTCGAAGCGGAAACCGTCGAAGTGAAATTCCTCCATCCAGTATTTCAGGTTTGAAAGCAGAAAGTGCAGGACCTCGTCCTTGCCGTAGTTGAACAGTTTCGTTCCCCATGACGGGTGGTCGCCCGCCGAACCCTCGCGGAAGAATTGGTTTGTCGTCCCGTCGAACTCGTTGATGCCTTCGTTCGTGTTCCGGGCGGCGTGGGAATGCACGACGTCGAGCAGGACGGCGATGCCCATCCGGTGTGCGTCGTCGATAAGCGCCTTCAGTTCGCTTGCACGCCCGAACCGGGAGGAAGCGGCGAAGAAGTTCGTGACCTGGTAGCCGAACGAGCCGTAGTACGGGTGCTCCATGATTGCCATGATCTGCAAGGCGGTGTACCCCGCGTCCTTCACCCGCGGCAGGATATTCCTGCGAAACTCGTCGTAGCTGCCGATTCCCGCCTTCTCCTGCGCCATGCCGATATGGCATTCATAGATCAGAAGCGGCTTCTGCGGGCAAAACCCTTCGTCCGTCCAGGGAAAAGGTTCGTCCGGCTCGTCAATCTCGGCGCACCAGAGGGCTGTCACGGGGTCCTGTACGACGCGGTGCGCGTAGAGCGGGATGCGCCGGAGCAGCCTCCCGTCCCGCTCGACGACGGTCTGCACCTTCTGCCCGTTCCGCAGGGCGTCCTTCCCGTCAAGGCGAACCTCGAATACCCCATTTTCCAGCCGTGCCATCGGACACGCCGTTGGGTTCCAGTCGTTGAAATCCCCGGTGAAGTACAGTTTTTCCGCCCCAGGCGCCCATTCGCGATAGACCCAGTTGCTGTCGGTGCGGTGTACGCCGAAATACAGATGCCCGTTCGCGAAGTCGAACAGGTTTCCCTTTGCGCCAAGCAGGCGCTTTTTGGTTTTGCGGTAGTTTTCCATGCGCAGCTCGATATCCGCTGCGAACGGCGCGAGCGCCGGGTCGAGTTTCAGGATGCGGTACACGGAAAATCCCCCTTCCTTTTTGCCCCATTTTACCATACTTCCCGTTTTTTGTAAAGGGGAGGGCTTGCTTTTTTGTCATTTCTTCGCACGATAAGGGCAAACGGAAACCGAACGGCCCGGAGAAAACCATGGAAAAACCGCAGGCGGACCGCATCCTCGAAGCATACCTCCCGAAACTTTACGGCCTTGCCGCAAAAAAGTCCTTTTCCCCGCAGGAGACCGACGGCCCCTGCCCGGACATTCTGCTGTTCCCGCTCGAAACCGCTGAATCCCTTCGTTTCCGCCGCGTCTGTGCGCGCCTCCCGCGTTTCAACAGCCGTTTCATACGATCGTGCCCCCGCCTACGACGGTTTCGCCGTCGTAGAGCACCGCCGCCTGCCCCTTCGCGGCAGCCCGCTGCGGCTCGTCGAAGCACAGGACGAGCGTGTCGTCGTCCGTCTGCTCGGCGGTCGCGGGTTGCTCCGGCTGGCGGTAACGCAGCTTGACCTTGACGCGGATCGGGCGGTCCAATCGCTCGCAGGTGATCAGATTGACCCCGCGAATCACCACTTTACGGGTATAAAGTCCGCTTCCGACGTCCGCGTGGGAGAGGGTGACGGTGTTGGCCGCCGGGTCGATCGCCGTGACGTACAGCGGGCGGTCGGAGGAGATGCCGAGCCCCTTGCGCTGCCCGATCGTGTAATGAACGATGCCCTTATGCATCCCGAGAACGTTTCCTGTTTCGTCTACGAACGGACCCGGAATCGCTTTGCGTCCGGTGAAGCGCTCGATGAACAAGGCGTGATTTCCGTCCGGGACGAAGCAGATGTCTTGACTGTCCGGCTTGTCCGCGTTGAGGAACCCGCTTTCGGCGGCGATTTTTCGCACGTCCGGTTTGGAAAGCCCGCCGAGCGGGAACCGCGTCCTGGCCAGCTGAGATTGCGTCATACCGTAGAGCACGTAGCTCTGGTCCTTCGCCGGGTCGAGCGCCTTCAGCAGCAGCCAGCGCTCGCCGTCCTGCCGGATGCGGGCGTAATGCCCGGTCACGACATACCGGCAGTCGAGGACGTCCGCCTTGTCGAACAGCCGCCCGAATTTCAGGTATCGGTTGCATTCGACGCACGGGTTCGGGGTTTTCCCCTCCTCATAGCATTGCACGAACCGTCCGATGACCTCCCGCCGGAAGTCCTCGGTCAGGTTGAATACGTAAAACGGGATGCCCAATCGGTACGCGACGGCGCGGGCGTCCTCCACGTCGTCGAGCGAACAGCAGGTCCGAGACGCAGCCTTCTCCCCGTCATACAGCCGCATTGTGCAGCCGACGCAGTCGAACCCTTCTTCGAGCGTTAGCTTTGCCGCTACAGCGGAATCGACGCCTCCGCTCATCGCGATGAGAGCGCGGGAAAGCGTGCCCATGGCCGTCCCTCCTTTTCAAAGAAATGCAAGGCCCCCCGCAAAACGGGGGGCTTTAGATTGTCAATAAATCCCTTTTGCAGGAAGCCAAAGGAAATTTACACCACATAAACCCCAAATTAAGAAGTTTCTGAGGATTCTCAAGGGGTTTAGGGCTGCGTTTCACGCGGTCCCGGGAAAGCCCTAACAGACCTGTTTCGACAGACTGGGTCTTTTCCGTTGTATACGCTTACCGCACGGCGGCAAAGCCCCGCTCGAGGTCGGCGAGGATGTCGTCGATGTGCTCGGTGCCGATGGACAGGCGGATCGTGTTGCGGTGGATGCCCTGGTCCGCCAGTTCCTCGTCGGTCAGCTGGGAATGTGTGGTCGTCGCGGGGTGGATGACGAGGCTTTTGACGTCCGCAACGTTCGCGAGCAGTGAGAAAATTTGCAAATTGTCGATGAACCTGTGCGCTCCCTCCTGCCCGCCTTTGATGTCGAACGTAAAGATGCTTGCCCCGCCGTTGGGGAAGTAGCGTTCGTACAGGGCGTGATCGGGGTGATCGGGAAGGGACGGATGGTTGACCCTCTCCACGAGCGGGTGCGACGCGAGGTAGGCGACGACTTTTTTCGTGTTTTCCGTGTGCCGCTCCAGACGCAGGGACAGCGTCTCGACCCCTTGCAGCAGCAGGAACGCGTTGAACGGCGAAATGCACGCCCCGGTGTCCCGCAGCAGAATCGCCCGGATGTACGTCACGAACGCGGCGGGCCCCGCCGCCTCCGTAAAGGTCACGCCGTGGTAACTCGGATTCGGCTCGCACAGGTGCGGAAACTTCCCGCTCGCCTTCCAGTCGAACCGGCCGGAATCCACGATGATCCCGCCGAGCGACGTGCCGTGTCCGCCGAGGAACTTCGTCGCCGAATGCACGACGATGTCCGCCCCATGCTCGAACGGGCGGATCAGGTACGGCGTGCCGAACGTGTTGTCGATGGCAAGCGGCAGTTTGTACCGGTGGGCGATCTCCGCGATGGCGTCGATGTCTGGGATGTCGCTGTTCGGGTTGCCAAGGGTCTCGAGGTAGATCGCCTTGGTGTTCGGGCGGATGGCGTTCTCGACTTCCGCAAGGTTGTGGGCGTCGATGAAGGTCGTACTGATACCGTACTGAGAAAGCGTGTGGGCGAGCAGGTTATAGCTGCCGCCGTAGATGGTTTTCTGGGCGACGATGTGGTCGCCGGCCTGCGCGAGCGCGAGGATGGTGTAGGTCACAGCGGCGGCGCCGGAGGCGACCGCGAGACCCGCGACCCCGCCTTCGAGGGCGGCAAGGCGCTTTTCAAGCACGTCCTGCGTCGAATTGGTCAGTCGGCCGTAGATGTTGCCCGCGTCCGTCAGGTTGAACCTCGCCGCAGCGTGCGCGGAATTGCGGAACACGTAGGAGGTCGTCTGGTAAATCGGGACGGCGCGGGCGTCCGTCGCCGGATCGGGCTGCTCCTGCCCGACATGGAGCTGTAGGGTTTCAAAGCGATAATTCTTGTTGGGTTCCATTTTTATTGTTCCTTTCTTTTCGTAAACGTCTTTTCCGGGGGCGGGCCTGCGCAAAAGCACATTCGCCCGAACCGAAAATTGGCCCTGATGAGCTTTTCGAACGTGTCGCCCATGCCCGTTTCCCCGCCTTTCTGTGCGTTCCTTTTGGTGTTACGGGTAGGATACCACATTTTGCCTACTTTGTCAATAGGCTTTGTGAAAAAATGTGCGATTTCCTCATCCGAGCGCCACGTCGAGCAGCATCATCAGCGCGAACCCGAGCGTGATGCTGATTGTCCCAAGCGTGCCGCCCAGACCCGTCCGCGTCCCCGCCTGCGCTTCCGGGATCAGCTCCTCGACGGTGACGTACACCATTGTCCCGGCGGCGAATGACAGGATGTAGGGCAGGATCGGGGTAATCAGCGACGCGAGCGCGAGCGTCAACACCGCGCCGAGCGGTTCGACCGCCCCGGAGAGGAATCCCCGGAAGAACGCTTTGCCGCGGGAATGCCCGCCTGAAAGCAAGGGCATCGAGATGATCGCCCCCTCCGGAATATTCTGGATTGCGATGCCGATCGAGAGCGCGAACGCCCCCGCGGCAGTGATGGCGGCGCTGTCCGCCGCGAACCCGGCGAAGATGACCCCGACCGCCATGCCCTCCGGGATATTGTGCAGCGTGACGGCGAAGAGCAACAGGGAAGTCTTGCGGCGAGACGGGCCTTGCTCCGGGTCGTCCTCCCGCTCGCATTTCTTGCGCAGCACCGGCGCGAGCGCGTCGAGCGCAAGCAGGAACCCCACCCCGAGGAAGAACCCGGTGACCGTTGGGATCCACCCGGCGATCCCCTGTTCCTCCGCCATTTCGACGGCGGGCAGCAGCAGCGACCAGACGGAAGCCGCGAGCATGACTCCCGCGGCGAACCCGAGCAGGGCCTTGCCAAGCGCGGCGCCGGGCTGCCGCTTGAGCAGAAACACGGCGGCTGCTCCGAGCGTCGTGCCCGCGAGCGGGATGAGGATCCCCAGCGCGATTTGCAGGATTGTCTCCATGAAAAACCGTTCGTTCCTTTCGTTTTTGCTTTCTGGATTGTTATCCTGCTTTCAGCATATGCGTGAGCAGCGCGGAAGCGAGCGGTTTTTGTCGCATCCGAACGAAAAAGCGCTGTACTTCGCGTACAGCGCCTTTCTGCGGTTCTATCAGTTTTTCACAGCCCCAATTCGTCGAGCAGGGCCTCCTTCGGCAGGTAGCCGACAGACTTCGCGACGTCCGTGCCGTTTTCCATGCGGATTACCGTCGGGATGCTTGATACCCCGTAGCGGGCGGCGATCGCCGCTTCCTCGTCCACGTTGACCTTGCAGACCTTCCACTCCGGGTGCTCCTCGGCGATCTCTGAAATGACCGGAGACAGCATCCGGCACGGTCCGCACCACGCGGCCCAGAAGTCGATGAGCACAGGGCGGTCGCTTTGCAGCGCCTCCTTTTCAAAGTTGGATTCCGTCAATTTGATTTCCGCCATGATGAAAACCCTTCCTCTCTTTCTTTATACGGTTTACTTTTCCTTGTAGTAGAGCATACAGTGACAGTATCCCTCGAAGTCGGGGTCGGCGATCTGCTCGCGGAACTCCTTGCACATGCACTTGATGTCCTCGCTTTTGCCGACCCTGCACGGGCAGTACCCGTCCTTCTGCGCGAGTCCTTCGCGGATGGTGCGGACGACTTCCTCGTCCTCGTTGAGACGAATCTTCATGCGGAATTTCTGCCTTTCTGTTAGGATTCCTTTCTCACTCTCTATTATAATGAAAAAATTCAAAAAATCAAGAGAAAACCGCCAAAAAAAATCCGGCAGGCAAAATGCCGGCCGGAATCGTTGTTTATTTTCCGTAATACGCATCGAGGTACATCTGTTTGATTTCGCTCATGAGCGGGTAGCGGGGGTTCGCGCCGGTGCACTGGTCATCGAACGCCTGCTCCGTCATGTCGTCGAGCCGGGCGAGGAAGTCCTGCTCGTCGATGCCGTAAGCCTGAATGGACGGCTTGATGCCGACCTTCGCCTTGAGCTCCTCGACCTTCGCGATTAGCCCTTCAAGCTTTTCCGTGTCGTCCTTGCCGTCAATTCCGAGCGCCTCGGCGACTTCCGCGTAGCGGCGCAGGGTGTGCGGGTGGTCGTACTGCGGGAAAGTGCCCATCTTGGTCGGCACTTCCGATGCGTTGAACCGCAGGACGTATGGCAGCATCAGCGCGTTCGCCACGCCGTGCGGCAGATGGTGGAAAGCGCCGAGCTTGTGCGCCATCGAATGGCACACGCCGAGGAATGCGTTCGCAAACGCCATACCGGCCATCGTCGCCGCGTTCGCCATCTTTTCCCGGGCAACCGGGTCGTTCGGGCCGTTGTCGTAGGCGCGGGGCAGGTAGGCGAAGATGATCTGCAAGGCCCGGATCGCAAGCCCATCGGTGAAGTCCGTCGCCATGACGGACGCATACGCTTCAAGCGCATGGGACACCGCGTCAATTCCGGACGCGGCGGTCAAACCCTTCGGGGCGGTCATCATCATGTCCGCATCGACGATCGCCATATCCGGCATCAGCTCGTAATCCGCCAGCGGGTACTTGGTTGCCCCGTCGGTAATGACGGCGAACGGCGTGACCTCGGAACCGGTGCCGGCAGAGGTCGGAATCGCGATAAAATATGCCTTTTCGCCCATCTTCGGGAAGGTGTAGACGCGCTTGCGGATGTCCATAAAACGCATTGCCATATCCTGGAAATCCGCCTCCGGATGCTCGTAGAGCACCCACATGATCTTCGCCGCGTCCATCGCGGACCCGCCTCCGACGGCGATGATGACGTCCGGCTCGAACATGCGCATCTGCGCGACGCCCTCCTCGGCGCATTGCAGGGTCGGATCCGGCGCGACATTGTAGAACGTCGTATGGGTGATGTTCATTTCGTCCAGCTTCTCCGTGACCGGCTTGGTGTAGCCATTCTTATAGAGGAAGGAGTCCGTGACGATAAAAGCGCGCTTTTTCGCGAGCACCGTGCCGACTTCGTCCAGCGCGACCGGCAGGCAGCCCTTCTTGAGATAGACCTTTTCGGGGGCGCGGAACCAGAGCATGTTCTCTCTCCTCTCGGCAACGGTTTTGATGTTGAGCAGATGCTTGACGCCGACGTTCTCCGAGACGGAGTTCCCGCCCCACGAGCCGCAGCCGAGCGTCAGGGACGGCTTGAGCTTGAAATTGTAGATATCGCCAATGCCGCCGTGGGAGGACGGGGACTTGACCACAATGCGGCAGGCTTTCATGCGGTGAGCGAACGCGTCGAGTTTTTCCTTCTGGGTCAGGACGTCAAGGTAGACGGAAGCGGTGTGCCCGTACCCGCCGTCCTCGATAAGCCGCTCGGCCTTCTTCATTGCGTCCTCGAAGTCCTTGGCGCGGTACATCGCGAGGACCGGGGAGAGCTTCTCGTGGGCGAACGCCTCGGACGGTTCGACGCTCATGACCTCGCCGATAAGCAGTTTGGTCCCGGCGGGAACGTCGAGTCCCGCCATTTTGGCGATGGTTTCGGCTGTCTGTCCGACGATCTTGTTATTCAGCTTGCCGTCGGGGAGAATGGTCTTTCGAACCGCGTCGAGTTGCTTTTTGGGGATGAAATACCCGCCCCGCGCGGCGAATTCGGCGCGAACCGCGTCATATACGGCGTCGAGCACGATGACCGACTGCTCGGACGCGCAGATCATGCCGTTGTCAAACGTCTTGGAATGGATGATCGAGTTGACCGCGAGCACTACGTCGGCGCTGTCGTCGATGACGGCGGGGACGTTGCCCGCGCCGACGCCAACCGCCGGTTTTCCGCTCGAATAGGCGGCCTTGACCATGCCCGGCCCGCCGGTCGCGAGGATCAGGTCGGATTCGGACATAAGAAGGTTGGTCAGTTCCAGCGTAGGTTCGTCGATCCAAGCGATGATGTCCTCCGGCGCGCCCGCCTTGACCGCCGCGTCGAGCACGATCTTCGCGGCCGCGATTGTCGACGCCTTGGCGCGGGGATGGGGGCTGATGATGATGCCGTTGCGGGTCTTGAGCGCAAGCAGGCACTTGAAGATGGCCGTGGAGGTGGGGTTGGTGGTCGGAATGACAGCGGAGAGGATGCCGACCGGCTCGGCGATGGTTCTGTATCCAAAGGCCTTATCCTCCTCGATGACGCCGCAGGTCTTGACGGATTTATAGGCGTTGTAAATATACTCGGAGGCGTAGGTATTCTTGATTACCTTGTCCTCCACGCAGCCCATTTCCGTCTCTTCGACCGCCAGTTTGGCGAGCGGGAGCCTTGCTTTGTTGGCGGCGAGGGCGGCGGCCTTGAAGATGGCGTCGACCTGCTCCTGCCCGTAGGTGCCGTACGTTTGCTGGGAGGCGCGAACCCTCGCAAGGGTTTCGCACAGCGTTTCCGGCGAGTTGACAATTTGTTCCGTTTTCATGTGCATGTCTCCGTTTGTTTTTTGGTTTTACAAAATACGACAGGATATTCCTGATTCAGTAGTATTATATCGTAAGCGAACCGAAAAAACAATAGGTAAAAATGAAACTTTTTAAGAAATCTATGGAATGCTTTTGGTGATATTGCAGAAAGTCCCTCTGCTTCGCGCCGTTCGGAGGCGTGTCCTCCGCAGCGAAGGGCATTCTTTGATGTGGCGAAATGCGAAAGAACGGTTCAGCCGCATCTCAATTTTTCCGCCGCTTCCGCAGCCGTCGGACGAGCGCCCACCCCGCGAGGAACAGCAGATAGCCGGCGGAGAGGGCGGGGAAGAGGCTCCCGGTCATCCCAAACAGCGTGTCCCGTCCGCCGAGCGGCAGCTCGCCGTACAGCACAGCCTGTTCGAGCGGTTCGGTCTGCCGCAGGACGCGGCCTTTTCCGTCGAGCAGAGCGGAGACGCCGGTGTTCCCGGCCCGCAGTAGCGCGTGTCCGCTTTCGGCGGCGCGGAGTTTGGCGTAGCGCAGGTGCTGGTAAACGCCCGCGCTGTCGCGGAACCACGCGTCGTTGGTCGCGATGACGGAGAAGTCAAGTCCGCCTTCCGCCTGCTCCCGCCCGCTGAATACCGAGTCAAAGCAGAGGAAACACCCGATGCGGTAGGCTCCGCAGTCGAGTACCGCGTCCGTGGGCGAAACGGCCAGTTCCTCGCCGAGGTTCAGCTCCGCGAGCGGCGGGCACACGGCTTCGATCAGCCCCCGCAGCGGCAGAACCTCCCCGAATGGCACCGGGTGCTGCTTGTCGTAGTACCCGCGCACCGACCCGTCCGGCAGCACGGCGGCAAGACTGTTATGCAGCCGCCCGTCCCCGTCTCGCCGCAGTACGCCGAGCAGGATCGTACAGTCGTAGCTCTCCGCGATGGACGCGAACGCTTCGTGCAGCGGTCCGCCCTCCGTAAACGGGACTGGCACGGCGCTTTCCGGCAGCAGGATCAGCTTCGCGCCTTGTTTTGCCGCCTGTTCGGTCAGGTTTCGGTAGGTTTCAAGGCTGTCGAGCAGCGCTTCGTCCTCCCATTTCTCATCGGTTGAAAGGTTGCCCTGGATCGCCGCCGCACGGACTGATTCTTTCGACCCGTCCGGCAGCGCGAGCAGCACCCCGCCGGTGAGGAACGCCAACGCGAGCAGTCCGCTCCCGCTCGCGAGCAGGCTCTTCCGCCCGCATCGAAATGCCTCCGCGCACAGCGCGCACACCGTTACGCACAGGAACGCGATCCAGTCTGTTCCAAATAGCGAAACCGTTTGCAGCAACGGAAGGCATCCGGTCTGCGAGAGCGCGATTGTCCCCCACGGCAGGGCGAGCGACCCGAACGAGAGCAGTTTCTCCGACAGCACCCACAGCGCTCCGCATCCGACGGCGCGCAGGAACGGCGCCGCCCCAACCGAGTTCCCCGAAAAAAATCGGGAGAACTGCAAAACCGCCGCCTGCACGGCGGCCTGTAAGACCGGGATTCCGATACAACACAGCAGGACCACTCCGAACGCTGTCCCGCGGGAAAATCCCATTGCCGAGAGCGGATACAGGGCGGAAAACCACGTGTAAAGCGGAAACAGAAACCCCAGAAGGAAGCAGAAAAACGGCCGGAACGCCATCTTTTGCACAACCTCCCGCCCTCGCAGGAAGAAGAACACCCCGAGCGACAGGTAGGTCAGGGGAAAGAGCGGCTCGAAGAAGTACGGCAGCGAAAAGACCGCGCCGGAAACCGTGCAGAGCAGCAGGTTCCCGCTCGCGGTCCCGAGCAGCTTATTGAACTTCGCAGACACGGCGAACCATCTCCCGCGTTGCCTCGTAAGCAGTGCGGAAGGCCTCAAAAGGCGACGAAAACGTGTATTTGTGGTGAATATCCTCCAGTCTTGAGAGGGAGGACAGCCCGGTGAACGCCATGAGATGGGGCTCCATGGTCAGCACGACCTCCTCGCCTGCCCGGTCATCCGCGACCTTCGCGAGCAGCGGTTCGAGCCCGGCGACACCTTTCCCCGGCGGGACGATGACCCCGTTCTCGTCGGCGTCCTTGATGTGGAAGTAGCGAATGTAGTCCTTCAGCAGCGGATAGGCGGGGGAGGGGTCCATCCGGCAGAAGGCGAAGTTGCCGGGGTCCAGCACCGCGCGCAGCCGCCCGCCGAAGTGCCGCAGCAGAGCCGCCTCCCGTTCGGGGGAATCTCCGTAGATGTCCTTTTCGTTCTCGTGGCAGAGCTCAAAGCCCCGCCTGTCGGCGATGTCGAGCAGTTCCCCGAGCCGCTCGAACACCCGTTGCCCGAACGCCTCCGCCGAAAGCGCGCCGGGGTAGAAGCTAAATATCCGCACCCGACGGCATTCCAGCCGTTCGCCGAGCTCCAGCACCCGCAAAAACAGCTTTCGGTGGGTTTCCCAATCCCCATCCGCGTCCAGCTTGCCAATCGGCGAGCCGAGCGCCGAAAGACCGATGCCTGCGTCCTTCAGCTTCCGTTTGACCGCGTCCGCTTCCGAATCCGTCAGCAGGGTAAAACTCTTTCCGTCCACCCCGCGCAGCTCCAGAAGCGGAATGTTTAACTGTTGAAGCGCTTCGAGCTGTCCGTCGAATTCCGGTGTAATCTCGTCCGCGAACGCGGAGAATCGGAAGCGCGCTTTCCGCTTTTCCATAGGTTTCCCGTCCTTTCTTATCCTTGCGTCCCCTGCGCCCCGGGGAGGGGCTGACTCGCGTCGCCTGCCTCGCCGGATTCGCTGTACACCGCGACGATAACGCCCGCCTCGAAGTACCCGCGGTAGGTCTTGTTCCCGCTCTCCGTCACGGTCGTGTAGTAGGCGACGCTCCCGTGAGCGTACGCCCCGTCGGACCCAATGACGAAGTTGCCGTTCGCGTCAACAAGGCGGGTGTCCATAAGGTTGTTGCGGAAGGTTCCGGTGTAGGAGGTTCCGTCCGCCCACGTGTACTGCCCGTTGCCGTTGCGCATATCCTGCGCGAAGGCGCCCTCGTAGACGTCGCCGTTTTCAAAGGTCATTTTGCCGTTCCCGCTCTTGACGTCGTCGGCGAACGCCCCGACGTACTGTGCGCCGGAGCTCCACGTGAACGTTCCCTGCCCGCTCATGACGTCCTTTTCGTAGGTTCCCTCGTAGGAATCCCCGTTGACGAAGCGAAACACCCCGTAGCCGTTCTTCATGGATTCGAGCATTCCGCCCTCGTAGACGTCGCCGTTGGCGTAAGTCATTTTGCCGTTCCCGCTCATCTCATCGTTGACGAATCCGCCTTCGTAGACGTCGCCGTTTGAAAAGGTCATTTTGCCGTTGCCGTTGCGGTACAGGCCGCTGATGTCCCCCTCGTAGACGTCGCCGTTGTCATAGGTGATGGTCCGGTTGACAGAATCCAGTTTTGCCGAACTGCCGTCGGGGTAATGGATCACGCCCTCCGCGGGTTGCCCGCCGATGGATTTCCCGACGAACTTCACGCCCTCCTCGGAGAGGTAGCGGTACCCGGCGAGCAGGACGATGACGACCGTCACGAGCACCAGCGCGACGGCCACGCCGACGGCGATATGTAGGGGATTTCTTCTTCTCATGCGGGTGTCTCCTTTCGGTGGGATCGGTCAGTTCGCGGCGAGAAAATCGCTCAGCCAGCCGGAAACGACCGGGTACAGGTAATAGAATAGCAGACCGATCAGCAGCAGGGCGGCGATCGCGAACAGGACCAGCAGAATGCTGTTGCCCTCGTTACGGTACTTTGCCTTGGCCTTGTCCCGGCGGTCGGGGGAGAGATAGTAGAGTTTTCCCCCGCCCTCCGACGGCAGGGACAGCACCACGTCCTGCAAGGCTCCGCCCTCCCGCAGCGCGAACCGCAGCGGTGGGGTTAAACGGACGTGCAGTGTCTCGAGCGAGACCGCCGTTTCCGGCGAGGTCGCGTCAATCTCCAGTAACTTCCGAACCAGCTTGCCCGGGAAAGCGCGGGAATACCAGAGGTAGACGGATGCGACGCCGATTCCCGCCAATATCATCCAGACGATTGCGACGGCGGACTTCATTTCAGCGAAGCTCCGTCTTTCCGCCCATATACGGACGAAGCGCTTTTGGAATTCGGACGCTCCCGTCAGATTGCAGGTTGTTTTCGAGGAAAGCGATCAGCATCCGGGGCGGTGCGACGACGGTGTTGTTGAGCGTGTGCGGCAGGTACTTGCCGTCGGCGCCGTTTACACGGATGCGCAGACGGCGCGCCTGCGCGTCGCCGAGGTTCGAGCAGCTCCCGACCTCGAAATACTTCTTTTGCCGGGGGGACCACGCCTCGACGTCCACCGAGCGTACTTTCAGGTCCGCGAGGTCGCCCGAGCAGCATTCCAGCGTCCGCACCGGAATGTCCATCGAACGGAACAGATCGACTGTGTTCCGCCAGAGTTTGTCGAACCACATCGGCGACTCCTCCGGACGACAGACGACGATCATCTCCTGCTTTTCAAACTGGTGGATGCGGTAGACCCCGCGCTCCTCGATGCCGTGGGCGCCCTTCTCCTTGCGGAAGCAGGGGGAGTAGCTCGTCAACGTCAGCGGAAGGGACGACGCATCGAGGATTTGGTCGATGAACCGCCCGATCATGGAATGCTCGGACGTGCCGATCAGGTAGAGGTCCTCGCCCTCGATCTTATACATCATCGCGTCCATTTCCGCGAAGCTCATGACCCCGTTCGCGACGGCGGAGCGGATCATGAACGGGGGAATGCAGTAGGTGAATCCCCGGTCGATCATGAAGTCCCGGGCGTACGTCAGCACCGCCGAATGCAGTCGCGCGACGTCCCCCATGAGATAGTAGAACCCGTTCCCGGCGACCCGTCCGGCGGCGTCGAGGTCGATGCCGTGCAGTTTCTCCATGATCTCCGTGTGGTAGGGAATCTCGAACGGGGGCACGACCGGCTCGCCGAACCGCTCGAGCTCGACGTTCTCGCTATCGTCCCTGCCGATCGGGACGCGGGGGTCGATGAAGTTCGGGATGCGCATCATGATGGTGAGCAGCTCCTCCTCGACCTGCTTTTCCTCGGCGGAAAGCGCGTCAATGCGGCCGCCAAGGGACGCGATCTCCTTTTTGAGCGCCTCGGCTTCCTCCCGCTTGCCCTGCCCCATGAGCATGCCGATAGACTTCGAGCCCTTGTTGCGTTCGGAGCGCAGGGCTTCGACCTCGCTCTTAATGGCGCGGTTGCGTCCGTCCAGCTCCAGCGCCCGGTCCACGAGCGGGAGCTTGTCCTGCTGAAACTTCTTGCGGATATTTTCCCGGACCTCTTCCGGCTGCTCGCGCAGTACCTTGATGTCAATCATGTCCCGTATCGTCCTTTTTTCTGAAAATCAATCGAATGTGAATTTTTCCCCTGTTTCAGTTGGAAAGCTCCTCAAAAAGCCCGTCCCCGCAGAGGGTCCTCAGCAGCTCCTCCAAGTCCCCGGCGGACGCGAACGCGAGCAGCAGCTTTCCGCTCCCGTCCTCCGCAAGCCGGATGGTCGCCTTCCGCCCCGCTCGTTCGCTGACGCAGCGCTCGAGGCGGCGGTAGTACTCCGTCCGGACCGGGTTTTCCGGTTTCTGTTCGGTTTGCCTGCTCCGCAGGGAGCGCACCAGAGATTCGGTCTGCCGCACGGAATACCCCTCCGATGCGACCTTTTCGGCGAACGCGAGCAGCTCCTTTTCCGAAAGCCGCTCCGCCAGCGGCAGCAGTGCACGCGCGTGCCCGTAGGACAACGCGCCCGACTCGACCAGATTCAGCACCGCGTCCGGCAGCTTCAGCAACCGCAGCAGATTCGCGACCGCTTCACGGGATTTCCCGACTCGGTTCGCCGCTTCCTCCTGCGTCAGATTGAATCCGTCGATCAGGTCGCGGTAACCTTTCGCTTCCTCGACCGGGTTGAGGTCCTTGCGCTGCAGATTCTCGATCAGCGAGAGCAGCGCGGCTTCCTCGTCGCTCAGTTCCCGCACCAGCGCGGGCAGCTCATTCAGTCCCGCCATCCGGGCGGCTCTCCAGCGGCGCTCCCCGGCGACGATCTCGTAGTATCCGTTCTCCTTCCGCCGCACGACAATCGGCTCAAGCAGTCCGTGGGCGGCGATCGACCCGGCGAGTTCGGCGAGCGACTGCTCGTCGAAGCGCTTGCGGGCCTGCTTGCGATTCGGTTCGATTTCCGAAAGCCGCAGGGAGACCAGATTCCCGTCCGCTTCCGTTCCGCCGGTCTGGTTGTCGGAAATCAGAGCGTCATACCCGCGCCCAAGCCCTCTTTTTGCCATGAACCTCTCGCTCCTTTCACGCAGTCGGTGCGCACCGTTCCATCAGCTCCCGCGCGACCGCCGCGTAGGCGGCGGCTCCTTTGCCGTTTCGGTCGTAGTCCAGAATCGACATTCCGTAGCTCGGCGCTTCGCTGATGCGGACGGAGCGCGGGATCGGCGTGCGGAACAGCTTGCCGGGGAAGAACTTCTTAATTTCCTCGAGCACGCTGACCGTCAGGTTCAGCCGCCCGTCATACATGTTGATCAACACCCCAACCAGCTCCAGCGACGGGTTAAACCGCTTGCGGATGAGCCGGACGGTGTTTGAAAGCTGAGAAAGCCCTTCCAGTGAGTAGTATTCGCACAGCATCGGGATGATCACCCCGTCCGACGCGACAAGCGTGTTGATCGTCACCAGCCCGAGCGCCGGGGGACAGTCGATGAGCAGGTAATCGTATTCCTTCCGGAGCGGTTCGAGCGCGTCCCGGAGCCGGTACTCCCGCCGGTCCTCTTCGACGAGCTCGATTTCCGCCCCAACAAGGTCAATTCCCGACGGGAGCAGTGACAGGTTCGCGACGTTCGTGCGGATGACCGCCTGTCCCGCCTGCGCGCGCCCGATGAGCACGTCGTAAACCGTCAGGCGCACATCCTTTTTGCGCACGCCGATGCCGGTCGTAGCGTTCCCCTGCGGATCGGCGTCCACGAGCAGCACCCGCTTCCCCGCCCGCGCGAGGCAGGCGGCGAGGTTCAGCGCCGACGTAGTTTTCCCGACGCCGCCCTTCTGGTTGGCAAAGCAGAGAATCTTCCCCCTTCCCATCGGCTTGCCCCCTTTCGCATCGGCAGAATTTCTATTCAATTTAGTATACCTTTTCTTCGTTCGCTTGTCAAGAAGTCTGCCGCATAAAATCTGTGAAAATTTGTAAACCTTTTCGTTTCGCCCTTGACAACCGTCCCGCGAGCCGTTAAAATATAAAGAAAAAAGGTTTCGGAGGTGCTTTTCTTCGTATGTTTAACTCCATCCTGGAAACGGTCGTCAACTTTGCCATCTCCTACGGCGGGCGGCTGGTCCTCGCCGCTGTGGTGCTGGCCGTGGGTTTCTGGCTGTGCGAATTCGTGTCCAAGCGGATTCGCCGTGGCAAGTTCTCCGCGAAAATGGACAATTCCGTCCTGTCGATCCTCTTACGCATCCTGACCTTCGCCGTCAAGGCCATCCTGATCGTCACCGCCATCAGCATCCTCGGCGTGCCGATGTCCTCGGTCATCACGGTCATCGCGACCATCGGCGCCGCAATCGGTCTTGCGCTGCAGGGTTCGCTTTCCAACCTCGCCGGCGGGATTATGCTCCTGATTTTCAAACCCTTCCGCGTCGGCGCGCTCATCAGCACGCAGGATTACGTTGGGACGGTCAAGGAAATCGGGCTGTTCTATACCACCCTCTGCACGGCGGACAACAAGCGGGTCACCCTGCCGAACGGCACGCTGATGAACAGTTCCGTCGTCAACTACACCGGCTACGAGGTCATTCGCGCGGACGTGACCTTCGGCGTTGCCTACGACAGCGACATCGACCGCGTCCGCAGCGTCCTGCTCGCCGTCGCGGAAGCGCACCCGCAGGTGCTCTCCACCCCCGCGCCGGTCGTCCACATGACCAAGCAGGACGAAAGCGCTCTGCTCTTCACGCTCCGCGCGTGGTGCAAGAGTGAGGACTACTGGACCGTGCAGTGGGAGCTGACCGAAACGGTTAAGCGCGCCTTTGACAAGACCGGAATCGAGATCCCGTTCCACCAAGTTGACGTGCACATCCGCGAGCAGGGCTGACACGGTGACCGAACCCGTCTTTTCCCTTCGCGGCCATCCGCATCGCATTCCCGGCGAAATTCGGCGTTCCGCGCCAGAGCGATCCGTCCTGCGTATACGGCTTCCCGCCCGCCGGGTGCGAAGTGCGGTTTCAAGTTTACGGCGGGGTACTCACGGTCATTTCATTGGAAAAATGATTACGTAAAGGGGTACGTTTGGACGATTACTCGCCTTTGTCTTCCTTATCCTCCCCTTGATCCTTTCCAAACGAAGCGATCATGCGCTTCCGGCGGGAATTGAGGACGAAATAGACGGGCAAGAGGACGATGCCGCCGAACAGGATAACGAGCGAAACGATTTGGAAAACTCGTTCGACGGGAGAGAGCGGCGAAGGCTCGGATGACTCGGAAGGCTCGGATGACGCGAGCGCGGGGAGGGCGAGGACGGGCAGGAGGACGCAGAAGCAGAGCGAGAGCAGCAAAGCGCGACGTGCGAAAGCCATGGCGGAAAACCCCTTTCACGGAGCATATTTTCTACAGTATCAAACAGTATAAAACATTTTTCGGAATTTGTCAAACCTTTCTTGACGAACGGCGAAAAATGCGGTATACTGAGATTATGGAAAGCATGTGGCGGAGGGGATGCGGATGGAAATTGGCTGGATCGACGCGCTGATCGACTATGCGCAGCGGAAGGGTCTCGCGGACGAGCGGGACCGGGTGTACTACCGGAACCGGCTGCTGGAGCTGCTCGGGGAGGATACGTACGTTCCGCCCGCGGAGACGCCGCCCACGGATTCGCTGCAAGCGCTGCTGGACGGGCTGTGCGATCGGGCGGTGCAGAATGGGGTGATTGGCGACGGCACGACCGAGCGGGATTTATTCGACACGAAGGTCATGGCGCTGTTCACCCCGTTGCCGTCGGCCGTGCAGGACAAATTCGCGGTGGATTACAAAAAAAGCCCGCAGACGGCGACGGACGGGTTCTACCGGCTGAGCCGGGACTGCAACTATATCCGCACCGAGCGGGTCGCGAAGGACCTGCGCTGGACGTACGACGGGAAATACGGCACGCTGGACATCACAATCAACCTTTCAAAGCCGGAGAAGGACCCGAAGGCCATCGCGGCGGCGCTCAAGGCGGCGGGCGGAGAAAAATACCCCCGCTGCCAGCTGTGCGGCGAGAACGTCGGCTACGCCGGACGGCTGGACCACCCCGCGCGGCAGAACCTGCGGGCCGTCCCGGTTACGCTCGCGGGGGATTGGTGGTGGTTCCAGTACTCGCCGTACGTGTACTATCCGGAGCATTGCATTGTTTTTCATGAAAAACATGTCCCGATGCGGATCACGCATGAGACGTTTGAACGGCTGCTCGACTTTGTCGGACTTTTCCCGCACTACTTCATCGGCTCGAACGCCGACCTGCCGATCGTCGGCGGTTCGATTCTGACGCACGACCACTTTCAGGGCGGACGGTACACGTTCGCGATGGAGCGGGCGAAAACGGCGGAGACGTACACGCTGCGGGATTTTTCGGATGTAAAGGCGGAGCGGCTGTACTGGCCTTTGACCGTGCTGCGGCTGACCGGCGAGCGGGCGGAGGTGTCCTCACTGGCGTCGAAGGTGCTGGATACCTGGCGGACGTACACGGACGAGGCGGCCCGCGTGTACGCCGAAACCGGGACCGGGAAGCACAACACCATCACCCCGATCGCACGGCGGCGTGGGGATGCGTACCAGCTTGACCTCGTACTCCGCAACAACCTCACGACTCCCGAGCACCCCGGCGGGCTCTACCACCCGCACGCCGAAAAACACCATATCAAGAAGGAAAACATCGGACTGATCGAGGTCATGGGGCTTGCGGTCCTTCCCGCTCGACTGAAGGGCGAACTGGAGGAGGTCGCCGGACGGTTCCGTGCGGATCTGCCCCTCGACACGCCGGGGACGGCGTCCCATGCGGACTGGTTCGAAAGCGTGTGTAAGGCGCGGACGGTTACGCCGGAAAACGTGGAAACGGTGCTGGCCGAGGAGGTCGGACGGGTATTCGAAGCGGTGCTCGAGGACGCGGGGGTCTACCGCCCGGACGAGCGGGGCGGGGCGGCGTTCGGTCGGTTTTTGGAAGCCCTCGAGCGGCGCAATTGAGCCGGTTCGCCGAAAAGCAAGTCCCCGAGGAACAGAACCGGCAGGGTCAGAAAGAACCAGAGTACGGAAAACGGCAGGCAGATCTGTCCGAGGAGGTTGAACGGTAAGGACGAGTAGTCCCAGATCCCAAGCCGCAGCAGCAGGTTGAGGAGCAGCCCCGTGCAGAACTCCACGGACGTGATCAGCAAACTCCCGACGGCGCATCGTACGTACCACCCCGCGTGTCGCAGCCGACCTTCGCAGCAGACGAGGTAGATTAGGGCGGCGGAAAGCCCGCCGGCAAAGAACATGGAAGGGTGCGAGTACCCCCGGTAGAGCAGCTCGAGCAGGAGGTACACGCTTCCCCCGATGCCGAACATCCAAATCCATTTTCCGTTCAAAAAATCACCTCTCCGGTATTGTGTACCGGCGAGGATGGTTTTATTCTTTTTTGGGGCCGGCCGGCGGGATAAATAATCGGACCGGGACCCCCCGCGCGTTGGCGTAATCGACGGTGTAGGTCGTTCCGGTCGAGCGCCCGTCCCAAATGGCGACGACCAGATCGGCGCACTCGACAATTTGCCGGTTGCGGACCAACGGGGCCTTTCGGCCATACAGGGCGTAATCCGGGCGGATGACCTGGATGGGGATCCCGTGAGCATGGGCATACGCCTCGACGAGCGTATCGACCCCGGTCGCTCCGCCGGAAATCAGCTGTGTCGCCTCTGCGGGAATGTAGGCCGAAAGATCGACCGATCGGATGCTCCGCGAACCGATGATCGCGACGCGGAACCGCTTCCTTTTTTCTTCCATAGCGCCTCGTCTTTTCCTGCTTTCCCTGATTCTAAATTTTCTAAATGAAAATGCTGATAAACGGCCTGTCGAAAAAGGGTTGATTGACAATCTAAAACCGCGTATGCGGTCTGTTCCGCCGACATTGCACACATTATTATAAGGGATGCTGTCCGTTTTGTCAACAAAAAAATGTCGAACGGCGAAAAGATTGAACAAAAAGGCGGTTGATTTTCTTTCTTAAATTTGCTATACTGGAAGAGAACAGGCGGGAAAGGAAGTCCCCCGCGCAAAGAAAGGAATGTGCAAAAAGGCGTATGAAGTATCTGATTCTGGTTGGGGACGGGATGGCGGACCTGCCGTTGCGGGAGCTCGGCGGCGAAACGCCGCTTTCCGTCGCGCGCAAGCCGGGCATGAACTACCTCGCGTCCAAAGGGATCAACGGGCGGGTCAACACGATCCCGGAGGGGATGGTGCCGGAAAGCGACACGGCCAACCTTGCCATCATGGGGTACGATCCCCGCGTGTACTCCAAGGGGCGCTCCCCGCTCGAAGCGGCAAGTATCGGAATTAAGATGCGGCCGGACGAGACGGCCATCCGCGCCAATATCGTCACCCTGACGGAGGAGGAAACCGACTATGACGACCGGCATATGGTCGACCATTCCGCCGGGGAAATTACGACGGCGGAGGCGGACGTGCTGGTTCGCGACCTGCAGAAGCAGTTCGGTGACGCCGCAAAGACCTTCTATACCGGGGTCGGCTACCGGAATTGCCTGATCTGGAAGGACTGCCCGCCGTTCACGGACTTTTCCCGTCCGCACGACATTATCGGCAAGCGCATCGGCGATTATCGCCCGCAGAACGCTTCCTCCCGCCCGATGTGGGAGCTGCAAAGGGCGTCCTACGATTTCCTGAACCGGCACCCGGTTAACCTTGCCCGCGCGAACGCCGGGAAGCGCAAGGCGAACTCCCTCTGGCTCTGGAGTCCGGGCAAAAAGCCGTCGCTGCCGGATTTCACCGGCATGACCGGTCTGCGGGGGAGCGTGGTCTGCGCCGTGGACTTAATAAAGGGCATCGGACTTTGCGCCGGACTGCGCGCGCCTGCCGTCCCCGGGGCAACCGGCGCGCTCAACACGAACTACCGTGGTAAGATGGAAACGGCCGTGCGCGAACTGGAAACCGGGGCCGATTTCGTCTACCTGCACGTCGAAGCGCCGGACGAATGCGGCCACCAAGGGAACTACCGCGATAAAATCGATGCCATCGAGCGTATCGATCGCGAACTCCTTTGCCCGCTGCTTGGGTACTTCCGCCGGGTCGACGAGCCGTTCCGATTGCTGCTTCTGCCGGACCACCCGACCCCGGTCTACGTCCGCACGCACACGCACGACGCTGTGCCGTTTGTGCTGTACGATTCGACGGCCGAGCGGGACAGCGGAATCTCTTGCTACTGCGAGCAGAGCGGGTTTGACGGCGGGGTCTTCCTGCACAAGGGGGAGGACCTGCTGCGGCTGCTGCTGGGGAAACCGCTTTGAAAGGCTACCTTTCCGCCCGGGGGAAGATCGTGCTTTCGGATTACCGGGAATATATGCGGTTTAATCTGTTCCGGGGAAAGTACTCCCGCTGGGTGCGGCTCTTCGTCATCCTCGCGGTCGTGCTCGCCTGCCTCGCAGGGATTCTCGCCGGGATCTCGCTCAAAAGCAAGGCGCTCGTGCTGGGTTCGGCGATCGTGCTGCTTTGCTTCTGCATGTTTTTTTACCTGATCAAGCGGCATGTCAAGCAGACCTGCGTGCGGCAAAAGCCGTTTCTCTACGCGACACACGCGGTGCATTGCGGGAAAAACGGACTAATCTATGAAATTCTCTACGACCCCGCCCATAATCCCCGCCATCTGCCGGACAGCCAGCAGGATTACCTCTACGATGGTTTCTACCGGGTGTACGAGACCGGCGGATTCTTCTACTTTTACCCGACCCGCAAGTCCGCCATCCTCCTGCCGAAGCGGAACATGGCGCTGTCTGACGTTGATCGGCTGCGGGACCTGCTGCGGGAAAAGCTGGGCAAGCGGTTCGTTTGCTGCCTGTAAAATCGGTTTTGGGGCTACTTTTTCGCAAGGGACGCGGCCTCGGCGAGCAGGCTTCGCTCGTCTGTCGGGTCGAGCCCGCGGGCGAGCCGTCCGGTCAGCCGCTTTTCCGCCTGCGCGCGAACCTTTTCGGCGTAGGCGGCGAAGGCGTCGGTCCGCGGGCGTTCCCTGCCGAGGAACAGATCCGCGTAGCGGTACGGCTGCGGGGCTTCCCCGGTGAAGTGGACGGCAAGGACGGCGTAGGGCCTGTCCCGTTCGCGGGTGAACGCTTCGCGGTCGATGCGGTACCCGTTCTCCCATAGGAAGCGCCGCAGGTCGTCCTGCGCGGTCATTGGCTGTAAGAAAAACCGGCAGTCCGGGTGGGGGCCGTACCGTTTCAGCAGTTCGGCGATCAGCTCGCCTCCCATTCCGCAGACGCAGGCGCAGTCGAAATCGAATTCCCCCAACCCGTCGAACCCGTCCGACAGGCAAAAGCGGATGCGGTCCTCCCCGAACTTGTGAGATGCGGCGTTGACCCGCCCGCGTTCGAGCGGACCCGGACGCAGGTCGGACGCGATGGCGAAGGCGGCGTCCCCTCGCTCGAGGGCGCGGATGGCGAGCAGGGCGTGGTCCGAACCGACGTCTGCCATGCGGCGGAACGGACCGTATGTATGCAGCAGGTCCGAGACCAGCTCCAGCCGGTTCCCGATGGATTTTCTCAAAACGGTTCCTCCTTGCGGTTTATTCGGCAGACCATATGTAGGGGCGGTTCCCCGCCCGAGTGGGTCAGCAGTCCATCTTGTCTTCGAGGGCTTTGAACGCTTTCTTTGCCCGCTTCTTCAGGCTGCATGCGCAGGAGCAGCGGTTGACCGTGAGGTTCGCAGCCAGCACGCCCAGTCCGACTCCCACGGCGACGCCGACCATGTTGCAGAGCAGGCGGTGCGAGGCGATGAGTTTCTTCATGCAGAACATTCCTTAAACCAATCCTTTCCCGTTCGGTTTTTTGACAAGGTTAGTTTTGGTTTTTGAAAACGGAACTATACTACCACAAATTCCTTCCGAGCGCAACCTTTTTCTGGGAAAAGCGTTCGCCAGAGGGAGTAAAATCCAAAAAAATGCAAAACCTTCGAAAAAAGTCTTGACAAATTCGTTCCGATTCGATATAATAGAATGTACTTGTGTGACGACTGGCCGGGAAAGAGCAGGCAGGAAGGGGACGAAACCGATGGTGCTGGATCTGCGGGAGCTCATCGGCGAATCGGTGAAGGACCTGCCGTTCGCGGAGGAACGTGCGCTTTCGGGTGAAGACGCGAAGGAATTTTCCGACGACTTGCTGTCCGGTACGCTTTCGGTCTCCGGTCGGGTGGAAAATCACGCCGGATGTCTGACGCTGGAAGGGGAGCTTGTGCTCGACGGCGAATTTCGCTGCGCGCGGTGCTGTCGGGCGTTTCGGAGAACTTTTCGGTTTCCGATGTCCTATCGGCTGGCCGAAACGCTCGCCGGGGAGGATATGGAGGAGTTCCTGCTGCTTGAGGACGGTTGTCTGGACCTGTCGGAGGTCGTACGGAGTCAGCTTCTGCTGGAGCTGCCCTACCGCTTCCTTTGCAAGGAGGATTGCCTCGGGCTATGTCCGGTCTGCGGCTGCGACCGCAATGTCACGCAGTGTTCCTGCGACCTGCGCGAACGGGATCCCCGTTGGGGCGTCCTGCAAAATTTTTTTCAGGAAGAAGATTGAGCATACAAAGGAGGGATATGAGAGATGGCAGTTCCCAAGAGAAAAGTCTCCAAAGCAAGGCGCGACAAGCGCCGCTCCGCCGTCTGGAAGCTGGAGCTTCCTGACATGATGAAGTGTCCGAAGTGCGGTGCGTACAACCTTTCTCACCGCGTCTGCAAGTCCTGCGGGTATTACCGCCGCAGAGAAGTCTTGAAGATTGAGGAAGAAAAGGCTTAAAGAAAAGCGTGTTGCTCAGCTTCTACGGCACCGAGCGGCACGCCTTTTTCGTTTCGCGGGGAAGGAGGGGAAGGACGAATGGTGGAGATTCGGGATGTGCGACCCGGCAGTCCCGCGGCGAGGGCGGGCGTGTGTCCCGGCGATCTGCTGCTGACGGTCAACGGCGAGCCGATCCGGGACGTTCTGGATTACCGCTTCTTCGCGACCGACCCGCGCTGCGTGCTGACGGTCTCACGCGGTGGGGAGGAACTGACCTTCCGCCTGCACAACCGCGTCTACGAGGAGCTGGGTCTGGAGTTCGGCAGCTACCTGATGGACGAGAAAAAGCGCTGCACGAACCACTGCATCTTCTGCTTCATCGACCAGAACCCCCCGGGGATGCGGGAAACCATCTATTTCAAGGACGACGACGAGCGGCTGTCCTTCCTGATGGGAAATTATGTCACCCTGACGAATCTGAAGGACAGCGACGTCGAGCGCATTGTCCGGATGCGAATTTCCCCGGTCAACGTGTCGGTTCACACAATGAACCCCGGACTTCGCGTAAAAATGATGCGCAATAAGTTCGCCGGGGAGAAGCTGCGCTACCTGAAGCAGCTCGACGAGGGTGGGATCCGCATCAACGCCCAACTGGTGCTCTGCCGGGGAATCAACGACGGCGATGAGCTGGATTTCTCGATGGATAAATTATGTAAACTTGAAAACCTCGAAAGCCTCGCGTGCGTCCCGTGCGGGATGACCGCCTATCGTCAGGGGTTGACGGAGATTCAACCTTTCGACCGGGATTCCGCGCGGGATGTAATCGACCGCGTCGAGTGGAAGGCGGCGGAGTGCCTGCGGGAGCGGGAATCACGGACGGTGTACGCGTCGGACGAGTTCTATCTGATTGCCGGGCGGCCGATCCCGCCCGCGGAAGCCTACGAGGATTACCCCCAGCTGGAAAATGGCGTGGGGATGCTCCGGCTGCACACCGAGGAGTTTCGCGAAGCGCTGGAAAACTGCGCGGACACGCCGGCGGACCGCCATGTCAGCATCGCGACCGGCGTCGCCGCCGAAATGCATATGCAGGAGCTTGCGTCGCTCGCCCGCGACCGGTTCCCGTCGCTGCGGGTGGACGTCCACGCGATCCGCAATCGCTTCTTCGGCGAAAGCATCACGGTCAGCGGGCTTGTGACCGGCGGGGATCTGATCGAGCAACTCTCTGGCCTTCCGCTCGGGGACGTGCTGCTCCTGCCGGAGAATATGCTTCGCCATGAGGGAGACCTATTCCTTGACGGCGTCAGTCTTGACGATGTGCGGAAAAAGCTGCGCGTCCGGGTCGAGGTGACCTCCCGGAACGGCGGAGACCTGCTCGAAAAACTGCTCGGAAACAGGGAAGGAGAAGAGACGGATGGCTAAAGGAGTCGTTGCGGTCATCGGGCGTCCGAACGTGGGCAAAAGCACGCTGTTCAATCGTCTGACTGGCGCGCGGACCGCGATCGTGGAGGATACTCCCGGCGTGACCCGGGACCGCCTCTACCGGGACGTGGAGTGGAACGGGCGGACCTTCCGCCTCATCGACACGGGCGGTATCGAGCCGCAGACGGACAGCCCGCTACTCGTGCAGATGCGCGACCAGGCGGAGATCGCCATGCGGCACGCGGATGTGCTCGTGTTCCTGTGCGACCTGAAAAGCGGTCTGACGGACGCCGACTGCGACATCGCGACGATGCTGCGCAGGACGCGCAAGCCGGTGCTTGTCGCCGTTAACAAGGTTGACAGCGTTGGCGAAACGCCCGCGGAGTTCTACGAGTTCTACGCCCTTGGCTTTGAGGAGGTCTTTCCGCTTTCCTCCTTGAGCGGCACGGGAACGGGCGATCTGCTCGATCGCATCGTGCAATTGCTCCCCCCTGAGGAATCTTCTTCCGCCGACGAGGGGCGCATCCGCGTCGCCGTCATCGGCAAGCCGAACGCGGGTAAAAGCTCGCTGATCAACCGCATCTGCGGGGAGGACCGCGTCATCGTTTCCGACATGGCGGGCACGACGCGGGACGCGGTGGACACAAATGTCGACAACGCGTTCGGCCGCTACGTTCTTGTCGATACGGCGGGTATCCGCCGCAGCGCGCGCATCGAGGATCGCGTTGAAAAGTACAGCGTCCTGCGCGCGAACATGGCGGTCGAAAACAGTGACGTCTGCCTGATCCTCATTGACGCGAACGAGGGGATCACGGCGCAGGACGAGCACATCGCGGGACTCGCGCACAACGCGGGCAAGGCGAGCGTGATCGTCGTCAACAAATGGGATCTGGTCGAAAAGGACAGCAGGACCCACGACGCGTTCGTCAAAAATGTCCGCGCGGCGCTCGCCTACATGCCCTACGCCCCGATCCTCTTCGTTTCGGCGAAGACCGGTCAGCGGCTCGACAAGCTTTTTCCGCTTGTCAACGACGTCTACCGCGAGTCCTGCAGGCGCGTCACGACCGGGGTTCTCAACGACTTTTTGGCGGACATCACCGGCCGCGTCCAGCCGCCGACGGATAAGGGCCGCCGCCTGAAGCTCTACTACATGACCCAGACCGGAACCAACCCGCCGACCTTCGCCTGCTTTTGCAACAGCGCCGAACTGTTCCATTACTCCTACCAGCGCTACATTGAAAATTGCCTGCGGAACACGTTTGGCTTCGGCGGGACGCCCATCCGGCTCATCATCAAGCAAAAGGGGGACGAGTGAGATGCTGCAATTCTTTCAATGGCTCTGGAATGCGCTCGGCGTGGCCGAACGGCTGCACCTCGCGGAAGGGGAGTCCTTCCAGGGGTTCCTTAACTGGCTGCACCACGACCTGCTCAACAGCGGGAAACCGACGGAGGCCGCGCTGATTTTCTGCGCGGCGGTGCTGGTTTGCAGCGTTCTGCCGTACCTGCTCGGCAGCCTTAACGCCGCCATTATCGTTTCGCACTGCCGCTACCACGACGATATCCGCAAGCACGGCTCCGGCAACGCCGGGCTGACCAACATGGCGCGAGTCTACGGCAAGCAGGCCGCCCTGTTCACCCTGCTCGGCGACATCGCCAAGCAGTTCCTGTCCGTCGTCATCGGTATCGTCGCCTGCGGCGAGTGGGGCGCGTACTTCGCCGGGGTGTTCTGTATGCTCGGGCACATCTTCCCATTGTATTACCATTTCCGCGGCGGAAAGGGTGTGCTGACCGCCGCGACCATGGTCCTGATGATCGACTGGCAGGTGTTTCTCATCGCGTTTCTGCTTTTCGTCGTCACCGTCCTTATTACGCAGTACGTCTCGCTCGGTTCCATTATCGCCGGGTTCGCGCTTCCTGGCATCGTCTACAGCAGCGCCGCCCTGCGCGGGACTCTCCCGTCCCTGCCCGCCATCATCTTCTCCATTTTCATCGGCCTGCTGCTCATCTTCATGCACCGTTCCAACATCCGCCGCCTGTTTGAGGGGACCGAAAACAAATTCCATTTCAAAAAGACGAAGTAAGAAGTACGTGTGGGGGAGCCGCTCCCCTCGCGGAATAAGAGTCAACTACTTGAAAAAGAAAAGCCCATCGACTTTGCCGATGGGCGCAGACGCCGGGGTGCCAGGGGTTGCCGGTACCCCCGCACGTACCTCTCACGCAAGGATTTTAGCTTTCTGCAGCAGGCGTTTCGGACGTTTTGCCCGAACGCTTATTGTAGTCGTCGATGGCGGCGCGGATAGCCTCCTCGGCCAGGACGGAGCAGTGCAGTTTGTGGGCGGGCAGCCCGTCGAGTGCTTCCGCGATGGCCTTGTTGGTCAGCTCGAGCGCTTGGCTGACAGGCTTGCCCTTGATCATTTCGGTCGCCATTGAGCTCGAGGCGATCGCGGAACCGCAGCCAAACGTTTCGAACTTTACGTCAACGATGATTTCGTTTTCAATCTTGAGGTAAATTTTCATGATGTCGCCGCAGCGGGCGTTGCCGACCTCGCCGATGCCGTTGGCGTCCGGGATGCTGCCGACGTTGCGCGGGTTGGTGAAGTGGTCCATCACTTTTTCACTGTAGAGTGCCATAGAAATTCGTCCATCCTTTCGACAAAATCACAGCAGGAACTGCTTTTCGCCTGCCACGAGCTCTTTCCAGACTGGGGACATCCCGCGCAGCTTTTCGACTGCCCACGGGACCCAGCGCAGGACCTCGTCCACTTCTTCATCGGTGTTCTCCGCGTCCAGCGTTAACCGCAGCGACCCGTGCGCGACCTCGTGCGGCCGCCCGATTGCGAGCAGGACATGGCTCGGGTCCAGCGAACCGGACGTGCAGGCGGACCCGGACGAAGCACAGATGCCCTTCTGGTCCAGCAGCAACAGCAGCGACTCGCCCTCTATGCCCTCAAAGCAGAAGTTGACGTTCCCCGGCAGTCGCGACGCGCGGTCACCGTTGAGGGCGCTGTGCGGGATCTTGCGCAGCCCGTCGATCAGCCGGTCCCGCAGTCTGCCGACGTAGGCGGTATTCCGCTCCATGTTATCAACCGCCTCGCGCAGCGCGGCCGTCATCGCGACGGCCCCGGCGACGTTTTCCGTCCCTGCGCGCTTCCCGCGTTCCTGCGCGCCGCCTTCGACCAGCGTCGCGAGCGGGATGTCCTTGCGACAGTACAGCAGTCCGACTCCTTTCGGGCCGTGGAATTTGTGCGCCGAGATGCAGAGCAGGTCGATGTTCTGTTCCTGCACGTCGATCGGCAGGTGCCCCGCAGCCTGTACGGCGTCGGTGTGGAACAGCACCCCCGCCTCCCGGCAGACTTTTCCGATCTCCGCAATTGGCTGGATCGTTCCGATCTCGTTGTTCGCGTACATCACGCTGACCAGACACGTGTTCGGCCGGATTGCCGCGCGGACCTCCTCGGCCGTCACCAGTCCGTTCTCGTGTACGTCCAGCAGGGTGATTTCAAACCCTTCCCGGCCGAGCTGTTCGAGCGTGTGCAGGACGGCGTGGTGCTCGAACGCCGTCGAAATGATGTGTGTTTTGCCCTTCCGCTTGCCCCACATCGCCGCGGTCCGGAGAGCTTGGTTGTCCGCCTCGCTCCCGCCGGACGTGAAGGTCAGTTCCTTCGCCGTCGCGCCCAGCAGTCGGGCAAGTTCCCCGCGGGCGCCTTCCAGCGCTTCCTTCGCCTTCTGCCCGGTCGTGTGCAGGCTCGACGGGTTGCCGTATTCCTCCGTTAGGAACGGTAGCATCGCCTCGACCGACCGCCTGCTCATCGCCGTCGTCGCGGCATGGTCTAGGTAAATTCGTTTTGCTTTCTCCTCCATACGGTTCCGCTTTCCACTCCTTTGTTCTTCTTTTCACACGCAGTATATCACATAAAACCCACCTTGTCAATAGGATTTAGCGGAACAGGCAAAACTATTTTTCTTTTTCTGCGGAAATTTTTGGAAAATCAGACGTCAATCGGGCGGCCGGGGCGATAGAACAGACGGTCCCGCTCGGAAATCTCGCGCAGAACGCGGCAGGGGTTTCCGACGGCGACGACGTTCGCGGGCAGGTCTTTTGTCACGACGCTGCCCGCGCCGACGACGGTATTGTCCCCGACCGTCACGCCCGGCAGCAGCACAGCACCCGCGCCGATCCAGACGTTTCGCCCGATGTGCACCGGCAGGTTATACTGGTACGCCCGCGCGCGGAGCGACGGCTCCACCGGGTGCCCGCCGGTCGCGACCGTGACGTTCGGCCCGAACATGCAGCAATCCCCGACCGTGATTTCCCCGTCGTCGACCAGCGTTAGGTTGAAGTTCGCGTATACGTTCTTCCCGAACGTGACGTACCTGCCCGCCCAGCTCGCGTGGAACGGCGGCTCGATGTAGCATCCGTCCCCGATTTCCCGGAACATCTTCTTCAGCAGTTCCGTCCGCTTCTCCGCTTCGTGCGGTCTTGTCGCGTTATAGTCGTATAGCAGCTCCAGCCGGTCGAGCTGCTCTTTTTGCAGCGCCTTGTCCGTAGGCAGGTACAGCCGACCGTCCGCCATTCGTTCGTGCAGTTCTGTTAAGTCCATGCGTTTCATCTCCTTTTTACGTAGAGGGGGACGTTGGGGGGAAAACCCGTTTCCCCCACCCCCGTTCCGCAAATTCCCCGGCTTGCCGGTAATTCGGTGGGGATGTCCTGTTAAAAGCGACCCGGCGGGGTCACTTTCCCCGCACGGACTCCTTGCAGTTCCTACCGTACCACCAGCGTTCCGTCCACGCAATCCACGGTCAGAACCGTATGCGGGGCGAGGTCGCCTTGGACGATACGCTTGGCGAGTAGGGTTTCGACTTCCTGCTGAACGAAGCGCTTGAGCGGGCGCGCGCCGTACTGCGGGTCGTAGCCGCCCGCAAGGACGTACGCCTTGGCGGCGTCGGTCAGGGTGACCGACAGGTACTGGTTGGCGAGCCGGCGGTTGAGGTCGGCGAGGATAAGCCCGAGGATGTTCTCGACGTTCTCGCGGGTGAGCGGACGATAAAAGACCGTCTCGTCAAGCCGGTTAAGGAACTCCGGACGGAAGGACTGCCGCAGGAGCGCCGTGACGGCGTTTCGGGCGTCGGCGGAGAGTTCGCCGTTCTCGTCGATGCCGTCGAGCAGGTACTGCGAACCGAGGTTAGAGGTCAGGATGATGACCGTGTTCTTAAAGTCGACGGTCCGCCCGTGGGAGTCGGTGACTCGCCCGTCGTCGAGGATTTGCAGAAGGATGTTAAACACGTCCGGGTGCGCCTTTTCGATTTCGTCAAAGAGCACGACGGAATAAGGCTTACGGCGGACCGCCTCGGTCAGCTGCCCGCCTTCCTCGTAGCCGACGTATCCCGGAGGGGCGCCGATGAGGCGGGAAACCGCGTACTTTTCCATATATTCGGACATGTCGATGCGAATCAGGTTGCGCTCGTCGTCAAACAGTGCCTCGGTCAAGGCTTTGGCGAGCTCGGTCTTGCCCACGCCGGTTGGCCCGAGGAAGAGGAAGGATCCGATCGGGCGGTTCGGGTTTTTGATCCCCGCGCGGGAGCGCAGGATCGCGCCGACCACCTTGTCAACGGCCTCATCCTGTCCGATGACGCGGCGGTGGAGCGTCTCGCCAAGGTGGAGCAGTTTTTCCCGGTCGCCCTCCATCAGGCGCGAAACCGGGATGCCTGTCCAGCGCTCGACGATCCCGGCGATCTCCTCGTCGGTGACTTTGTCCCGCAGGAAGGGCTTCCGCTCCCCGCCGGCGGCCTCGGCGGTTTCGAGCTGGGCCTTGAGCTTCGGCAGCTCGCCGTATTTCAGCTCGGCGGCCTTTTCGAGCTGGTATTCCCGTTCGGCGGCGGCGATGTCCGCCGTGACCTGCTCGATGCGGGTCTTTAGGTCGTGGACCTTGTCCAGCCCTGCCTTTTCGTTCTCCCAGCGGGTCTTCATTGCTTCGTACTGTTCCCGCACGCCGGAGAGCTCCTTCTGGACCTCCGCGAGGTGCTCGCGGGAGAGGTCGTCGTCCTCCTTCTTGAGGGCGGCCTCTTCGATTTCGAGTTGGATGCTCTTGCGGCGGAGCACGTCAAGCTCGGTTGGCATGGACTCGATCTCCGTGTGCACCATCGCACAGGCCTCGTCGATCAGATCGATGGCCTTGTCCGGCAGGAACCGGTCGGTGATGTACCGGTTTGAGAGGGTGACGGCGGCGATGATGGCGGAATCCGTGATACGGACCCCGTGGAAGTTCTCAAACCGCTCCTCCAGACCGCGCAGGATGGCGACCGTGTCCTCCACCGACGGTTCGGCGACCAAAACGGTCTGGAACCGGCGCTCGAGGGCCGCGTCCTTCTCGATATATTTGCGGTACTCGTCCAGCGTCGTCGCGCCAATGCAGTGCAGTTCCCCCCGCGCGAGCATCGGCTTGAGCAGGTTGCCTGCGTCCATCGCGCCCTCGGTCTTGCCCGCGCCCACGATGGTATGCAATTCGTCGATAAAGAGAATGATGCGCCCTTCGCTTTTTTTGATCTCGTTTAGGACGGACTTCAGCCGCTCCTCGAATTCCCCGCGGTATTTCGCGCCCGCGAGCAGGGCGCCCATGTCGAGGGAAAAGACCGTCTTGTCCTTCAGCGTCGATGGCACGTCCCCCGTGACGATGCGCTGGGCGAGTCCCTCGGCGATAGCGGTCTTGCCCACGCCCGGTTCGCCGATGAGCACCGGGTTGTTCTTGGTCTTGCGCGAAAGGATGCGGATGACGTTGCGGATCTCCTCGTCCCGCCCGATGACCGGGTCGAGCTTGTTCTTGCGGGCCTGCTCGACGAGGTCCGTGCCGTACTTTTCCAGCGCCTCGTAGGTTGCTTCGGGGTTGTCCCCGGTTACGCGGGTGTTACCGCGGACGTCCTTAAGCGCTTTCTCCAGTTCGTGCTTCTCGATCCCGTTTTCGCGCAGCAGCTTTTTGACGGACGCGTCCGGCGCATCGACAATCGCGAGCAGCAGGTGCTCGACTGACACGAACGCGTCGCCCATTCGTCCGGCAAGCGCCTCGGCAGCGTCGAGCGCCTTCGACAGCTCCTGTGACAGGTACATCCCCCCGCCGGACACCTTCGGCAATCCTTCGATTTCTCGCAGACACCCGTCCGCGAATTCCCGCGGCGACTTTCCGCATTTTTCAAGCAGGTGAGGGATAAGCCCCTCGTCCTGCGTCAGCAGCGCGTAGAGCAGGTGGACCTGCCCGAGCGTTTGATTCCCGTATTCCCGCGCGACCTGCTGGGCGTCCTGCAATGCCTGTGCGGATTTCGCAGTCAGTTTTTGTTCGTTCATAATAGCACTCCTTCCCGAAAACTGCTTTTTTCAGACAAGATTCTTTCCAACCCAATGGTAGTATACCCAATTATTATGAATATTTCGAGTTTATTTTATGTCTATTTAATGAATTTTAGCACTCTATACTTTGGAGTGCTGATTTTAAAAAACTTTCGGAATTTTCGCTCACCCGACGAGTTTTGACAAAATCGGTGTGAGGGTTCTGCTATACTGAACAGGAAAACGAAAGGAGAGGCGACGGGATGAACTTTTCCACAGAAAAAAACGGGGACAAGCTGCGGCTGTATCTGCGCGGGGAGATCGATCACCACAATGCGGCGGAAGTCCGCACCCGCATCGACCGGATCTTGGAGACCGAGCTGCCGGGGGTGTTCTACTTCAACCTGTCCGGTGTGACCTTCTGCGATTCCTCCGGGCTGGGGCTGGTGATGGGGCGTATGCGCAAGTGCGCGACGCAGGACACGGCGCTAATCTTGGAGGACCCGTCGGAGGCGGTCATGAAAATTCTCAACATCGCGGGGATGGACAAGCTACTCCGCATCGAAAGGAGCAACGGAAATGGCAAAGCAAGCTGATCCGATTTGCAACAGCATGAAATGCGTTTTTCCGGCGAGGAGCATCAACGAGGGATTCGCGCGGATGGCGGTCGCCGCCTTTGTCGCCCAGTTAGACCCGCCGGTCAGCGTCCTGTCCGACCTGAAGACGGCGGTCAGCGAAGCGGTCACGAACTGCATCGTGCACGCCTATCGCGACGTCGACTGCAAGGCGGACTGTCCGATTTACATCACGGCGACCTGCACGACGGGGGGTCTGCTCCGCATCACGGTCAAGGACAAAGGCAGAGGCATTCCGGACGTCGCCCTCGCCCGCACGCCGCTCTACACGACCGACGCGGAAGGGGAGCGGAGCGGGATGGGCTTTACCGTCATGGAGAGCTTCACGGACAGACTGCGGGTGCGTTCCACCGTGGGGAAGGGAACGACCGTCGTGCTCGAAAAGCAAGTCGGGCGATGAAAAACCCGCCGGAACTTCTCGACCGTGCGCGTTCGGGCGATTCGGCTGCCGAGGACGCGCTGGTGCGGGAGAACATGGGGCTGGTCAAATCGGTTGCGGCCCGGTTCCTCGGGCGGGGGGTCGAGTTCGACGACCTATGCCAGCTCGGGGCGATCGGGATGCTTAAAGCCATTCGCAACTTCGACACCTCCCTCGGCACGGCCTTTTCAACCTATGCCGTCCCGCTGATCATCGGGGAAATCAAGCGCTTTCTGCGGGACGACGGCATGATCAAGGTCAGCCGGGATCTACGGCAGAAGGGGGCTTTTTTGCTGCGGAAGCGGGAGGAGTACACGGCGGAAAACGGCTGCGAGCCGACGGTGACGGAGCTTGCGGCCTACTGCGGGTGCACGGTTGAGGAGGCGGTCGAGGGACTCGACGCCGGCAACGCCGTGCTGTCCTTTTCCGAGCCGGTAGGGGAGCGTGCGCTCGAGGACCTTATCGGCACGGATAACATTTCCGAGCTTTGCGAGCGGGAGGCCCTGCGGCAGGCGATCCAGGAGTTGCCCGCGCAGGAGAAGCAGCTGGTGCTGCTGCGGTTCTACCGCGGACTTTCGCAGCAAAAGGTTGGCGAACTTCTCGGCATGACGCAGGTCAAGGTCAGCCGGATGGAAAAGAAGGTGCTGGAAAAACTCCGTCTCGCGCTGGAATAGCGGGGGGTGTCCCTTCCTTTCCTTGGTGCATAGGGGACGGATTCGACGGTGCACCCGCCGTTCCGGCAGCGGCGGGCAGCAATTCCATCTGCCGGAGATGCGGCGGGAATTTCGTAATGGTCGTGCGCGTCATATTCTCCCCTTATGGAAGCAAAAACCGACGTTCTCCGGCAAACGGGCGATGGGGAACGCCGATTCTTCCATTGTGCTTGTTACTTTGCGAGGACTTTCTTGAGGCGGACGAACCTCGGCAGACCGTCCTCCTTCGGCAGATCGGTCTCCCCTTGGATCAGCGGGAGCGCATAGGCGACGAACTTCTCGTTCATACCGTCCTTAGTCTCGTTGAACCAGTCGGCCGGGATCTTCTTTTCGGCGTTGGCGACGACGGTCAGGTCAAACAGTTCGTACTTGCAGACGTACTTGCCGTTGACGGTCTCCCGCACAAAGCCGACCATCTTGTCAGTCATGCCCTCGACCGCCTTTTCGACCGCGGTCTTCCCGGCGTTGAAGGACTCCTCGATGTCCGTTTTCGAGGCGCAGTGCGCCGCACAGCGCTGTAGAAGCGAAAGCTCGATCCCGCGGACCTTCGCGCCGGTGGCTTTCTTCAGTTCGTTGGCGAGGTAGGACGCCAGCCCGCCGAGCTGCGCGTGGCCGAACCCGTCGCGTGCGTTGGACAGGTCGTTGCCGTACTCGGAAATGTACTTGCCGTCCTTGTCGTGGATGCCCTCGGAGACGGCGACGATGCACTTGCCGTTCTTTGCGTAGATCGACTGCACCTTCGCGAGGAAGGCCGGCAGGTCGAAATCGTTCTCCGGGCAATAGATCAGATCCGGACCCTGCCCCTTCACGCAAGCGAGGGCGGCGGAAGCCGTCAGCCAGCCGGCATTGCGGCCCATGATCTCGACGACCGTAATCATCCCGGTATCGTACACCCGCGCGTCGTGGTAGATCTCCATCAGGGACGTGGCGATGTACTTCGCGGCGGACGCGTAGCCGGGGCAGTGGTCGGTTCCGGCGAGGTCGTTGTCAATGGTCTTCGGAATGCCCATCACGCGGCACGCATAGCCGTGCGCGAGCATATATTTGGAGACCTTGTTGCAGGTGTCCATCGAATCGTTCCCGCCGTTGTAAAAGAAGTAGCGGATGTTGCGCTTTTGGAAAATCTCAAGGATGCGCTTGTAATCGGTCTCGTCGACCGACGCGTCCTTGAGCTTGTAGCGGCAGGAGCCAAGGGCGGAGGACGGGGTGGTTTTCATCAACGCCAGCTCGGCCGGATCCTCCTCGTCCATGACGAAAAGCTTGTCATCGAGCAGGCCCTTAATGCCGTTGCACATTCCGTAGACCTTCGTAATGTTTTCGTTTTCCAGCGCTGTCTTGATACAGCCGTAAGCGGATGCGTTGATGACCGAGGTCGGTCCGCCGGACTGACCGATCACCGCCGCGCCTCTGAGTGCGCTCATTGTGTTCACCGTTTCCTTTTTTCTTTTTTGGATGTTTTCTCTTACGATATCCATTCTATTCTATCACACATGGGCTGAAAAATCAACCGCTTTTTTCGAAATTTCCGTAAAAGCCGAAATATTTTCATTCAAAGGCGATATTTTCAGGAATTGTTTACACTCTGTGCTTGACAGATTGCGGAAAATCAGTATAATATGAAGGAAAAGACATCGGAAGGATTCTTGGAAAGGAATATTGTCATGACGGAATCGGAACGAATCGCCGGGCTCACCGCTCGTCTGCGCGCGGGCGGCGAGGGTGCGGAGGAAGCGTTTGAAGCGCTCTATTCGACCTACGGAAAACGGGTTTACTATTTTTGCTACTGCCTGCTGGGGGAGGAGGAGGCCGCCGCCGACGCGACCCGCTCGGTCTTCCTGTACGCCTGGCGCAGCCAGCGCTCGATTCCTGAGGAACAGTCGTTCTACCATTGGATCTGCGGGAACGCGTTCTACTTCGCGAAGATTGCGTTGGCAGGCATCCGCGGCAACAGCGTGACGGTTGACGAAGTCGAGGGCGACCCCTCCCTGTTCGACGGCATGAACCGCCAAAGTCCGCAGGCCACCGCGGAGATCAATGTTCGCCGTTCTCACCTCGACACGGTCACGGAGAGCCTGCGCGCTCTGCCGGACGCCGATCGCATCTGCGTGCTGCTGTACGACTACGCCCGCTTCCCGGTCGAGGAGGTTGCCGGGATGGTCGGCTGCTCGGTGCAGACGGTCAAATGCCGGGTGTACAGCGGGCACGAAGCGCTTCGCGCCGCGCTTGAAGCGAAGAACCCGGGCGACGGCGAACTGTTTGCTCCGTACCTCGATAAGCTGCTGCGCACCTGCGGGAAGAATTTTGACTTGCCTGAACGGGTCACGGAGCGCATTCGCGAGGGGATCGCGGACGGGGAGTCCGTCGAGTTCCCGATCCCGGCCGCCGAAAATCCCAAAGCGGGGAAGAGCGGTAGGATGTCCCCGGTCGTTATCAACCGGATCTGCATTCTGCTCGGGGTGCTGTTCGCGGGAGCGCTGACCTATATCCTCTATTGGTTCCTGTCCTCGCCCAAGACGCCCGCTTCCGACCTGTCGTCCGTGTCCTCGACCGGCTACGTGTCGCAGGAGACGTCGTCGGATGCGCCTTCCGGTGCTCTGTCCGACCCGGGGTCGGTCCCGCCCGGTGCGACGTCCGGGGACGTCAGCGTTCCACCTGTCAGCGAACCGGCCGTCTCGGCCGACGTGAGCGGGACCGTGAGCGACCCGTCGTCGGTCTCCTCCGGGCCAACCGGCAGCACGCCGGAGGGCTCGTCGTCCGAAACCTCTCGGCCGACCGTCAGTACGCCGGAGGGCTCGTCGTCCGAAACCTCCCAGCCGGTCACGCCCGGTGAGCTTCCGCGCACGACGACGCGGCTGAAACTGCGCTCCTCGCCCGTCATTGGGGCGGATAACGTTGTCACGACCATCCCAGAGGGGGCGCACATCGACTTCCTTGATCCGGAACCAGTCACGTCCGAGGACGGCACGGTCTGGTACCACGCCCGCTATACCGCGTCCCCGGGACTTTGGTACGACGGCTACTGCGCGGCGGAGTACGTGCAGACCGAGGAATAAACCCCGCGGGCCGAAAAAAATGGAAATTCTTGCCGAAACCCCTTGACTTTTCCGGCGCTTTGCGGTAAACTGAATGCGGAAAAATTCAAAAAACGCAACAAAGGAGTAAACCAAATGCCACTCGTCACATCCACTGAAATGTTTAAGAAGGCCTACAGCGGCGGCTACGCTATTGGCGCCTTCAATGTCAACAACATGGAGATTGTACAGGGGATCACCGAAGCCTGCGCCGAAGAGAAAGCCCCGGTCATTCTACAGGTCTCCAAGGGAGCCCGTGCCTACGCGAACCACACCTACCTCGTCAAGCTCGTCGAGGCGGCGGTCATCGAGTGCCCGGATATTCCGATCGTCCTGCATCTGGATCACGGCCCGGATTTTGAGACCTGCAAGGCCTGCATCGACGGCGGCTTTACCTCCGTTATGATCGATGCTTCCTCCAAGCCTTTCGCGGAGAACATTGAGATTACCCGCAAGGTCGTTGAGTATGCCCACGCCCACGGCGTTGTGGTCGAGGCCGAGCTCGGCACCCTTGCCGGTATTGAGGACGAGGTCAAGGTCAAGGCCGGCGACGCCTCCTATACCCATCCGGAGGAAGTCGAGGAGTTCGTCTCCAAGACCGGCTGCGATTCCCTTGCCATCGCCATCGGAACTTCCCACGGGGCCTATAAGTTCAAGCCCGGCACGAAGCCGCAGCTCCGGTTCGACGTGCTGCACGAGTGCGAGAAGCGCCTGCCTGGATTCCCGATCGTCCTGCATGGGTCGTCCTCGGTCCCGCAGGAATACGTCAAGATGATCAACGAAAACGGCGGCGCGATGCCCGGCGCCATCGGTGTCCCGGAGGATCAGCTCCGCGAAGCGGCCCGTTCCGCGGTCTGCAAGATTAACATCGATTCCGATCTGCGGCTGGCGATGACCGGAACGATCCGAAAGTTCTTTAACGAACATCCGGATAAGTTCGACCCGAGAGAGTACCTCAAGCCGGCGAGAGCGAACATCAAGGAACTGGTTCGCCACAAGTTGGTCGACGTACTCGGCTGCAACGGCAAGGCCTGAACACGTTTTCCTAATTTTCATGTCGCCGCCCGGAACCGGGCGGCGATTTCTTTCGGCTGCAATCGCAAACAGACCGTAAACTTTCACATCTCCGTTTGCCAACGAATTTGCAGGTAGATTCCGACTTTTTCCAGACCAATGCCGGCTAACTGTGACGCAGGGGTACGGCGGGGGGGACTCGTTCCCCCGCCGTACCCCTTTACTTGTGCGCTTGGCGGCGCACGTTTCTAAGGGGTGAAAGTCCCGAGTCCGCCCGGTAGTGGGAAGGATATAGCCGAAGGCAAGGG